>NZ_VDMS01000002.1 GCF_006346395.1 Nocardioides plantarum
TCCCGACAATAAACGATTACTAGCTATCGCCAGAATCATTGCCGAAAAAAACTAACCCATCAAAATCAATTGACGAGCAACAAACTAATTCGTCGACTATGACACACTGTTGAGTTCTCAAACATCATGCGCACTTCGGCCTCGCCCGGTGAGGGGTCTGGTCCGAAGACTGATGTGGTGCTGCGGCGCAGATCTTGCCCGAACTTTGGCTTTCTCGCAAAGCGAGCCAACCGGAGTCCGGCAGAACCTGCACGTGGTCTACCTCGGGGCCGGGAGCCCGGCCGACCGGCCTTGCTCCCCGCCGCTCCCTGGCGACAAAGAGAACATTAGGGGAGATCCTGGAGAACGCCAAATCGGACTGACGTGACCCGGGCCACACGCGCCCCATAGCGACGTTTGCGCAGGTCAGAGGCCCTTTGCGCCCTCGACGACCACGAGACCCCGGGTGTCGGGCACGGTCGCCGCCCCAGTCAGACGCAGTGTCTCGAGGGTCTGGTCGCGCAGCTCGGACAGCGTCTCGCGCACCCCGTGCTCCCCGTCGACGAGCGCCCAGAGCGGGAGCCGTCCCAGGAACACGTGGTCCGCGCCGAGCGCCAGCGCGGTGACGACGTCGATTCCGGTGCGAATCCCCCCGTCGACGTACACCTGGGCGCGACCGTGCACGGCCGCGACGACCCCGGGGAGGGCCGAGGCGGTGCTCACGGCCCCGTCGAGCTGCCTTCCCCCGTGGTTGGAGACCCATACGGCCGAGGCACCGGCGTCGACGGCCCGTACGGCGTCGTCGCCACGCAGCACGCCCTTGACCACGACGGGCAGGCCGGTGGTGCTCCGGAGCCAGTCGATGTCGTGCGGCCCCAGGTCGAGGGCCTTCTCGCTCCCGGGTGCGTCGTCGTAGCCCGGGTCGAAGTTGACGCGCAGCATCGAGGGATCAACGACGTCCCAGATGACGGTGCCCTGCGGGTCGGTGGAGTACTTGGTGCCGACCACGGGGGTGTCGACGGTCAGGACGACGGCGTCGGCACCTGCTTCGACGGCGCGCCGCAGGAGCGGCAGGGCGAGGGTCCGGTCGGCGGGTAGGTAGCACTGGACCCACCAGCGCACGCCGGTGGTCGCGAGGTCGGCGAACGTCGTACCGGCGTTGCTGGAGACGACCATCAGGCCGTCGGCGGCGGCGACGGCGCGGGCTATGGCCAGCTCGCCGTCGGGGTGGATCGCTCGCTGGAGCGTGGTGGGGGCGACCCCGAACGGGACGGCCGTGGTGCGTCCGAGCACCACGGTGCCCGGGTCGACCCGCGTCACGTCACGCAGCACGTGCGGGTGGAGGGGCCACTGGCGCCAGGACCCGGGCGCGGCGGCCGTCGTGTGGCCGTCACGGGCGCCCTGGGCGACGTACTCGAACACCGGGGCAGGCAGCCGGAGCCGCGCCCGGTCCTCGAGGCCGGCCAGCCTGCGGTCGGGCGTCATAGCCTGAGGTCGACCACTGCGTAGCGCTTCTTCCCGCGCCGCAGCACGACCCATCGATCGTGAAGACGATCCTCGGCAGTGACCACTCGACGAGCGTCGTCGATGCGCACGTTGTTGAGGTACGCGCCCCCGTCGTTGATGGTGCGGAGCGCATCGCTCAACGATGAGTCGAACGACCTCGCGAACAGCTCACCCACCGTCGTCGCGGCGCCGTCGAGCTCCACCTCGCGCAGGTTCAGACCGTCGCCGATGTCCTTCAGCGTGCGCGCGGACAACGCATGCAGGTCTCCACTCCCGAACAGGGCGACGGCCGCGACCTTCGCCTCCTCGGTCTCAGCGGCACCGTGGACGAAGGTCGTCACCTCGTCGGCCAGCACCTTCTGGGCCTCGCGCAGAAACGGCTTCTCGGCGTGTCGGGCAGCGAGCTCCTCGAGCTCGGCACGCGGCAGGAAGGTGAAGATGCGGAGCAGCTCGTCGACCTTCTCGTCCTCGACGTTGAGCCAGAACTGGTGGAAGGCGTAGGGCGAGAGCATCGAGGGGTCGAGCCAGAGGGCGCCGCCCTCGGTCTTGCCGTACTTGGTGCCGTCGGCCTTGGTGACCAACGGCGTCGCGAAGGCGTGCACCTGGTCGCCGGTCGCGCGGCGGATCAGCTCGGCACCGCCGGTGATGTTGCCCCACTGGTCGGACCCGCCGAACTGGAGGTCGACGCCGTGACGACGGTGCAGCTCGAGGAAGTCCATCGACTGCAGCAGGACGTAGCTGAACTCGGTGAAGCTGATGCCCGACTCGAGACGGCGCTTGACGGTGTCGCGGGCCAGCATTCGGTTGATCGGGAAGTGCTTGCCGACGTCGCGCAGGAAGTCGATGACCGACAGGCCGTCGGTCCAGTCGAGGTTGTTGACCATGGTCGCTGCGTTGTCACCCTCGAACGACAGGAACGGCTCGATCTGCCGACGGATCCGCCCCACCCACTCCTGCACGGTCTCGGCCGAGTTGAGGGTCCGCTCGCCCGAGTCGCGCGGGTCGCCGATCATGCCGGTCGCCCCGCCGACGAGGAGGTAGGGCGTGTGGCCGGCGTCCTGCAGGCGCCGCGCGGTCGTGATCTGCACGAGATTGCCCATGTGCAGGCTCGGCGCGGTCGGGTCGAACCCCACGTAGAACCGGATGCTGCGTCCGTCCAGAGCCTCGCGCAGGGCATCGGGATCGGTGGAGTGGGCGACGAGTCCGCGCCACTGCAGGTCGGCGAGGAGATCGGGGTCGACAGGCACGTGGGACCTTCCCGGGTCGGTGGGTGGGAGCAGGCCCAGCCTGCCGCACTCCCGATCGTGGCAGTGCGGACGCCCCGGTCACAGTAGGTTTTGCCCGTGACCGGGGACCGATCGACGACGAAGGACGGCGTGGGGCCGGCTGCGCCGCCACCCACGGGCCTCGACGTCGAGCGTCTCGACATGCTGCGCGAGCTCGACCCGGGTGACACCAGCTACCTCGACCGGGCCATCGGCAACTTCCAGGTCAACTCCGACGAGGCCGTCACGGTGATCGCGGCCGCCGTCGGGGCCGGGGACATCGCGACGGTCAAGGCGCGCTCCCACAAGATCGCCGGCAGCGCCCTTAACCTCGGTGCGACCCGGGCCGGGGAGGCCGCCCGTCGCGTCGAGGTCGCCGCCGACTCGGGGTCGCTCGCGCCCGTCGTACCGCTGCTGGAGGAGCTCCGGGAGTCGATGGCCGAGGGTCGCGAGCTCCTGCTCGCCTACCAGGCGACCTACGCGGGCTGAGGCCCGCGCAGGCCGCCGGGTCCGTCACCGCACCCGGACCGTGTCGTTGCCGCGCGACGCCGCGAACAGCCCGGTGGGCTCGTAGGCCACCCGGACGACGTACTGCCCGGCCTTGCGCAGCGCGGGTGGGCGGAACGACGCGCGGCCTGCACGCAGGGTGAGGCGGGTGCGCAGCACCACGGCTCCCCCGGCGCGCTGCACCGACACCAGCACGGTCCCGGTCGCGGGGACCGACCCGGACCTGACGCTGATCGAGACGAGCGGACGCGTCCCGAGCCTGGCCGTCGAGGGCGCGGAGACCTTGGCCGTCGTACGACGTACGGCGGAGCGCGGCACCAGCGAGGACGAGGCCGTGCGGTGGACGCCGCCGTCGTCGGTGCCGGCGTAGACCCAGGCCCCGTCGGGGCTGACGTCGAGCGAGCGGACCGACAGCGCCGTGAGCCCCGCGCTGGCCGCCACCCACGAGCGACCGCCGTCGGTCGACACGAGCGCGCCGCCGCCGTTGACCGTCAGGCCGTGGGGGTGCCACTGCTCGGCTCCCGCGACGAGCAGCTCGACGCCCTTGAACCGGCCCGCCGGGACCACGACGCGGGTGAACGACCCGATGGCCGCGGAGGTGTCGGCGAGGACAGCCCGGTGGACGGTTCGGCCGGCGTCGGTCGACCAGCGGATCGCCCCACGCTCGCCGACGACCACGCGGTCGCGGGTGGCCCGCTCGAGGTGGACCGAGAGCGCCGGGGTGGTCGTGACCCGCGTCGTCGTGGCGCCGAGGTCGTCGGAGCGCAGCACACCGTCCTCGGTGGCCAGCCAGAGCCGGCCGGGCCGGACGGGGTCGAAGCGGAGCTGGTTCACGTGCTGCCCGGTGTCGTAGGACGTCCAGGTCTCGAACCCGTCGGTCGAGACCATCCAGCCGGTGCCGATCAGCGAGCTGTAGCCGACCGCGACGGTGTCCTCGTCGAGCGGGGAGACCGCCAGGGCGGTCGCGCCGTAGGAGCCGCGCGGGCCGACCCGCTGCTGCTCCTCCCCCGGCGCCCCGACCATGATCTTGCCCTGGCCCGTGGCGGTGCGGCCGATGCTCCAGACCGACCGGGCGCCCCGGGGCGACTGGACGACGTCGGAGAGCTCGACGCCGATGTAGCCCTCGTGGCCCGTGGAGCCCCAGTCCTGCTCGTCGGCGTCGAGGTCCGCGAGCGCCCGCTCGTGCAGGCCCTCCTGGTCGGTCACCCGGAGGACCGGGGATCCGCCGGTGTCGGTGCCGACGTCCACCGAGCTCACCGTGGTGGCGCTGAGACCGATCTTGTCCCAGCCGTCGCCCTCGGTCTCGTACAGACCGGCGTTCTCCATGGAGAGCAGCGCCGTCTCGGGTCCGCTACCCGGCCAGCGGTCGACGTCGGTGACGAGCGGGCCGTCGGCCGGGAAGTCGTGCTCGACGAGGGTCGTGCCGTAGTCCTCGCTCGTCGTGTACGACGACAGGCCGGACAGGTAGAGCGTGCCGTCGACGACCTGGACGTCGGTCACGTAGGACTGGCCGCTCTCGCCGATCGGGGCCCACGTCGTACCGCCGTCGGTCGAGCGCACCATCGAGGTGTCCGACAGCACGGCGACCGCCGCCTCGCCGTCGGCGCCGAGGTTGTAGACCAGGCCGCCGTCAGGGACGTAGGTCTGCTCGATCGCCTCGCCCGTGCCGGTGACGTCGGCGAGGCGCGAGACCGAGAACAGGTCGCTGACGACGAGGTCGTCACCCGCGAGCTCGGCGTCGACGACCTCGCTCTGCCAGACGTGCTGGACGTGCCGCCAGGTGCGGCCGCCGTCGGCGCTGATCTCGGCGCCGTCGGCCACCACGGCCACCAGGCTCGAGCCGCTCGCCAGCAGGGCGAGGACGGCGGTGTCGCGGAACGGCAGTACCGTCCAGGTGCGTCCCGCGTCCGGCGTGTGCAGGACGCGGCCCTCGTAGCTCGCGTCGAGGACGCCGGCGCCGAACCGGCCGTTGAGGCCGAGGTAGAACGCTCCTGCGGCTCGCGGGTCGGCTGCCGGGAGGCCCCAGCCACCGGCGACCGGCATGCTCCGCACGCGCGTCCAGGTGGCACCACGGTCGGTGGTGACCATGGGGTAGGCGCTGTCGGTGGTCACGCCCAGG
Organism: Nocardioides plantarum; assembly: GCF_006346395.1. NCBI lineage: Bacteria > Bacillati > Actinomycetota > Actinomycetes > Propionibacteriales > Nocardioidaceae > Nocardioides > Nocardioides plantarum. The sequence continues at coordinate 5,377 of NZ_VDMS01000002.1, forward strand.
GCGGTGCCGGTGGCGCCGGGCGAGACGGCCAACCGGGCGGCCTCGCCGGTGAGCCCGACCTGCTCCCACCGGCCCGGCTGGTCGGCACTGACGGACCGGATCGTCGAGATACCGGTGATGGTGCGACCGGCGACGACCGCCCGGGCGCGGATCGTGTAGCTACCGGTCTCGGTGAGAGGCACCCGGCCGCGGTACCAGCCGTCGTTGCGAGCGTCCTCGCTCACCCCCACGGTCGTACGACGCCCCGAGGGCGCCGTCGCGGTCACGGTCACGCCGGTCTCGGGAAGCAGCCCGGAGCCGCTGTGCACGAAGACCTGCGAGCTGCCACGGGCCGGGTCGGGGGTGGCCTGCACGGCCAGGGTGCGCACGTAGGCGGCGTACGGGACGCGGAGGGTGGAGCCGTCGGACACGGCCCCGACCAGGACGCCGGAGGTCTCGGTGTCGACGTGTCCCAGGCGCGGGCGGACCGAGAGCGAGACGGTCGCCTCGCCGCCGGCGGGCACCGTGACGCGTCGGGTGCTGAGCGTGGCGGTGCCGGTGCTGACGCCGGACGGGTGCACGGTCAGGGCCACGGTGACCGCCGCCGGGCCGTCGTTGGTCAGGACCACCGGCTCGCTGCGCGCACCCGTGCCTGCCATGTCGACCAGGCCGAGCGACACGGCGTCGGGCGCGGCGGTGACGTGCTGGTCGACGGCGGCGGCGACGTCGAGGGTGCCGGCCCCCTGGCCGGACGGGGACGCGTCGGCGTCGACGGAGTCGAGCTCGCGGGCGCTGCCGATGAGCGTGGCCCGGAGCCGGGCGGCGGTGAGGTCGGGGCGGGCCTGCACGAGGAGCGCGGCCGCGCCGGCGACGTGGGGCGAGGCCATCGACGTCCCGGACATCCGGTAGCGGTCGCCCTCGACGCCGAAGACCGACGGCAGGGTGGACAGGATCTCGAAGCCGGGCGCGACGATCTCGGGCTTGAGCGTCATGCCGTCGCTGGGGCCGCGGGAGCTGAAGTCGGCGAGCCGGTCGGTCGCGTCGACCGAGCCGATGGTGGCGCGGGCCGTGCCGTCGCGGACCTGCTGGCGGAAGGTCTGGTAGAGCGCGGAGGTCGTCGACAGCATCACGAGGCTCTCGCGGCGCAGGTCGAAGCCCCCGTCGTCGAGCACGTGCACGTCGGCCGGGGTCGCCTCGGTGGAGAACGGCGCGGTGCCGTCGTCGGCCGTGGTGCGGACCGGGGTGTCGGACCCGCCGTCATCAGCGGGGTCGGTCGGCGACGGCGCGTAGAGCAGCACGCCGGCGGCACCGTGCTCCTCGGCCAGCTGGGCCTGGAGGAGGTGTCCGCCCTGCACCTGCTCGAGGCTGCCGACCACCAGGCTCTGGATCACGACGATCTTGCCGGTCACGTCGCCGGCGTCCTCGTAGGCCTGCTCGAAGCCGTCGCCGACCTCGACCAGGTCGGCGGTGAGGCCCGCGGCCGGCGGGTTGGCCGAGAGCGGGAAGCGCGCGACCGTCAGCGGCCGGGAGCCCTCCGGGGTCGTGAGCGTCATCGTCGGCAGGTCGACGCCGGTGACGCCGGCCCCGACGGCGAGCACGCCGGGCGCCGACGCCGGGGAGCCGATGGTCTGCTCGGCGGGGCCGGCGTTGCCGGCCGCGGCGACGACCACGACGCCCTGGCGGACCGCGGCCGTGGCCGCGCGGCCGATCGGGTCGGTGCCGTCACCGGGCGCGCCGAGGCTCAGGTTGACGACGTCGGCCGGGTGGGCGCCGGCCGGGTCGACCGCCGCCTCCAGGCCGAGCAGGACCCCGGCGGTGTCGCCGCTGCCGTTCTCGCCGAGGACCTTCCAGGCGGTCAGGCTCACGTCGGGCGCCATGCCCTCGACGTTGCGGGTCCCGGCGCCGCCGACGATGCCGGCGACGTGGGTGCCGTGGCCGTTGTCGTCGGTCGGGTCGGCGTCGTCGTTGACGAAGTCGTAGCCGCCTACGACGCGGAACTCCTCGCCGAAGCCGCCGCCGAGGTCCTCGAGCGAGTAGTCGATGCCGGTGTCGACGACCGCGACGGTGACGCCGTCGCCCTCGAGGTGCGTGCCGGACGGGGTGGTCTGCTCCCAGACCTGCGGAGCGCCCGTCGACGGGACGCTGTCGACGTCGAGCGCCACGGCCTCGGTCGCCTCGGTCACCCGCGCGACCCCCGTCGTACGGCGCAGGGTGGCGAGGTCGGTGGGGTCGACGGTCGCGACGACCGCGTTGAGCACCCCGGTCACCGGGGCGGAGTCGGTCACCCGGACGCCGGCCGAGCGTGCCCGGTCGAGGACGGCGTCCTGCTGGCGCTCGACGCGGGTCACCGCGGCGGCGTACTGACGGCGGAAGGACACGCCGGCGCCGCGTTGCTGAGCGCGGGCGACCGTGGCCACCCCGACCACGCCGGGCGCGGTCGGGCCGTCGACCTCGATGATCACGCGGACGGGGGTCGACGATGCCGCGGGCGCTGAGGACACGGAGGGCACGGCGGGCAGGGCGACCGCCGGGTCGGGTACGACGAGCGTGCCGACCGCGAGGGCGAGCACGGCCGCGACAGCCGAGCGACGGGGGTGGAGGGGCGACATCGAGAGCCTTTCAGGACAAGGGATCCCTCCTTGTATCCGGCGCTCTCGACGCGGCACAACCGCTGCGGTGGCCGCGCGCGGCCACTGGCCGGAACTGGCCGTGAGAGTTGACGTGCGCGTAACACGACGGGTCCGCGGCGTCGGCGGACGACGCCGGCAGGAGCAGCCGGTCGGCGCCGCCGGTCGGCCTCAGATCCAGCCGCGTCGGACGGCCTGGGCCCCGGCCTGAAAGCGGTTGGCGGCCCCGAGGCGATCGAAGAGTTCGGCGCTGCGACGGCGCAGCGTCCGCGGCGACATGCCGAGCTCGCGGGCGATCACCTCGTCCTTGGCGCCCACGCCGAGCATCGCGAGCAGGGCGAGGTCCTCGCGGCTGGGGCTGCCGGGCGGGGCCGCCGTGCTGAGGTCGTCGAGCGCCGGCACCTCGACCGAGCGCTCCCACGTCGCCTCGAAGTGGGCCACCAGCAGGTCGACGAGCGGAGGCGCCTCGGTCACCAGCGCGACCGGGCGGTCCAGGTCGAGCGACGTCGACACGATGGCGATGCGTCGGTCTGCGATCGCGATCTTGGTCGGCAGCTCCGGGGCCACCCGGGCCCTCTCGCCCGCGGAGACCGCGTGCCGCAGCTCGTCCCACGCCCCGGGCCGCTCGAGCCCCTCGGCGGCGTACACGACCCGCCAGTCGACGCCGCGAGCCAGCACGAGCGGCTCGACCGGGTTGTCCGCGGCCAGGACGTAGGGCGGTCGGTCGAAGGTGAGGAACTCCTCGGTCACCTCGTGCTCGAGCCGGACGTACCACATGCCGATCAGGCCGGGCTCGTCGACGACCCGCACCTCCGGGTCGGTGCCCGCGGTGGCTCCCATGCTCTCGAAGAGCGCGGCCATGGTCGGGATGTCGGCGCGCACCCGGTCGAGCCGGTCGGCCGTCCGCTCGGTCAGTGCCCGCAGGGCCACGCGCGGGTCGACGGCGGTGAAGTGCCCGTGCCCCGAGACGCGGTTGATCAGTCCGGCCGCCCGGAGCCGCTCGAGCCGGGTGGCCGCCTCGTCGGCCGCGACGGGGAGCGCGGCGGCGACGTCGTCAGGGGTGACGGTGCCCTCGGTGAGCACGAGTCGGTAGACCGCCTCGGCCCGGGCATCGAGCCCGACCACGTCGAAGGCCCCCGAGGTGTCCATGGCGACGAGCCTAGGCGGGCCGGCGCCGCGGGACCTGACCACTGGGTGACGCACCGCCGCGCCAGCGACCGCGCCCAGCACGAAATTTTGCCCGCCGGGGTGGTGAGAGTCACAGATGTGGGTATCGGGTGCCGTCGTCTCGCCGCTCAGGGCCACGAGGCAGACACACGACCAGGAGGAAGACGGACGATGGACGGCATCCAGGACGACGACGTCAGGACCGACGAGAAGGCGACCGAGGAGCAGGCCGGTGTGACCGGACCGATGCTCGCAGCGGCGCTGGTGTCGGCGGTGGCAGGCCTGCTCTACGGCTACGACACCGGCATCATCTCCGGCGCGCTGCTGCAGATCAGCGACGAGTTCGAGATCGGCAGCGGCATGGAGCAGGCCATCGCGGCCGCGATCCTCCTCGGGGCCGTCATCGGCGCCCTGTCGTGCAGCTTCCTGTCCGAGCGGCTGGGTCGTCGCGGCACGATCCTCGTGGTCTGCGCGGTGTTCGTGGTCGGCTCGCTGGCCTGCAGCGCCGCACCGAACCCATGGTTGCTGGTGGCCGGCCGGATCATCCTGGGCTTCGCGGTCGGCGGCGCCACGCAGACCGTCCCGATGTACGTCGCCGAGCTCGCGCCGGCGCAGCTGCGCGGACGGCTCGTGCTGGCCTTCCAGCTGGCCATCGGCGTGGGCATCGTGATCGCCACCATCGTGGGTGCGACCGAGTCGGTGTCGTGGCGGATCTCCATCGCGGCCGCCGCCGTGCCGCCGGTCGTCGTCGGACTGCTCATGCTGCGGCTCCCCGAGAGTCCGCGGTGGCTGGTCAAGCGCGGCCGCGAGGACGACGCACGCGGGGTGCTGGAGCGGGTCCGGCCCGACGGGTACGACGTGAGCCCGGAGCTCGACGAGATCGAGGAGCTGGAGAAGCGCAAGAGGAGCACGGCAGCCCACGAGCGGGGGTGGTCCGGTCTGCGACAGTCCTGGGTCCGCCCGGCCCTGCTCGTCGGGTGCGGCGTCGCGATCTTCACCCAGCTCAGCGGGATCGAGATGATCATCTACTACTCCCCCACGATCCTGACCGACAACGGGTTCTCCACCTCGACCGCCCTGCGCGTCAGCATCGGCCTGGGCGTGACGTACCTGGTCATGCAGATCATCGGGCTCTCGATCGTCGACCGAGTGGGGCGTCGCCGGCTCACGCTCGTCATGGTGCCGGGCGCGGCGGCCAGCCTCGTGGTGCTCGGCGCGTTCTTCGTGACCGACAACGCCGGCAAGGCCCAGGTGCCGTTCATCATCGCCACGCTGATGGTCTTCATGGCGTTCAACGCCGGCGGGCTGCAGCTGATGGGCTGGCTGACCGGGTCGGAGATCTATCCGCTGGCCGTGCGCAGCGCCGGCACCAGTGTCCAGTCGGCCGCCCTGTGGAGCACGAACCTGCTCATCACGCTGACGCTGCTCACGATGATCGAGACGTTCGGTGTCGGGCAGACGTTCTGGATCTACGCCGGCTTCAACGTGATCGCCTTCGTCTTCGTGCTGAGGTTCATGCCCGAGCTGACCGGTCACAGCCTGGAGGACATCGAGCAGCACCTGCAGGACGAGGAGTTCACGCCGAAGGACTTCGCCCGCGCGGCCTGAGACGTGGTGGCCGCCGGGCCCGTCAGGTCTCGGCGAGCACCCGCTCGACCGTGCGGCGTACGCCGTCGGTGTGCAGGCCCTCGAGCGCCGCGACGTAGGCGGTGACGAACCGGTCGTGCTCGGCGAGGTCACCGAACACGTCGGTCACCCGCAGGAACGCCGTCGGGTCGTCGTGCTGCGCGGCGGCGGCGGCCATCAGCTCGTCGCGCCTCGGGTCGACGACGTCGATCGCGTCGCCCTGCTCGTCGGTGCCCTCGGCGTACCGGGCCCAGCCGGCGACCACGAGCGCACCGAGGCGCACGTCGCCACCGGCGGCCAGCTGGTCGCGCACGACCGGGAGCACGAACTTCGGCAGCCGGTCGGAGGTCTGGGCGCAGATCCGCTCCAGGCTGTCGCGGATGGCCGGGCTGGCGAAGCGCTCGCGGACGGTCCGGGCGTAGTCGGACAGGTCGGTGCCCTCCGGCGGCTCGAAGGAGGGCACGGCCTCGCGCTCGAGGTAGGCACCGAGCAGCGCACCGACGGCCGGGTCCTGGGCTGCCTCGTGGACCCAGCGGTGACCGGCGAGGTAGCCGAGGTGGCCGAGGACCTGGTGCCCTCCGTTGAGCAGGCGCAGCTTCATCCGCTCGAAGGGACGCACGTCGGGCACCACCTGCACCCCGACCTCCTCCCACGGCGGCCGGTGGTCGCTGCCGTGGTCGCCGTCGTGGTCCTCGAGCACCCACTGGCGGAACGGCTCGCACACCACCGGCCACTCGTCGTGCAGGCCGGTCTGCTCGGCGACCTCGTCACGGTCGGCGTCGGTGGTCGCCGGGGTGATCCGGTCGACCATGGAGCCCGGGAAGCGGACGTGCTCGCCGATCCAGTCGGCCAGGTCGGGATCGACGGTCTGCGCGTATGCCGTCAGGGCGGCCTTCGCGATGAGTCCGTTGTCCTCGACGTTGTCGCACGACATCACGGTGAACGGCGTCTCCCCCGCCTCGCGCCGCAGGGCGAGCGCGTCGGCGAGGAGGCTGAACGCGGTAGGCGGATCGGTGTCCGCGCGCGCCGTCACCTGGTCGAGCGCGTAGCCGCCCTCGGTGATGGTCAGCGACACGATCCGGGTGGCGGGGTCGGCCATGCGTCGTACGACGGCCGCGGGGTCGTCGGGCGCGAACAGGTAGTCGGTCATCGCCCCCACGACGCGGGTCGTCAGCGACCCGTCGGGGTGACGGACCGCGACGGTGTAGAGGTGGTCCTGCTCGCGCAGGACGTCGCGCATGTGCGCGTCGGCTGGCAGCACCCCCACGCCGCAGATCGCCCAGTCGCTGGCTCGTCCCAGCGCCATCAGCTCGTCGAGGTAGACCGCCTGGTGCGCGCGGTGGAAGCCGCCCACGCCGAGGTGGACGATGCCGGTGGTCGTGGCGGCCCGGTCGTAGCCGGGGACGGTGACGTCGCGGTGAGCCGACTCGAGGGAGGTGGCGTCCAGACGTCGTACGGAGTCGGTCACGCGGCCCAGTATCCGCCGCCGGCGAGTTCATACCCTCGTGGTGCGAGCCGTGACGACGGTGTCACACCCCGGCTCGTGGACCGGCCGAGCTCTGGAACAGGAAGTTGCAGGCGTAAGGATCGCCGCTCTCGAGCGACGCCGGGTCCTGGTAGCGAGCCGGATCCCAGGTGTCCATCGGACGTAGGTCACCGGTCTGGTCCCAGAAGTGCTGGTCGTAGCCCAGGTCGCCGAGGAACTGAGTGATCCGGTCGAGGCCACCGGGGTTGTGTCGCTCCTCGACCTCGATGTAGATCACCGGCAACCCGGCCCGAAGGGTCTTCGCCGCTCCGCGGAGAAGTTGCTCCTCGTGGCCCTCGACGTCGATCTTGACGAAGCCGACCCCGTCCAGGCCGAGGTCGTCCAGGACCACCAGGGGCACGTCGATCTGCGTGGTGGGCATGTCGTCGATCTGACGCAGGCTGGCCATGCCGTGGCTCTGGGTGGGCACCTGGAGGGTTGCCGTGCCTGCGACGTCGGAGAGCGCGTTGTTGTAGGTGCGCACCTTCGGGCCACTGCCCGCGCGGAGGCGGTCGAAGACCGACGGCTGTGGCTCGAAGGCGTGCACGACGGATGCCCGCTTCGCCATCCAGTAGCTGTAGAGCCCCACGTTCGCGCCAGCGTCGACCGCCGTCATGTCGCCTCGCGGCATGAAGTTGACGACGTTGCGCACCTCCGTCAGACGGCGTGCGCGGATGGCGGTGCCTAGTCGGGGGGCCAGCCGGTCGATGACTCTGGCTGCAGCGCTGCTCATAGCCGCAGAGCGTAGGCGTTCGACGTCGCGTGTGGTCCGTAAGTGCGTCGTCGAGTTGAGAGGTCCGTGCCGGCGAGAGGCGTTGTGGCATCCGCAAGCCGCGGGCCAGCCCGGGAGATCGTCCACGGTGGCGTCGTAGGTCGTCATCGCCCGCAGGCGCCGCACTTCCGGCCGCCGCACAGGGCGGTGGTGCTCGGAGCGCTGCGCCGCAGGCCAGGCTGGTAGGGCGGGTGGGACTCGAACCCACGACCCAAGGATTATGAGTCCTCTGCTCTAACCGACTGAGCTACCGCCCCGCATTTTCCATTGTCCCAGGTCAGCGGCTTGCTAGGGCTGATCTGGCGCTCCGTCCGGAGCCTCGGATCGGCCTGCTGTCCGCAAATAGTCCGCACGTGCGGCCAGAGCGACCTCTCCGAGCCGGTCGACGAACATGTGCACCTCGCCCGGGTAGAGGTGACCATAGCGGTCGAGGGTGATCGCGACGGAGGCGTGTCCGAGCATCGTGGAGAGCACCTTGGGTGGCGTTCCGTGCTTGATGTGGAGCGATGCGCAGGTGTGTCGTAGGTCGTGCGGGCGGAGCATGTCGCCGCGCTGCTGGGAGGCCAGGCCGGTCTTCTTCACGGCCGGGTCGAAGACGCGGTAGCGCCAGTTGCCGCTGCGCAGTGGCCCGCCGTTGGGTGAGGTCAGCAGGTGGTCGGTGGGCTCGCGGCCCTCGGTCCGTGCGGCGAGCTCGTCGCACAGCCAGGCCGGCACCGGGACGGTGCGGTTGCTGGTCTCGGTCTTGGGTGGGCCTTCGACGAGCTTGCCGTTGCTCTCCGAGAGCGTGGCCGAGACGCGTAGCTCGCGGTTCGTGACGTTGAGGCTGCTGCAGCGAAGGGCGGCGAGCTCGCCGAACCGCAGCCCGCACCAGGCCAGGACGAGCACGGAGAGCGAGAAGTCGCCGGCGGCTTCGGCCAGTGCCCACACCTCTCGCTCGTCGAGGAACCGGGTCTTGTCCCGCTCGCTCTTGCTGGGCAGGGCGGGTAGCTCGACTCCCTTGGCCTGGTTGTTCGGGATCCGGTGCGAGCGGACCGCGAGCTCGAGGATCTGGGACAGGACGACCCAGGCGTGCCGGGTGCGTGCGGCCGAGAGCCCGTTGCCGTGGAGTTTGGCGATCCAGGCTCCGACGTCCTCGTGGCGTACGGCGTCGAGCCGGACGCTCTCCCAGGTGGGCAGCACCTGGTTGCGCAGGACGACGTCGTACATCAGTCGGGTGGATGGGCGGATGCGGACCTTGCTGCGCAGCCACTCCTGGGAGTACTCGCCGACGGTGAGGCGTCCGAGCTCGGGGCTGGTCCACTCGCCGCGGTCGAGGCGGGCGACCTCGGTGCGCGCCCATCGCTCGGCGTCGACCTTGCGATCAAAGTGCCGGGATCGTTCCTTGTGGTCGGGGCCCCGGTAGCGGGCTCTCCACTGACCGTTGGGCCTCTTGGCCACGCTGTAGCTGGCCATGCGCATTCTCCTGATCTCGAGGGGTCGACGAAGGAGCGGCGGTGCCGCTTCCCAGCATTCGACGTCCGAATGGCGGGTCCGCGCTGGCGGTCCGGACGTGGCTGTGGACAACGGCGCACTCGGCGCGCCTGTGGACAACCCACAGACGCGCCGAGCGTCTTAAGCCGCGTCGGGGCCTGTGCCGGTCTTCTGCGTCTCCACCCAGCTGGTCAGGTCGCCGACCGTGGTGACCAGACGTCGCCCGATCTTGAAGAAGCGCGGCCCGGTGCCCTGCTGGCGCCACCACCGCAAGGTGTTGACCGGCACCCGCAGTACATCGGCGACCTCGGGCAGGGTCAGGAAGTCGGCGTCGGGTCGATCGTCGAGCGAGCCGATGGTCATGGAGCCGATCGTGGACATGCCGGCCTGTGCCGCAGGGGTGGACGAGCTGTCGAGGTTGGTCATGGTGGGTCCTCTCGTGATTGGAGGCGTCGTCGTCGCGTACCGGCCGAGCCCGGCGCCTGGAATTTGCTCTCTCACTAAGGACCAAGGCGAAGATGGGGTCCCTGGCGATCACTGCGGACCAAAAACTTTCGTCGACTACCCGCGGTGGGTCACCGCGAACGGCCAGGACGAGCCGGTTCAGGGCGGAGCTCGGCTGGGCTGCCGCGGTCCGGTCGCAGGCGTGTTGCGGCCGCAGACTCGGTGACTTGGATGGCTTCGGCGGTCTCCCAGTCGAGGCTGCCGTAGCGGTCGAGATCCTCTGCAGCTCTGGTCGCTGCGCGTGCTGGTCCGAGGTCGGCGCGGTCGCGGCTGAACACAGCGACCCACTGCTCGCGGGCCTCATCGACGCTCTCAGCGACCAGGTGCGCGGTATTGGCCTCCCGGCCCCGGGTCATCGCCACGTACGCCGACGCGGCACCGGTCTGCTCCCCCAGGACGAAGTGGGCACGGTCCACGGTCTCGCCCTGCGCGCCGTAGACGGTTTGGGCGTAGGCCAGCTCGACGTGCTGCTGGACGTAGGCCGCCGGAAGGGTGCGTTCCCCCCTGCTGACCTGGGGCTTTGTCCCTGTTCGGTGTCCTGCTGCTGGTTGCGTTCCCCCCTGCGTTCCTGGCCTGCTGGGGCCGACCGCGAGGGGTTCGCCGGCGATGGTCAGGGCGCCGTCGTCGGCGACCGCGGTAATGGTCCAGGTCTGCCGGTTCGCCACCCCCAGAGAGCGGTCGTTGCGGCGCGTGGTGATGGTGTCGCCGACACCGATGCGCTCCCCCGCGGCGGTCGTGAGCGCCTGCCCGTCGTCGTGCCTCTGGTCGGTCTGGCGACGGTCGCGGATCGCGGCGTTGAGCGCGGCGACCTGCTCGCGGGTGTCAGCCACCACCAGCGTCCGTTGATGTTCCGCGCCGTCGTGGCTAATACCGGTGACGTCGGCGAAGTTGGTCAGGGCCTGAACTCGTTCGATGTCGCTGGGATGGATCTGGATGTCACCTCGAGCCAGGAGAGCTTCGAAGACCTCGGCGGCGTTCTGCCCGGTCCGCATCTCGAGTGTGAGGTGCGCGTAGTTGGGATCGGCGAACCGGTGGACCGTCTCCAGAGTCAGACATGCCGTGTCGGGGGCTGCGTCGGCGGCCAGGTCCAGGACTCCCCCACGTCCGACCGCTGGCAGCTGGTGCCGGTCGCCGACCAGCGCGAGGCGTGCGCCTGACTGGTCGGCGATCTTCATCAACGCCAACGCAGTGTCCTGGTCGAGCATCCCGGCCTCATCGACAAGCAACAGATCCCCCGGCAACAACCGCGCCCGATCCTCAGGCGTAGCCAGAACCCGCGACCAACGGCCGTCCTGATCCCACCGGAACCCATGCTGGTGGACCAGCCACGCCGCCGAGAACGCTTCGGTCCCCAGTTCCTCGGCGGCGACCGAGGCGGCCTTCAAGGTCGGCGTCACCACGACCATCCGGCCCCGCCCGGCCTGCGTCATGGCCTGGTTGGCAGCGGCCAGGGTCGAGGTCTTCCCAGCACCTGCAGCGCCTTCGACCAGCAGTAGCCGCGCCCCGCCGGCAAGGTGCGCAGCGACGTTCTGCTGAGCGACATCAAGCCCGCGGTTGGCTGCGATGACTTCCGCCGGCCCGGCGCCGGACTTGGTGTCGGTGATGGGTGAGCGGTTGGTCAGGTGGGCCGTCAGTTCGTTCTCGACCGACAACACCTTCGACGAGGTCAACGACCGAATGTGCTCGGGCACATCAGTCCGGTCAAGTAGCGGTACGCACTGGGCCAGGGTCCGGGCAGTGAGGTCCTCGGTGAGCTCGACCCGCGCCGGCGCCTCGGCGACCAGCCCGACCGAGGCCACGAGCCGTTCGACCTCACCGCGCACATCGGCTGCGTTCCACCCCGACCGGCGTGCACCGAGGCGGCACAGCACGACCTCGACGCACACGTCACGGTTCAGCTGCCCGATCCTCGGCGCCATTGGCTCAGCCGACTTAGCCGGCGCGGTGGGTGCGTGGAAGCCGAGGTCGGCGAGCTCCTCGAGCCACCGTGCCCGCAACTCGGCCCCGTCCTTCGGCACGACCTTGTCCGGACGCGCATCAGCCCAGGCCCGGGCATCCCACGTGCGTCGCAGTCTGGGGCCGGGTTCCTGACCGGGATGCGCGGTGCGCCACTGAGCCTCGTAGGTGTCGACGTTGCGGCCGATCTGCGCCGCCCGGGCACTGAACGCACCCGCGAACGGTGACAGCTGCTCGATCTCCCCGGACTCAGCATCCAGCGTGTACCCGTGCTTGCTCAGCACTGCGCGGAACTGCGGGTCACAGGCGATGGCTGCGTGTCCGATGCCGTTGATCGCGTCCAGGCAGTCGCGGACCCCGACCGTGTGGATCCCCCGCCACGCCCCCTGGGCCCAGACCCGGGCGTTGACCTGCAAGTGCAAGTGGCGGTGCGGATCACCAGCACGCGAAGTGTGATGCCGCACGACCGCGGCCTCGATCTCCTCCACCGGCACCTGGACCTGCCGCCCCCGCGGCCCCACCCGCGTGGTCGCGTGCTCGACCAGCCACCCAACCACCTCACCCGCAGCCCGGTCTTGCGCCGCGTCGTAAGCAGCTGAGACCTCCGGATGCACCGTCGCGGCCAGCGACCACGTCTTGGGCCCGTTGACCACAACCTCCACGAACCGCACCGCCTGGTCATCAGTCCGGACCCGGCCCTTGCCGCGGCCCGTGGCCGCGTCGCGGCCTGCGACCCACGCCTCGTAGGCGTCGCCGTCCATGGCGCGGCCGGCGCGGACACCCGGAGCGCCGCGACCTGCTGCCTCACCAGCGGCGCTGACCGCGACGTGGCGCTCGGCCAGACCCGTGCCCTCGGCCAGGTAGTAGTCATCGACCCGCGACCGATCAGCCTCGACATAGGTCCGCGCAGCAGTAGCTGAGCCGCGGTAGACCTTCATCCCGCCATGCACGTCAATTCACCAACAATCAGCCACAATCGATTTCCGTCAATTATCCTAGAAATGCGAATACGGGCCACCCGAAGGCGACCCGACTACGGACATTCGTAGCATACGTGCCGCCTATTCTTCTAGCGTTCCTAGGCGCGATTATGGAACTTTGATCGGGTACATGAACAACCGTCGATATCTCAGATGCTGGGTGGAGGAACGTCGCGTCACGGGTCCAGCTCGGCGAGCAGGACATAGGCGGCATGGGGACTACTAACGTCGGCGTGTCGGCGAACCGGTGGGGTTCGAACGGCAGGCGCCGAGTCCTATACGCCCTCACATGCTTGATATGCGGGTATCCCTCGTAGGACTGAGTGCCCGGATCCGCCGGGTGTTCTGTGCCGGCAGGAGGCGCCCGGAATGTCGTTCGTTGATGTGTGTCTGATCAGGTCCAGGGGGTCTTCGGGTGAGCCGGTCATGCGGTTCGGGTGAAGCTTCTTGATGACTACCTGGACTTTGTGGCGAGTCGTTGCCGGCCGAACACGGTGCTTGCGACGGCCGGGACTGCTGCACGGATAGGTGACACCTGATCTGCGTCGATGTGTGTCGGCGCTGGAAGGATGTGCACCATGCCGAAGGCATTCCCCAAGGAGTTTCGCGAGGACGTGATCCGGGTCTACCGCGACTCTGATGCCTCGATGGCCCAAGTCGCGAAGGACTTCGGCATCTCGCCGTCTTGCCTCAAGCGGTGGCTCGCCGTCGATGAGAAGACCTCGACCCGCTCGTCGGGCTCACTGAGGCCCGGCAGCGAGTCCGAGGCGCTACGCGAGGCCAACAAGCGGATCAAGCTGCTCGAGCAGGAGAACGAGGTCCTACGCCGCGCAGCCGCCTACCTGTCCCAGGCGAACCTGCCGGGAAAATGATGTACCCGCTCGTCCGCGAGCTGGCCGCCGACGGGATCCCCGTTGCGGTGACGTGCCGGGTCCTCAAGATCGCCCGCCAGCCCTACTACCGCTGGCTTCGTAGCCCGGTCACCGGCGCCGAGCTGGCCGCGGCCTACCGCGCCAACGCCCTGTTCGACGCGCATCGTGAGGACCCTGAGTTCGGCTACCGGTTCCTGCTCGACGAGGCCGAAGAGGTCGGCGAGTCGATGGCCGAGCGGACGGCCTGGAAGTACTGCTCGCAGCTGGGTTGGTGGTCCTCGCACGGCAAAAAGCGCGGCAGCAACGCCAAGAAGCCAGGACCACCGGTCCACGACGACCTGTGCGCGATCACCGACAAGCACGGAGTGACTCGCCACGAGTTCAAGGCCACCAGCCTGAACGAGCTGTGGCTCAGCGACATCACCGAACACTGGACCGGCGAAGGCAAGCTCTACCTCTGCGCCATCAAGGACGCCTACTCCAACCGGATCGTCGGCTACTCCATCGACTCACGCATGCAGTCGTCCCTGGCGGTCACGGCGCTGAACAACGCTGCTGCTCGCCGCCGCATCGAGGGTGTTGATGTGGCCGGCTGTGTGATCCACACCGACCGCGGGTCGCAATTTCGGAGCAGGAAGTTCGTCCACGCCATCAACCGCCACTCGATGGTCGGCTCCATGGGCCGAGTCGGAGCCGCAGGCGACAACGCAGCCATGGAGTCGTTCTTCGCGCTCTTGCAGAAGAACGTCCTCAACCAACGCGCGTGGGCCACACGTCAGGAGCTGCGGATCGCCATCGTGACCTGGATCGAGAAGACCTACCACCGACGCCGTCGACAAGCCGCCCTCGGAAGATTGACCCCAGTCGAATTCGAACTGATCATGAATCCAACCGCGACCCAAGCGGCCTAACCGAACCTGTCACCCATTCGTGCAGCAGTCCCGCCTATGACTTGCGGGTGTTCTTCTCGGTGGTGGGTGTGGCGCCGCAGGAGGTGACGCCGCGTGAGGTTATGGCGTTCATGACTGCTCAGCGCGCCGGGAAGTCTTCAATCAGCGGCACCGGCGGCCCGCTTGTCTCGGTGGCCGGTGATGAGTCGGGGGTCTCGAACCGGACCCTGCGGCGCCGGCTCTCGGTGGTGTCCGGGCTACGCCTACCTTGTCGCGCGCGGCGACGTGGCGAAGAACCCGGTCCCGCGCGGTCTGCCGACCCGACGCGAACGCAACCGCCCGAACCAGGGCGTGCCGCTGGTTCGCTCGTCGCGGACGGTGCCACGGATCCTGGCCCCCGACGAGGTCGACCAGCTCACCGCCGCGCTGCGGACCCACCGCGACCGCGCGATGCTGGCTGCGATGTAGCTCGGTGGGCTGCGGCGTTGCGAGGTCGTCGGGCTACGGGTGGAGGATCTACGGGTGGCCGAGCGGCGGGTCTTCATCGCCGACGGCAAGGGCGGTCACCAGCGACTGGTTCCGACCTCCTCGCGGTTCTTCGACCACGTCGCGGCTTACCTCGACGCCGAACGACCACCCGATGCCACCACCGATCAGCTGTTCGTGGTCTTGAAGCAAGGCGGTCGCGGCCGACCTTTGACCGCAGCAGGGCTCGACCAAATCCTTCTCACCGCACGCACCCGCGCCGGCATCGGCCACGCGACCTGCCACGCACTGCGCCACACCTGCCTGACCCGGCTGCGTGAAGCAGGGATGCCGCTCGAGGCCGTTCAGTCCCAAGCCGGGCACGCCTCGATCGAAACGACCCGGATCTACCTCCATCTGGCCGATGACTGGTTGACCTCGCAGTACCGCAAGGCTGCCGAGGTCATCGATGCCTAGGTCTACGCCGCACGCCCGGCAGGTGCGCGATGATTGCGCCCGAGCCGCTGGCGACCTGGGAGGAACTCTCAGTGCGCCCCGAACTTGTGCACGTCATGCAGCGCTACCTGGAGCAGATCGGGTGCTTGCTGCGACCCGGCAGCGTCTCGGGTGCCGATCTTGCCCTGCGTTCCTTCGGCGAGTTCCTCATCCAGTGCGCACCCGAGGTTCCCACGACGGACCCGCGGACCCGGGCAGACCATGATCTCTACCGGGCCACGTGCTCAGCAGAACTATCCGACAGCGGCGATCGAGAACAGGCCGGCGACGCCGAGTGCGTACAGCGCCAGGACCACCCAGGAGTCCAGCCCCATCCGAGCCGTGCGCCGCTCGGGCCGGAAGACCAGGCCCGCGGCGTAGACCAGGGTCAGCAGCATGGCAAGGGCGGTGAGATAGATGTCAGTGTCCTGGGCCTGTGGCAGGACTGATTGCCCCGAGATCAGACCCGCGAGCAGGAACAGGACGGGCAGGAACGCGTTGCCACCGAAGATGTCACTCATCGCCAGCTGGTAGTCACCCTGGCGCACCGACGTCAGACCGGTCGACAGCTCGGGCAGAGAGGTCGCCGCCGCCAGGACGGTGGCGCCAAAGAGCACACCAGACAAACCGATGTCACCGGCGATGGCGTCTCCACTGCGCTCCAGGACCACGCCGGCGACGAGGGTGACCAAGGCCGCGACCCCGAACACGATCGCGGCACGCGAGGTCGCCACGCCCTTCTCGGTGGCCTTCTGCTCTGTCTGTGCTCGGGAGTGGCCACGCGGGGGGTCCTGGTTGTCAGGGGCCTCGCCGGCCTCGTGCCAGGGCAGAGACTGGCTGGCCCGGCGCAGCAGCAGCAGACCGACCACCCACAGCCCCGCGATCAGCACCGCGCCGGGCTCGAGCCGAAACACGATCAGGTCCGCCGGCAACTGGCTGCCGGCCACGACCACGGCAAGGATCGCGACCACCAGCACGGCCTCCAGGACCAGGACGAGCGATGCTGCCCGGTAGGTGAGGGGTCGGGCTCCCCTGACGCCGAAGGCGTCGAGGAGGACCAAGACGACGGTCTGTATGGCGATCCCGCCCAAGATGTTGCCGACCGCGACCCCGACGTTCCCGGCCAACGACGCGCTGACCACGATGGCAATCTCCGGCAGGTTGGTCGCAACCGCGAGCAAGACCAGGCCTCCGAGCGCGGAGCCCAAGCCGAGCCGGGTGGCCAACACGTCGGTCTGCCTCGACAACTGCACACCAGCGACCCAGATGGCACCCGCAGCTCCGACGAAGATCAACAACAACCAGGCGAGCGGGAGCGTGGACACAGATCTCCTGGATGCGTGACGACAATGCAAGACAACGATAGTCGAGTCCGATCATCGACGGGACGCGACCACCCGGGCCACACCCCAGCATCCGCCCCACCCACGCGAGGCAGTTCAGTCGTGCCGCGGCTCAGCACCAGTCTCACGACGAGAACGCGTCTCGACCAAGGAGTCAACAATGAGCAAGGACACGAACATCACAGCACAACAAGCCTTTGGCGAGGCTGTCAACACTGGTGACCCTCACGGCTCTGCATGACTTGGTCGCCGACGGCAAGGTCGATCACGACCCCACCCCGGGCCAGGTGGACGGAGCGGCTGGCTTCGTGGCCTTCTTCAACGAGATGCGTGCTGCCTTCCCCGACCTCCATGTCGAGGTCGAGGTCGAGCACCTTGTGGCCGACGACGACAACGTCGCCTTCGCCTACACGCTGACCGGCACTCACGACGGGCCCGTCCAAGGCCACGGCACGACTGGCAAGCCGTTCGCGGTCCGCGGGGTGCAGATCAGCAAATTCGACGAGAACGCCACGCTCGTCGAGCGCTGGGGCGACACTGACGAAGCCGGCATCATGTCGCAACTCGGACTCGCCTGAGCATCGCACCGGCAGACACCGACGGCAGGTCCATTGACGGTGTGCGCTCCTGCCGTACCAAAGCTGCTACGCCAACGCAGGAGTCCCCCGTCACCGGCCAGTCGGGGTATGCCCATCGAGCCAGCGCCTGACCAGACGGGTCGGCCGTCGCGGTGAGTCGGGCTCTGGAACACGCCGAGACGGCGAGGTCAAGTCCCCGGTGGTGGTGTAGAGCTGCGTGATCCTGGGCGGCTCGCGCATGAGGTTCGGTCGCGGGTCCCAAGGCGGTCTCACAACATCGCGGCGGCGACCGCGAAGCCACCCGCGCAGGCGCCCAGTCCGAGGGCCAGGCTTGCGACACTGTTGGCTGCGGCGGTCAGGACCGACCCTTGCTCGAGCAGCCGGATGGTCTCGAACCCGAAGGTAGAGAAGGTCGTGAGCGCTCCGCAGAACCCGGTGCCGACCAACGTCAGCACCCACCCCGGCGCCCCGAGGTCGATGACCGCGGCTGCGGTGACGCCCAAGATCAGGGAGCCGAGGACGTTGACGGTGAAGGTGCCCCAGGGGAAGACGCTGTCGTGTCGGGACTGCACGAACAGGTCGGTGAGGTAGCGCAGGGGCGCGCCGATCGCGCCGCCGAGCAGCACCATCGCGACCGTCACCGGTGGTCCTCTGCTCGTCCGGACGGGCGGCGGCCGGCGTACCGGACGACCTCGACCGGGTCCAGGATCACCAGCCCCTCGATCTCAAGTCCTCCAGCTCGGGGAGGAAGGCCCGGATCCGTTCCTCGGCGTCGACGATGCATATTGCGACGGGGAGGTCCTCGCTCAGCGACAACAGCCGGGTGGTGGGGATGTAGTTGGACTTGCCGAACCCCTCGATGCCGCGCAGGACGCTGGCGCCGGCGAGTCCAGCCCGGTGTGCCCGGTGCACGATCTCGGTGTAGACCGGGTGGTGGTGGGTCTGGTCGGACTCCCCCACCATGATGGTCAGCCTGGTCGCAGGCCCTTCTAGCGTCATGAATTCCTCACTTGGTAATCGGTGGGCTCGATGGTGGACTGCTCGGGGTGCCGACGCCGTCGTCGGCGCGGCCATCCGAACGCCACCATGCGTGCGGAAGCGATGCCGAGCCACACCGCGCACAGCCCGACCAGCAGCGACCCGCCCAGATAGGTGAAGGCGGTGACCAGCTGGCCCTCGGCGAGCAAGTGCCGGGTCTCCAGCATGTAGGCCGAGAACGTCGTGTAGCCGCCCAGGACGCCGACGCCGAGGAAGGGGCGCAGGTAGCGACGTGGTGGCCACACGTCGAGTACGAACACCATCAGCGCGCCGAGGGCGAAGCCCCCGGAGATGTTCTCGATGAACGTCGCCCACGGAAAGGTCGAGCCCGTCCACGGGACGAGTGCCCCGACACCCCACCGGGCCAGGCTCCCCAGGGCTCCGCCGGCACTGATGGCCAGCAGCACGTCCCACCGCGACCTCAGAAAGGAGAGCCAACGGTGCGGCCCGTTCGCGACGGTGTCCGTCGCCGTGTCGGGATCCATGGGGAGGTTGACCAGGCGATCGACCGCCATGGGGTCATTGCTTTCGGGCACACGAACTCCTACCTGTCTCAGGTAGGGACTGTTGGTGGCCCGGCGCCACGGTTGTCGGCGAGCCCCACCGCCATCGTGTGCGCCCATGCTAACCAACTCCGGGCCACGCGGGCGACCCGACCGCCCGGACACGTCACCGCCCCCACGCAGCGTCTGAGAACGCTGGCGACATCGCCGCAGGCTCAGGCCGGGGCGCGCAGGAGGTGGCCGGAGAACACACCCCGCCCGGTACGAACCGCCACCGTGCCCCAAGCGACCAGGAGACCGGTGTAGAAGACCACTGCGGCGAACACCAGAAAGTGCGCACCCGTAATGGCTGCCAGTCCTGACGTCCCGGTGACGACCGTGCCGACCGGGAAGGTGAAGGACCACCAGGTCAGCGAGAAGGGCATGCCTGCTCGCACGGTGCGGATCGTGATGGCGATCGCGAGCGCCAGCCACAACATGGCGAACCCCCACATGGGTGCGCCATAGACGAGCCCCACGGCCTCGAAGGCGCGCCCATACGGTGCGGGGTAGACGTCGACAGCTGTCGCGCCGAGGGTGTGCGCGGCGGTGATCGACTGGCCGAGCGGGCCGAGCACGATCCACAGCGTGGGCACCGCGGCGGCGGCCCCGACCTTGTGGTGCACCAACCGGCTCCAGATCATCGTGATCACGACCAGGCTGGCCACGATGGTCAGGCCGAACATCATCGTGCAGGCCAGCTGCATGCTGAGCTGCCACTGACCGGCGGGCAGGTGGGGCAGCAGCAGCGGACCGGTGGCCGCGCTGACCATGGGCGGCACGACGGGCATCAGCCAGCCCCCGAAGGCCGCGTCCTGCTTCACCTCGTGGGTGGTGAAGGCCTTGTAGGGCACCGCCACCGCGGTCCAGAGACCGAGCAGGGTGCCGGCAGTCCAGAGCACGAAGTCCATGCCCACGGCTGTGCCCTGGCCGACTAGCGGCTGACCGACCAGCAGGGCGCCTGCCCCGACGGTCATCAGCGCCATGGCCGGGGCGCCGTAGAAGTGCGACATCGCCGGGTCGTCGAGGTGTCCCCGCGCGGTGCGGGGGTGCTGCGTCCAGTGGATGAGCGTGGCCATACTGATGACAGCGAGCAGGATCACGTCGAGCACCCACACGGCCCGTGCGAAGAGCAGCAGACCGGGGACCTCGACGGGCAAGGTCGCGGCGGCGTTCGCGACGATGCCGGTGCCCATCACCGAGGCGAACCAGTTCGGACCGATAAATCCGAACGCGGGCCGTCCCTCGAGAGCGCTCAGGAAGGTACGACGATCCGCGGGGCGCACGCTGGAGCTGGTGCGGGATTCGAGAATGCTCATGACTTCAGTCTGCGAGCGCGCACAGTCGCTCAGTAGTCCCCGCCCAGCTGTGCATCCACAACCAAGGCTTGTGACTACCGGTAAGTTTGCCCTGTGTCTTCCCATCTTCCCGATCTCGATGGACTGCGGCTGCTCGTAGGCATCGCCCGCCATGGCAGCATCGGTGGCACGGCACGCGCCAACGGCATGAGCCAGCAGGCCGCGTCCGAACGTGTGCGGGGAATGGAGGCCCAGACAGGGCTGACGCTCGTGCGACGCGGCGCACGTGGATCACAGCTCACCGAGGCCGGCGTGGTCGTAGCCGAGTGGGCGGCGCGGCTGCTCGATCTAGCCGACGAGGTAGACACCGCGATCGAGGGGTTGCGCGGCGACCGCAGTCGCGAGCTCGTGGTGTGGGCCAGCATGACGATCGCGGAGAGTCTCATCCCCCGCTGGCTGGTGCAGTTGCGCCAACGACAGCTTGGCGAGGGCTACCGGGCGACGGCTGTGAGTCTCAATGCCTCCAACAGCCGAGACGTGGTCGAAGCGGTTCGCGCAGGAACAGCCCACGTGGGCTTCGTCGAGGGAGTCGAGGCGCCGGCGGCGGTGCGGTCGGTGACCGTCGCCCAGGACGAGCTCGTTCTGGTCGCGGCGGCCGGCACACCGCTGAGTCGACGACGCACCCCGCTGTTGCCCGAGGAGGTGGCAGAACTTGCGCTGACCAGTCGTGAGCAGGGCTCGGGAACCCGCGAGGTTCTTGAGATCGCCTTGGCCAAACATGGCTTGGCGGTGGGCGACCCGGAGGTGGAGCTCACCACCGCGACCGCCGTCCGCGAAGCAGTCCTTGCCGGCAGCGCGCCGGCGTTCCTCAGCCGTCGCGTCGTCGCGCGCGACGTGGATTCCGGGAGCCTGAGCGTCGTGGCCGTACTGGACCTCGATCTGCGACGGTACTTCCGCGCCGTCTGGGTCGGAACCAAGAACCCGCCGGCCGGGGTAGTGCGTGACCTCGTCGCGATCGCGCGTGCGGCTGAGCGCTGACCACCAGAGCGCCTACACAATGAACTGGTGGCCCACGAAGTGGAGCCGGGTGCGGGCACATGGCTCGCCGCTGGTTCGGCATAGGGTTTCCTTTGTGACGTCGCCGCCGCATGTACGGGATGAGCAGGCGTTCCCGCTCCCGCTGGCCGCCGGATTCGCGGGCATCTGCCTGGCTGTCGGTGTTGCGCCCGTGGGCTGGAGCGGACACCGTGCTGGCTGACCCCGCCAGCAAACGAGCGCGCGTCCACGACGACCCGGTTGGCCGCTTGAACGAGCTGGCCGAACGGTGGCGGTTAGCAGGCCCGAGCAGTTCCAGGTTCGTGCCCTGGTTCGACCCCGACGGCGCGGGCACCCGCGCCCAGGTCCTGCTGCTGATGGAGGCGCCGGGGCCCAGGACGGTCGCCGCGGGCGACCTCGGCTTCAGTTCGCTCGACAACGACGATCCCACCACCCGTCAGGTCCGTCGGGCGCTGACCCCCTCCAGGCTCGACCCGGCGCAGTGCCTGCGGTGGAACGTCGTCCCCTGGGCGTTGACCGGACCTGATGGTCGGCGCCGCAGCCCCCGGGTCGATGACCTGGAAGACGCCCGGCCCGCCTTGAGCGCGCTGCTCGCCGAGCTGGTCGACCTCCGGGTGGTCGTGCCCCTCGGCAGCGCGGCGCTCGAGGGCTGGATGAGGTACCTCACGCTCGCCGAGCATCCGGTCGTCGTCCCCACCCTGGCCGTTCCCCATCCCTCACCCGTCAACGGACACCGGCGCCAGGAGGCTCTCCAGCGGACCACCGCCGCACTGGAACGAGCCGCAGATCTCTGCCGGTGAGCGGCCCACTCCCTGGTGCGAAGCCAATTGCCGCCGACCCCTCGTAGGCGCACGTCGGCCACCAGGCGACCTACTGTGGCGGACATGCTCGGGACTCTGAGGCGAACCGCAATGACAACTCTCGTCGTGCTGGCCCTCGCCAGCTGCGGAGGGGCACCCGAGACGACCAGCAGCCCGGCTGGCGACTCCTCGGGACAGACGATCTCCGTGGCCGGCTCCCCAGCGCTGAGATGGGGCGAGGGCGACTACGGGGTCGTCCTCGCGCACGGCGCCGCCTTCGACGCTGCCAGCTGGGAGGAGCAAGCCGTCGCGATCGCCGACCAGGGAGCCACCGTGGTCGCGGTCGAGGACATCGACTCCGATGCGATTCGCGCCGCGGTAGAACTGCTGCAGGATCAGGGAGTCGCTGACGTTGCGCTCGTCGGGGCCAGCGCTGGGGCCGATGCCATCCTCGATCTCGCGAGCCAGGACCCAGGTCTGGCCGATCAGCTGATCTTGCTGTCGCCGAACGCAACGGTCGACGGTCTCGGGGAGGAGCCGAAGCTCTTCGTGGCCAGCGAGGACGAGCCCGTGGCCAACGTCTCGACGGAGCTGGCCGCCTCCTCCCCCGGTGAGGAGAACGAGGTGACGATCCTGCCGGGCTCGGCCCACGCGCAGAACATCTTCGCCACAGACCAGGCCGGTCCGGTCCTCGAGGCGATGCTCCAACGCCTCAAGCGCTTCGCTGCCCCATGAGACCGCGCGGAGCAGACGTGCGTGGCGCGACACGGTGAACCGATCCGGAGCGCGAGTCGTACCCAGGATCGTGAGATCGCTGCGCCCTGGCTCTCGGGCACCCGGAAGGACGACGGCCGAGGCCGACGAGCGGGTGCTGACCGAGCTCTACCTACGGCACGGGACGGCCCTGATGACCTTCGTGCTGCGCCTGGTCGATGACCGGGGCCGGGCCGAGGACGTCGTGCAGGAGACGATGCTGCGCGGCTGGCGCAATCTCGACCGAATTGATCCGACCCGCGGCGACCCGCGGGCCTACCTGTTCGCGGTGGCCCGCAACCTGGTGATCGATCTGTGGCGCGCCGACGAGCGCCGCCCACGACTCGTCGGCGACGACGACACCGTCGCGGCGCAGGCGGTCGGTGACCGTGCGGACGCGCTCGTCGACGCCTACGTCGTCGTGCAGGCGCTGGACCGGCTCTCACCCGAGCACCGGGCCGTGGTCGACGAGCTCTACTACCGCGGTGCCACGGTCACCGAGGCCGCGACCACCCTCGGACTGCGCCCGGGCACCGTGAAGTCACGCTCGTACTACGCGATCCGCATCCTGCGGACCGCATTCGAGGAGATGGGAGTCGAGCGATGAACAAGCACGAGGAGGACCGGGCCCACACCCGGCTGCGCGAGCTGCTGGGTCCCTACGTCCTGGGCGGTCTCGACGCCGACGACCGGGCCCAGCTCGAGTCCCACCTGCCGACCTGCGCGCCGTGTCGCGACGAGCTCGCGACGTACGCCGGGCTGCCGGCGCTGCTGCGGGCCGGGGCGCCCGCATCCGCGCTCCGCGTGACTCCCGACGCCGGCCTGGGGGACGCGATCGAAGCCCTGCGGACCCGTCGTCGACGCCGGCTGCTCCTCACCGCTGCCGCCGCGGTCGTGCTGGTCGCGGGAGCGGGTGCCGGCACGGCGGTGGTCCTCGGACCCGATGAACCGGTCTCCACGACCCTCGCCCTGAGCGCCCCGGCGGGCGTGAGCGCCACCGGAGCAACCTCATTGAGGGCCAAGCCGTGGGGCACGTCGGTCGACCTCGACCTGCGGGGGCTCCCACAAGGCGAGCAGTTCGTCGCCTGGCTCGTCTCGCCCGAAGGGGAGCGCCAGCAGGTCGCCACCTGGGGATCGACCGACAACGGCGAGGCGCAGGTGACCGGGGCCGCCGCACTCGCCCCCCAAGACGTGGCCCAGGTGCGCGTCACCGACTCCGACGGCGATTTAGTGCTCTCCACCGCAACCAGGTGAACCGATCCGCGGGAGACGGCGTACTCCTGCCTGACATCCGACGAAAGGGACCCACCATGAAGAAGACCGCCACCGCCCTGACCGCTCTCACCGTGACCGCAGCGCTCGCCGGCACCTACGCCGCCACCGCCGGCGGCGCCTCCGCCACCCCTGGACCGGGCCACCGCGACCGCCAGCAAGCGGCCAAGACCGTGGACGTCGAGATCCTCGCCCCCGGACGCGGCGACAACGCCGGCATCGGCGGAGCCGGGTGGTTCGTCGACCTCGACATCGAATTCGACGACACCTCGCTCGCTGGCACCGGATTCACCGCCAACCAGCTGACCGGTCCGCTCGCGCACAACAACACCGCTCCGTTCCCCGGCACCTTCTCCACCGGAACCGACGACCGGATGCCCGGCCTGGTCGTGCTCACCAGCACCACCAACAACACCCTGCCCGGCTTCTCCGGCCCGGGAACCAACCTGGCCAACCTGTTCAACCTCACCGGCGTCACCGACCGTTCCAAGAACGACGTCGAGCTCAGGGACACCTGGATCGTCGGCGCCCCGATCGCCGGCAAGGACGTCACCACCACGCTGACCGTCGCCGTCATCGACGACCTGAACCACGACGGCATCTACAACGACGCACCCGCCGTCGTCACCGACCAGAACGCCGACGGCCGCATCGACCGCCGCGACCTCGAAGCCATCGGCGTCGCCTCCAAGGTCGAGACAGTCGACTTCCGCATCAACGGCGCGCCCTGAGGCGAATCTGAATCCACCTACCGCCGACGGGCACCGCTGCACCCCAAGGCGCATGCCTCGCAATTGGAGTGAGGCAACCCAAGGGGCACCGCACTTCAGCCGGACGGGGAAGGCAGAATCAGTAAGAGGCCTGACCGCCTACCCGAAGCCTCGATGAGCGCCACAACCCTCGCCAGCACCGTGCCAGCTTTCGCGCATGATCACCACGGGCCGTCACCGGAGCACTGGCCGGCGTCAGATCCCTCCGAACCCGCCTCTGACCTGCTGTTTCACTTTGTAGCGGGGGCAGGATTTGAACCTGCGACCTCTGGGTTATGAGCGGCGCGTTGAGGCGGCGTCCTTTTGTGTCGCGGACCCAAGCTCAGCGATCTCTAATGAACCACCGTTGGGTCGTTGATCCAAAACTGACCACGACGGAACGGTCGGTGACGGGGATTGCGGGCTTATGCGCTGACCTGCACTGAAGTCATGGACGTTCGGTGTCCTCTAGCGCCTGTTGCGGTTGTTCTGCGGACTCCCTGCGGACTGCACACCGTCCCGGCCACGGCCATCGGTGAACCGAGGACCTGGCACAAGCGCCCGACACTGCCGAAAGTCGGGCTCGACATCAGTCGCCTGCGGGTACTTCAGGGTTCTCCCGACGAATCTTAACGATGACGTGCTCGCGAAGTGGCGTTGAAGTGTGTCCGTGGCCATGGCGTGGTCTGCGCTACGAGGTGCTCCAGGTCGTCGGCCGACACCGCGTGGTCGCAGCTGTGACAGGTGAGGGTGAGGAGCATGACGGCGGTCCCTAGTGGGTGCTGCTGGAGGTTGGGTTATGCGCCGAGTCCTGGTCTGAACCCATGAAATCAGCCACGGAGACGACCAGCCCGCCGAGCATGAACGCAGTAATGGCTGCGACAAGCGTGCTGGTGGCAAGGGACGGAGTGTGTGCCCGGAACCCCTCGGTCGGGCCGCTCGCACCGTGGTACTCGTGGGTCAGGGCGTGGCCCTTGCCGTGGGCAAGCAGGTACTTGTTGACCGGGTAGGCCGCGAACCCGGCCACGGTCAGCGCAATCGCCATGCCGACCCAGAAGGTGACGTTCACGAGCCCCGCGTCCATCGCGCCTGGGATAAGGGCCATGACCACGTTGTCGGCGACCTCCATGGTCGCGATCGAGACGGTGTCGGCGGCAAGGACGACGCTGAGCGCGGTAGCGACACCGAGTCCGGCCTTGAGCAGCGGCAGCGTGGACAGGGTGTAGCCGAACACGAACGCCAAGGCGATCGACAACACGATGGTCCACCCGTTGCTCAGCCCGGCGGCGGTGCCGATCATGAGCCCGGCGATCTCACCGATCGCGCAGCCGGTGAGGCAGTGCAGCGTGGCGCTGACGGCCATTGCGCGGTTAGCCATCGACCCATTGTCATGGTGCCCGCCGTGCCCGCCGTGCGCCTCGTGTTCGGTGTGGTGGTCGGTGTGGTGGCTGATGTGGGTCTGGTGAGGCGTGTCGCTCATCGCTCGTCGCTCCGTTCGTGGCATCGGTCAGATGTCGGGCCTAACGGGTACCCAGGGGGGGTATATTCCGGTGGGTGAACAGTCCTCGATAACATGGCCGCAGGAGGTGACACCATGACCACCGCCGCGGCAAACCGGCCTGATGCTGAACAGGACCGCGAACGCGCGCGCCTCGGACTCGTCGTCGCTGTCGCCGCCATCGTTCTCGGGATCCTCGCGATGCATGTCCTCACGGCTCACGGGACCCATCACGGTCCGGGCATGACCCGCATGAGCGCGATGCCCAGCACCAACTCGTCAGTCCCGACGGCCGCCACAAACGGCATGAGCGGCATGAGCGGCATGAGCGGCATGAGCCACCGCTACGGGGCCTCGTCCTCCGCCTCCCACACCGCCCTTACCCCTGCTGTCGATGCGCCCGCAGTCGCCGCCACGGGCGACGGTCACGGCGGTCAGACGGGTTCCATGATCATGCTCTGCGCCGTCATGCTCGCCGCCGCAGCCGGAGCAACTCTCCTCCTTCTTGCGCTTGGCCGTACCAGTGCAACCTGGCGCACCAGCCTTCCCGCTTTTTGCGCCGTCATCACACGAACGACAGCCCGCCTCGCGACCGGACCACCACCGACATGGGAGTTCTCCGTCATCAGGTGCTGACAGGTAGCCAGCCGCCTTCCCGCGACAACGCCGAGGCGCGGCACGCGACCCCACCCGTCAGCACCCAACAGGAGAACCCATCATGCGCACCAACCGCACCGTCCGTACGTCTCGCGCCCTTGGCGCAACCGCCCTCGGCCTCACCCTCGCCTTCACCGTCGCTGCCTGCGGCGACGACACCGGCGACCCGAACTCGGCGAGCACCGAGCCGTCCGCAACCGAGCACAACGACGCCGACGTCACCTTCGCCTCCGACATGCTCCAGCACCACGCCCAGGCACTGTCAATGGTCGACCTGACCCAGGGCCGCACCCTCGACCCCGAAGTCCAAGCCATCGCCGATGAGATCCGTGAGGCTCAGGCACCCGAGATCGAGAGCTTCAGCAGCTGGCTCACCGACTGGGACGAAGAAGTCCCCGCCACCATGCGCGACCACGCCAACGCCGACCACGACATAGACGACTCCGGCGACATGGGTGACTCGATGGAAGGCATGGACACCGACATGCCCGGCATGATGAGCGCCAACGAGATGACCGCCCTGGAATCCGCCCCCGACTCCGAGTTCCAGGACATGTGGCTCACCATGATGATCGAGCATCACACCGGAGCCGTGCAGATGGCGAACACTGAGACAGAAGGTGGTCAGTACAAGCCCGCTATCGACCTCGCCAGGAACATCATCGAGTCGCAGAGCGCAGAGATCGAGACCATGAAGACACTGCTCGACTGAGATCTAGTTGGCCGTGAGTGCTCGACGGTCTGACGCCGAGCACTCACGGCGATAGGTCCGTGAGCAGGACGCCAGGTTGTAGAACCACGCCACGACTGTCCGCTCGGCTCGTCAGAACGCCAAACGCCCGATCATGCCGCCGTAGGGGCGCAACGCGACGTCGTGACCATTCCCCTCAGGACCAGGAGCCTGCTGCAAACTTGGCAAGTCGACTCCGAGAATCTGACGAGCAAAGGAGTTGAAGTTGCGTATTGGCCTAGGCTGCACTTGGTCCGCAATCAGTCCGCAAACCTGTCCGCAAAAACTGCTCGTCGACGGCCTCGAGCGAAATCCACGCGATGACGAAGCCGGTCCAGGTTGCCCGAGGGCCAGCAGTCCGCAAATAGTCCGCATCAGAGCCACGACCGACCGATTGAGACCACAAATGGTCATCACCGTCGCATCGTCACTCCGAGACGTTCGTCCAGGTCAGAGGGGGTTTTCGGCAATGACCGTCGACCTCCAGCAGTTTTCTAGAACGGCAAATTTGGCCTTATGAGTCCTCTGCTCTAACCGACTGAGCTACCGCCCCTGAGCGGAACTCCGGCCGTGTCGATGCTGACGTGGGGCTTTCGAGGGCCACGAAAGTACGTCGAGCAGCGGCGGTCGGAGTCGTCGCCGGGGCTGAGCGTACTTGCCAACGGTCCGTGTCGACCGGGAGGACCGACCGGACCTGTGGGGCCCAGGGAGCTGCGGGCCGGGGAGCGAACCACGTCCCGGGGGTGGCTGCCCCTAGCGTCCCTGCCATGCCTGTCGACCTCCGCAAGCGCGACCGCCTCACCGACACCGAGCAGGCCATCCTCGAGCTCGAGCGTTCGTGGTGGAAGCTCACCGACGCCAAGGAGACCGCCGTACGCGACCGGTTCGGCTGGAGCTCGGGGCACTACTACCGACAGGTCAGCACCCTGATCGACCGCCCGGAGGCGCTCACGGCCGACCCGCTGCTGGTGCGCCGACTACGCCGGCTGCGCGACGACCGTCGCGACGAGCGCTCCTCGCGCCGACGGCACCCCACGGCCCGGTCCGGGCGGTAGGCGGCGGTCGCTCAGGTGGTCGCAGTCCGCGACCCACGGGCAGGGGCGGGCGCCGGAGGGTCCGCGCGTCCGCGTCAGTCCTGCCGGTCCGGCGCTCCCACGGGCAGTGGGGGCAGGTCGCCCCGATACGCCGGGACCAGGTCGATCAGGGCCTGGGCGGGCGCGCTCAGCGTCCCGGTGGCCGGGGTGCCGAGCGAGAGCACCCACGGCAGCGCGGGACGGTGGATCGGCACCGCGCACAGTCCGGCCGGCGGCTCGGAGATGAACGGCACCAGGCTGACCCCCAGCCCGAGCCGCACGTAGGCACCCGCGTCGGGCACCGTGGTGACCTCCACGGTCACGGTGCGCTCGAGTCCCAGCCTGGCGTAGGCCTCGTCGACGATCCGGCGGTTGCCGAACCCGGCCGGGAAGTCGATGAACTGCTCGTCGGCCAGCTCGGCGAGGCGGACGCCGGCCCGGCCGGCCAGGCGATGGTCCTCGGGGAGCAGCGCGACGACCGGTGCGGTCAGCAGCCAGGTCAGCCGCACCCCGGGGATCCCGGCACCGTCGTTGGCGATGAGCGCGGCGTCGAGGTCCCCTCGGGCCAGCTCCTGCGCGAGCCCGCTGGAGCCGCTGCTCGACCCCTTGAGCCGCACCCGGATGCCGGGGTGCTCGGTCCGCAGCCGGGCCAGCAGCGCCGGCAGGTCGACGACGTCGAGGGACGGCAGCGTCCCCAGGCTGACGACCCCGGAGACACCGGTGGTGACCCGGTCGACCGCCTCGCGGGCCGCCCGGGCCGCGGCGAGGGTGGCGCGCGCCGCCGGCAGCAGGGCGTCACCGGCCACGGACAGGCGAACGCCACCCGCGCCGCGCTCGAACAGCCGCGCCCCCACGTCGCGTTCGAGGTTCTTGATCGAGGCCGAGACGCCGGACTGCACGGTGTGCAGACGGCGGGCGGCCTCGGTGAAGCTGCTGACCTCGGCCACCGCGACGAAGCACTCCAGCTGTCTCAGCTCCACCCCGACATCATCACCGATCGTGATGAGGCAAAGCAAGAATGATCGTTGGACGTGATGACCCCGAGCGCCCAGACTCGTCTCGTGCCCCTCTTCGCGAACCCCAGCCGCCACGACACGTCCCCGACCCCCTCACCGACACCGGCACCGGCACCGGCACCCCGGCACGACATCGGGTTCTGGCTCGTCGGCGGTGTCTTCGCCGCGGCCATGGCGTTCTCGACGATCCCGGCCCCCCTCTACGGCTACTACCGGGAGCGGGACGGGTTCTCGACGTTCATGATCACCGTCATCTTCGCGGCGTACGGCGTCGGTGTGATCGCCAGCCTGTTCCTGGCCGGGCACACGTCGGACTGGTTCGGCCGGCGTCGTCTGATCTGGGCGGCGCTCGCCGCCGAGACGACCGCCGCCGTGATCTTCCTGGTCTGGCCGGCGCTGCCCGGACTGCTCGTCGCCCGGGTGGCGACCGGGGTCGGGGTCGGCCTGGTCACCGCCACGGCCACCGCGCACATGGGCGAGCTGCACGCGGTGAGCAGGCCCGGACAGGGCCCGGCCCGCGCCGACCGGATGGCGGTGCTGGCCAACCTGGGCGGGCTGGCGCTGGGCCCGCTCGTCGCGGGCCTCCTGGCGCAGTACGTCGCGCACCCGCTGACCGTGCCCTACCTGGTGTTCCTGGTGGTCTTCGTCGTCGCGGCGGGACTGGTGTGGACGGTGCCCGAGACCGTCGACCTGGGCTCCCCGCGCCCCCGGTACCGGCCGCAGCGGGTCAGCATCCCCGCCGTGGGCCGGCCGCAGTACTACGCGGTGGCGGTGGCGGCGTTCGCCGCGTTCTCCATCCTCGGCCTGTTCACCTCGGTCTCGTCCGGGTTCGTCTCCGGCACCTTGCACCACACCTCCCCCCTGCTCTCCGGGAGCATCACCTTCGTGGTCTTCGGTGCGGCCGCGACGGCGCAGATCGCGGCGGCCGGGGTGCCGGCCGACCGGCAGCTGCGGGTCGGGCTCGCACTGGTGGCGGCGGGGGTGCTGATCCTCACCGGCGGGGTCTGGGGCTCCTCCCTGGCGCTCTTCGTGGTCGGTGGGGTGCTCGCCGGTGCGGGCGCCGGCCTGTCGTTCAAGGGCGCGCTCTCGACCGCGGCCGGGCTCGCCCTGCCGGAGTCGCGCAGCGAGGCGATCGCCGGCCTGCTGCTGGTCGCCTTCATCGGGCTGGTGCTGCCCGTCGTGGGCATCGGTGTCGCCACGACGAGCGTGTCGCTCCCGAGCGCCCTGCTCGGGTTCGCGACCGGCCTGCTCCTGGTGACCGCCGCGGTCGGCATCCGCCTGCGCTCGCTCGCGGCGTCGCCCCCGAACTGACTCCGGCTGACCCCACGCCGTCGACGCCGATCGCCCGTGGGGGTGCGGCGGTACGGCGACCACGGTTCCTAGCGTGGGGTGGTGGGTGACATCCGGATCGGCATCTCGGGGTGGCGGTACCCCCGCTGGCGCGGCGACTTCTATCCCCGGGGGCTGCGCCAGCGCGACGAGCTGGCCTACGCGGCCGCTCGGCTCGGCACGATCGAGGTCAACGGCTCGTTCTACTCGTTGCAGCGGCCGTCGTCGTACGCCGCCTGGCGCGCGGCGGTGCCCGAGGACGTCGTCCTCGCGATCAAGGGCGCGCGGTTCGTCACCCACCTGAAGAAGCTGCGCGACGTCGAGGCCCCATTGGCCAACTTCTTCGGCTCCGGGCCGCTGGCGCTCGGCGACCAGCTCGGTCCGGTGCTGTGGCAGCTGCCCGAGCGCCTCCACTTCGACGCGGAGCGACTGACGGCCTTCTTCGACCTGCTCCCCCGCACCGTCGGCGAGCTCGTCGCCCTGGCCGAGCGGCACGACGACAAGCTGAAGGAGGACCGCAGCCTGCTCGTGCCGACGTCCTCCCCCGACCGGCCGGTCCAGCACGTCCTGGAGTTCCGGCACCGCAGATACGCCGAGCCGGAGGCCCTCGACCTCCTCCTGCGCCACGACATCGGGTGCGTGGTCGCCGACAGCGCCGGGCGCTGGCCCCGGACGGAGGCGGTCACCAGTGGCGTGGTCTACGTGCGGCTGCACGGCGACCAGGAGCTGTACGCCAGCGGGTACTCACCGCAGGCGCTCGACCGGTGGGCGGAGAAGTGTCGCGGCTGGGCCGAGGGGGCCGACGTCTACGTCTACTTCGACAACGACGCGCGGGGTCACGCGCCCTGGGACGCGATGGCGCTCCAGGAGCGCCTCGGGCTCACCCGACCCGGTACGCCGTCGCGCCCCCGGACCGGCTGACCGGTTCGACCCAGGCTCAGGGCTCCAGCGCGGCGACGTCGCCGGTGTCCCCGGTCGTCCCGGTGCCGTCGTCGCCGCCATCGGTGGTGCCCGTACCGCCGTCGGGGTGGTAGGCGCACACGTCGACGGGGTCCTCGCTGGTCTTGTCGGGGCGGGGCGCGCCGTTGGACCCGGGCTTGCGCGGGGGCGGGTTGAGCGCCCGGTCGACGGTCTTGCGGACGTAGTCGTAGTCGGGGTTGCCGGAGTCGAACTTGTCCGAGGACTTGAAGACGACCGAGCGCAGCTTGCCCTTCTTGACGCGGAGCAGCAGCGAGACGAAGTCGGGGGCGATCGAGCGCGGGATGTCGGTGTAGACGATCTCCTTGCCGGCCTTGACGATGCCGAGGTAGCGGGTCAGCAGGGTCGCCGGGTCCGCGGCCTCGACCATCGCGTTGATGGCGCAGCGCTGGCGGTCCATGCGCTGGTAGTCGTCGGAGCCGTAGCGGCCGCGGGCGAACCACAGGGCGTTGTAGCCGCTCAGCTTCTGGTCGGGACCGGGCTGCAGGTAGCGGTTGGGCGGGATGCCGGCGCTGGAGTTGCCACCGATCGCGACGGGCTGGTTGATGTTGACGGTGATGCCGCCGAGCGCGTCGACGACGGTCTCGAAGCCCTTGAGGTTGACCAGCAGGTAGTAGTCGACCGGGACGCCGAGGCTGCCCGAGACCGCCTGCTTGATGGCGTCGGCCCCCTCGTTGTCGCTCTTGCCGAGCACGCCCGGGTGCAGCAGCGGCACCTGGCCGTAGATCGCGTTGAGCATGTCGAACCCGGGGTCGCCCTGGTTGGTCTGGTAGCCGTTGGGATAGATGTCGTGCAGCGGCGAGTCCTTCGGGAACTGCGCGTACATCATGTTGCGCGGCAGGCTGAAGAGCGTGGTCCGGCCGGTCTTGGTGTCGATGCTGGCCAGGATGACGCTGTCGGTGCGCACACCGACCCGGTCCTCGCCCGCGTCGCCGCCGAGGAGCAGCACGTTGACGCGGGCACGGCCGGCCCAGGGGTCCTCCTCGGTGACGTCCTGGGGGGCGGTGGCGCTCTCGACGTCGTCCTGGAAGACCGTGTCGACGCCGTCGGCGGTGGCCATGGCGTACTGCGCCGCGCGAGCGATCGGGGCGGCCCCGGCCACCAGCAGCACCACCACCATCAGGTTGCCGATGATGGTGTGGGAGCGCGGCCGGTCGCGGGGACGCAGCAGCCGGTGGGACGTCACGACCACGAAGGCCCACACGAGCAGGGCGACGCCGAGACCGAGGGCCGCCACCCGGACCGCGGTGGGGTTGAACACGAAGTCGAGCGCGGCATCGGTGCCGCGGCTGAAGTACCAGACCAGGGCGGCGATGGTGCCGAGCCAGCCGAGCAGGACGGCGCCGCCGAGCCAGCGACGACCGGCGACCAGGTAGCCCGACCCGGGGACGATGGCGCCGAGGGCGGTCAGGCCGAGCGTGCTGCCCAGCCCCTGGGCGCGGCGCCGGTGACGACGGGCGCGGGCACCGCCCCGGGCGTAGCCACGCGGACGACGCAGGAGGAATCGGGAGGACCGACCGGCACGGCGATCCCGGGACCGGTGCTCGGGCGGGGTCTCGGGAACCTCGTCGGTCATGCGCTGGGTCGTCCCTGTCGTCGGTGGGTGATCACGCCGGGACAGCCCGGCGGCCCAAAATAACACCGGGTGCCTGAACCGGCCCGGTCATCGCCGCGCGGGCGACCAGTGTTCACCTGACGCTGGCATCCAGCGCCGCGCCATAGTGGAGGCCCGGGTGCTGCCCGCACCCGGCCGACGGAGCCCCGTCGACGACCCCGACCACCGCCCGGGAGACACCATGCCGATGGACCGCACCATCCCCGCCCTGCCCGTCGGATCGGTCGTCGCCGCGGCCTCGTCGTACGCCGAGCGGTTGGGCTTCGAGGTCGTCCACCTCGACCCCGCAGGGTTCGCCGTGGTGCGGCGCGACGCCGCCGAGATCCACCTCTGGGAGGCGTCCGACACCGGGTGGCGGGTCCGGCCCCCGGCGGACCTCGTCGACCGCCCCGTGCGCACCGGGGCCGAGGACTTCCTCGCCGGGACGGCCAGCTGTCGGGTCTCGTGCGGTGACCCGGCCGAGGTCGACGCGCTGCACGCCGAGCTCGCCGCCGCCGGGATGCTGCACCCGACCGACGGCGGGGCGCCGGTGGACACCGACTGGGGCACCCGGGAGGTCGCGGCGCTCGACCTCGACGGCAACCTGCTGACGTTCTTCGCGCGGACCCAGCCACCGCCGCGCTGAGCGGGCCGCGGCACCGTGCGAGCCGGACCCCGGACGCAGCAAGGTCCGGACGCCTCAGCGTCCGGACCTTCGCGTTGCTCCCCCGGTTGGACTCGAACCAACGACATCCTGATTAACAGTCAAGCGCTCTGCCAACTGAGCTACAGGGGATCGTGCGGGCCATACGTTAGCAAGCCTCGGCGCCCCGACGGAATCGGGATAGTCCCCAGGCCGGACGGCCCGGGAATCAGTCGAGACCGACCTCGTCGCGGGCCGCGGTCAGGGCCCGGGCAGCGGCCAGGCGGACGACCGGGTCGTCGGGATCGACGCCCTCGTCGTACTCGTAGATCCAGGTCAGGGACCCGGCCACGCCCGGCGCCCGGCGGGCGATGACCCGCAGGCCCCGCCGACCGTCGAGCGGCACGTGCCGCTGGTAGACGACCGAGGCGGTCACGCGCTCGCGGATGAGCTGCACCAGCCGCCCCGGCTCGGCGACGTCGTAGAGGTGCTCGGGACGCTCCGCGCCCCAGGCACCGACCTCGCTGAGTCGCAGCACGGCGGTGTCGCGGTCCCAGTCGGCGGCCTCGACCTGCTCCCACGGCACCCGCTCGGGGGCGTAGAAGGCGTCGCGGGTGCCGCCGATGACGCGGCCGTCGTCGGTCTCGGCCCAGGCGAGGACCCGCTCCCCCGGGCCGACCTCGAGGTCGGGCCGGCGGTGGACGCCCCTCATTGCTCGCTCACTGGTCGCTCACTGCTCGTCCGCCATCCGGTCGCGGAGGGTGCGCCGGTGCTGCTCGAGCGCGGCGAGCTCTCCGAACATCTTGTTGTAGTCGGCTGTCTGGGTCTCGGGGTTGGTGCGCTGGAGACGGGCCTTGACCTCGTTGATGCGGCGCAGGGTGGTGAGCTCGAGCAGCTTGAAGACGTAGCGCGACACGTAGGTCGCGTCGGGTGCCTTCATCAGCGGCTCGACCGCCAGCGCGCTGATCGCCGAGGCGACCTCGGGCTCGGTGGCGGCGTCGCGCAGTCGGGCGACCCAGCCGGGGTCGTCGGAGCCGGCGACGGTGCCACCGGCGGCGGCGACGAGGTCCCACACGCCGCGGTAGGTCGGGTGGGTGAAGTCGTTGGCGCCGATGTCGGCGGTCGTGCGGCCGATCGCCATCGGGTGCTGCAGGACGAGCTTGAGGGTCTCGCGCTCGATCGAGAAGCGGGGGTCGCGCAGGTCGGGCAGGGCGGTGCGGGCCGGCCGGGCGACCTCGGGCGCGGGGGCCTCGGCGCCCGGCGAGCGCTTGGCGGCCCGGCGTACCTCCCCCAGGACGACGTTGGTGTCGATCTCGGCGCCGATCATCCGGCTGATCTCCTGGGCGAACGCCGTCACCTTGGACTGGTCGCGCACCGAGGCCACGAGGCGGGCGCACTCGCGCATGGCGTCGACGCGACCGTCGGCGCGGTCGAGGTCGTAC
Organism: Nocardioides plantarum; assembly: GCF_006346395.1. NCBI lineage: Bacteria > Bacillati > Actinomycetota > Actinomycetes > Propionibacteriales > Nocardioidaceae > Nocardioides > Nocardioides plantarum. The sequence continues at coordinate 41,094 of NZ_VDMS01000002.1, forward strand.
TTGCCGATGATGTTGCCGAGGACGAAGCGGTAGAGGGGCTGGCGCCGGGCGATCAGGTCGCGCACGGCGGCGTCGCCGTCGCGGATGCGCAGCTCGCACGGGTCGAGCCCCTCGGGCTGGACCGCGACGTAGGTCTGGGAGACGAACTTCTGGTCGCCCTCGAAGGCCTTGAGCGCGGCCTTCTGGCCGGCGGCGTCGCCGTCGAAGGTGAAGATCACCTCGCCGCGGAACTGGTCGTGGTCGTCGAGGAAGCGGCGCAGCACGCGGGTGTGGTCGTCGCCGAAGGCGGTGCCGCACGAGGCGACGGCGGTGGTCACACCGGCGAGGTGACAGGCCATCACGTCGGTGTAGCCCTCGACCACGACGGCCTGCGAGGTCTTGCCGATGGAGGTGCGGGCCAGGTCGATGCCGTAGAGGACCTGGCTCTTCTTGTAGAGCGTGGTCTCGGGGGTGTTGAGGTACTTGGCCTCGATCTTGTCGTCGTCGAAGATGCGGCGCGCCCCGAAGCCGATCGTCGCACCGCCCGGGTCCCGGATGGGCCACAGCAGCCGTCCGCGGAACCGGTCGTAGGCCGAGCGGCCCACCGCGACGACGCCGGCGCCGACAGCCTCGTCCTGGCTGAACCCGCGCCCGCGCAGGTGCTTGAGGAGAGCCTCGCCGTCGCGCGGCGCGAAGCCCATGCCGAAGTGCTCGGCGGTGGCCTGGTCGAAGCCGCGCTCCTGCAGGAAGCGTCGGCCCTCGACGGCGGCCGGACCGACGAGCTGCTCGGCGTAGTACTCCTGGGCCGCGCGGTTGACCTCGACCAGGCGCTGGCGGGGCGGGCCCTTGGGCCGGTCGTCACGGCCGTCGCCGTCCTCGCGGCGCAGCTGGACGCCGGCCTTGTCGGCCAGCCGCTCGAGCGCCTCGACGAAGGTCAGCCCGTCGATCTCCTGCAGGAAGGCGATCGCGTCGCCGCCCTTCTGGCAGCCGAAGCAGTGGTAGCTGCCCCGCGAGGGACTGACGTTGAAGGACGGTGTCTTCTCGTCGTGGAAGGGGCACAGGCCCTTCATCGAGCCGCTGCCGGCGTTACGCAGCGTGACGTAGTCGCCGATGACCTCGTCGATGCGGATCTTGTCGCGGACTGCTGCGATGTCCTCGTCTCGGAACCGGCCAGCCACGTCGACGATCCTACGGGCGGGGTCGCGGCCTCAGTAGGCGCCTGTCATCCGGTTGTGGAGAACCTCTCCGGCAGCCCAGCGGTGCAGCTGGTCGCGGACCAGGCGGTGGGCCCGCGGCCACATCGCACTGGTCATGCCGCCGACGTGCGGGCTGACGAGCAGACCGGGGGCGTCCCACAGAGGGTGGTCGCCGGGCAGGGGCTCCGGGTCGGCGACGTCGATCGCCGCGGTGATCCGCCGGGACGAGAGCGCGGCGAGGAGGTCGTCGGTCACGACGACCGGACCGCGGGCGACGTTGACCAGCAGGGCGCCCTGCTTCATGCGCGCCAGGAAGTCGCGGTCGACCAGCCCGCGCGTCTCGTCGGTCAGGGGTACGACGAGCACGATCACGTCCGCGTCGGGAACGAGCTCAGGCAGGTCGGTGAACCCGTGCACCGGGCCGTCCCCGTCCGGGCTCGCCGGGCGGGCGGTCCGGGCGACGCGGACGACCTCGACCTCGAACGGCGCCAGCCGCGCCTCGATGGCGCGGCCGATGGCGCCGTACCCGACGACCAGGACGCGGGAGTCGGCCAGCGACGACCGCCACCCGCCGGCCCAGGCGTGGCGCTGCTGGGCGCGCACGAAGTCGGGCACGCCGCGCAGCGAGGCGAGGGCCAGGGTCACGGCGAGCTCGGCGGTCGAGGCGTCGTGGATGCCGCGCCCGCTGCACAGCGTCACGCCATCGGGGATCGCGCCGCGGACGTTGTCGACACCGGCGGTCAGGGTCTGGACGACCTCGAGGCGAGGCATCGACGAGATCACGCCGGCCACCTCGGGACCCAGGCGGTAGGGCGGCACGTAGAACCGCACGTCGCCGATGCTGTCGGGCACGTCGCCGTCGACGGGGTCGACGACCTCGTAGCGCAGGCCGGTCGGCGGGTCGCCGAGGTCGGCGGGGTCGAAGGGCAGCCAGACGAGGGGTTCGGACACGCGACGAGCCTACGAGGGTGGGTCGGCGGGGTATGTCGGCTGCGGGGGTCTCGGGGCTCGTCGCTGGGGCTCCTCGCACCTCGACCGACGTGGGGTGGAGGTGTGGTCGAGACGGTCAGGTGGCGGTGAGGCGGTCGTGGCGGGCCACCGCGGAGGCGTCGGTGAGCGAGGCGACCTGGTCGACGACCACCCGCAGGCGGGCGGCGTCGTCGGCCGCGGCGCGCCAGTCGTCGGCGTAGGGCCGGTCGAGGGCGTCGGGCCCGCGGTCGCAGAGCACGGCGACGAGCTCGGTGAGCAGCTCGCGCTGGTGCTCGAGCGCCGCGACGCGATCGACGGCCTGCATGACGTAGTGGGCCGCGATGCCCTTGAGGACCGCGATCTCGAGCAGCGTCCGCTCCGGCAGCACCAGGCTCGCGCGGTAGCGGACGAACGGCCCGTCGCCGGCGGCGAACGTCGCCTGCTGCACGTCGCCGCAGAACCGCCCGATCAGGTCGCTGGTGAGGTTCTTGAGCGCGGCGAGGTGTCGCCGACTGCCGTCGTACGACGCGGTGGGCCAGCTGCCGACCGCGCACAGGCCGTCCAGCACGAGGTCGAGGTCGGCGTCGCGGGCACCGGGGAGGTACCAGGCCCGCAGGGTGTCCCAGACGGCCGGGCGGTCCAGCGCGGTGAGGTCGAGGCGGCCGGCGACGATGCCGTCCTCGACGTCGTGGACGGAGTAGGCGACGTCGTCGGCGAGGTCCATGACCTGGGCCTCGAGGCACTGTCGACGCGCCGGGGCGTCGACACGCATCCAGTCGAAGACCGGCCGGTCGTCGGCGTAGACCCCGAACTTCAGCGCGTCGGGACCCTCGGAGGCGCGCTCCCAGGGGTACTTGGTGCAGGCGTCGAGGGTCGCGCGGGTGAGGTTGAGCCCGACGGAGCGGCCGTCGGGCCCCTCGGTGAAGGTCTTGGCCTCGAGCCGGGTGAGCAGCCGCAGCGTCTGGGCGTTGCCCTCGAAGCCGCCGCAGGCGTGACTCACGTCGGCCAGGGCGCGCTCCCCGTTGTGACCGAACGGCGGGTGCCCCAGGTCGTGGGCCAGCGCCGCGGTCTCCGCCACGTCGGGCTGGCTGCCGAGGGCCCGGGACAGGTCGCGGGCGACCTGGGCCACCTCGAGGGAGTGGGTCAACCGGTTGCGCACGAAGTCGTCGGACTGCGGGCCGACCACCTGGGTCTTGGCCGCCAGGCGACGCGACGACGCGGCGTGCACGACGCGCGCGCGATCGCGCTCGTAGGGGGTCCGTACCGGGGCGTCGACCCGCTTGGGCGGCTCGACGACGAGCCGCTCCGCGGCGGTGTCGTCGTAGCGGTCGAACGCGTCGTCGGCAGGCATCGGGGTCAGCCTAGGGAAGGCGCCCGAGGGGATCGGGACGGGACTCAGAAGGACTCAGAAGACGGTGACGTGCACGTGGTCGAAGTGGTTGGCCGTGACCGAGCCACGGTCGTCCATGCCGCGCCAGCCCTCGCCGCCGCGCTCGACCGACCAGATCTGCTGCTGGTAGATCACGTAGTTGACGCCGAGGTCGGCACTGTGGGCGCGCACGAACTCGGCGATCTGCGTGCCTTCGGCACCGCTCACCATGATGTCGACCGCGAGGCCCTGCGAGTGCTCGCCGTCGTTGCGGAACGTGCCGTAGGTGGTGACGTCGGGGAACGCGGCGCACACCGCGGCGTGGACCTTCTTGACGTTGGCGCTGACGCCGTCGGGCACCGAGGTGCCGTTGGTGCAGTCGGCGCCGATCGCGCCGATCGCGGGCGGCTTCTCGTCGGTGAGGTAGTCGTCGGTGACCCAGCGGGTCTGGGTCTTGGCCCAGACGATCTCGACCCGGCCGTCCCGCTCGCGCCCGGTGAGGAGCACCGGCTCGCCGGCGTCGATGACGCCCGTCTTGGTCGAGGACTCGGACGGACCGGTCCACAGGTTGAGCGCCTCGGTGGTGAAGCGCTTCGTGTCGGCCCCGGCGATGGCCTCGGCCACGGCCTCGGGCGCGAGCAGACGCTCCAGCGCCGTCTCGGGGGCATCCGGGGAGGACTTCTTCTTGCCCGCGGCGGGCGGAGCGCTGGGCCGTCCGCTCTCGAGCCGGTCGACGGAGCCACGCGAGAGGGTCGAGCCACGGGGTACGGCGCCGGACGCGTCGCCGACGACGACCGCGTCGGGGCGGGCCGGGACGGCGATCTCGGCGGTGGTGGCATCGGCACCGAGGACACCGATCGAGACCGCACCCAGGGTCGCGGCGATGGCCAACGGCGCGGCGAGGACGTAGGGGCGGGCGGGACGCAGCCGCGGCAGCGAGCCGAGGAGCGTGCGGGCATTGGTCTCCCGCTTGTGGCGATGGTGTGCCACAGCGCTGATCCTTTGCAGTAGAGGTCAGGAACACGTGCGCCGGGTTGACGGCGAGCGAGCGACGAGTGAAGCACAGGACGCGGGGGCCCGGGGAATCGGTCACCGCCTCGGAAGGGTGCTCTCGATCACCCCGGCCGCCGACACGCCGCCGACACCCCGCCGGGCCGCTCCCAGGGCGTGCCCTAGCCCCCGGAGGTCTCGCCGGAGTCCTCGCGCAGCACGCACGCGGTGCCGTCGGTGTCGTCGAGCCAGCCCTCGGGCAGCACGACCCGCTCGCGCGGGCTGCCCTGGCGGCCTCGGGGCGTGCCCAGCTCGGCGACCGGGAAGGGCTCGTCGGGATCGAGGTCGGCGAGCAGGACGTCGAGGTCGGCGAGCGTCGAGACGAGTCCCAGCGAGCGACGCATCGTGCCCCCGGCCGCGAACCCCTTGAGGTACCAGCTGACGTGCTTGCGGAACTCCTTGCAGCCACGCTCCTCCCCCATGTGCTGGCAGAGCAGCTCGGCGTGGCGGCGCATCATCGTGACGACCTCACCCAGGACGGGCAGCGTCGACACCTCCTCACCGGCGAACGCCGCGGCCAGGTCGCGGAACAGCCACGGCCGGCCCAGGCAGCCGCGGCCCACGACGACGCCGGCGGCACCGGTCTGCTCGACCATCCGCAGCGCGTCGCGCGCCTCCCAGATGTCGCCGTTGCCGAGGACCGGGATGTCCACGTGGTCGACCAGCCTCGCGATCGCCTCCCAGTCGGCCTGGCCGCTGTAGGCCTGGGCAACCGTGCGACCGTGCAGCGCGATCGCCGCGCAGCCGGACTCCTGGGCGATGCGGCCGGCGTCGAGGTAGGTGAGGTGGTCGTCGTCGAGACCCTTGCGGGTCTTGATCGTCACCGGGACGTCGTACGGCGCGGCCGCGGCCACCGCCTGCTCGAGGATCTGGCCGAGCAGGGTGCGCTTCCAGGGGAGCGCGCCGCCGCCGCCCTTGCGGGTCACCTTGGGGACCGGGCACCCGAAGTTGAGGTCGATGTGGGCGACGCCGAAGTCGCCGCAGAGGATCTCGGCCGCCTTGGCGACGTAGACGGGGTCGGTGCCGTAGAGCTGCACGGACCGGACGGTCTCGAGCTCGTCGAAGACCAGCATGTCCATCGTGTGCGCGTCACCCTCGACCAGTCCGCGGCTGGTGATCATCTCGCAGACGTAGAGGCCAGCGCCCTGCTCGGCACACAGCCGGCGGTAGGCGGCGTTGGTGATGCCGGCCATCGGGGCGAGCACCACGGGGGTGTCGACCGTCAGGGAGCCGAGGCGGAGCGGGGCGGTCACCGGACCATTCTGGCCCGGCGACCCGCCGCTCGTGGAATCAGTACGTGACCGCGACCCCCGTGATCACCACGGGGCCGGTGCAGGTGTCGGACGTCGCCCGGTAGACGGAGAACGAGTAGTTGTCCCGCTTCTGGAACTTCGTTCCGCTGCGCGTCGGCTCGGCGGTGAACACGGACTCCGTGGTCGTCTCGGCCACGGCCGGCACGCTCACGGTCCCGCCGCCCCCCAGGCCGGCGACAGCGATGCCGTTGTCCACGACCAGGCCCACCCGCTCGTGGGTCGCGGAGTTGGGCAGCAGCGAGACCGTGCAGCCGGTCTGGTCGATGTGCCACTGCATCCGGATCTTCAGGGTGGCACCGGTCTGGAAGCTCGGAGGCAGCACCAGTCCCCAGCCGATCCGATTGCCGACGGTGTCCGGGACGTTGATGCCTCCGCCGCCGAACGCGCCGGTCCGGTAGTAGCTCGTGGTGTCGCCGATCGGCAGCCCGGCGCCGAGGTCGAGCGGGATGAACCGGTACGCCGCGCCGTCCACGCCGTCGAGGCGGTCGGCGTCGGGCGCCTTCTTGATGATGTCGTCGGGCAGCCGTCCCGCGCTGTTGGTGGCGACGAGCTTGTTCTTGCGCTGGGCGGGCGTGGCGCTCGCCTTGACGGCGTGGAACCCGTCGACGCGGTCCGAGTTGGCGACCGCAGCCGCTCTCGCCTGGACCGTGTCGCCGATCCAGGCCGCTGCCGGAGCCGCGCCAGAGGTGGCGGCACCCACGACGCCTCCCACCAGGAGGGCGATGGTCGCGACGGTCAGGGGCTTGGTGGGTGTGCGCATCGGGTTCCTTCGGCCGGGGACTGATGCCCGACGCTCGCACCGGATCGACCCCGCCGACATGGCCCGATCGGGCTATCCCGAGGCGGAGCGGCGCAGCCTGGTGACCTTGCCGGTCCAGGTGATCGGAGCGACGCCCTCGGGCGGGCGGAACGACACCGAGGCGAGCCGGGCCCCCGAGGGCACCAGGAAGATCAGGCACGAGCGGGTCCGCTCACCGGGGGCGAACCCGGCGGGCAGCAGCGAGCCCGCGCAGGCCTCGAAGTCCTGGGCGACGCCGGTCGGCGGGACCAACCGGCCGGAGGTGTCGACGACGTAGATCGGCGGCTGGCCCCCGCCGAGGTCGGTCGCGCCGCGGTTGGTGACCAGCATCGAGACGAAGTAGGGCGTCGAGGCCCGGGCGGTCGCGTCGAGCCGGAACCCGGCGAGCGAGCGCGTGACCGTCGTCTGCTGGACCCGGTCCACCCGGACGCCGACGACCCCGACCCGACCCTGGCGCGGCTGCCAGGCCGCCACCGCGGTCCGGCCGAACGTCAGCGCGCTGCCGGCGGCCGTGAGCCGCACCCCCTGCGGGACCGGCAGGTACGCCGTGGGGTCGGCCGACGTAGTCGCACTCGCGCTCGCACCCGTGGTGCCGCCGGCGTCCGCGCCCGCCGAGGTCGACGTGGGGCTCGGGGTCGGCGTCCGCCCCTGCGAGGAGTCGTCTCCTCCCCCGCACCCGGCCAGCCCGCCCAGCAGTCCGGCGGCCAGCGTGCCGGCGAGCGCGGAGGCGAGCGGACGGCGGGACATCAGCAGCCGACGAGTCGCTCGGCCAGGTAGGCGGTGACCCCCGCGAGCGGGATGCGCGACTGCGCCATGGTGTCGCGCTCGCGGATCGTCACGGCGTCGTCCTCGAGGGTCTCGAAGTCGACGGTGATGCAGAACGGGGTGCCGACCTCGTCCTGGCGGCGGTAGCGCTTGCCGATCGCGCCGGCGTCGTCGAAGTCGACGTTCCACCCGCGGCGCAGCTCGGCGGCGAGGTCACGTGCCTTCGGCGACAGGTCGGCATTGCGGCTCAGCGGCAGCACGGCGGCCTTGAACGGGGCCAGGCGCGGGTCGAGGCGCAGCACGGTGCGCTTGTCGACGCCGCCCTTGGTGTTGGGGGCCTCGTCCTCGGCGTACGCGTCGACCAGGAAGGTCATCAGGCTGCGCGAGAGCCCGGCGGCCGGCTCGATGACGTAGGGGACGTAGCGCTCGTTGTTGGCCTGGTCGAAGTAGCTGAGGTCCTTGCCGGAGGCCTCGCCGTGGGTCTTGAGGTCGAAGTCGGTGCGGTTGGCGATGCCCTCGAGCTCGCCCCACTCCGAGCCGGCGAACCGGAAGCGGTACTCGATGTCGACGGTGCGCTTGGAGTAGTGGCTGAGCTTCTCCGTGGCGTGCTCGTAGTGGCGGAGGTTGTCCTTGTCGATGCCGAGGTCGACGTACCAGCGGGTGCGCTCGTCGATCCAGTACTGGTGCCAGTCCTCGTCGTCGCCGGGCTTGACGAAGAACTCCATCTCCATCTGCTCGAACTCGCGGGTGCGGAAGATGAAGTTGCCGGGAGTGATCTCGTTGCGGAACGACTTGCCGATCTGGGCGATGCCGAACGGCGGCTTGCTGCGGCTGCTGGTCACCACGTTGGCGAAGTTGAGGAAGATGCCCTGCGCGGTCTCGGGACGCAGGTAGTGCAGGCCCTCCTCGTTCTCGATGACGCCGAGGTAGGTCTTGAGGAGGCCGGAGAACTGGCGCGGCTCGGTCCACGCGCCGCGGGTGCCGCAGTTGGGACAGGCGAGCGTGGCGAGGTCGATCGAGTCGGGGTCGGTGTCGCCGCCCTTCTTCTCGGCGGCAGCCTCCTGGAGGTGGTCGGCGCGGAAGCGCTTGTGGCACGACTGGCACTCGGTCAGCGGGTCGCTGAAGGTCGCGACGTGGCCGCTGGCCTCCCACGTCTGGCGCGGCAGGATGATCGAGGAGTCGAGGCCGACGACGTCGTCGCGCATCTGCACCATGGACTTCCACCACTGGCGCTTGATGTTGTCCTTGAGCTCGACGCCGAGCGGGCCGTAGTCCCACGCCGACTTGGTGCCGCCGTAGATCTCGCCGCAGGGGAAGACGAACCCCCGGCGCTTGGCGAGGGAGACGACGTTGTCGACGGCGGTCGGGGGCGGCTTGGCCACGGGGCTTGCTCCTGTGCTCGGCTCGGTCGGCTGGCTGCCGATCGGGAAGATCTCAGCCTAACGAGCGCGTCGCGCGGATATTGAGGTCGGTGCCGTTGTCGGCGATCTCGTAGGCGCTCGGCTCGTCGAGCGCACGGCTGAGCGTCGGCACGGCGTGGAGCTTGACGTCGTACGACGACAGCGCGCGGCGGTAGGCGCCGACGTGCTCCCACGTCGTCGTGAGCACCCACAGCTCGGGGTCGTCGACGTTGCGGCCCGTCGTGCCCGCCAGGTAGCCCGGCCGGGCCGCCAGCGCCTCGTGGGCGCGGTGCAGGTCGGCGCGGAAGCCCTCGCCCTCGACTTCCGGGACGCGGAAACGGTTCACGACGATCACCCCGCCACCCTAGGGTCACCCCATGACCACCCCCGCCGAGCTCCCGTACGAGAAGGTCGCCTACCCCGACGCGCCGTGGCAGATGGTCGGCTCGCTGTGGCTGACGGTGTTCCGGCTGAACCACGACGTCGACGCGCTGCGACCCCGGGGTGTCTACGGCGCTGCTTTCGTCTCCTACGAGGAGGGCAGCCCGCTGACCTACTCGGAGCTGCTCGTCGCGCGGGCACTGCCCAAGAGCGCCGGCAAGGGTCGCAAGGTGTCCATCACCGACATCTGGGTCGACTCCCCCGCCTCCGTCGCCGGCGGCCGCGAGCTGTGGGCGATCCCGAAGGGCCTGTGCGACTTCGAGCTCGAGACCAGCCACCGTGGCCCGCTGACCACGACGGACTGGTCCGCGTCGTTCGGGCGGAGCCCGATCGCGAGCGCCACCTTCACCGACGTCTCGCGCGCCGCCCCGCGGCTGCCGTTCAAGGGCACGACCTGGCAGCCCGAGCTGCCCGAGGGCGGCGGTGAGAAGGGCGCGGTCCTGCAGGGCTCCTCGAAGGCGTTCGTCGCGCGCGCCCGCTGGGACTTCGCCCCCGAAGGCCCGCTCGGCTTCATGCGCGGGGCCCGTCAGCTGGCGTCGTTCCGCCAGGCCGCGTTCCGGATGTCCTTCGGCTGAGCCGCGCGGGCGTGGCGCAGCGATGGTGAGGGGCCGGCCCGAGCCCGACCCGGCGTACGTCGCCCGGGTGGCGACGTACGCGCTGGCCCTGCCCGAGGTGCACGAGGAGGACGCGTGGACCGGCGTGCGCTGGCGGATCCGTCAGCGGACCGTGGCGCACGTGCTGATGACCACGCCCGACCGTGCGACCGAGTACGGCGTCGACCTCGCCGCACCCGCACCGCTGCTGACCTTCCGCGCCAGCGGCGAGGAGCTGCTGGCGCTGAGCCTGTCGGGGCCGCCGTACGTCAAGCCGCGGTGGTCGCCGACCGTCGTCGGGCTGCTGCTGGGCGAGGACACCGACTGGGACGAGGTCGGTGAGCTGGTCACCGAGAGCTATCGGCTGCTGGCGCCGCAGCGGCTCGTGCGGCTCCTGCAGGACCGGTGATCGCGTGGTCGACGAGGGTCTCGGCCACGGCGCGGGCGACACCACCGCCCACGCCGCCCGGGCTCACGCCGTCGCGCAACCGCATCGCCAGCTCGCCGGAGACCACGAGCAGCAGGCTCTCGGCCAGCTCGGACGAGCCCGGCCCCACGAGGGGGACGGCCAGGTCGCGCAACCGGGTGCGCAGGGTGCCGGTCTCGGTGGCGAGCGTCGCGGCGAGCACGGGCGACGGTCTGGCGCACTCGGCGGCCGTGCCCAGGAACGCGCACCAGCGTGCCCCGTCGGGCCGGCTGCGGAACCGCTCGAGCGCGACGAACACCGAGAGCAGGCGCGCCCGGTCGTCCTCTGAGCGCTGCAGCTCGGCGTCCCAGACCGCGAGCCACTCGCCGTGGCGGCGCTCGAGGGCGGCCGCCACCAGCCCCTCCTTGCTGCCGTAGGCGCGGTAGAGCGTCGCCGGCGACACACCCGCGCGCTCCAGGATCGCGTCGACCGAGGTGGCCACGACGCCGTCGGTGAAGAGCAGCTCCTCGGCGGCGTCGAGCAGGCGGACCTCGGTCCGTGCTCTCGTCGCCATCGGACCAGTCTAGAGTCGGCGAAGTGAAACGATCGTTATCGTTTGGTGGACGACCAGACACCGCCCTCGTCGTGGCCGGCACCTGCCTGATCGCCGGCACCTACGGCTTGGTCCGGCTGGGCTACGGCCTGTTCCTGCCCGACATCCGGGCGTCGATCGGACTGGGGTCGGCGGCGGCCGGCTACGTCGCAGCCGGGTCCTCGGTGGCCTACTGCCTGGGCGCCCTGCTCGGCCTCGGCGTCGGCGGCCGGGCCCGGGCGCTGGTGGTGGGCGCGCTGGCGACCGCCTCCTGCGGCGCAGCGGGGATGGCGCTGTCGACGGACGTGGCGATGTTCGTGCCGCTGGCCGTGCTCAGCTCGGTGGGCGCGGGACTCGCGTCCCCGGGGATGGTGGCCGTCATCGAGCGCAACGTGCGGCGCGCGGAGCGCGACCGGGCCCAGGCCGTGGTCAACGCCGGCACCGGACCCGGTCTCGTGGCGGCCGGCGCACTGGCGCTGGTCCTGCTCCCCCGGTGGCAGCTGGGGTTCGCGGTCGCCGCGATCGTCACCGCGGCCGCCGGCATCGCGGTGCTCGCCCTCGACCGACCCCGACCGGCGTACGACGGACCCGCCCGCACGGACGGCGAGGACCAGCCGACCGACCAGGACGACCGGGTCGACCAGGACGACGAGGGCCACGCCTGGATGTGGGACCTACGGCGGCCGGCGGCCGCGGCGCTGCTGCTCGGCGCGGGTTCCGCGTCGGTCTGGACCTACGGACGCAGTCTGCTCGTCGCGCAGGGCGCGGGCGCCGACGCCTCGGTGGTCGCCTGGATGGCGGTCGGCGTCGGCGGGTCCGCGACGGTCGTGACGGCCGGGCGGCTGGCTCGGCTGCCACCACCGCGCGCGTGGCTGCTCAGCTGCGGCGCCGTCGGCGTCTCGATCGCCGTGCTCGCCGCCGGGGCGTCGTACCCGGCACTCGCGCTGGTCGCGTGTGCCGCCTTCGGCTGGTCGTTCGTCGCCGCCACCACCGCGCTCATCGCGTGGGCCGGCTCGCGAGTGCCGGACCGAGCCGCGCCGGGCACGTCGATGCTCTTCGTCATGCTCACCCTGGGTCAGGCAGCAGGCTCCGCGGCCGGCGGCGCGATCGGCGACGCCCGCGGCCTGCCGTTCGCCTTCGCCCTGGCCGCCGGGGTCACCGCAGCGGCGGCCGCGGTCGCGACGGGAAGAGTGCGTCGTCCCGGTCCGGCGACCGCCGGCCGGCCGGGACGAAGCCGGCCAGGAGGAGCGGGACGGCGCTGAGCGCGAGGATCCACCAGAACGTGGTGTGGAACGCGCCGAGCACCGCGGCCGGGGTGGCGGCGCCCGCGAGGTTGCTCTGCAGGACGACCGCGATGACGGTGACCCCGAACGGCGCCCCGACCCGCTGCACGATGCTGAAGGCGGCACTCCCCCGCGGCGTCTCCTCCGGACCGAGGCTGGCGAACGCCATCGTCATCACCGGGAGCGAGGCGGCCCCCATGCCGAACCCCTGCACCAGCTGGGCGGCCAGCAGCAGGGGCGTGCCGCCCGCCGGATCGGCCAGGGCGAACGGGACGATGCCGAGCATCGTGAGCAGGACCCCGCCGGCGACGACGAGGCGCAGGTCGAGCCGCGCCGCCAGCCGGCCGCCGAGGAGGATGTAAAGCATGGTGCCGAGGCCCTGGGGGATCAGCAGCAGGCCGGTGTGGAGCACGGACTCGCCGCGCGCCTGCTGGTAGAAGATCGGCATCAGGAACATCAGGGCGTACATCGAGAAGCCGGCGGCGAAGGTGATGACGCTGGACAGGCCGAAGCTGCGCCGGGCGAAGACGCGCACGTCGATGAGGGCGCCCGGTCCGGTGCGCAGGGCGCCTGCGGTGAACGTGCCCAGGAGCACGACGCCGGCCAGCAGCGGCAGCCAGGCGCTCGTCGCGGCGAAGCCGTCGTCGCCGCCGACGCGACTGAGCCCGAAGGCGACCAGCGCCACACCCGGGGTGAGCAGCAGCAACCCGACCGTGTCGAGACGGTGGCCCTCACGGCCGGCGTGGGAGGGCAGCAGTGCCGGCCCCAGGGCCAGGGCGACCAGGCAGAGCGGGACGTTGACCAGGAACAGCCAGTGCCAGCTGATCGAGTGCACGATCGAGCCACCGATGACCGGCCCCAGGATCGGCGCCAGCTGACCGATCAGGCCGATCGTCGCGATGGCCCGCCCGATCCGGTCCCTGCCGGCGGCCCGGGTCAGGATCGTGATCGTCACCGGCAGCACCATCCCGCCGCCGAGACCCTGGAGCACGCGGAACCCGACGAGCGAGGGCAGCGACCAGGCCAGGCCGCACAGGAGCGAGCCGGCCATGAACGTGGCCACGGCGAGCATCCAGGTCGTGCGGTCCCCCAGGCGCTCCGACACCCATCCCGAGACCGGGATGACGGCGACGAAGGCGAGCAGGTAGCCGGTCGAGATCCACTGGGCGTCCGCCACGGCGACGTCGAAGGTGGAGCGCAGGTGGTCGAGGGCGATGTTGACGATCGTCGTGTCGAGCAGCGTGGTCAGGGCGCCCAGGACCAGCACCAGGCTGATCAGGGTGAGGCGGCGGTCGGAGACGACCGGCTGGGGCAGGGAGGCTTCGATGGTCACGCCAGCGACACTACACCGTGTCGTGTAGCAGGTACACCGACGAGTGTAGGATCGCCTCGTGGAGAGCGACCAGAGCACCGCGACGTCGACCAGGCCGGTGCGCGAGGGCCTCGCCCACAAGCGCGCGGCGATCCTGTCCGCGGCGCGCGAGCTGTTCGTGCGCCAGGGCGTCGAGCGCACGAGCATGGACGCCGTCGCGGCCGAGGCCGCGGTGTCGAAGCGGACCGTCTACGACTACTACGGCGACAAGCACGGCCTGCTCCTCGCCGTGGTCGTGGCCGCCGGGGAGTCCCTGATCGCCACGCTCCAGCAGGCCCTCGACGAGCATCTCTCCGACGCGGCGGACATCCGCACCACGGCCGACCTCGAGCGCGCCCTCACCGACTTCGCGGTGTCCGTCGGGGTGTCGATGCTGGGCTCGTCCGACTACACCGCGACCGTCCGGCTCATCACCGAGAACGGCGCACTGCTGCCCGAGCTGGCCAGCCACCCGCTCAACGTCGCGCCCGAGGAGGCGGTGGCCGAGCGACTGGCCCACTTCGCCTCGACGGGCCTGCTCGACGCCGAGGACCCCCGGCTCGCGGCCGACCACTTCAACGGCCTGACCACCTTGCTGGCCTTCGGCCACCACCAGCCCGGCGCGATCGACGCCGACCGCGTCCGTCAGATCATGGTCGACGGCGTCCACGCCTTCATGCGGGCCTACGGCAGCCGCTAGACCAGACGGCGACGGACACTTCCGGACACCGCCGGCCCACCTGTCAGTCGTCCTGGTGCTCCTCGGCCGCCTTGCGGGCCGACTCGCGGATCTCGAAGACCTCGGTGGCGAACCCGCCGACCACGGTGGCGATGTCCTTGACCGCGGCGGTGATGATCGTGGCGACCTCGCCCACGGTGGTGGCCGCCGCCTCGGCGGCGGACTGGAGGGAGTCCTTGCCGATCTCGGCCCTCGACAGCTTGTCGGGGCTCACGGGACCGCTCTCGGGATCGGGCATGGCACCCAGTGTGCCGCGCGGACGGTGATCACGCCTTGGCGGGCGGCAGGGCCATCGCGCAGATCTTCTTCGCGACGCTGAGGAGCTGCTTGCCGAGCGGGCCGGTGTTGTACTGCAGGCCGTAGCGCTGGCAGATCTCCCGGACCTCCTCGGCCACCTGCGGGTAGCGCCGCGCCGGCAGGTCGGGGAAGAGGTGGTGCTCGACCTGGAAGCTGAGGTTGCCGGTCATCAGGTGGAACAGCCTGCCGCCGGTGATGTTGGCCGAGCCGAGGAGCTGGCGGTAGTACCAATGACCGCGCGACTCGTCCTCGCACTCCTGCTCGGTGAACGTTGCGACGCCGGCCGGGAAGTGCCCGCAGAAGATGATGTTGAAGGCCCAGACGTTGCGGATCAGGTTGGCGGTCGCGTTGCCGGCGAAGGTCAGCGGGAAGAGCGGGCCGGTCAGGGCCGGGAACAGCAGGTAGTCCTTGATCGCCTGGCGCTTGACCTTGCGCATGATGCCGGCGTGCAGGGCCTTGTTGTCCTCCAGCTTGCGGGTGCCCTTGACGAGGTTCTCGACCTCGAGGTCGTGCATCGCGACGCCCCACTCGAAGAACACCATCAGCAGGAACGCGTAGAGCGGGTTGCCGAGGTAGTAGGGGTGCCACTTCTGGTCCTCGTCCATGCGCAGGATGCCGTAGCCGATGTCGCGGTCCTTGCCGAGGATGTTGGTGAACGTGTGGTGGATGTAGTTGTGGCTGTACTTCCACTGCTCACCGGGACAGACGTTGTCCCAGTCGTACATCCGGGAGTTGAGGCCCGGGTCGCCCATCCAGTCGTACTGGCCGTGCATCACGTTGTGGCCGATCTCCATGTTCTCGAGGATCTTGGAGACCGACAGCGACGCGACCGCGAGCGGCCAGGCCGGCGGCAGGTAGAACAACGCCCGCCCGGCGATCTCGAACCCGCGCTGGAGCTTGACGACCTTGCGGATGTAGGCCGCGTCCTCCTCGCCGAGGTCGTCGAGGATCCGCTGCCGGATGGCGTCCATCTCGGCGCCGAACGCGTCGAGCTGCTCGGCGGTGAGCTTCGCGGTCTCGGCCTTGGCCTGCTCGAGGTCGATGGACTCGAGGATGTCTTCGATGTGTGCTGCGGACATGTCGTGGTCTCCTTGAAGCTCGTTACAGCTCGACGGCGCAGTCGCCCTCGGGGGCGCTCACGCAGATCTGGATGTCCTCGTCGGGGAGCGACGAGGTGGCGCCGGTCAGCACGTTGCGGACGGTGCCCTCGGTCTTGCGGGTCGTGCAGGAGAAGCAGATGCCCATCCGGCAGCCGAACTCGGGCGTGAGCCCCAGCGCCTCGGCCTGCTCGAGGAGGGTGGCGCCGGAGTTGGCGGCCTCGGCGAGCACGGTGCCGGACCGGGTGAACGCGACGTCGCCCTCCGCGGAGCCGGCCGTCGGCCTCGGCGCCTTGAACAGCTCGGTGCGCAGCCGACGCTCCGCGCCCCCGGCGTACGCCGCCCCGACGAGCTCCATGAGACCGGCCGGGCCACAGGCCCACGTGTCGGTGTCGCGGTAGCGCGGCACGAGCCGGCGCAGCTCGAACTCGGAGAACACGTGGTCGCCGTGGCGCAGGTGGACCGTGACGTCGTTGTCGGCGGCGGCGATGCTCGCGAGCTCGTCGGCGAAGATCTGGTCCTCGGGCGAGCGGGCGTAGTGCAGGAAGGTGACGCGGCGACCCGCCCGGCCGTCGTACCCGTCGCGGAGCAGGGTGCGCACGATCGACATCGCCGGGGTGATGCCGGAGCCGCCGGTGATGAAGAGCAGGTGGTTGTTGGTCGGCGTCGCCGGGCTCTCGGCGAGCGTGAACTCGCCCTGGGCCTGGCTGAGGTGGACGATCTGGCCGGGCTCGGCCGTGACGAGGTGCCGGGACACCTGGCCGTCGGCGTGGGCGCGGACGGTGAGCTCGATCCGCTCCCCCGGCACCGATGCCGCCGAGGCGATGGTGAAGCAGCGGGTCATCCGCCGCGCCGAGCCGGGCAGGTCGAGGCCGACCTGGACGTACTGGCCGGCGCGGTGACCGCGCCAGGTCGCCGTCGGCTGCAGGGTGATGGTCGCGACTGCAGCCGACCGCTCGGGGTCGCAGTCGGGGTTCTCGCGCTCGACCGAGACGACGCGCGCCCGGACCTCCTGAGCCGCCCACATCGGGTTGACCAGCTCGAGGTAGCGGTCGACGCCGTGGGGCGAGGCCAGGGCGGCCAGCACCCGCGAGCGCAGGATGCGCCGTCCCAGGGACGCGACGGGCGCGGGGGCTGAGGGTGGGACCGAGGGTGGGGCTGAGGGTGGGGCGGTGGTGCTCATGTCGCCTCCTGTGAGTGTACGTGTGTACACCCAAAGCATGCCGCGCCCCCCGGATGACGGTCAACCATCGACTCCCGTGAGCGTGGACACACGTGCACCGGGACCTACCCGTCGGTACGACCTAGACTCCAGCGGGTGACCGAGAGCCCCGACCACGAGACGCGTGTCGCGCGCAAGGAGCGCACCCGCCGCGCCATCCTCGACGCCACGCTGGTGCTCTGCGAGGAGAGCAGCCTCGTCGCCCTGTCGCTGCGCCAGGTGGCCAAGCAGGTGGGCATCGTCCCGACCGCGTTCTACCGCCACTTCGACTCCATCGAGTCGCTCGGCCTGGCCCTGGTCGACGAGTCCTTCGTGTCCCTGCGCGCCATGCTGCGCGACGTACGTCGCCACGACCCGACCTATCGCGACATCGTCGACCAGTCCGTCGACACCCTGGTCAGCCACGTGCAGAAGGAGCGGCAGCACTTCAACTTCATCGTGCGCGAGCGCGCGGCCGGCCCGCTGTCGGTCCGGGCGGCGATCCGCCACCAGATCGAGCTGTGCGAGCGCGAGCTCGCCACCGACCTCGCGAGGCTCCCCGGCACCGAGAGCTGGAGCCCCGAGGACCTGCAGGTCCTCTCCAACCTCATCGTGACCGCGATGGTCGCCACGGCCGAGGACATCCTGGTGGCCGGTGGTCGTCCCGACGCCGAGAAGGCCGTCGGCGAGCGCGCGCGCACCCAGCTGCGGATGGTGATCATCGGCGCGCTCGGCTGGACCTCGCGCGGCTGAGCGCGCGCGACAGCGTCACGTCCGTGATCACGATCCCCTGACGGACCGTCCTGTCCGAGCACGGCGAGGTGGTCTCCCGCTCATCGACGCCGTCGGCGTCGACGGACTCCGGATCTCCTGACGGGGCCGGCTCAGTAGGGTCCGGGCATGGATCACGACGAGTACGCCGCCCACGACGCCCTCGGCCTGGCCGAGCTGGTCCGGACCGGCACGGTCACCTCCGACGAGCTGCTCACCGCCGCCCGGGCCCGCATCGCGCAGGTCAACGACCGGGTCAACGCCGTCGTCGTCGATGTGGACCCGCCGGCCACGTCGTCGGCGACCGGCCGCGACGACGGCCCGTTCGCCGGGGTGCCGTTCCTGGTCAAGGACCTGCACCAGGACGTCGCCGGCTACCCGACCAGCGGCGGTTCGCGCTCGCTGGCCACGACCGTGGCCGCCGAGCACGCCGACGTCGTCCAGCGCTGGCTCGACGCCGGCCTGGTGGTGCTCGGCAAGACCAACACCCCCGAGTTCGGCGCCAAGGGCATCACCGAGTCGGAGCTCTTCGGCCCCGCCCGCAACCCCTGGAACACCGACCACACGCCCGGCGGCTCCTCGGGCGGTGCCGCCGCGGCGGTCGCCGCGGGCATCGTGCCGGCCGCCGGGGCCAGCGACGGGGGCGGCTCGATCCGGATCCCCGCCTCGGCCTGCGGGCTCTTCGGGCTCAAGGCGACCCGCGGCCTGGTGCCCTCAGGTCCCGCCCACGGCGAGCCGCTCGGCGGGACCGCCACCGACGGCGTGATCTCCCGCTCGGTCCGCGACAGCGCGGCCATGCTCGACGTGCTCGTCGGCGCGGCGTCGTACTCCCCGTACCTGCCGGCGATGCCGGCGACGTCGTACGCCGACGAGGTGGGTCGGGACCCGGGCGTCCTGCGCATCGGCCTGTGCACCGCGAGCTCGATCAACCCCGACCCGGACCCCGAGGCGGTGGCCGCCGCCGTGGCGACCGGCGCGCTTCTCGAGAGCCTCGGCCACCACGTCGAGCACCTCGACACCGCACCGTTCGACGACGCGGCCCTGGCCAAGGACTTCCTCACCAGCTGGTTCGTCTACTGCGCCTACTCCGTCGACGAGGCCAAGCGCGCCTCCGGCAGCGGCGACAGCGGCTTCGAGGACGACACCCTCACGATGGCGGCGCTGGGGCGCGCGACCGGCCCGATCGACTTCGTGCGCGCGGTCGAGAACCGTCACACCCACGTACGCCGCCTCGCGGAGTTCCACGAGCGCTTCGACCTGCTGCTGACCCCGACGACCGCGACCCCTCCGCCGCGCGTCGGCGCCTTCGACGCGCCGCGGCCGGTCCGGCTCGCGCAGCGCGCGCTGCTGACCGCGCGTGCCGCGAGCCTGCTGCGGCTGACGCCGATCGTCGACCAGATGATCAGCCAGAACCTCGGCTGGGTGCCCTACACCCAGCTCGCCAACCTCACCGGTCGCCCGGCCATCACCGTCCCGCTGCACTGGACCGCCGCCGGTCTGCCCATCGGCAGCCAGCTCGTGGGCCGCCTCGGCTCCGACGGCCTGCTGCTGCGCCTGGCCGCCCAGCTCGAGCAGGCCGCTCCCTGGGCGGACCGGCGCCCGTCGCTGTAGGAGGCCGACGGCGGGTCAGGTCGCGCGCGGCACGACCGGTCGCACCGTCACCTCGGGGATCGTGGCGTCGTCGGGCAGGTCGAGGACGTGCAGGATCGTGTCGGCGACCGTGGCAGGGCTGATCCAGCGCGCCGGGTCGTAGGTGCGCCCCTCCTGCTCGTGGACCTTCTCCTGCATCGGCGTGGCCGTGCGGCTCGGGAAGATCGTGGTCACCCGCACCCCGTGGTCGACCTCCTCGGCGCGCAGTGAGTCGGCGAAGGCGCGCAGGCCGAACTTCGAGGCGGCGTACGCCGACCAGTCGGCACTGGCGGACAGCCCGGCGGAGGAGTTGACCAGCACGACCAGCCCCCGGGCCCGGCGTACGGCCGGGAGCAGCAGGCGGGTCAGCAGCATCGGCGAGACGAGGTTGACGTCGAGCTGGGCGCGCAGGAGGGCAGGGTCGAGCTCGGCCACCGGCGCCAGGTCGACCACGCCGGCGGAGTGGATGACCGAGTGGAGCCGGTCGGGCAGCGGACCCGCCCGACGCACATCCTGCGCGACGAGGTCGGGCGACGCGAGGTCGCAGACCACGGTCGTGGCCCCGGGGTGGAGGGCCCGGAGGTCGGCGGCGCGCTCCTCGGAGCGCGCGAGGAGCACGAGGTCGTCGCCGCGGTCGTGGAGGCGCTCGGCCAGGGCCGCGCCGATGCCGGAGCCAGCCCCGGTGATCAGGTGGGTGGCCACCTCAGCGCGTGAAGACGATCTTGCCGAACACGTCGCCGCCGGCCATCGCGGCGAAGCCCTCGCGGGCGTCGGTGAGGGCGACCTCGCGGTCGATCAGCGGCTTGGTGCCGGTGGCGTCGAGCATCGCGACCAGCTTGGCCAGCTCGTCGCGGGTGCCCATCGTGGAGCCGACGACCGAGAGCTGCAGGAAGAAGATGCGGGTCAGCTCGGCGTCGTCGAGCTTCGGGCCGGAC
This sequence comes from Nocardioides plantarum, assembly GCF_006346395.1. NCBI lineage: Bacteria > Bacillati > Actinomycetota > Actinomycetes > Propionibacteriales > Nocardioidaceae > Nocardioides > Nocardioides plantarum. Next base: position 61,269 of record NZ_VDMS01000002.1, read on the forward strand.
GTCGTGCCGCTGACCACGATCGTGCCGCCGGGACGCAGCGCCCGGATCGAGTGTGACCAGGTGGCGCGCCCGACGGTCTCCATCACCGCGTCGACCTTGACCGGCAGCCGGGCGCCGGACTCGAAGACGTCGTGCGCACCGATCTCGAGGGCGCGGGTCCGCTTGGCCTCGTCGCGCGAGGTCGCCAGCACCCGGAGGCCGGCCGCCCGGGCCAGGATGATGCAGGCCGTCGCGACTCCCCCGCCGGCGCCCTGCACCAGGACGGTGTCACCGGCCGTGAGGCCGCCGCGGGTGAAGAGCATCCGGTAGGCCGTCAGCCACGCGGTCGGCAGGCACGCCGCCTCGGCGAACGACAGCGAGGCCGGCTTGGGCACGACGTTGCGGCGGGGCACGATCACCTTGTCGGCCAGGGTGCCCTGGTGTCGCTCGGAGAGCAGCGAGCGCTGGGGGTCGAAGGTCTCGTCGCCGCGCCAGGACGGGTCGCTGATCACGGCGTGCACGACGACCTCGTTGCCGTCCTCGTCGAGCCCGGCGGCGTCGCAGCCCAGGATCATGGGCAGGGCCTCCTCCTTCAGGCCGACGCCGCGCAGCGACCACACGTCGTGGTGGTTGAGCGAGGCGGCCTTGACGGTGACGGTGGTCCAGCCGTCGGGGGCGACCGGGTCGGGTCGCTCGCCCAGCACCAGACCGTCGAGGGGCGACTCGGAGGAGAAGGACTCTGCGTAGACGGCGAACATGGTGCGAGAGTATCTGCGTCATCTCCCAGCAACCTGCGAGGACTACCGTGGAAGACATGGATCAGCCCTACGTCGTCGTCCTCTTCGGTGCGACCGGCGACCTGGCCCGACGCAAGCTGCTGCCCGGTCTGCTGCGCCTGTTCGAAGCCCGTCTGCTGCCCGACTGCCGGGTCATCGGCACCTCGCTCGAGGAGCTCGACGGCGAGGCCTTCGACGCCCTGGCCCGCGCCGCCTGCGAGGAGTTCGGCAAGGGCGACATCACCGACGAGCGGTGGCGCCACTTCTCCAAGCGACTGCGCTACGTGCCGACCACGGCCGGCCCCCACGCCCTGGCGACCCTGGTCAAGGAGTGCGAGTCCGAGCTCGCCGGTGCGGGCACCGGCGAGGTGGGCCGGCTGCACTACCTCAGCGTGCCGCCGAAGGCTGCGCTCGACGTGATCCACGAGCTGCACGAGGCCGACCTCGTCGACCGCGCCAAGATCATCATGGAGAAGCCCTTCGGCGTCGACCTCGAGAGCGCCAAGCGGCTCAACGACGAGGTCCACCAGGTCTTCGACGAGGACCAGGTCTTCCGCATCGACCACTTCCTCGGCAAGGAGGCGGCCCAGAACATCCTGGCCTTCCGCTTCGCCAACGGCCTGTTCGAGCCGATCTGGAACCGCAACTTCATCGACCACGTGCAGATCGACGTACCCGAGACGCTCGGGCTCGAGGGCCGCACGAAGTTCTACGAGTCCACCGGCGCCTACCGCGACATGGTCGTCACCCACCTGATGCAGGTGCTGGCCTTCATGGCCATGGAGCCGCCCACGACGCTGGCCCCGGGTCCGATCGGCGAGGAGAAGCTCAAGGTCTTCCGCTCGATGCGCCCCATCGACCCCCATGACGTGGTGCGCGGCCAGTACGGCGGCTACCGCGGCAAGGAGGTCGTCGCCGACGACTCCGACACCGAGACCTTCGTGGCCCTCAAGGTCGAGATCGACAACTGGCGGTGGGCCGGGGTCCCGTTCTACCTGCGCACCGGCAAGAAGCTGGCCGAGGGGGCGCGGATCATCTCGATCGCGTTCAAGGAGCCCCCGCTGTCGATGTTCCCGGCCGGCTCCAACGCCGGCACCCAGGGGCCCGACCACCTCACCTTCGACCTGGCCGACCAGTCGCGGATGTCGCTGTCGTTCTACGGCAAGCGCCCCGGACCGGGCATGAAGCTCGAGAAGCTCTCGATGCAGTTCGCCACCGTCGACACCACCAGCACCGGCCTGGTGCTCGAGGCCTACGAGCGCCTGATCCACGACGCCATGCGCGGCGACCACACCCTGTTCACCTCGGCCGCCGGCATCGAGACGCTCTGGGAGAAGTCGCAGCCGCTCCTCGACAACCCGCCCCCGGTGCGCGGCTACGCTCCCGGCTCGTGGGGGCCCAACGCGATCCACCAGCTCATCGCGCCGCACGCCTGGCGGCTGCCGTTCGAGCGGGTCTGGCGCGACCGCACCAACCGCTAGCGACCCGTGGGCGACCCGGGCGCGGGTTCCGCTGGCGCGCCTACCTCAGCTGCGGGAGCAGCTGCTCGGCAAGGTCGAGCGACGCGGCCTCCTCGCCGTTCTGCACGGTGAGCACGAAGCTGCTGTCCTGGGTCGCGAGGTAGAGGTCGATCTTGTCGGGGAAGTCGGAGTCGACGACGCGGAAGGACTCGTCGAACCCGTCGGCGTCGTACTCCGACACCTCGTAGCCCTCGTCACGCCGGGCGTCGAGCACCTCGGCGAAGCTCGCGCCGGCCTGCCCGAACAGACCGATGCCGACGTCACCGTCGCCGACCTGGTAGAGGCAGCTGCCGGTCGACTCACCGGTGGGCTCGAGGCGGGTCTGCTCCGCCTGCTGACCGAGGAGCGCGGCCACCTCGTCGGGGGTGAGCACGTCACACGGGTGGGCGACGGCCGCCTCGCCGCCCCCGTCCGAGCCGGAGCCCGAGCCCGAGTCGCCGTCGTCACCACCGCACCCGGCGAGACCGATCAGCAGGGCGGGTACGACGACGGCACCGAGACGCAGCATGGGCGTCACCCTGCCACGTACGCCGTCAGGCGCGGGCGACACCGTCGGCGCGCGCCGCGGCCGCGACGGCAGTCGCCACCGCGGGTGCGACCCGCGGGTCGAACGGCGAGGGGATGACGTAGTCCTCGGCGAGGTCGTCGCCGACCAGCGCGGCCAGCGCGTTGGCGGCCGCCAGCTTCATGCCCTCGGTGATGGCGGTCGCGTGGGCGTCGAAGGCGCCGCGGAAGATACCGGGGAAGGCGAGGACGTTGTTGATCTGGTTGGGGAAGTCGGAGCGGCCGGTCGCGACGACCCGGGCGTACTTGTGGGCGACGTCGGGGTGGACCTCGGGAGTCGGGTTGGCCATCGCGAAGATGATGGCCTCCGGCGCCATCCGGGCGACGTCCTCCTCGGGGATCGTGCCGCCGGAGACGCCGAGGTAGACGTCGGCGCCGTCGAGGACGTCGGCCAGCGAGCCCGAGCGCCCCGTGGTGTCGGCGGTGATCTCGGCCAGGGCCCTCTTGACCGGGGTGAGGTCGCTGCGGCTGGAGTGGACGACGCCCTTGCGGTCGGTGACGGCGATGTCGGTGATGCCGGCCTCGATGAGGATCTTGGCGATCGCGACACCGGCGGCGCCGGCACCGGAGATCACCACGCGCGTCGTGCCCGGCTCCCGACCGGTCAGCTTGAGCGCGTTCTCGAGCGCGGCGAGGGCGACGACGGCGGTGCCGTGCTGGTCGTCGTGGAAGACGGGGATGTCGAGGCGCTCCTTGAGCCGGTCCTCGATCTCGAAGCAGCGCGGCGCGGAGATGTCCTCGAGGTTGATGCCACCGAAGCTCGGCGCCAGCCGCACGACGGTCTCGATGATCTCCTCGGTGTCGGTGGTGTCGAGGCAGATCGGGACGCTGTCGACGCCGCCGAACTGCTTGAAGAGCACGGCCTTGCCCTCCATCACGGGCATCGCGGCGGCCGGGCCGATGTCGCCGAGGCCGAGCACGGCGGTGCCGTCGGTGATCACGGCGACCACGTTGGGCACCCAGGTGTAGTGCCGGCTCAGCGACGGGTCGGCCGCGATGGCCTCGCACACGAGCGCGACGCCGGGGGTGTAGGCGAGGGAGAGGTCGTCCTTGCCGGCCAGGGAGACCGTCGAGGCGATCTGCATCTTGCCGCCGACGTGCAGGTCGAAGACGGGGTCCCCGGCGTGCGGGTGTCCTTCGGTGTCAGCCACGATCGGCGATACTTCCACAACGCCGCCCGGGCGGTCCGGCTATCTCGGGAGACGCGGCTCACACGCCGCGGACCCGTGTGGGGCGGGGCCACAGGCGCCACCGGACCACGCCCAGCACGGCCTCGGCGGGGACGACGCCGCGGGCCCGCGAGTCCCCCAGCCCCTCCTCCGCGTTGTCGCTGAGCAGCCACCAACCGGCCCCGCCGGTGCGCGTCGTACGCCGCCCGGTCGCCCGCTTGACCGCGACGGTGCCGTCGGCGAAGCGGGCGACGACCACGTCGCCGACCCGCGGCTGCGCGGCGTACGCCACGAGGAGGCGGTCGCCGTCGCGCAGGCCCGGCAGCATCGACCGCCCACGCACCACGGCCACCCCGAGGGGTCTGGGTCCGCGGCGGCTCATGCGGAGTAGTGTCGCAAGGGCCGACTCATCTTTCGTACGAGAGGAACCACATGCTCTCCCGCTTCTTCGCCCCCACCCTCGAGGTCCAGGCCCACTGCGACCTGCCGTGCGGCGTCTACGACCCCGCCCAGGCCCGCATCGAGGCCGAGTCGATCAAGGCCATCATCGCCAAGGTCGCCGACAACGACGACCCCGACTTCCGCGTCCGCGCGATCCTGATCAAGGAGCAGCGCGCCGAGCTGGTCAAGCACCACCTGTGGGTGCTGTGGACCGACTACTTCAAGCCCCCGCACTTCGAGAAGTACCCGCAGCTGCACACCCTGGTCAACGAGGCCACCAAGCTCGCCGGCGCCGGCGGCGCCAAGGGCACCCTCGACGCCGACGTGGCCGACCAGCTGCTCGCCAAGATCGACGAGATCGCCGAGATCTTCTGGGAGACCAAGAAGGCCTGATCGGCTCCCCCGCACGACGTACCCGCCCCCGACCCGCGCTCTGCGGGACGGGGGCGGTCGTCGTCCGGGGACGTCCCAGGCCCGCCCGGCGCCGGAGCGCAGTAGGGTCGCGGAGCCGAGCCACGTGAGCGAAGGACCATGCCCCATGTCTGTGCCGTCCCACCCCGCCGACCAGCCCGTCACACCCGGGGGTCGCGCCGACGTCGAGCTGCGACTTCCCGCCGACAGTGCCTACGCCTCGGTGCTGCGCACGACCACCGCGGGCCTGGCCGCCCGCCTCGACTTCACCATGGACGACATCGAGGACCTGCGGATCGCGGTCGGCGAGGCCAACGCCATGGTGCTCGAGCACGCCGACGAGGGCAGCGACCTGGTCGCGACCTTCCGCCTGTCCCCCGGCTCGATGGTCGTCGCCATCACCGTCGAGGCCGCCACCAACCCGGTGCCCGACCTCGACAGCTTCGCCTGGCAGGTGCTCACCACGTTGGCCTCCTCGGCCGACATCGAGTCCTCCCGCGGGCGCTACGCCGTCGTGCTGACCATGACGTCGTCCGCCGCCGGTGTCGGCGGCTGACCATGGACGTCGACCAGACTCGGGGCCGGTCGCAGGACGCGACACCGGACCAGCCGGACCAGCCGGACCCGCCCGTGCTCACGCCGGAGCAGCAGGACCGTCAGAACCGTGTCGCCAGGACCCGACGGCGCAGCGCCGAGCTGTTCGAGGAGCTCCGCGACGACCTCGGGTCCGAGGCGAGCAGGTCGCACGCCCGCGACCTCCTCGTCCACCTGCACCTGCCGCTGGTCGAGCACTGCGCCCGACGCTTCCGCAACCGCGGCGAGCCCTACGAGGACCTCGTGCAGGTCGGCACCATCGGGCTGATCAAGTCCATCGACCGCTTCGACACCGAGCGGGGCGTCGAGTTCTCGACCTACGCCACGCCCACGATCATCGGCGAGATCAAGCGCTACTTCCGCGACAAGGGCTGGGCGATCCGGGTGCCCCGTCGGCTCCAGGAGCTGCGGATGCAGATCGGCGCAGCCACCGCCGAGCTCACCCAGAGCCTGGGCCGGTCCCCGACCCCGCGTGAGCTCGCCGAGTCGATCGGCTGCTCGGTCGAGGACATCGTCGAGGGCATCGAGTCGAGCAACGCCTACTCCACGCTGTCGCTCGACGCCACCGACGACTCCGACGAGGGCGGCTCGAGCATGCTCGACGCCATCGGCATCGAGGACGAGGGGCTCGAGCACGTCGAGATCCGCGAGTCGCTCAAGCCGCTGCTCGAGCAGCTGGCCCCGCGGGAGAAGAAGATCCTGCTGCTGCGGTTCTTCAAGAACATGACGCAGTCGCAGATCGCCGAGGAGATCGGCGTCTCGCAGATGCACGTGTCGCGGTTGCTGACCCGCACCCTCGACCAGCTGCGGACCTCACTCGAGGCGCCCGACGCCGACTGAGCCCCGGTCGGGCCGGTCCGGGCCTGTCCGGGCCTGCTCAGGCCGACTCCTCGTCGGGCACGCCGAGCAGCGCCTCGATGCTGGCCGGCTGCACCATCGCCACGAGTGCGACCAGCGCCGTCACGGCCAGGGGTACGGCGAGCAGCGCGTGCTCGCGGGCGTTCCAGGCGATCCCGAGCTGGATGAGCTGGGTCAGCATGACCGGACCACGCGCCCAGCCGCGGCGCCGGGTGAGCGCCCACGCGCACGCGGCCAGCGCCACGCCGTACAGGGCGAAGAAGACCGACACCGACACGCCGACCTCGATCCGCGAGGACACCAGGTCGGCCAGTCCGACGACCGCGAGCGCCACCAGTCCGGCTCCCTGAAGCGCCACGAGGAGGGCGGCGAGGAGCAGTGGGGTCGGCGCGCGGGGCGGGGTCGGATCGCTCACGCGGCGAGCCTACGACGCCGCCCGCGAGGTCCTGTGACCCAACCGACCAGCGCAAACACTTGATCCGAGCACCGATAGTTGCCACAGTGGGCGGGCGTTCGTGAAATCCTTCACACACAGGACTAGTCGCGCGCCCGCAGGCCTGAGCATCCCTGCCTGCACATATCTACTTCGAAGGACCCCCTGCCATGGATTGGCGTCACCGTTCTGCGTGCCTCGACGAGGACCCGGAACTGTTCTTCCCCATCGGCAACACCGGACCGGCCATCCTCCAGATCGAGGAGGCCAAGCAGGTGTGCCGACGCTGCGACGTGCGCGAGCAGTGTCTCGCCTGGGCCCTCGAGGCCGGCCAGGACCACGGTGTCTGGGGCGGACTCAGCGAGGACGAGCGTCGCGCGCTCAAGCGCCGCAACGCCCGGGCCCGCGTCCGGACCGCTTGACCGAGCGGCTTCCGCACTGACCCGACGAGCACGGGCACCCAGACCTCCGGCACCTAGACCTCCGGTACGTCGACCTCGACACGGGTCCCGCCCTCGAGGCGGGTGCTCATCGTCAGCTGGCCATCGAGCTCGGACTCCACGAGCGTGCGCACGATGGACAGGCCCAGGTTGGTCGAGCCCTCGAGGCTGAACCCCGCGGGCAGGCCACGCCCGTCGTCGTCGATGGTGACGTGCATCCGGCCGGCGTCGTGGCGCACGCTGACCTCGATGACGCCGGTCGCCGCCTGGTCGGCGTCGTCGTAGCCGTGCTCGACGGCGTTCTGCAGCAGCTCGGTCAGCACCATCGCCAGGGCGTTGGCCGCCTGCGAGGGCAGCACCCCGAACGTGCCGTCACGGTGGACCCGGACCCGCCCGGTGAAGGCGCTCACGTCGGTGACCATGGCGCCCAGACGGTCGGCGATCTCGTCGAAGGCGACGGTCTCCTCGACGGCCTGGCTCAGCGTCTCGTGGACGATCGCGATCGAGCCGACCCGGCGTACGGCCTCCTCGAGGGCCAGCTTGGCGGTCTCGTTGTCGATGCGACGCGCCTGGAGCCGGAGCAGGGCCGCCACGGTCTGCAGGTTGTTCTTGACCCGGTGGTGGATCTCGCGGATCGTCGCGTCCTTGGTGACCAGCTCGCGATCGCGGCGACGCAGGTCGGTCACGTCACGCACCAGGATCAGCCCGCCGATGTGGACGCCGGCGGGGCGCAGCGGGATCGAGCGGACGATCAGCGACACCCCGTCGTTGCCGTCGGTCCCGATCTCGACGTCGCGGTGCGCCCGGCCGCCGAGGACGGCGCTCAGGGTCTCCTCGTCGGGTCGACGTCGCGGGGGCACCAGCTCGCGCACCAGGTCGGCCAGCAGCAGCCCGGCCAGGTCGCCGGACAGCCCGAGCCGGCGGTAGACGGACTGCGCGTTGGGACTCGCGTAGACCACGTGCCCCAGCTCGTCGACGCGCAGGAAGCCGTCACCGACGCGAGGTGAGTCGGCGTGGTCGCTGCGCTGGCCGGTGGCCGGGAAGTGCCCCGTGGCGATCATCTGGGTCAGGTCGGTGGCGGTCTGCAGGTAGGACAGCTCCAGACGGCTCGGGGTGCGCACCCCGAGCAGGTTGGTGTGCCGTCCGATCACGCCGATGACGGTGCCCGCACGTACGACGGGGATCGACTCCATCCGCACCGGCACCTCGTCACGCCACTCCGGGTCGCCCTCGCGGGCCGTGCGGCCCTGCTCGAGCGCGGCGTCGAGGAGCGGACGCCTGCCCCGCTCGACGAACGTGCCGACCACGTCGTCGACGTACGCCGTGGGCCCGGTCGTGGGCCGCATCTGGGCCACGGCCCAGAACCCGGTGCCGGCGCGGTCGGGCAGCCAGAGCACCAGGTCGGCGAACGACAGGTCGGCGATGATCTGCCAGTCGGCCTGGAGGAGCTGCAGCCACGCCACGTCGTCACGGCCGAGGTCGGTGCGCGTGCGGACGATCTCGGTGAAGGACAGCACGTCGCGAGGATAGGCCCGTCCCCCGGATGGGTCAGGAGGCCCTGGTTCTGCGAGGATTCCCCCCGTGTCTCGGGTGAACTGGAAGCAGGTGCACGACGACGACTTCAGGGTGCCCGAGGGACGCTCCCTGGCCGACCTGACCGAGGAGCTCACGCTCATGCTCGGCGAGGTCGATCCCGAGCTCCGCGACAAGACGGCGTACCCCACGCTCGCGACCTGGATCTCCCGCGGCGTCTACGACGACCTGCTCCCCGGCCTGGGTGACGGCATGGTCGCGGGCCTCACCGCCGGGCTCGGCGAGCGCGACACCGACAGCGTCTTCCGGCGCACCTTCTCGGTGCTGGTCCTGGCCGAGTGCATCCGCCGCGACAACAGCCGCCCGCTGGTGCTCGGCGGCAAGGTCCTGCAGTGGGGCGACGCGATCGCGACCTGGGTCCTGCGCGAGCAGGACCTGCGCGGCTTCGTCGACGGCAAGGGCTGGGCGCACGCCGTGGCCCACGGTGCCGACGCCCTCGGGGCGCTGGCCGCCTCGCCGCACCTGGGGCACGCCGAGCTGACCGTCGTGCTCGACGTCGTCGCCGACCGGCTGCTGCTGCCCGTCGAGCGCCCGTTCACGCACGGCGAGCACGACCGCCTCGTCGGCACCACCATGGCGGTGCTGCGCCGTGGCTCGGTCCCGATGACCGTGCTCGAGCCCTGGCTCAACCGGATCTCCGCCGGGGCCTCGCCGTTCGCCCACTCCGGCGACTCCGACCCGTTCCTGCCCACCGGCAACGCCCAGGCGTTCCTGCGCTCGCTCTACCTGCAGCTGGCCATCGGCAGCCGCCCGCCCACGGTCCGCGCCGACCTGATGCTGGTGCTCGTCGGCCTGCTCCGCGAGACGAACCCGTCCTTCCAGAAGATGTGAGCCCACCGGGCATCGGTAGCCTGCGAGCATGACCGAGCTCACAGACGCCCCCGCAGCCGACGACCCGGCCGGCGGCCCGGCCGGTGAGGTGGCCGGCCACTCGGGCGAGCTGGCCGTCGCCGTGGCGCGAGCCCACGGGGTGCAGACGATGTTCACGCTGTCCGGCGCCCACGTCTTCCCCATGTACGACGGGGCCGTGCGGACGCAGCAGGAGGGCCAGGGCCCGCCCGTGCGGCTCCTCGACGTGCGCCACGAGCAGACCGCCGCCTTCGCCGCGGAGGCGACCGGCAAGCTGACCCGGGTGCCCGGACTGGCGGTGCTGACGGCCGGTCCCGGAGTGACCAACGGCGTCAGCGCGATCGCCCAGGCCCAGTTCGCGGGGTCCCCGATGGTCGTCGTCGGCGGGCGTGCCCCGCAGAGCCGCTGGGGCACCGGCAGCCTCCAGGAGCTCGACCAGCCGCCCATCGTGGCCTCGGTCTCCAAGCACGCCGCGACCCTGCCGACCGCCGGCGACGTGCTCGACGGGATGGACCACGCCTTCCGGCTGGCCGGGTCGTCGCACCGTGGACCGGTGTTCGTCGACGTGCCGATGGACGAGTTCTTCGCCTCCTCCTCCGGCCCTGCGCCCAGCGGCGAGCGGGACCGCGGCGCCGAGCCCGACCCCGACGCGATCGCCACCATCGCGCGGCTGCTGGCCGGGGCGTCCCGTCCGACGTTGATCCTCGGAACCGATGTGTGGGCCGACGGCGCCGAGGTCGCCGCCCTTCGCCTGGTCGAGACCGCCGGGCTGCCGACGATCACCAACGGGATGGGCCGCGGCATCGTCCCCGGCGGACACCCGCTGCTGGTCACCAAGGCACGCGGGCAGGCCCTCAAGGAGCCCGACCTGGTCGTGGTGGTCGGCACCCCGCTCGACTTCCGGCTGGGCTACGGCGTCTTCGGTGACGCCCGGGTCGTGCACGTGGCCGACTCCGCCGCCCAGGTCTCGCAGCACGCGACCCTCGCCGCCTCGGCCCATGGCGACCTGACGACCTTCTTCGACGGCCTGCTGGCCGCCCTCGAGCGCGGACCGAAGCCAGCCTGGGGACCGTGGGTGACGTCGCTGCAGGACGGCGTCGCTGCCGGCGTCGAGCGCGACCGGGCCCTCCTGACCGCCGAGGCCGATCCGATCCACCCGGCCCGCATCTACGGCGAGCTCGTCCCGCGGCTGGCCGACGACGCCGTCGTGATCGGCGACGGCGGTGACTTCGTCAGCTTCGCCGGCAAGTACGTCGAGCCGCAGCGGCCCGGCGGCTGGCTCGACCCCGGCCCCTACGGCTGCCTCGGCGCCGGCCTCGGCGCGGCCATCGCCGCCCGGATCGCCCGCCCGTCGGCGCAGGTGGTGCTGCTCCTGGGCGACGGCGCGGCCGGCTTCTCGCTGATGGACGTCGACACCCTGGTGCGCCACGACCTCCCGGTCGTGATGGTGATGGGCAACAACTCGGCGTGGGGCCTGGAGAAGGGCCCGATGCAGATGCTCTACGGCTACGACGTCGCCGCCGACCTCGCCCCGCGCACGGCCTACGACGGCGTCGTGCGGGCCCTCGGTGGCGCGGGCGAGACCGTCACCGACCCCCGGCAGATCGGTGCGGCCCTCGACCGGGCGTTCGCCTCCGGGGTGCCCTACCTGGTCAACGTCATCACCGACGTCGAGGCCGCCTACCCGCGCGCGACCTTCGGCATCTGAGCGTGCTCCTGCGACGCGTCGCCCCGGGCGAGCACGAGGCGGTCGGCCGGCTCACCGTCGCGGCCTACGAGCCGTTCCTGCTCGGGCCCGACGACGACTACCGGCTCCGGCTCGCCGACGTCGCCCGACGCGACCGCGAGGCCGAGGTGTGGGTCGCCGTGGACCGTGACGACGTGAATGACGGGGTGGGTGCGGAGGTCGGTGCCGAGGTGCTCGGCAACGTCACCGTCTGCCCGCCCGGGTCGCGCTGGCGCGAGATCGCGGGCGACGGCGAGGGCGAGTTCCGGATGCTCGCGGTCTCCCCCGCGGCCCAGGGCCGCGGCGTGGGCCGGGCGCTGACCGAGCTCGTCGTCGACCGGTTCCGCAGCGACGGGGCCCGGGCCGTGGTCCTGTCCTCGCTCGACCAGATGACCGGCGCCCACCGGCTCTACGAACGACTCGGCTTCGTCCGGGTCCCCGACCGCGACTGGTCGCCCCACCCCGGGGTCGACCTGATCGCCTACTCCCTGGAGCTCTGATGGAGTCCACCCTCCGCTTCACCGTGACCGACGACGACACCGCGGTCGCGCTCGGCTCGGGCTCGCTGCCCGTGCTCGCCACCCCGCGCCTGCTGGCCTGGCTCGAGGCCGCGACCTGCGCCGCGCTCGAGCCGACCCTGCCGGCCGGGTCGACCAGCGTCGGCACCCGCGTCGTGGTCGAGCACCTGGGCGCCTCGGCCGTGGGTCAGGAGGTGGAGGTCAGCGCGTCCTCGTCGTACGTCGACGGGCGGCTGCACCGCTTCGCCGTGGCCGCCCGGCACGTCGACCGCGGGGCGCCGGCCAAGGTCGTCGGCAGCGGTGAGGTGACGCGGGTGGTCGTCGACGCCGAGCGCTTCCTGAGCCGTCTGTGACCGGCGGGTGACGGCCGATTTCACCGACCACACCCCGACCTGAGAGACTTGCTCGATTCGATCGTAGGAGGACACCATGGGCAAGACCGGACGCAAGCGTCGCGCGCGACGCAAGAAGGCCGCCAACCACGGCAAGCGCCCCAACAGCTGATCACGGCTGACACGACGAACCCCCGGCCATCGGCCGGGGGTTCTGTTGTCGTACGTCGGTCCGGCTCGGCGCCGGGGGGGTCAGCCCTCGGGCGAGACCTGGATCTGCACCTGGACCTCGCGGATCCGGATCCGGACCCGCTCACGCAGGTCGGCGGGAGCCACCTCGCTGCACGAGCGCGCTACGACGGACTTCACCGTGCGCTGCAGGTCGTACTTGACCAGGCAGGGGTTGCAGGAGTCGAGGTGGACCCGTACGTCGGCGCAGTCGGCGTCGTCGAGCTCGTTGTCGAGGAAGTAGACGATGCGCTCGAGGAAGTCGGCGCACTCGGCGTCGGCCGCCGGGCCGGCGCCGTGGTCGTGGGCGTGGTCGCCGGCCATCAGGACTTCGCCTCCACGGTCGCGGCCGACAGCAGGTCGTTGCTGCGCACGTAGTCGGACAGCATGTCGCGCAGCTGGCGTCGTCCGCGGTGCAGGCGGGACATCACGGTGCCGATCGGCGTCTCCATGATCTCGGCGATCTCCTTGTAGGCGAAGCCCTCGACGTCGGCGAGGTAGACCGCGAGCCGGAACTCCTCGGGCAGGCGCTGCAGCGCGTCCTTGACCTGCGAGTCGGGCAGGTGCTCCAGCGCCTCCATCTCGGCCGACTTCAGCCCCGAGGAGCTGTGGGACTCGGCCCGCGCGAGCTGCCAGTCCTCGACGTCCTCGGACATCGACTGCTGCGGCTGACGCTGCTTCTTGCGGTAGTTGTTGATGAAGGTGTTGGTGAGGATGCGGTAGAGCCAGGCCTTGAGGTTGGTGCCCGGCTTGAACTGGTGGAAGGCCGAGTAGGCCTTGGCGAACGTCTCCTGCACCAGGTCCTCGGCGTCGGCGGGGTTGCGGGTCATCCGCATCGCGGCCGAGTAGAGCTGGTCGAGGAACGGGAGGGCATCGCGCTCGAAGCGCAGCGAGCGCTCGGCCTCGGTCTCGGTCGCCAGGTCGGCGACCTCGGGCTCGGCCTCGGAGATCTGCATTGACTCAGTCATCAGGTCCCAGCGTACGTCGCTGGCGGGACGTTCCATCACGGCCATCACATGAGGTGGAACCGGTCAGGGCCGGGCGGCATTCCCGACGACCTCGCGCACGATCCACTCCAGCGTCGACTGCACCAGGATCTCGAGCGCCTCCTCCTGCGAGACGTCGCCGCGTCGGGGCACCCGGAAGGAGTGGTCGGCGCCGGGGACCACGACCAGGTCGAGGTCGGCCGGGAAGGCCTCCGGGCGCCCCATCGCGTCGCGCTCGCCCTGCACGACCAGGGTCGGGACGCGCGCACCCCGCAGCTCGGCCAGCCGCGACTTCTCGGGCCGGCCCGGCGGGTGCAGCGGGAAGGCCAGGGCCAGGCAGCCGACGGCGCCGAGCCGCTTGGCGGTCCGGGCGGCCGACCGGGCACCGGCGGAGCGCCCCCCGACGACCAGCGGCGAGCGGGTGCGCAGCCGGTCGGCTCCCGCGACGAACGCCTCGTCGAGGGTCGGGGGCGCCGTGGCGACCTTGCGGCCCGCGCGCCTCCACGGCTGCTCGAAGCGCACGACCGTGACGTCGTTGCGAGGCAGGGCCTCGGCCAGCGCCTCGAGGTCGTGGGTGTCGATGCCGGCGCCGGCGCCGTGGCCGAGCAGCAGGGTCGCGATCGGCTTGCGGCTGCGGTCGGTGACCAGGCGACCCTCACCGTGGGGCGTGTCGACGAGGAGCTCGTGGCGCACGCTCACAGCAGGGTCTCCTGGTCGTCGGCGTCGTCGTTGGCGTCGTCGTTGTCGAGGGGCAGCGGGTCGAGCAGCTGCGGACCGTTGTTGCGCACGTTGCCGACGGCCGTCGAGACCGGGTAGGCCTCCAACCGCCCCGGCGACGCCGGGACCAGCAGGTCGAGCAGGTCGTCGTGGTCCGTGCGGGGGTCGAGCCAGGAGCCCCACCGGTCGGGCTCGACCATCAGGGGCATCCGGTCGTGGATGCGGCCGAGGTCGTCGGCCGCGTCGGTCGTGATGACCGTGCAGGTCCAGCGGAACCGGTCGGGGTCGTCCTCGTCACGCGTGGGGTCGCGCCAGATCTCGTAGAGCCCGGCCATGGCCAGGGTGCCGCCGTCTCGGGGACGGATGAAGTAGGGCTGCTTGACGGGCTTGCCCCTGGCCGTGACCGCCTCGGTCTCGTACCACTCGAAGTAGCCGTCGGCGGGCAACAGGCACCGCCGCTTGGCGAACGCCCGGCGGAACGCCGGCTTGGCGGCCACCGTCTCCATCCGGGCGTTGATCATCCGGCTGCCGATCGAGGGGTCCTTGGCCCACGACGGGACCAGCCCCCACCGCAGGACCCGCAGCTGGCGGTGCGGCTCGGCGTCGGGTCCGCGCTCCGCCGCGCTCTCGTCGCGGGCCGACGGCGGCCGCTCGAGGACGGCGTAGACGTCCTTGGTGGGCGCCACGTTGTAGTCGGGCTCGAGAGCCTCCTCGACCCGCGACTCGGCGACGTCGAACTCGTCCACGAGGTCGTCGGGGCGTCGGCTCGACGCGTACCTGCCGCACATGGGTTCAACAGTAGGGGTGGGAACCGGCGTCGGGCGATCGCCTAGGTTGTCGTCATGAGCCTCAGCCGACTTGTCGCCCGTCCCCTGATCGCCGCCGGGATCATCTACCTGGCCCAAGGCAACCTCCGGGACCCCTCGAAGGCCGCCCCCAAGGCCGCCCCCGTCGCCGACAAGCTGGTCCCGCTGGCGAAGAAGGCGGGTATCCCGCTGCCGAGCGACGCCCAGCAGCTCGTCCGGCTCAACGCCGGCGTGCAGGTGGCGGGCTCGCTGGCCCTGGCGACCGGCCGGGCGCCCCGGCTGGGCGCCGCCGCCCTCGTCGGCTCCCTCGTGCCGACCACGATCGCGGGGCACGCGTTCTGGGCCGAGACCGACCCGGTCGCCAAGAAGGCCCAGACGATGCAGTTCGCCAAGAACCTCGCCCTGACCGGCGCCCTCCTGATCGTCGCCGGCGACACCGACGGCAAGCCCGGGCTCGCCTGGCGGGCCCGCCGCGGCGTCAAGACCGCCCGCCGCGAGGCCAAGCACCTCGCCGCCAGCACCCGCCGCGAGGCCAAGCTGGCCAAGGCCAAGGTCAGCTGACCTCGGCTCGATAGGCTGTCGCGGGTGAGCGACCCCCTCGATCCCTGGCCCGCACCCCGGGTGCACGAGCCCGTCGACGTCGTCGTCACGCTCCCTGGGAGCAAGTCGTTGGCCAACCGGGCGCTCGTGCTGGCCGCGATCGCCGACGGGCCCTCCGTCGTACGCCGGGCGCTGCGGTCGCGCGACACGCTCCTGATGGCGCGTGGGCTGACCTCGCTGGGCTCCGACGTCGACACCAGCGGTGCCGACTGGCGGGTCACGCCCGCGCCGTTCACCGGCGACACCGACGTCGACTGCGGCCTCGCCGGCACGGTGATGCGGTTCGTCCCGCCGATCGCCGGGCTGTCGACCGGCACGGTGTCCTTCGACGGCGACCCGCACATGCGCCAGCGTCCGATCGGCGAGGTGCTCACCGCGCTGCTCGCCCTCGGGGTCGACGTGCGCGACGAGGGGCGCGGTGCGCTGCCGTTCTCCATCCGCGGCACGGGCAGCGTGCCCGGCGGCACGGTCGTCATCGACGCCTCGGCGTCCTCGCAGTTCGTGTCGGCCCTGCTGCTGGCCGGGGCCCGCTTCGAGCACGGCGTCGACGTGCGCCACGACGGCAAGCCCGTGCCCTCGCTCCCCCACATCGACATGACGGTCGCGATCCTGCGCGAGCACGGGGTCGACGTCGACGACTCCGAGGCCAACCGCTGGTCGGTCGCGCCCGGGGCGGTCAAGGCGGTCGACCACGTGATCGAGCCCGACCTGTCCAACGCCGCCCCGTTCCTGGCCCTGGCCGCCGTCAGCGGCGGCACGGTGACGGTGCGGGACTGGCCGGAGCACACCACGCAGCCGGGCGACGAGCTGCGCTCGATCCTGTCCCTGATGGGCTGCACCGTCGAGCGCACCGACGTCGGGCTGCAGGTCACCGGCCCCACGAGGCTCCAGGGTGTCGACCTCGACCTGCACGACGTCGGCGAGCTGACGCCTGCGGTGGCCGCGCTGTGCACGCTCGCCGAGGGGCCCTCGCACCTGCGCGGCATCGCCCACATCCGTGGTCACGAGACCGATCGGATCACCGCGCTCGCCACCGAGATCAGCGCTCTGGGGGCCGGCGTCGTCGAGCACCCCGACGGCCTCTCGATCATCCCGGCCCCGCTGCGCGGCGGGGTCTGGCACACCTACGCCGACCACCGGATGGCCCACGCGGGCGTGATCATCGGTGCCGCCGTCGACGGGGTCCTGGTCGAGGACGTCGCCACGACGAGCAAGACGTTCCCCGACTTCGCCGACTTCTGGTCGGCACTGCTCCCGTGAGGGTGCCGTGAGCGGGAGGCGCTACTCCGACCAGGACATCGAGCACTACGACCGACCCCGTCGACGCACCCGGCCCCGCACCAAGGACCGCCCGACCTACGACGACGCCGTCGAGGGCGTCGTGGTGACCGTCGACCGCGGCCGGCTCACCGTGCTGGTCGACGGCCGGGTCGTGCTGGCCGTCAAGGCGCGACCGCTGGGCCGCAAGGGCGTCGTCGTGGGCGACCGGGTGCGCGTGGTCGGCGACACCTCCGGCGACGACGGCGTGCTGGCCCGCATCGTGGAGGTCAACGAGCGCAGCACCACGCTGCGCCGCACGGCCGACGACGACGACGCCGTCGAGCGGGTCATCGTCTCCAACGCCGAGCAGCTCGTCATCGTCACCGCCCTGGCCGACCCCGAGCCCCAGCCGCGGATGATGGACCGCGCCCTCGTGGCGGCGTACGACGCGGGCATGACCCCGCTGCTGTGCCTGACCAAGGCCGACCTGAGGTCGCCCGACGAGCTGCTGCTGACCTACCGGTCGCTGGGGGTGCCGTGGGTGGTCACCGAGCGCGGCGGCGACCTCACCGAGGTGCGCGAGCGGCTCTCGGGCCGCACCAGCGTGCTCGTGGGGTCCAGCGGCGTGGGCAAGTCGACGCTGGTCAACGCCCTGGTGCCCGACGCGTTCCGTGAGGTCGGGGTGGTCAACGCGGTGACCGGCCGCGGGCGGCACACCTCGACGTCCGCCTACCTGCTGCCGCTCCCCGACCACGACGGCGTCACGGGCGGGTGGATCATCGACACCCCCGGCATCCGGTCCTTCGGCCTGGCGCACGTGCGGCCCGAGGACCTCATCGGGGCGTTCCCCGACCTCGACGAGATGACCGAGGACTGCCCGCGCGGGTGCACGCACGGCGACGACGAGCCGGAGTGCGGGCTCGACGAGGCCGTGGCCGCCGGGAAGGCCGACCCCGACCGGGTGTCGTCGTTCCGGCGACTGCTGGCCGCCCGCAGCGTCAGCGAGTGGTGACGACGACGGCCGCGTCCTGGAACGAGTCGGGCGGGTAGACCGCCTTGGCCCCGGCCTCGCCGGTCAGGAACGTGTAGACGAGGGTCACGACCGCCAGCAGGGCCACCACGCCACCGGCCGCGAGCCGCAGCGTGCCGGTACGGCGGTGCAGCCACCCGGTGACGCCGATGAGCGCCAGGGTGAAGACCGAGCCGACGATGCGGAAGACGTCGGCGTACTCCTCGTGCTTCTCGATCTGCGGGTTCTGCTGGAAGTAGGAGACGCTCTCCTTGAAGTTGTCGCCACTGAGGTAGGACGCCCAGATCGACAGGAACGCGATCGCGGCACCGACCAGGAGCGGCCAGCGCAGCCAGTCGCGCCACGACGGCACGAGGTAGGCGATCGCTCCGAGAGCGACGAGGGGCACCAGCACCACCGTCAGGTGGACCAGCAGCGGGTGCGCGGGAAGGTCGTTGATCTTGAGCAACAGCGGCGGCAGGGACATAGGTGAAGATTGAAGCACTTCGATGAGAATAGGGTGAGAGACGTGGCCGCAGCTCGCACCGACTTCACCGACGACCTCCGGCTCGCGCACGTCCTCGCCGACGACGCCGACGCCCTGACGACCGCACGGTTCAAGGCCCTCGACCTGCACGTGATGAGCAAGCCCGACCTGACCCCGGTCACCGACGCCGACCAGCAGGTCGAGGACGGCATCAGGCGCACCCTGTCGCGCGTGCGCAGTCGCGACGCGATCACCGGCGAGGAGCAGGGCTCCACGGGCCACTCGCAGCGCCGCTGGATCGTCGACCCCATCGACGGCACCAAGAACTTCGTGCGCGGCGTCCCGGTGTGGGCCACCCTGATCTCGCTGGTCGTCGACGACGAGGTCGTCCTCGGCGTGGTCTCGGCCCCGCTGCTGCAGCGCCGCTGGTGGGCCTCGCGCGGCAACGGCGCCTGGACCGGTCGGTCCCTGCTCAAGGCCACCCGCATGCAGGTCTCCGACGTACGCCGCCTCGACGACGCCCACCTGGCCTACTCCTCGCTGAGCGGATGGGAGGAGCGCGGCCGGCTCGACGACTTCCTCTCGCTGATGCGGCGGTGCTGGCGCACACGGGGCTTCGGCGACTTCTGGTCCTACATGCTGCTCGCCGAGGGTGCTGTCGACATCGCCGCCGAGCCCGAGCTCGAGGTCTACGACATGGCCGCCCTCGACATCATCGTGCGCGAGGCCGGGGGCCGCTTCACCTCCCTCGACGGCAGCGACGGCCCCTGGGGCGGCAACGCCCTGGCGACCAACGGCCACCTGCACGAGGCCGCCCTGTCGTTCCTCGGCGGCCTGTCCGACGACCACGAGGGCGACGCCGACTGGCCCACCTCAGGCCCCGGCACGGTCAGCGACCTGCGCTCGCGTCGACCGCGCGACGTCCCCGACGCCTGATCGGTGGCCCTGGTCACCGCGACGCCCGGCCAGTAGCGTCCGCCCCATGCGCATCGGTGAGATCCTCGAGGCCAAGTCGACCAGCGACGTCGTCACCATCACCCCCGACGCCGGGGTGCGCGACCTGATCGCCCTGCTCGCCGAGCACAACATCGGCGCCCTCGTCGTCAGCGCCGACGGCACGAGCCTCGACGGCATCGTCAGCGAGCGCGACGTCGTACGTCACCTGCACAGCGACGGCACCGTCATCCACAACACCGTCGCCGCGATCATGACCTCGGTCGTCGAGACCTGTGGCCCTGACGACGACCTCGACGACGTCATGACCACCATGACCTCGCGGCGCTTCCGGCACGTCCCGGTCGTCTCCGACGGCACGCTGGTCGGCATCGTGTCGATCGGCGACGTGGTCAAGCACAAGATCGGCCAACTGCAGTTCGAGCGCGACCAGCTCGACTCCTACGTGCACCAGGGGTGACCGAGCCCGCTCTCACCCTCTCGTCCGCTGCCGGCCGGTGGGTGCTCCTGGCGACCATCCTGGGCTCGGCCCTCGCCGGCATCGACGCGACCGTGGTCAACGTCGCGCTCCCGGCGATCGGTGAGTCGCTCGACGCGGAGTTCTCCTCGCTGCAGTGGACGGTCTCCGCCTACGCCCTGACCCTGGCGTCCTTCATCCTGCTCGGCGGCACCCTGGGCGACCGGTTCGGACGGCGCCGGGTGTTCGTGGTCGGGGTCGTCTGGTTCGCGGTCGCGTCGCTGGCCTGCGGGCTGGCGCAGGACGTCCCCACCCTGGTCACCGCCCGCGCCGTGCAGGGGGTCGGGGCGGCGCTGCTGACGCCGGGGAGCCTGGCCCTGCTGCAGGTCACGTTCCGCGCCGAGGACCGCGCCCGCGCGATCGGCGCGTGGTCGGGACTCGGCGGGGTCGCGACAGCGGTCGGGCCGCTGCTCGGCGGCTGGCTGGTCGAGGTGGCCTCGTGGAGGTGGGTGTTCCTCATCAACCTGCCGCTGGCCGCGATCGTGGTCGCGCTCGCCGCGCGCCACGTGCCGGAGACACGGGACGACGACGCCGAGGGCACCGCGGTCGACTGGGCCGGCGGGCTCCTGGGAGCAGTGGCGCTCGCCGGCCTGACCTTCGCCCTCATCGAGTCCTCCCGCGGGGCGGGTGTCGTGGGGGGCGCCGTGGCCGTCGCGGTGGGCGCAGCCGTGGCCTTCGTCGCCCGGGAGCGCAGCGCGTCCTACCCCGTGCTGCCACTCACCGCCTTCCGCTCCGCGCAGTTCAGCGCGGTCAACGGCGTCACGTTCCTGGTGTACGCCGGGATCGGCGTGGTGTTCTTCCTGCTGGTCGTCCAGCTGCAGGAGGCCGCCGGCTTCGGCCCGGTCGCGGCGGGCTCGGCACTGCTCCCGGTCACCGCCCTGATGCTGCTGCTCTCCGCGCGGTCGGGCGCGCTCGCCGGGCGGATCGGCCCGCGGCTGCAGATGTCGCTCGGCCCGCTGGTGTGCGCCGGCGGCCTGCTGCTGCTCTCGCGCGTCGGCGAGGGAGACAGCTACCTGGCCGACGTCCTGCCCGGCGTCCTGGTGTTCGGGGCCGGGCTGGCCCTGATGGTCGCCCCGCTCACCGCGGCGGCCCTGGGTGCGGCGCCGAGCGAGCACGCGGGGATGGCCTCCGGCGCCAACAACGCGGTCGCCCGCACCGGTGGTCTGCTGGCGGTGGCCGCCGTACCCGTGCTCGCCGGGGTCGGCTCCGGCGCCGCCGACGGCTTCGAGCACGCCCTGTGGATCTCGGCCGGGATCCTGCTCGTGAGCGCCGTCGCGGCCGCGCTGACCGTGCGCAACGACGTGCTCGACGCCCCCGCGACCGCCACCGACCACCACCTGCGCCACTGCGGGGTCGGCGCTCCCCCGCTCGCCACGACCTGCGACGAGCAGGGCCGCACCGGGCCCACCTGAGCGCGACCGCCCGGCCCCGGCGCCGCGCCGTCCGCACCGCGGGGTGGTCGGTCACCCGCCGGGCTGCTCTCCTAGGCTGGCGGCATGGACAAGCCCGAGATCGACTTCCCTGACTTCGACCCGCCCACCGACCTCCAGGTCACCGACCTCACCGTGGGCGACGGCCCCGAGGCCGCTGCCGGCCAGACCGTGAAGGTCCACTACGTCGGCGTCGCCCACTCGACCGGCGAGGAGTTCGACGCCTCCTACAACCGTGGCGACGCGCTGCAGTTCCGCCTGGGCATCGGCCAGGTCATCGCCGGCTGGGACCAGGGCGTGCAGGGCATGAAGGTCGGCGGCCGCCGCCAGCTCGTCATCCCGCCCCACCTCGGCTACGGCGACCGCGGCGCGGGCGGGGTCATCAAGCCCGGCGAGACCCTGATCTTCGTGGTGGACCTGCTCGAAGTTCGCTGATCGACCCGGCGGGAGATTCACCGCTGCAGTGGTGAATCTCCTGCCGGTACGACGAAACTTCGTCGAGGAGGTGGGAGATTCACCGCCTCAGCGGAGATTTTCCCACGCGGTCACCAGGGAAAGTCGTCGGGCGTGCTGCCGTCGCTCACCCGCGCGGACTGCGCGGCGAGCTGGACCAGGTCGCCGTTGACGAGCTGGCGACCGCGCCGGGTCTCGGAGACGCCGTTGACCTTGACGACCCCGGCCGCGAGCAGGTCCTTGGCCGCGGAGCCCGACTCGACGAGGTTGGCGAGCTTGAGGAACTGGCCGAGCTTGATCGACGAGTCCTCGATCGGGACGTTCAGGGGTTCTGCCATGAGGGTTAGTGAATCACTACCGAGACCGTGTGGATCAACACCCCCACGAGTCCGCCGACGATGGTGCCGTTGATCCGGATGAACTGCAGGTCGCGTCCGACGTGGAGCTCGATGCGGTCGGCGGCCTCCTTGCCGTCCCAGCGCTCGATGGTGTGCGTGATGACCGCCGTGAGGTCGCTGCCGTAGCGCTCGACGACGAACACCGCGGCGTCGGCGGCGCGCCGGTCGAGTCGCGCGCGCAGGTCGGCGTCGGCGGCCAGGCGAGCGGAGAAGGCGGTGACCTCGGCCAGCAGGCGTCGGCGTACGGCGCCCTCGGGGTCGGCGAGGGACGTGGAAAGCGCGCGCTGGAGCGCCTGCCACAGCGAGATGCCGGTGGTGACCACCGCGGGGTGGTCGAGCAGGCGGTCCTTGAGCCGCTCGGCCCGGTCCTGCGTGGCGGGATCGGTGAGCAGGTCGCCGGCCAACCGCTCGAGGAGGGAGTCGAGCGCGATCCGAGCCCGGTGCTCGGGGTCGCTGCGGATGTCGCCCACCCACTTCACGATCTCGACGTGGGCCCGGGCGGTGACCCGCTCGTTGAGGCTGTCGGGCGCCCACCACGGCGCCCGCTCCCCCAGGACGTCCTGGACCGTGCGCGGGTTGGCCTCCAGCCACCCCTGCAGCTCCTCGAGCGCGAGGTCGACCAGCCCGTGGTGCACGTCGTCGCGCACCGCCTCGGACAGCAGCCCGCCGAGCAGCGGGGCGATCGGCTCCTCACGGAAGCGGGGCACCAGGGCGTCGGTGACCAGCGCCTCCACGTGCTCGTCGCGGACCTTGCCGAGAGCGATACGGGCGACCACGGCGATCTCGTCGACGACGCGCCGGGCATTGGACTCCTCGGCCAGCCAGGTGCCGAGGCGGGCCGAGACGCCGGCGGCGCCCAGCCGCTCGCGGATGATCTGCTCCTGCAGGAAGTTCTCGCCCACGAAGTCCTGCAGCCCGCGCCCGAGGTCGTCCTTGCGGCGCGGGATCAGGGCCGTGTGCGGGATCGGCAGCCCGAGCGGATGCCGGAAGAGGGCCGTCACGGCGAACCAGTCGGCGATCGCACCGACCATCGACGCCTCGGCGCCCGCGTTGACGAAGCCGAGCACCCCGTCGTGGCCGAGCGTGGCGACGTAGACGACCGCGGCCAGGGCCAGCAGCGACACCGCGACGGTCCGCATCCGGCGCAGCGCGCGCCGGCGCTCCCGGTCGGCGGCGCTGTCGGTGTCGACCTGCGGGCCGGTCGTCGCGCTCATCGATGACCCCACACGTCGCGGCATGACGCTGGGGGGCCCGTGGGCCGGGGTACCCGGAGCGGCGGTGTCGGCACGGGTGCAGTCTCCCCCACGATCTCCCCCACGATCTCCCCCACCGTGCCCTCACGGCAGCGCGTCGGCCACCACCCGGCTCGCGTGGGACACTCCTGCCCATGCCCGACCAGCCCCTCGAGCCCGCCCGGGCGCGCCGTACCGTGATCACCTTCGGCACCTTCGACGTCTTCCACGTCGGCCACCTCCGGGTGATCGAGCGGGCCGCGGCCCTCGGCGACCGTCTCGTCGTGGGGGTCTCGGGCGACGACCTCAACGTGCGCAAGAAGGGCCGCGAGCCGGTCTTCAGCCAGCACGAGCGGCTCGAGATCCTCGCCGCCCTCCGGTCGGTGGACGAGGTGTTCGTCGAGGAGAGCCTCGAGCTCAAGCGCGACTACATCACCCGCTACGCCGCCGACGTCCTCGTCATGGGCGACGACTGGGCCGGTCGCTTCGACGAGCTCGGCGACATCTGCGAGGTCGTCTACCTCCCGCGCACGCCCGCGATCTCGACCACCGCCCTCATCGAGAAGATCTCCGCCACCCCCTGACCCCGACCGGAGTCCGTCATCGCCAGCTCCCGCCCCACCCTGCGCCTGCTCCCGACCGTCCTGGTCCCGGGCCTGCTGGCGATCCTGCTGACGGCCACCCTCGCCGGCGGGCCGCTGCCGCCGGCACAGGCCGACCCCGCCGCCACCGCCCCTGCAGGCGCCGACGTGGCGCCCGGCCCCGACCCGGTCGTGGTGGCCGCCCGCGCCGCGCTGGCGGGCACGCCGACGACGTACGACCGCAGCGGCGGCGCCACGGCGAGCGCACCCCCGGAGGCGACCCTGGCGCTGCGCGACCTCTTCGCCGCGCGTGGCCGCCTCGGTGCGGACGACGCTCGGCTGGCCGCCCGGATCCTGGCCCGGCCCACCGACGGCGGCGCCGACCCCTACGGCGACGGCTTCTCGTCCCCCTCCTTCACCCGGTGCAGCGCCCACTTCTGCCTGCACTGGGTACGCCGCGGCGCCGACGCCCCCGCCACCGACGCCTGGCCCGCCACGACCCTGGCCGTCCTCGAGCGGGTCTGGCGCCACCACGTCGACAAGCTGGGCTACCGCGCACCCGTGCCCGACGGCGCGCGCGGCGGCAACGCCAAGTTCGACGTCTACCTCAAGGACGTCGGCAGCCGCGGGCTCTACGGCTACTGCGCGCCCGAGGGCACCGTGCCCGGCCAGCCCAAGAGGGCCGGGGGGTTCTGCGTGCTCGACGACGACTTCGCGCGCGGTCAGTTCGGTCGCAAGCCGGGCGACTCGCTCCAGGTGACCGCCGCCCACGAGTTCCTCCACGCCCTCCAGTTCGCCTACGACGTGACCGAGGACGGCTGGCTCTACGAGTCCACGGCGACCTGGGTCGAGGAGAGGTTCGCCGACCAGGTCGACGACAACCGCAGCTACCTCCCCGCCGGCCAGCTCGGTCGCCCGCGGGTGCCGCTCGACCTCTTCGAGACCGACGGCTTCGCCCACTACGGCAACTGGGCGTTCTGGGAGTTCCTCTCCCGTCGCTACGGCACCAGCATCGTGCGGTCCGTCTGGAACCGGGCCGGCACGGGCGGCAGCCTGCCCGACGACTACAGCACCCAGGCGCTCGTCAAGGTGCTGGCGTCGCGCGGAGGCCTGCCGAACGTCTACGCCTCCTTCGCGGCCGGCAACACGGTGCCGAGCCGAACCTATGCGGAGGGACGCGCCTACCCGGTCGCACCCGCGACCGAGCGCCGGCTCACGAGCGCGCGGCGCAGCACCCAGCTGGCGACCCGCCTCGACCACCTGACCTCGCGGGCGCTGCGGCTACGGCCCGACGCCTCGCTGGCGCGGGGATCGCGGGTCACCGTCGTGGTCGACGCCCCCGACCGGGTCCGCGCCCCGGCCGCACGCCTCGTGGCCCGGCTGGTCGACGGCACGGTGCGGCAGCGTTCCATCCCGCTCAGCAGCACCGGGTCGGGGCGCATCGACGTGAGCTTCGACGCGGCCACCACCTCGGTGACCGTCGTGCTCGTCAACGCCTCGACCCGCTACCGGTGCGACGAGGGCACGACCCTGGCCTGCGCGGGCCGGCCGTTCGACGACGGACAGAAGTTCGTGGTCAGGGCCTCGGTCACGCGCTGAGCCGGCGCCGCGCGCGGCGACCGGGCCGGCGGTGACTCAGCGGCGGGAGTAGTCGCGGAAGCCGCGCTTGGTCTTGCGACCCAGGTAGCCCGCGGTGACCAGGTGCTCGAGCAGCGGCGCCGGGGCGAAGCCGGGCTCGCGGAACTCCTGGTAGAGCTCCTTCTGGATCGCCAGCGACACGTCGTTGCCGACGACGTCGAGCAGCTCGAACGGTCCCATCGGGAGCGCGCAGCCCTGCTTCATGGCCAGGTCGATGTCGTCGGCCGTCGCGTAGTGCGCCTCGAGCATCTTGACCGCGTCGTTGAGGTAGGGGAACAGCAGCGCGTTGACGATGAAGCCGGCGCGGTCACCGCACGAGACGCCGACCTTGCCGACCTTGCCGCACAGCGCTCGGGTGGTCTCGGTGACGTCGTCGTCGGTGGCGACGGTCGACACGACCTCGACGAGCTTCATGATCGTGGCCGGGTTGAAGAAGTGCATGCCGATGACGTCCTGCGGGCGGTTGGTCACCTTGGCCATCGCGATGATCGGCAGCGACGACGTCGTGGTCGCGAGGATCGCGCCGGGCTTGCAGATCTCGTCGAGGTTCTCGAACAGCGTGGTCTTGATCGCGAGGTCCTCGGCGATCGCCTCGACCACGATGTCGACGTCCGCGAGGTCGTCGAGCGAGGTCGTGCCGGTGACCCGGCCGAGCACCTCGGCCTTCTTCTCCTCGGTGCTCCTGCCGCGTTGGATCTGCTTGTCGAAGCTCTTGGTGATCGCCGCGACCACGCCGGCGGCCTTGTCCTGGCTGCGGCCGACGACGACGACCTCGAAGCCGGCCTTGGCGAAGACCTCGACGATGCCGGAGGCCATCGTGCCGGTGCCGACCACCCCGACCTGCTGGATGTCGTGCTTGAGCTGGGGCGCCTCGTCGGCCGACGGGGTCTTGTCGTCGGGCACGACGACCGGGCTGTCGGGACCCTCGTAGGTGTAGAAGCCGCGGCCGGTCTTGCGACCGAGCAGACCGGCGGTGACCATCTGCTTGAGGATCGGCGTCGGCGCGTGGAGCCGGTCGCGACCCTGGCGGTACATCGTCTCGAGGATCTCGTAGGCCGTGTCGAGGCCGATCAGGTCGAGCAGGGCCAACGGGCCCATCGGGTAGCCGCAGCCGAAGCGCATGCCCGCGTCGATGTCCTCGCGGGTCGCGTAGCGACCCTCGTACATGGAGGCGGCGTGGTTGAGGTAGCCGAACAGCAGCGTGTTGGCGATGAAGCCGGCCTTGTCGCCACAGACGACCGGGCTCTTGCCCAGCGTGGCGAGCAGGGCCTGGACGTCGTCGAGCACCGACGGCTCGGTCACCACGGTCTGGACGACCTCGACGAGGTCCTGCACGGGGGCGGGGTTGAAGAAGTGCACCCCGATGACGCGGCCGGGGGCCGACGTCGCCGAGGACAGCTCGGTCACCGAGAGCGAGGAGGTGTTGGTGGCCAGCACCGTCTGCGGGCCGACGATGCCGTCGAGCCGCTGGAAGATCGCCTTCTTGGTGGCCATCGACTCGACGACCGCCTCGACGACGAGGTCGGCGGCGGCGAGGTCGGTCAGCTCGGTCGAGAACGTGATGCGACCGAGCAGCTCGGCCTGCTCGGCCTCGGTCATCTTCTCGCGCTGGACCGCGCGCCCGGTCGAGTGGCCGAGGTGCTGACGGCCACGCTCGACTCCCTCGTCGTTGATCTCGACACCGACCACGGCGTAGCCGTGACGGGCGAAGACCTCGGCGATGCCGGCACCCATGGTGCCGAGGCCGACGACCCCGATCGTGGTGAAGGTGCGGGCAGCGGACGCGGTCGACTCGGGCGCGGTGCTCGTCATGGCGGGCATCCTTGCACGCGGATCCGGCGGGTCCGAGACATGTTCACTCACCGGTAACTTGATGCTGCGACCAGCGCTCCGGTCGGCGTCCCGGTCAGGGTCCCGGTCAGCGCTCCAGACGTCGCTGCATGACGATCCGTGGCCCGGGCTCGTCGAGGCCCAGCGACCGCTCGTGGTCGCGCAGGTCGCGTTGGAAGCGCTCCAGCCGGCTCGGCTCCACCTCCACGAAGCCCAGGCCCGCGTAGAAGGGGCCGTTCCACGGCACGTCGCGGTAGGTCGTCAGCGACATCCGGTCGTAGCCGGCCCACCGCGCCTCCTCCATGGCGGCACGCACCAGCGTCGTACCGATCCCCTGGCGCTGGTACGACGGCAGCACCGACAGCTGGTCGAGGTGGGCGTGCAGGTCGTGGGGCACGACGTGGGCGAAGCCCACGACGCGGCGGTCGTCGACCGCCACGAGCAGGAACCCGACGCCGTCGCGCTCCGCGCCGCTGGGGCCGGGGGCGACGAGGGCCGGGACCGTCCGATCGCCGAAGTGCTCGGCGTACATCGCGGCGCCGGCGTCCTCGACGGGAGCGACACGACGCAGGTCGGAGGGCCGGGCCGCCCGGACGGAGACGCTCACCGGGTGCCGTCGAGACGGACAGGACGGCCGGGCCACATGGCTCCAACCTAGTTGCCCGGCCGGCCGCGGGCTCGGCCGGTCCGATCGCGGTCCGATCGGTCCGATCGGTCCGGGCGCCTACGACGCCCGCCCCGGGTACGGCGTACGGCGTACGGGGCTCGGTCGTGAGGTGCCGCGACCACCCGGGCGTCGACCGCGTAGGTTCAGCGCCGTGAGACTCGTCGTGGCCCGCTGTCAGATCGACTACGCCGGCCGGCTGACCGCCCACCTGCCGATGGCCACCCGGGTGCTGATGATCAAGGCCGACGGATCGGTGCTCGTGCACTCCGATGGTGGCTCCTACAAGCCGCTGAACTGGATGAGCCCGCCGTGCACGTTGCGCGAGGGCACCACCGACGACGGCGCCGTCGAGTGGACCGTCACGAGCCGGAGCACCGCGAAGGGCCCGTCCGACACGCTGCGCATCCTGATCGAGGAGGTCCTCAGCGACACCTCCCACGACCTCGGCATCGACCCCGGGCTGCAGAAGGACGGGGTGGAGAAGCACCTGCAGGAGCTCCTCGCCGAGCACCCGGCCACCCTCGCGGACGGCCTGACCCTCGTGCGGCGCGAGTTCCCGACCGCGATCGGTCCGGTCGACCTGATGTGCCGCGACGCCGCGGGCGCCAGCGTCGCGGTCGAGATCAAGCGGCGCGGCGACATCGACGGCGTCGAGCAGCTGACCCGCTACCTCGAGCTGCTCAACCGCGACCCGCTGCTGACCGGCAACGGGGCGGTGCGCGGCATCTTCGCCGCCCAGGAGATCAAGCCGCAGGCACGGGTGCTGGCCACCGACCGCGGCATCGCCTGCGCCGTCGTCGACTACGACGCCCTGCGCGGTATCGACGACTCCGAGCACCGGCTGTTCTGACCGGGTCCATGCGCATCTTCCACATCGCGACCGTCGCCGACTGGGAGGCGGCTCGGGCCTCGGGCCGCTACACGACCTCCACGCGCGGTCGCACCCTGGCCGAGGAGGGCTTCATCCACGCCAGCCGGGGCGACCAGTGGCAAGCGGTGCGCCGACGCTGGTACGCCGACGTGACCGAGCCCCTCGTCCTGCTCGTCGTCGACACCACACGCCTGTCCTCGCCGGTCGTCGACGAGCACGTCCCCGACTCCGAGGAGACCTTCCCCCACGTCTACGGCCCGATCGACGCAGACGCGGTGGTCCAGACGATCCCGCTCGAGACGCACACCCCGGACGTCATCGGGGACACCGTCGAGGACATGCCGCGCGCGCCCTCGGTGTCGTTCAGCCGGCTCTTCCTCGAGGAGATGTTCCGCAACGTGCTCGTCGTGTGCGCCGTGCTGGTGGCCGCCGTGGCCGGTGCCCTGGCCGGGGCGGCGATCGACGAGCGCTGGGGGCCGATCACCGGCTCCCTGCTGGGCCTGCTCGTCGGGGTCGTCGTCGTACGCCGGACCCGGCGGCGACCCGGTCGCTGAGAGTTCGTCGCCCCGGAGAGGTTTCTCAGTCAATGCTCAGGATAAGGTCCCTGCCGTGAACCTCACCAACACGCTCCGTCCCACCCGCGCCCGTCGGACCACCTTCGGCCTGATCCTCGCCTCCGTCGTCCTCGGTGGCACCCTGACCGCCTGTGGCGGCTCCGAGGCCGAGAACACCACCTGTGGTGAGCTCAAGGGCATGTCGGCCGACGAGACGCTCGACTTCATCAAGAAGGCTGCCGACGACGACGGCAGCGACGACGCCAAGGACGCCATCAAGGCCATCGACTCGATCGGCGACGACGAGACCGCCAAGAAGACGTTCGCCGACACCATCAAGACCAGCATCTGCGACAACAAGGACGACGACACCAAGCTCAAGGACACCCCCCTCTACAAGGACTGACCGCAGCGGCCGGGCGGCTCTCCCGCCCGGCCGTTAACGTGGTCGCGTGACCGCGACCTCTCGCACCCGCACCATCGTCGTCGGCCTTGCCGCGCTCCTCTCCGTCGGACTGACGGCGTGCGGCGGCATGGCCGACGACGCTCCGCGTGACGCCGACACCCAGGCGTTCTGCGACGCCTTCTACGACCGCGACCTCACCGCCGAGAAGGTGGCGACCAAGCTGGCCGAGATCGGCACGCCCGACGGCGTGAGCGCCGACCAGCGGCGAGGCTTCGAGCTGTGGGTGGAGGGCCTCGACAACGAGGGCGACACCCCCAACACCCAGATCGACCGGGTGGAGGTGCCCCAGGGCGACCGCGACGTCGCCGAGGCGTTCACCGACTACGTCGGCACCACCTGCCTCGCCGAGGCACCCAGCCCCACGGACGACCCGACGGGCAGCCCGTCCCAGGCCCCGTCGTCCACCCCGCCTTCCTAGAGCTCCTGGACCTGCTGCGCGACGTCCTGCGCACAGCCCCACGACAGCGTGACGCCGGCGCCGCCGTGCCCGTAGCAGTGGACCACCCGCCCGACGCGCTCCAGCCGTACGTCGGGCCGCCAGGGCCGCAGCCCGACCTTGTGCCGCAGCACCCGCGCGTGGGCCAGCCCCGGCACGAGCTCCGCTGCTCGCTGCACGATGTCCGCCGCGACCCGAGGTGACGGCGTACGGCTCCACTCGAGCTCGTCGGCGGTGCCGCCGAGCACGATCTCCCGCGCGCGCGGGACGACGTAGGTCACCGGTCGCCCCGCTCGGTCGTCGAGCCAGAACCGCTCCAGCCCGATCTGCTCGACCACGACGACCTGGCCCGCCACCGGGACGACCGTGTGATCGGCACCGAGGAGCCGTGCCCCCAGGCCGGAGCAGTTGACGACCGCGTCGCCGTGGTCGGGGAGCGCCGCCAGGTTGAGGCGGGTCAGGGTGCCCCCGAGCCGCTCGACGCGGCCCGCGAGCCAGCGCAGGTAGCACGGCATGTCGACGACCGGCGCGACCACGTCGCCGCGCCCCACGTCGGTGCCGGGCAGGACCCGGACGCCGTGATCCTCACCGCTGGCGGCCAGGTCAGTGAAGACCTCCGAGGACGTGGCGGTCCAGCGGGCCACCAGCTCGGGGGGCCCGACGCGGTAGGGGCGCACGAGCGCGGCAGCGACGACCGAGGTCGTCTCCAGCGGCAGGTCGCGCGCGACGACGTCGACGCGGTGGCTGTCCTCGAGCAGCCGGACCGCACAGCTGAGACCGACCACTCCGGCACCGACGACGACGACTCGCATCGGCCCACTCTCGCAGGACCGGTCAGGCGCCGCCGGCGATCCGGGGTGCCGTCGCGTCGGCGCCCTCGCCACCCTGCTCGCGCGCGACGTAGTCCTCGATGTCGTCGATGTCGTCGGCGTTGCGGCGTACGACGGCGAGCAGGTCGCTCATCGTGGCGACCTCCTCGACCTGCTCCTTGATGAACCACTGCATGAACTGCTCGGAGGCGAAGTCGTACTCGTCGCGGGCGGTGCGCAGCAGCCCGTTGATCTGCTCGGTGACCCGCTTCTCCTGCTCGAGCGCGAGCTCGACGGGGGCGACGACGCCCTCGAAGGCCGGCACCGGGGCGTCGACACCGGGGATGACGACGTCGACGTCGGTGTCGAGGAGGTACTGGACCATCATCATCGCGTGGTCGCGCTCCTCGAGCGCCTGCGCGTAGAAGAGCGCGGCCATCTGCGGCATCGTGAGCGCGTCGTAGTGGACCGCGATGGCGACGTACTGGTTGTGGGCGGCGAGCTCGTTGCCGATCTGGGCGTTGAGCTGCTCCACGAAGCGGGTTCCGGGCACTGTCGTACTCCTGCTCGATCAGGTGGTGGCGACCGGTCAGGCAGCCTTGACCAGCTTCTTCTTGGTGACCTTGGTGCCGTCGAGGCGGACGAGCTGGCGGCGCTTGACGGTATACCCCGCCGGGAGCGTGCCTTCCTTCAGCATGCGCAACGGGCAGCGGCCGCACTTCTTGCGCGACTCGCAGCACTTCGTCTTCGGCAGCTTGGCGACCTTGCCGCCCTTCCCCTTGCCCATGAGGACAGGCTAACAGCAGTGAGGGCAGCCTCACCTACTCCTCGGGGGTCGGACGGGTCACCCCTCGTCGAGGCCCTGGGCGCGACGGATGACCTCGACGATGCCGGCCATGATCGCGGTGAGGCCGAAGTCCTTGGGCGTGTAAACCGCGGCCACGCCGGCCTCGATCAGGCGCCGGCCGTCGGAGTCGGGGATGATCCCGCCGACGATGACGGGAACGTCGTCGAGCCCGGCCTCGCGCAGCCCGTCGAGCACGGCCGGCACGAGCTCCATGTGGCTGCCCGACAGGATCGACAGCCCGACGCAGTGCACGTCCTCGGCGACCGCCGCCGAGACGATCTGCGCCGGAGTCAGCCGGATGCCCTGGTAGATCACCTCGAAGCCGGCGTCGCGGGCGCGTACGGCGACCTGCTCGGCACCGTTGCTGTGGCCGTCGAGACCGGGCTTGCCGACCAGCAGGCGAAGCCGTCCGCCGAGCTCCTCGCCCGTGGCCCTGACCCGCTCGCGCACCTCGGTCAGCTCCGCCCCGGCCTCGCCGACCGATGCGGTCACACCGACCGCGCCGCCGACCCCCGTGGGCGCACGGAACTCGCCGAAGACCTCGCGCAGGGTGCCGGCCCACTCCCCCGTGGTCGCACCGGCGCGGGCGGCGACCAGGGTCGCGGCCATCAGGTTCTCGTCGGTCTTGGCCGCGGCGGCCAGCGCGGCGAGCGCCGCGGTGACGGCGGCGTCGTCGCGCTGCTCCTTCCAGGCCCTCATCGAGGCCAGGGCGGAGGCCTCGGCCTGCGGGTCGGCCGACATGATCGCGTCGTCGAGGTTGGCGGTCAGCGGCGAGGGCTCGGTGGTCTCGAAGCGGTTGACGCCGACGATGACCTCCTCGCCGCTCTCGATCCGCCCGCGCCGCGCGGCGTGGGCCGAGACCAGCTCCTGCTTCATGTAGCCCGACTCGACGGCCGCGATCGCCCCACCCATCGCCTGCACCCGGTCGACCTCGGCCCGGGCGCTCGCGACGAGCTCGGCCACCTTGGCCTCGATCACGTGGCTGCCGTCGAAGATGTCGTCGTACTCGAGCAGGTCGGACTCGAAGGCCAGCACCTGCTGCAGGCGCAGCGACCACTGCTGGTCCCACGGCCGCGGCAGCCCGAGCGCCTCGTTCCAGGCCGGCAGCTGCAGCGCACGGGCCCGGGCGTTCTTGCTGAGGGTGACGCCGAGCATCTCGAGCACGATGCGCTGCACGTTGTTCTCGGGCTGGGCCTCGGTCAGGCCGAGCGAGTTGACCTGGACGCCGTAGCGGAAGCGCCGCATCTTGGGGTCCTGCACGCCGTAGCGCTCGCGGGTGATCTCGTCCCAGAGCTGGTTGAAGGCCCGCATCTTGCAGGTCTCCTCGATGAAGCGGACGCCGGCGTTGACGAAGAACGAGATCCGGCCGACGACCTTCTCGAAGTCGGCCTCGTCGACCTGGCCGGACGCCTTGACCTGGTCGAGCACGGCGATCGCGGTGCACAGCGCGTAGGCCAGCTCCTGCGTCGGCGTGGCGCCGGCCTCCTGCAGGTGGTAGCTGCAGATGTTGATGGGGTTCCACTTCGGGATCTGGTGGACCGTGTAGGCGATCATGTCGCCGATCAACCGCAGCGAGTGCTCCGGCGGGAACACGTAGGTCCCTCGCGAGAGGTACTCCTTGATGATGTCGTTCTGGGTCGTGCCGGCCAGCTGCTGGGCCACCTCGTCGGGGTCCAGGTCGGGGTTCTGCTCCTCCGCCGCGACCTGGTACATCGCGAGCATCCACATGGCCACCGCGTTGATCGTCATCGAGGTGTTCATCTCGGTGAGCGGGATCTGGTCGAACAGCTTGCGCATCTCGCCCAGGTGCGGCACCGGCACGCCCACCTTGCCGACCTCGCCGCGCGACATCACCGAGTCGGGGTCGTAGCCGGTCTGCGTCGGCAGGTCGAAGGCCACCGAGAGCCCGGTCTGGCCCTTGGCCAGGTTGCCGCGGTAGAGCGCGTTGGAGGCCTCTGCGGTCGAGTGACCGGCGTAGGTCCGCATCACCCAGGGCTTGTCCTTGCTGGCGGGGCTCATGGCCGCAGCCTAGGACGGCGGTTACGCGTTGGTAACCACTCGCGGAGTGGGAAACCCAACAGGGGCGTCAGGCGCTGACCGCGTCGCGCTCGACCTCGACGACGCGGATCAGGTGGGTGATGTGCAGCAGCCGGCGTACGGCGCCGTTGCACCCGCGCAGCGTCAGCCGCTGCCCGGCGCGCGCCGCCCCGCGCGAGGCGGCCGCCAGGACCCGGAGCGCGGTGAGGTCGACCGAGCCGACGTGGGTCAGGTCGACGACCACGTCGTCGTGGGCGGCGAGTGCCTCGTAGACCGCCACCCGCACCTCACGGGTGCTGCGGACGTCGAAGTCGCCGGCGAGCCTCAGGCAGGGTCCCTCGATGACGATGTCCATGTCGTCCTCCTCGCGGTGGCGCCAGGGCCTGCTGCCCTCACACCCACTATGACGCGCCGAGCGGCCGGTTGGTTGCGTCCGATGGTCCGCGAGTCTGCGCGAGGTTGCGCGCCAGCAGCCCGGTCGCCAGCCCGAGGAGCACCATCCCGACCACGCCGCCGGGGCTGAAGATGTGGTCGCGGTGCACCAGCCACGCACCCGGAAGCAGCGCAAGGGCAGGCAGACCGGCCACGCCGTGCCGGCCCAGCTGGTCGACCACCAGGACCGCGGCGCAGCAGAGCAACGACCACGACCCGACCTCGCCGAGGTCGACGGCCGTGCGCAGCATCGCGCTGAAGTCGGCGCTGCGCCGGTAGCCCTCGGCCATGTCGCGCGTGACGTCGCCGGCCGCGACGCCGTAGATCACGTCGAGCGCGGTGTAGAGCACCGCGAAGCCGTACGCCGTCAGGCGCACCGCCCACGCCACCGGGTCCCGGCGTCCCCGGACCAGCCAGGCCAGCGCGAGCCCGACGAGCGGGAACGCGAGCAGCCCGGCCACGTGGACGACGTACCACCGGTCGGCGGTGGCCGGCACGAGCGTGTGCGGGTGGAACAGCCCCGCCACCGCCAGCGCCAGGGCGGGCAGGGCGAGCACGACCGGCAGCGAGCGGGAGGAGGTCACCTCGCTACTGTGCCCGCATGGTCAACCTCACCCGGATCTACACCCGCACCGGCGACGGCGGCGAGACCCGTCTCGGCGACATGAGCCTGACCACCAAGAACGATCCGAGGCTGCACGCCTACGCCGACGTCGACGAGGCCAACGCCCAGCTCGGGCTGGCCGTCGTCGCGGGCGAGCTCGACGACGACGTCGTCGCCGTCCTCACCCACGTGCAGAACGACCTCTTCGACGTGGGCGCCGACTTCTGCACCCCCGTGGTCGCCGACCCCGAGTACCCGCCGCTGCGCATCACGCAGGACTACGTCGACCGCCTCGAGGCCTGGTGCGACCACTACAACGAGCCGCTGGAGGCGCTGCGGTCCTTCATCCTCAACGGCGGCACCGTCGGGGCGGCCCACCTGCACGTGTGCCGCACCGTCGTACGCCGGGCCGAGCGGTCGGCCTGGGCGGCCCACGAGCAGCACGCCGACTCGATGAACGTGCTGGCCATCACCTACCTCAACCGGCTCTCCGACCTCGTCTTCATCCTCGCCCGGCACGCCAACCGGGAGCGCGGCGACGTGCTCTGGGTGCCCGGCGGCGAGCGGTAGGCCCCCGCGCGCCGGCTCTCGCACCGGGGGCTGTGGAGAACCGGCGGGGCCGTCGGTGGCCCGTGCCACGATGGCTGCGTCATGAACATCCTGCGCCGTCTCACCGCTGCCGAGGTCGCTCGGCACTTCTCCCACGACACGCTCGTGCGTGCCCGTGGCTACACCGACGGCCTGGTCGAGTCCCCCCAGATCGGCGACCTGAGCGCCACCACCGTGTCGGCCTCGGCCGAGGTGCGCGGCACCGACTACCACCCCTACGTCGTCCAGCTGCGCGCGTCCGCCCCGGCCGGCGCGCTGTCGCTGGCGACCACCTGCACCTGCCCGGTCCACTTCCAGTGCAAGCACGGCGCGGCCCTGGCCCTGGCGCTCGGCGAGATGTTCTCCACCCCCACCGAGCTGACCTGGGAGCAGCGGCTGGCCGAGCTGGTCGGCGACCTGGCCGACCTCGCGCCGCCGGACGTCGAGCCCGCGCCCCTCGCGCTGCAGCTGAGCTGGGACGAGGGCAAGGGGCACCGCGTCTTCTACCAGTCCGGCCCCCTGCTGCGGCTGCGCCCGATGCGCCCGGGCAAGAAGCAGGGGTGGATCAAGAGCGGCATCTCCTGGACCAACGTGCCGGGTGCGGTGCAGAGCCAGCGCTACGAGCCGGCGCAGGTCGAGGTCCTCAAGGCCCTGCACGCGGCGCTCGAGCGTCACGGCGGCTACTGGTACGCCGGCCGCGAGCCGACGGTGGGCGACTTCGGTCCCGATGCCGTCCCCCTGCTCCTCGAGGCCCGGGGGGCCGGGCTCCCCCTCCTGCTCCAGCAGCTCACCGCGCTCCACCTCGAGGAGAAGCCAGTCGAGCTCTCCGCCGACGTCCGGGCGACCGGCGACGGGTCCGAGGTCGCGGTCGGCCTCGACCACGGCGGCCGGCTGTGGCACGGCGACGAGGTCGGCCTGTGGGGCGACCCGGCCCACACAGCACTCCTCGACCACGGCGACGGCGAGCTGACCCTGGTGCGGCTGGCCCGCCGGCTCTCGCGGGGCCCGGCCCGGGTCCTGGCCGCCCCGCCGCTCACGCTCCCGCCCGAGGCCACCGACCGGCTCCCCGACGAGCTCACCCGGCTGCGCCGGCTGCTGCCCCTCGGGTCACGTGACGGCACCGTCGAGGTGCCCGAGCCGGCCACGCCGCGGCTGCGGCTGACCGTCCGGTGGACGGGCGCCGATGCCGCCTCCCTGGTCTGGGAGTGGGTCTACGGCGACCGCGTGCTCCCTTGGGAGGCCAGCCACCCCGTGCGACAGCGCAGCCTCGAGCGCGCCCTGCTCCAGCGCCTCCCCGAGCAGCCCTCCCCCACCCCGCGTGAGGTCTCCGGGGTCGACGTCCTCCACCTCGCACTGCTCGAGCTGCCGGCCTGGCGCGCGTGCGACGACGTCGAGGTGGTCGAGCTCGACGCACCCGAGTTCCGTGAGACCGAGGCGACCCCGGTCATCGGGTTCGAGGCCCGCGCGCCCCAGGAGCAGGAGGCAGTCACCGACTGGCTCGACCTCTGGGTCACCATCACCGTCGACGGCGAGGCGGTCCCGCTGGCCGACGTGCTGGCCGCGATCACCCTCGGCGACGAGCACGTCGTGCTGCCCAGCGGACTCTTCTTCCGCACCGACCGCCCGGAGTTCGCCCAGCTGCAGTCCTTGGTGCAGGCGGCCGGCGAGCTCCGCGAGCCCGACGGCGACCGGATCGGCGTGGGCCACCACGACCTCGGGCTGTGGGCCCAGCTGGCCGAGCTCGGCATCGTCGACGCCCAGGCGTCCGAGTGGGTGCGTCGTGCCCAGGCCCTGCGCGACCTGACCGACCTCCCGCGCCCCGAGCCGACCGGGGTGGTCTCGACCCTGCGCTCCTACCAGCTCGACGGCTTCCACTGGCTGGCGTTCCTGTGGCAGCACGGCCTCGGCGGCATCCTCGCCGACGACATGGGGCTCGGCAAGACACTGCAGGTCCTGGCGCTGGTGGCCCACACCCGGGCCAGCGACGACCGCCCGTTCCTGGTCGTGGCCCCGACCAGTGTCGTGTCGGCGTGGGTGACCGAGGCCGAGCGGCACACCCCCGGCCTGCGCGTGCGCACCATCACCGCCTCCGCCAAGCGTCGCGGCGAGACGATCGCCCAGATCGCCGGCGACGCCGACGTCGTGGTCACCAGCTACACCCTCCAGCGCCTCGAGACCGAGGCCTACACCGAGGTCTCCTGGGCGGGCCTGGTCCTCGACGAGGCCCACCAGGTCAAGAACCACCGCAGCCTGGCCTACTCCTCGGTCCGCAAGGTCGAGGCCCCGTTCCGCCTGGCCGTGACCGGCACGCCCTTCGAGAACCGCCTGCTCGAGCTGTGGTCGCTGCTGTCCATCGTCACCCCCGGCATCTACCCCCAGCCGTCCACGTTCCTCGACCACGTCGTGCGCCCGGTCGAGAAGGAGGGCGACGACAAGGCGCTGCACCGGTTCACCCAGCGGATCAAGCCGTTCGTGCTGCGCCGCACCAAGGAGCTCGTCGCCGCCGACCTGCCCCCCAAGCAGGAGCAGACCCTGGCGGTCGACCTGCACCCCCGCCACCGCAAGCTCTACGACACCCACCTGGCCAAGGAGCGTCAGCGCATCCTCGGGCTGGTCGAGGACTTCGACTCCAACCGGGTCGCGATCCTGGCCGCACTCACCAGGCTGCGACAGCTCGCGCTCGACCCCGCCCTGGTCGACCCCGCTCACGAGTCGATCGGCTCGGCCAAGCTCGACGTCCTGGTCGAGCACCTCACCGAGCTCGCCGCCGAGGGCCACCGGGCCCTGGTCTTCAGCACCTTCACCGGCTTCCTGCGCCGAGTGCGCGACCGACTCGACGCCGCCGGCCTCGAGAGCGTCTACCTCGACGGCTCGACCACGGGTCGTGGTGCTCTCA
Source organism: Nocardioides plantarum (assembly GCF_006346395.1). Taxonomy (NCBI): domain Bacteria; kingdom Bacillati; phylum Actinomycetota; class Actinomycetes; order Propionibacteriales; family Nocardioidaceae; genus Nocardioides; species Nocardioides plantarum. Next base: position 99,805 of record NZ_VDMS01000002.1, read on the forward strand.
TCCAGTCCTGGCGAGACGGCGCGGCACCGGTCTTCCTGATCAGCCTCAAGGCCGGCGGCGTGGGGCTCACCCTCACCGAGGCCGACTACGTGTTCGTGCTCGACCCCTGGTGGAACCCCGCCGCCGAGGCCCAGGCCGTCGACCGCGCCCACCGCATCGGCCAGACCCGGACCGTGATGGTCTACCGGCTCGTCTCGACCGACACCATCGAGGACAAGGTCATGGAGCTCAAGGCACGCAAGGCCGCCCTCTTCGCCCGGGTCATCGACGGCGACGGCGCCACCTCGCAGTCGATCACCGCCGACGACATCCGGGCCCTGTTCGACTGATGCGCCCCGACAGCGGTGGCCTCCGGGCCCGGATACTCACGCGGTGGCCGTCCGGCCGGGTCAGGGTAGGGCCATGCCGATGACCACGACCACGACCATGACCGTGCCGCTCGCCGCCGACCGGTTCCAGGCCTTCAGTCCCGAGCACCAGGCCCTGATGGCGCTCGCCCTGCTCGGGTGCGTGGTCGCAGCCCTCCTCGGACGTCGGCTGGCCCGGGGCGAGGGAGGCACCGAGCAGCGAGTGCGCCGCGGGTTCGCCCTCGTGCTGCTCGCCTACACCGTGCCGTTGCAGGTGCTCCAGCTGCTGCCGGGCGACTTCGACCTCGGCACCTCGCTGCCCATGCAGGTGTGCGACCTGAGCTGGATGCTGGCGGCCTTCGCCCTGTGGACCCGCCACCGCGGCGCCTGCGCGCTCCTCTACTTCTGGGCCTCCACCCTGGTCACCCAGGCGATCGTGACCCCGTCGCTCCAGCAGGCCTTCCCCGACCCGCGGTGGTGGATGTTCTGGGGCATGCACCTGGCCAGCGTCTGGGCCATGGTCCTGCTCGTCTCGCTCGGCGAGCGCCCGACCTGGCGCGGCTACCGGGTGGCCGTCGCGGCGACGTTGGTGTGGGTCGCCGCGATGATGACGTTCAACGCCGCGCTCGACACCAACTACGGCTACCTCAACCGCAAGCCCGCCGTCAGCTCACCACTCGACCTGCTGGGCCCCTGGCCCGGTTACGTCGTCGTCGAGATCGTCGTGATCGCGGTCGTCTGGGCGCTGCTGACGCTTCCGTGGACCATCAGCGACTCCAGTCGGTCCCGGGTGGACGTGCCTCGAGCCACGACTGGAAGCCGGTGAGGGAGCCGGCGCTCAGCGCGAGCTCGACGTCACCGGAGGCCGAGAGGCACACGATCACCACGTGGTCGGGATAGAGCGAGAGCCGCTCGGTCCCGAACGCCTCGCGGCGCCCGTCGTAGCTGAGCGAGTCGCGAGCCCAGACCCGCTTGGGCCGCGGGGCGAGCGAGAACAGCCGGAACCACTCGAGCCGCTCACCTGAGTAACGTCCGATCCCGAGCACCCAACCGCGCCCGTCACCAGAGGTGCGGACGCGGTGGCTGAGCTCGAACGTGCCGCCGTGGCGGGTGATCAGACGACGTCGTACGACGAGGGCGAGGCCGTAGAGCAGAGCCAGGATGAGGATCGCGCCGGCAGCGTCGAGCGTCCACTCCCACCACGCCATCTCGTCCGCTCGCTCCTTGCTCGGGGAGCGCTCACCCTAGCGGGAGAGCGCCAGCGCCGGACCTGGGGTCAGCGCACCTTCTCGGCCGCGCGGATGCGAGCCTCGGCACGCCGGATCCGACGCTCGGCGTCGTCGTCGGCGAGGCTGCCGTCGGGCTCCTGCTCGAGCTCGGCCCGCGCGGCGTCGACGTCGATCTCCTCGGCCAGCACGGCCCGCTCGGAGAGGATCGACACCCGGTCCGCCGCGACGGACAGGAAGCCCCCGTCGACGGCGGCGATGACGACCTCGCCCTCCTCGCCGGTGATCTCGACGACCGCGTCGGTGAGCAGCGACAGCAGCGGCGCGTGACCGCGCAGGACGCCGACGTCACCCTCGACCGTGCGGGCGATCACCATCGTGGCGCGACCGGACCACACGGTCCGGTCGGCCGCGACCAGCTCGACCTGCAGCGCCTCCGAAGACCCGGCCATGTCAGAGGTTCTTCTGGATCTCGGCCCACTTGGCCTCGACGTCGTCGAGACCGCCGCACATGAAGAACGCCTGCTCGGCCACGTGGTCGTACTCGCCGTCGGCGATCTTGTTGAACGCCACGATGGTGTCGGCCACGGGCACGGTGGAGCCCTCGATGCCGGTGAACTGCTTGGCCACGTAGGTGTTCTGCGACAAGAAGCGCTGGATGCGGCGCGCCCGGCTGACGATGACCTTGTCCTCCTCGGACAGCTCGTCGACGCCGAGGATCGCGATGATGTCCTGCAGCTCCTTGTTGCGCTGCAGGATCTGCTTGATGCGGATCGCGCAGTCGTAGTGGTCCTGGCCGATGTACTCGGCCGACAGGATCCGCGACGTGGAGGTCAGCGGGTCGACGGCCGGGTAGATGCCGAGCGACGCGATCTCGCGCGACAGCTCGGTGGTGGCGTCGAGGTGGGCGAACGTGGTCGCCGGAGCCGGGTCGGTGTAGTCGTCGGCCGGCACGTAGATCGCCTGCAGCGAGGTGATCGAGTGACCACGCGTCGAGGTGATCCGCTCCTGGAGCGTGCCCATCTCGTCGGCGAGGTTGGGCTGGTAGCCCACGGCGGACGGCATCCGGCCGAGCAGGGTCGAGACCTCGGACCCGGCCTGGGTGAACCGGAAGATGTTGTCGATGAAGAGCAGCACGTCCTGGCCCTGCACGTCGCGGAAGTACTCCGCCATCGTGAGCGCGGACAGCGCGACCCGCAGGCGGGTGCCCGGCGGCTCGTCCATCTGGCCGAAGACGAGGGCCGTCTGTCCGAGGACCTCGGCCTCCTCCATCTCGACGATGAGGTCGTTGCCCTCGCGGGTGCGCTCACCGACCCCGGCGAACACCGACACGCCACCGTGGTCCTTGGCGACCCGGGCGATCATCTCCTGGATGAGCACCGTCTTGCCGACGCCGGCGCCACCGAACAGGCCGATCTTGCCGCCCTGGACGTAGGGCGTCAGCAGGTCGATGACCTTGATGCCGGTCTCGAACATCTGGGTCTTGGACTCCAGCTGGTCGAACGCCGGGGCCTTGCGGTGGATGCCCCAGTAGTCGGCGGGCTCGAAGCTCTGGCCCTCCTCCAGGTTGAGGACGTCGCCGGTGGCGTTGAAGACCTTGCCGAGGGTGGCGTCGCCCACCGGCACCATGATCGGCTTGCCGGTGTCGGTGACCAGGCCGCCGCGGACCAGGCCGTCGGTCGGCTTGAGCGAGATCGCGCGGACCATGCCGTCACCGATGTGCTGGGCGACCTCGAGCGGCAGCGTGGTCGTCTCGCCGCTGAGCGTCACGTCGACGAGCAGCTTGTTGTAGATCTCGGGCATCGCGTCGACGGGGAACTCGACGTCCACCACCGGGCCGATGACGCGTGCGATCCGACCGACGCCTGCGGCGCCCGTCTCGTGGGACTCTTCGATGGTTGCGGTCATGGTCTACTCACTCCCTGCGTTCGCATCGGCGAGGGCGTTGACGCCACCGACGATCTCGCTGATTTCCTGGGTGATACCGGCCTGGCGGGCCTGGTTGGCGATACGGGTGTACTTCTTGATCAGCTCGGTGGCGTTGTCGGTCGCCGACTTCATCGCGCGCTGGCGGGCGGCCAGCTCGGACGCCGAGGCCTGCAGCATCGCGAAGAAGATGCGGCTCTGGACGTACTGCGGGAGCAGCCCGTCGAGCACCGCCTCCGGCGACGGCTCGAACTCGTAGAGCGGCAGCACGTCGCCCGACTCGGGAGCCGTGGTGCCCTCGACGACCTCGAGCGGCAGCAGCCGGATCGCGGTCGGCTCCTGGGTCAGCATCGAGCGGAACCGGGTGTAGACGACGTGGACCTCGTCGACCTCGGCGACGCTGCGGTCGCCGTCGGCGTCGTCCTGGTCGGCCAGGAACGCCGAGATCAGCGCCTCGCCGACCTCGGCCGCGATGTCGTAGGACGGCTGGTCGGAGAAGCCGGTCCAGGACCGCACGATGTCGCGCCGGCGGAACCGGAAGTAGGCCTCGCCCTTGCGGCCGGCGACGTACCAGTCGATCTCCTTGCCCTCGCCGCGCAGCCGCTCGGCGAGGCGCTCGGCCTCCTTGAGCACGCTCGAGGAGTAGGCACCGGCCAGGCCGCGGTCGCTGGTGATGATCAGCACAGCGGCCCGCTTGGGGTCGTCCTGCTCGGTGGTCAGCGGGTGGTCGACGTTGGAGAACGTCGCCACCGCCGACACCGCGCGCGTCAGCTCGCGGGCGTAGGGAGCCGCGGCCTGGGCCCGCTGCTGCGCCTTGATGATCCGGGACGCAGCGATGAGCTCCATGGCGCGGGTGATCTTCTTGGTCGACTCGACCGACTTGATCCGGGCGCGGTACTCACGCAGCGAGAGGGCCATGGACGCCTCAGCCCCGCTTCTGCTTGACGATGGTCTCCTGCTCGACCTCGTCGTCGCCGAGGGCCTCCTCGGAGGACTCCTTGCCGACCTTGATCGAGCCGCCGTCGGAGGTCTCGAACTGGTCGAGGAACGACTCGTAGGCGTCGGACAGACCGGCCTCGTCCTCGAACTTGTTGGTCTCGCGGATGGCCGCGAGCAGGCCGTCGTGGGAGCGACGCAGGTAGTCGAGGAACTCCTGCTCGAAGCGCAGGACGTCGCCGACCGGCACCTTGTCGAGGCGACCGGTCGTGCCGATCCACAGCGAGACCGTCATCTCCTCGAGCGGGTACGGCGAGTAGGCCGGCTGCTTGAGCAGGGCCATCAGGCGCTGACCACGGTCGAGCTGCTGGCGCGAGGCCGCGTCGAGGTCGGAGGCGAACATCGCGAAGGCCTCCATGGCGCGGAACTGCGCGAGGTCGACCTTGAGCGAGCCGGTCACGGCCTTCATCGCCTTGGTCATCGCCGCACCGCCCACGCGCGACACCGAGACGCCGACGTCGATGGCCGGGCGCTGGTTGGCCGCGAACAGGTCGGACTGCAGGAAGATCTGGCCGTCGGTGATCGAGATGACGTTGGTCGGGATGAACGCCGAGACGTCGTTGGCCTTGGTCTCGATGATCGGCAGACCGGTCATCGAGCCGTGGCCGAGCTCATCGGACAGCTTCGCGCAGCGCTCGAGCAGGCGGCTGTGCAGGTAGAAGACGTCACCCGGGTAGGCCTCGCGGCCCGGCGGACGGCGCAGCAGCAGCGACACGGCGCGGTAGGCCTCGGCCTGCTTGGTCAGGTCGTCGAACACGATGAGGACGTGCTTGCCGTCGTACATCCAGTGCTGGCCGATGGCCGAGCCGGTGTAGGGGGCGAGGTACTTGAACCCGGCGCTGTCGGACGCCGGCGAGGCCACGATGGTCGTGTACTCGAGAGCACCGGCCTCCTCGAGGGCGCCGCGGACAGCAGCGATCGTCGAGCCCTTCTGGCCGATGGCGACGTAGATGCAGCGGACCTGCTTGTCGGGGTCGCCCGACTCCCAGTTCTTCTTCTGGTTGATGATCGTGTCGATCGCGATCGTCGACTTGCCCGTGGCGCGGTCGCCGATGATGAGCTGGCGCTGGCCGCGGCCGATCGGGGTCATCGAGTCGATGGCCTTGATGCCGGTCGCGAGCGGCTCGTGCACGGACTTGCGGTGCATCACCGACGGCGCCTGGAGCTCCAGGGCGCGACGCTCGGAGGACTCGATGTCGCCGAGGCCGTCGATCGGGGTGCCGAGGGGGTCGACCACGCGGCCGAGGAAGTTGTCACCCACCGGGACCGAGAGGATCTCGCCGGTGCGGCGGACCGTCTGGCCCTCCTCGATCTTGTCGAAGTCACCGAGGACGACGACACCGATCTCGCGGGTGTCGAGGTTGAGCGCCAGGCCCAGGGTGCCGTCCTCGAACTCGAGGAGCTCGTTGGCCATGCAGGAGGGCAGTCCGCTGACGCGGGCGATCCCGTCGGCGGTCTGCGCGACCGTGCCTACCTCTTCCTTCGACGCCGCGTCGGGCTTGTAGTCGGCGACGTACTTCTGCAGCGCGTCCCGGATGTCGTCCGGACGGATGGAGAGCTCCGTCATCGTTTCCTTCTCTCTTGGTTCGTACGTCGTGGGTGAGGCTGGGATGGCCGATCAGGTGGCCGGTGCGGCCGGGGGATGCGTCAGCCGGCGAGACGACGGCGGGCGTCGTCGAGCCTGCTCAGCACGGTGCCGTCGATGACGTCGTTGCCGATCTCGACCCGCAGGCCGCCGAGGACGGTCGGGTCGACGACGGTGTTGAGGTGGACCGGGCGGCCGTACTGGGTGGTGAGGGCCTCGGCCAGACGGCTGGTCTCGGCCTCGGTCAGCTCGCGGGCGACCCGCACGGTGGCGACGCCCTCGCCGTGCACCTCGGCCACCGTCTTCTGGTAGGAGGCCAGGGCCGAGGAGACCGTGCGGTAGCTGCCCGCCAACGCCTGGGTGGCCAGCGTCCGCGTCGACGGCAGGGTCTTGCCCGTCAGGAGCCCGTCGATCAGCGCGGCCTTGTCCTGGACACTGCGGGCCGGGTCGCTCAGCGCGTCGCGCAGCTCCGGGTTGTTCTTGACCGCCTGCGCCCAGGTGAACAGCTCGTCGGCCAGCCGGCCCGAGTCGTGCCCGGCCGCCTTGACCAGGGTGACGACGCTCAGGTGCTCCAGGGTGTCGGCCAGGTCGCGGGTGGCGGTCCACCGGTGCCCCACGGCCGTGGTGAGCACCGCCAGCGCGCCGTCGGCGACCTTGCCACCGAAGACCTCGGTGACCAGGCCCTGCTTGGCCTCGGCCGGGATCGAGCCGTCGGTGGCGAACCGCCGCAGCGCGCCCTCGGAACGCAGCGTCGTGGCCAAGGAGAACAGGTCGTCGGCCAGGCGTGCGGCCTGGTCGCCGGACCCGACGTGCGAGTCGAGCTCGTCCGTCACGGCGGCGAGTGCCTCGGCAGAGGCTCCGCGCAGGTCCATCAGTCAGTCCTCTTCTCGTTCACGACAGGGGTCACGGGTCAGTTCTGGGCCGGCGTGCCGGCCTCGAGGTCGGCCAGGAAGCGGTCGACGACGCGGCTCTGGCGGGCTTCGTCGTCGAGGCTCTCCCCGACGATACGTCCGGCCAGGGTGGTGGCCAGCGAGCCGACCTCGGCCCGCAGCGAGGTGACCGCCTGCTGACGCTCGGCCTCGATCTGCGTCTTGCCGTGCTCGACGATGCGCGAGGCCTCGGACTGCGCCTGCTCGCGCATCTCCGCCACGATCACGGCACCCTGCTCACGAGCCTCCTCGCGGATGCGGGCGGCCTCGTGCCGGGCGTCGGCGAGCTGCTTCTCGAGCTCGGCGAGCTTGGCGTCGGCCTCGGCCTGCTTGGTCTCGGCCGCGGCCAGACCGCCCTCGATCGCCTTGGTGCGATCGGTGTACGTCGCCTCGAAGTTGGGCACGACGAACTTCTTCACGGCGAAGAAGAGGATCGCGAAGACGACGAGGGACAGGATCAGCTCGATCGGGTGCGGCAGGAGCGGGTTGAGCTCGTGCTCCTCCCCCTCGGCGGCCATCACCACCAGGGGCGTCATCAGTGACTGCATAGCAGGTCCTTCCGGGTCCTACGACGAATCGTCGGGCTGGTTAGAGGACGAAGGCGAGGGCGATGCCGATGATCGCCAGCGCCTCTGCGAGCGCGAAGCCGAGGATGGCGATCGACTGCAGGCGGCTCTGGGCCTCCGGCTGACGAGCGACACCGCTGATGTAGGCGGCGAAGATCAGACCGATGCCGATACCCGGGCCGATGGCGGCCAGGCCGTAGCCGATCATGTTGAGGTTGCCCAGGTCGCCGAGCGAGCCTTCGATTGCCATGGGGACGAACATCAGGTTTCCCTTTCGGTTGTACTGCGGTGGTGGAGCTTGGGTGGTTCAGGTCTGGTGGAGCGGTGGGTCAGACGTGGATCAGTGCTCGTCGGCCAGCGCGCCCTGGATGTACATGGCGTTGAGGAGGACGAAGACGTAGGCCTGCAGGAACTGGATCAGGATCTCGAGCATCGCCACCAGGATGAAGAGGACCCAGGCCAGGACGCCGACACCGATGTAGGCGCCACCCATCTCCTTGACGAGGTACTCGCCACCGAGGGCGAACAGGATCAGCAGCAGGTGGCCGGCGAACATGTTGGCGAACAGTCGCAGGGCCAGCGTGACCGGCCGCACGATGATGTTGGACATGAACTCCAGCGGAACCAGCAGCAGGAGGATCACGCCGCCGACGCCGGCCGGCACGGACTGGAGCTTGAGGTAGCCGAGGAAGCCGTGCTTCTGGATGCCGACGGCGTTGTAGATGACCCAGCTCATCAGGGCCAGCGAGTAGACCATCCCCGAGCGCGAGAACGTCGGGAACTGGATGACCGGGATCGTGGCCATCAGGTTGTTGATCAGCACGAAGAAGAACAGCGCGAACAGGTAGGGCACGAAGCGCTGGAAGTCGTGGCTGCCGATGATGTCGCGGCCCAGCGAGTTGCGGACGAAGCCGTAGGCCTCCTCGCCGGCGAACTGCAGCTTGCCGGGGACCATCGCCCGCTTGCGCGAGGCGAGGTAGAACAGGGCGAAGACGAAGACCGCCGCGAGGACGATCTGGATCATCGGCTTGGTGACGCCCGCGACCTGGGCCTGGCCCAGGAAGTCGAAGGTCCCGCTGCCGAAGACGGCGGGAAGGTCGAAGTCGGCCGGGCTCGGGGGCTCGAACTCTGCCTGTACGAGGCCGGTGACGAGGCTCATCTCGGGCACTCCTCTTTCTCGACTAGCGGGATTCGGTGGGTGCCCGGAAGCGGGCAAAGGTCTGGTAGAGCGCCAGGGCGACGCCGAGCAGGATGCCGATCACGATCATGAAGCTGGTGCCCCACCATCGGTCGAGCAGCCATCCGACGCCACCGTAGAGCAGCACGCCGGCCACGAGGTAGCCGAACGCGAGCCACGGGTCGCCACGCGGCGAGTCCTGCGTCAGCTCGTCGTCGGGCTTGCTCATCGCGTGCCGGACAATAGCAGTCGCGGAGGGTCATCGTTCACTCCCCTCCGACGCCGTGACGCTCGCCCCGGTCGACGCCTGCGCGGGCAGGTCGTAGAGCGGGATCCGGGCGTGCAGGGCGTGCCACACCAGGCAGACGGTCCAGGCGAGCGCGACGGTGATGACCCCGGCGGCGAACCAGCCGGGGGTGAGCGTCTGCTCGATGTCGTCGGCCCCGCGCAGGACGGCCAGGAGCGCCGCGAGCAGCACCACCTGGAGGGTGTAGGTGAGCATCGCGACCACGAGCGAGGCACCCGGCAGCAGGCCGGCGACCAGGTCGACGGTCGCGAACCCGGTGGCCAGCACCAGGAGCGTGACCCCCGCACCCGCGAGGGCACCGAGCAGCCCCGGGGATCCGTCGAGCAGGACCGCGAGCAGGGAGACGACCGCACCGGACACCGATCCGGCGAGCACGGCCACGCCGAGGGCGGCGACGCCGTAGGGGCGCGCCTCCCGGCGGGAGCTGCTGCGGGTCTCGGTCGTCATCGTCGGCGGCCGTTTCTGTCGTCGTCGTCCTCGTGGGACTGGGGCGGTCAGACGGTTCTTCAGGTGTCTTTCAGGTGCTTGTGAATGCTATCACAAAGTCTCGTCGGTCAGGATCCGGGGTCGGTGGAGGATCGGGAGCACGAAGGTGAGCAGCACGGTGACGGTGAACCCGGCACCGATCACGCCCCACACCACCGGGCCCGTGCGCAGGCTCGCGAACACCGTCGAGAACGCGATCAGCCCGGCCCAGGCCCACATGATCATCACCGCGCGACGGTGGGAGTGACCGATCTCGAGGAGCCGGTGGTGCAGGTGCTGCTTGTCGGCGGCGAACGGCGAGCGCCCGGCCCTGGTGCGGCGTACGACGGCCAGCACGAGGTCGGCGAACGGCACGATGAGGATCAGGATCGGCAGCGCCACGGGCAGCAGCATCGGCAGGAAGCTGGCCCGGGCGCCGTCCTGGCCGACCGCGATGTCCTCGGCGCTGAACTGGGTGGTCACCGTGATGGCGGTGGCCGACAGGACCAGCCCGATCAGCATCGAGCCGCTGTCGCCCATGAAGAGCCGGGCCGGGTGGAAGTTGTGGACCAGGAAGCCCGCGCACACCCCGGCCAGGGCCGCCGAGAGCAGGGCCCCGGTGGTGGCCCGGGTGACGCCGTTGGCGGCGCTGAGCTGGTAGCAGTAGAGGAAGAAGGCCAGGGCGGCGATGCCGACGACGCCCGCCGCGAGCCCGTCGAGCCCGTCGACGAAGTTGACGGCGTTGACCGTCGCGATGACGATCACGGCCGTCAGGATGGCGCCCTGGCTCGAGTCGAGGGCGAACTGCTGGTCGCCGGGGGTGAAGAAGAACCGGAACTGCACGCCGGAGTAGACGAGCAGCCCGACGGCCAGGACCTGACCGCCGAACTTGGTCAGCGCGTCGAGGTCGAAGATGTCGTCGAGCACCCCGACCCCGCAGATCAGCGCCCCGGCCACCACCACCGCGCGAGCGTCGGGGAAGGTGAACGACCCGCCGTTGGGGCTGGACAGGAAGGGCAGCTCACGGGCCACGAGGTAGGCCGCCACGAGCCCGCCGAGCATGGCCAGGCCGCCGAGGTAGGGGATCGGCTCCGCGTGCACGTCGCGGTCGCGGACCGCCGACACGGCCCCGGTGCGCAGCGCGATCTCGCGCGCCACCACGGTCAGCAGGAAGGTGACCGTCCCGGCCACCAGGAAGACGACCAGGTATTCACGCATCGGCCCCGCCCTCGACCAGGGTCGCCCCCAGCGGCTCGAGGACCTCGTTGAGCTGCTCGAGGCTCAGTGCCCCCACGCGCAGCACCCGACCCTGGGGGCCGGTGCAGTCGACGATCGTGGAGGCCTCCCCCACCGGTGACTCGCCACCGTCGACGATGACGTCGACCCGGTCGCCCAGCATCTCCTCGGCCCGGTCGGCGTCGGTGGCGGCGGGCAGGCCGGTCGTGTTGGCCGAGCTGACCGCCAGCGGGCCGGTGCGCTCGAGGATCTCGAGGGCCAGCGCGTGGTCGGGCATCCGGACGGCGACCGTGCCGCGGGTGTCGCCGAGGTCCCACATCAACGACGTCTGCTGCCGGCACACCAGCGTCAGCGGACCCGGCCAGAACGCATCGACCAGGGCCCGCGCGAAGGCGGGTACGTCGCGCGCGAGGGCGTCGAGGGTGCTGGCGTTGCTGATGAGCACCGGTGGCGGCATCTCGCGACCGCGCCCCTTGGCCGCGAGCAGTCCGGCCACGGCGTCGGGGTCGAACGCGTCGGCGGCCAGGCCGTAGACGGTGTCGGTGGGAAGGACCACGAGGCCACCGCGCTGGATGGCCATCGAGGCCGACTCGATCGCGGCCTCGCGCTCCTCCGGGGTGGTCGACGAGAAGCGCTCGGAGGTCACCGGGTCATCCTGCCAGGGTCGCCGTCAGGTAGCGGGGACGGCCCGCCAGGTCGCGGTGGTCGCGCACGTCGCTCCAGCCGCCGGCCGCGACGAACACGCCGGGGGCCGACTCGCCCTGCGCGTCGGCGTGCTCGGCACCGACCGCTCCCCCGCGCCGCAGCAGCAGGCGGGCCCGACGCTCGAGGACCCGCATCGCGTCGAGGCCGTCGTCACCGGAGAACAGCGCCAGGTGCGGGTCGTGGTCGCGCGCCTCCGGCGCCACCGACTCCCACGCCTCCAGGGGGATGTAGGGCGGGTTGCAGACCACCACGTCGACCTCGCCCACCAGGTCGTCGAACGCGTCGTCCATCGACCCGGCACGCAGGTCGACCCCCGTGCCGGCCAGGTTGCGCTCGGCCCACACCAGCGCCCCCTCGTCGAGCTCGACGGCGTGCACCCGCGCGTGCGGCACCTCGTCGGCGACGGCCCGCGCGATCGCCCCCGAGCCGGTGCACAGGTCGACGACGACCGGCGCCTCGAGGGCCTGCGCCCGCTCGACCGCCCAGCCGGCCAGCAGCTCGGTCTCGGGCCGCGGCACGAAGACCCCCGGCCCGACCTCGAGCTCGACGTAGCGGAACCCGGTCACCCCCGTGAGGTGCTGGAGCGGGACCCGCGCCACGCGGTGGGTGAGCAGGGCGTCGTACGCCGCGATCTCGGGCTCGCCCACCTCACGGACCATGGCGAGCCGACCGCGCGGGACGTCGAGGACGTGGGCGAGCAGGACCGCGGCGTCGTGGTCAGGACTCGCCACCCCCGCGGCCGCCAGGCGCGCGGCCGCGGCCCCGAGGAGCTGGCGCGGCCTCACTGCTCGAGCGCCTCGAGCCGGCTGGCCAGGTCGGCCTCGACGCAGGAGTCGAGCACCGGGCCGAGGTCGCCGTCGAGCACCTGGTCGAGGTTGTAGGACTTGTAGCCGGTGCGGTGGTCGGAGATGCGGTTCTCCGGGTAGTTGTAGGTGCGGATGCGCTCGGACCGGTCGACGGTGCGGACCTGGCTGCGGCGAGCGTCGCTGGCCTCGGCGTCGGCGGCCTCCTGCGCCGCGGCGAGCAACCGGGCCCGCAGGATGCGCATCGCGGACTCCTTGTTCTGCAGCTGGCTCTTCTCGTTCTGGCAGCTGGCGACGATGCCGGTCGGCACGTGGGTGATGCGCACGGCCGAGTCGGTCGTGTTGACGCTCTGGCCGCCGGGTCCGCTGCTGCGGTAGACGTCGATGCGCAGGTCGCTGTCGTGGATCTCGACGTCGACCGTCTCGGCCTCGGGGAGCACCAGCACCCCGGCCGCGCTGGTGTGCACCCGACCCTGCGACTCGGTCACCGGGACCCGCTGCACGCGGTGGACCCCGCCCTCGAACTTGAGCATGCCGAACGGCGCCCCGCCCGGCTCCGGGGTGCCCTTGGCCTTGACCGCGACGGTCACCGACTTGTAGCCGCCCAGGTCGGACTCGGTGGCGTCGAGGACCTCGACCGACCAGCCGGCGCGCTCGGCGTACCGGGTGTACATGCGGAGCAGGTCGGCGGCGAACAGCGCCGACTCCTCACCGCCCTCACCGGACTTGATCTCCAGCAGCGTGTCGTTGGCGTCGGCCGGGTCGCGGGGCACCAGCAGCCTGCGCAGCCGCTCCTCGGCCACCGGCAGGCGCGCCTCGATGGCGGCGGCCTCCTCGGCGAACGACGGGTCCTCCGCGGCGAGCTCCCGGGCGGCCTCGAGGTCGTCGCCCAGACCGGTCCAGTCGCGCCAGGCGCCGATGATCGCGCTCAGCTCGGCGTAGCGCCGGTTGAGCCGCTTGGCCAGGCGGGCGTCGGCGTGCGTCTCGGGCTCGCCGAGGCGCGCCTCGATGTCCTGGTGCTCGGAGAGCAGGCCCTCGACGGCCTCGAACATGGGTGCTCCTCAGAAGACGGGGCGGCCCCGCGGAGCGCGGTGCCGGAAAACAGGTCCGACGCCGACCCCCGGGATGCGGGGATCGGCGTCGGGACGAGACGGCTACTTGTCGGCGTCGGCCTGGGCCGGGGCCTTCTTCTTGTAGCGGGCCTCGAAGCGGGCCACGCGGCCGCCGGTGTCGAGGATCTTCTGCTTGCCCGTGTAGAACGGGTGGCACTGCGAGCACACGTCGGACTTGATGGTGCCGGACGCGACGGTGCTGTGCGTGGTGAAGGTCGCGCCGCAGGTGCAGGAGACCTCGGTGACGACGTAGTCGGGGTGGGTATCGGTCTTCATGATGTCCTCTCGATGTGTCCCGGGTCGGCGCACGGCGTGCGACGTGAACCGGGACCGGCTGACATCGTAGTGAACCTGGACGGCCCGGCGATAATTCCGCCGCTGCCGCCTGGACTCACGCCAGGCTCACCTCAGGCTCACGCCGACTCGGCGACGAGTGGTCGTCGTACCCGCTCGCCGTGCAGCCGCAACCGCACGAAGACGGTGGTGCCCTCGCCCTCGGCCGACTCGATGACCACGTCGCCGGCGTGCTTGTCGATGATCGTCTGCACGATGCGCAGCCCCAGTCCGGTGCCGGCGATCTCGTTGTCCATCGCGTTGGACGCCCGGAAGAACCGGGTGCCGAGCCGGTCGAGCTCGTCGCGCGGGATGCCGATGCCGTGGTCGCGCACCGCGATCTCGACGCGGTGGGACACCCGCGTGACCGAGACCTCGACGGTGCCCCCGTCGTGGCTGAACTTGACCGCGTTGCCCAGCACGTTGAGGAACGCGCGGTAGAGCATCGCGCGGTCGCACACCACCAGCATCGGCTCCCCCGTGGCGGTCACCTCGAGGGTGATCCCGCGCCGGGCCGCGGTCATCCGGACGTCGGTGACGGCGTCGGACACCATCTCGGTGACGTCGGACGGCTCGAGCTCGGTCGGACGGCTCTCGGCCTTCGAGAGCGCGAGCAGGTCGTCGATGAGCGCCCGCAGGCGGGTGACGTTGCGCCGCGTCGCGTCGAGCATCCGCTCGTGGCGCGGATCGAGCTCGCCCTCGAACTCCTCGGCCACCATCTCGAGGTAGCCGCTGATCGTCGTCAGGGGGGTGCGCAGCTCGTGGGACACGTTGGAGACGAAGTCGTCCTTGGCGCTGTCGAGGACGTGGAGCTCGTCCTGGATGCGGCCCTCGACGGCGCGGGCCCGGGACCCGGCGTCGGCGAAGTCGTTGAGGGCTCGGGCGATCGAGCGGACCTCCTTGGGTCCGCGATGCGCCACGGCCCGCCCCTCCGGGTCGTTCCTGAGCATCCGCTGCACGACGCGCTCGAGGGCGAGCAACGGCTCCGACAGCTCGGCCAGCAGCCGGGCGCGGGAACGCCCGATGAGGATCGCGGACCCGACGAGCACCAGGGCGGCAGCGATGATGGTCAGTCGAAGTCGCAGGGTCGCGGTGCTCTCGGCCCGGTCGAGCTGGGCGTTCAGCGCGTCCCTGGTGTCGTCGCGGGCCGAGCGGTACTGGGTCAGGAGCTGCCGGCCGGCGGCGTAGCGGGCGGGGCTGACGAGCCCGGCCTTCTCCTCGATCACCGTGTCGCCGTAGCCGCGCACCCAGGTGTCGACCGTCCTGATCTCGGCGCGGACCGGAGCGTCGAGGGGGGTGCCGGAGACCAGGTCGCTGAGGTCGGTCGCCTGCTCGGACAGCTCACGTCGGGCCTCGGCGTAGCGCACGCGCTCGGCGGACCGACCGGTCAGCTTCCACGCCGCGGCTGCCGACCCGAGCTCGCTGACGGCGTCGGTGTAGCGGTCGTGGGCGGCCGAGACCGGCGTGACGTCGCCCGAGATGCGACGGACCGCCGAGCCGCTCAGCAGGACGCCGGTCACGCAGACCAGCACCGCGAGGACGACGAGGACGGCCATCCGCCAGATGACGGGCGAGACGAGCCGGGCGACGGGTCGCCCGGGTTCGGCTCGCTGGACGCTACCGACCACGGACAGACCCCTCCACTGACTCAGGTGGCCCCCCGGGCCTCCCTCGGGGATCCTAGTGCCGACGAGCCGGTCACGGAGCGGATCGGACGGACCCGCCCGGTCAGGTCGTCGAGGAGCCCGAGCCGCGCGCCAGCAGCGTCTCGACGCGGGCGGCGAGCTCGCGCGGGCTGAAGGGCTTGGTGATGTAGTCGTCGGCGCCGGAGTCGAAGCCCATGTTGACGTCGGACTCCTGGGCGCGGGCGGTGAGCAGGATCACCGGCAGCTCGAGGAGGTCGGGATCGGACCGGATGATCCGGATCGCGTCGAGCCCCGACACCCCCGGCATCATCACGTCGAGCACGCACAGGTCGGGCAGCTGGGCCCGGCAGGCCTCGATCGCCGCCGCCCCGTCGCCGACGGCCACGATGTCGTGGCCCATCGTCGAGAGCTTGAACTCGACCAGCTCCCGGATGTCGACGTCGTCGTCGGCGACCACGATCCGTGCCATCTCAGATCTCCTGTCCGGCGGCCCCGGCGGGGGTCGTCCTCTGCACCTGCGTGAGGAGCTCGATGTTGCTGTGCGACGTGCTCAGCCGCTCGAGCAGCTGCTCGAGGGCCGGCCTGACCTCGAGGGCCGAGAGCGCCCGGCGCAGGCGGCGAACGATCGCGGCCTCCTGCTCACCGAGGAACAGCTCGTCGCGCCGGGTGCCGGAGGCGATGACGTCGACCGCCGGGAAGACCCGTCGCTCGGCGAGCTCGCCACTCAGCCGGATCTCCATGGTGGCGGTGTCGCGCAGCTCCTCGAACAGCACCTGGTCGGTCGTGGAGCCGGTGTCGGCCAGGATCGTGGCCAGGATGGTCAGCGAGCCGCCGTTCTCGACGTTGCGCGCCGCCCCGAAGAACCGCTTGGTCGGGTGCAGCGCCGCGGCGTCGACCACCCCGGACAGCGTGCGACCCGACGGCGGCAGCGCGAGGTTGTAGGCCCGGCCGAGACGGGTCAGGCCGTCGAACAGGATCACGACGTCGTGGCCCAGCTCGACGAGCCGCTTGGCGCGCTCGACGGCCAGCTCGGCGACCGTGGTGTGGTCGACGGGGGCGCGGTCGAAGGTCGAGGCGATGACCTCGCCCTTGATGGAGCGCTCGAAGTCGGTGACCTCCTCGGGGCGCTCGTCGATCAGCACCACCATCAGGTGGCACTCGGGGTTGTTGGCCGAGATCGAGGCCGCCACCGACTGCAGGAGCGTCGTCCGGCCGGCCTTCGCCGGAGCCACGACGAGGCCGCGCTGGCCCTTGCCGAGCGGGGCGACGACGTCGACCAGACGGCCCGCCAGGTCGTGCGCCCCGGTCTCGAGACGCAGCCGCTCCGTCGGGGACAGCGGGGTCAGGTTGGCGAAGTCGGCACGCGTCTTGGCGGTCTCGGGGTCCTGGCCGTTGACGCTGTCGATGCGCACCATCGGGTTGAACTTCTCGCGACGCTCGCCCTCGCGCGGGTGACGCACCTGCCCCGCGATGGCGTCGCCGCGACGCAGACCGAACTTGCGGACCATCGACAGCGACAGGTAGACGTCGTCGGAGCCGGCGAGGTAGCCGCTGGTGCGCACGAAGGCGTAGTTGTCGAGCACGTCGAGGATGCCGGCGGCCGGGACGACGATGTCGTCCTCGAGGATGGTGGTGTCGGGCTCGTGCCGGTTGCCCTGGCGCGAGGACCCCTGACCGCCGCCCTGCTGGTGGCCCGAGCCCTGGCCGCCCTGGTGGCCGCCCTGGGAGCCCTGGTTGCCCTGGGAGCCGCTCGGCTGGTTGCCCTGGGGCCCGCCGGACTGGCCCGGCTGGCCGTCGGGCTGGCCCGCGCGGTTGCGGTCACGACCGCGGCGTCGACGGTTGCGGCCGGTGCGGCCCTCGCCGTCGGCCTCGTCGGCGTCCTGGTCGTTGCGGTTGCCCTGGTCACCCCGGTCGGGCTTCTGCTCGGGGCGCTCGTCCCGCTGCTTCGGCTTCTGCTCGGGCTTCTGCTCGGGCTTCTGCTCGGGACGGTCGTCCTGCCTCGGCTTCTGCTCGGGCTTCTGCTCGGGCTTCTGCTCGGGACGGTCGTCCTGCCTCGGCTTCTGCTCGGGCTTCTGCTCAGCCGTGCGCTCCGTCGTACGGCGGGCCGCCTGCTCGACGGGCGCGGCGGGCGGCTCGTCGGCCGGCTGCTGCGCCGGCGCCGGCTCGGCCGCCTGCGCGGCCTTGGCCGCGGCCTCGCGTTGCCGGCGCGCACGCACGGTCTCGCGGACAGGTTCGGCAGGTTCGGCGGGCTCGGCTGCCTTGGCTGTGGTCTCGGCGTGGTCCCTCGGAGCGGGGGACGCCGGCTCGGGGCGCGACGCCGGTGCTGCCCCGCTGGCGGCCTGGGCCGCCTTGATCGCCTCGACGAGCTGGGCCTTCTTCATCGCCCCGGCACCCGGGATGCCCATGCTCGCGGCCATCGCCTTGAGGTCGGCGAGCAGCATGGCGTTGAGGCCACCGGTGCGCTTCTTGGGCGCCTTCTCGGTGGCGTCGGTCGTCTCCGTCACGTGTGGTCCTTACGACTGTCGCGTCGTGTCATCGCACGGCACCAGTGGTCCGTGTGGCAAGAAAGAGGCGCGCCGCCCGAACGGCAGGCGCAGCTCCGGGAAACCCCGGCGCGCCGAGGTTATCACCCGACGACGCTCGCGCCGACGACTCCGAGCCGGAGCACGCGGGTGGTCCAGTGCGCTGGGCACCGGGCCCCCAACGTCTCGACGTCGACGTCCGGCGTGGTGAGGACCAGGACCGTCGGTCCGGCCCCCGACACGACTGCGGCGTAGTCGTCGGCACGCAGCGCACGGACCAGGCCGAGCGACTGCGGCATCGCCGGCTCGCGGTAGTCCTGGTGGAGCAGGTCGCCGGTCGCCTGGGCCAGCCGCTGCCACTGCCCGGCGAGGGCGGCGACGAGCAGGGCCGCGTTGGCGGCGTTGGCCGCAGCGTCGGCGTGCGGGACCGTCTCGGGCAGCAGGCCGCGCGCCGCCACGGTCGACACCCCGTCGGGCGGGACGAACACGACCGCGCCGATCTCGGGGGCGACCGGGGAGGCGGTGGCCCAGAACGCGTCGGTCGTGTGGCCGGCGATGGTGAAGCCGCCGTAGAGGGCGGGCGCCACGTTGTCGGGATGGCCCTCGAGGCGGGCGGCGAGCTCGAACGCGGCGTCGTCGGGGAGCAGCGTGCGACCTCCCTCGACGAGCTCGCGGGCGAGCACGATGCCGCCGACGATCGCCGCGGACGACGACCCCAGCCCCCGGGCGTGCGGGATCACGTTGCGGCAGGTGAGACGGAGTCCCGGCGGCCGCCCGCCGGTGGCGTCGAACGCGGCGTGCATGGCACGCACGACGAGGTGGGTCTCGTCGAGCGCGACCTCGCCGCTCCCCTCCCCCTCGACCCGGACCTCGAGCCCGCCGTGGTCGAGGACCTCGCCCTCGAGCTCGTCGCGCAGGTCGAGCGCGATGCCGAGGGTGTCGAACCCGGGACCGAGGTTGGCCGACGTCGCCGGGACGCTCACCCGGGCCGGCCCACGGACGTACGACGCCATCAGGTCAGGCCGGCGGCCGCGGCGGCCGCGGTGACGTCGGCGTCGACGACGGTGTCGACGAGGGCGCCGACGCCCTCGAGGGCGGTCGCGGTGTCCTTCAGGCCGTGCCCGGTGACCGTGACGACCACCGTGCGGCCGACGTAGGTCTCACCCTGGGCGAGCTCCTGGAGGAGACCGGCGATGCCGGCGGCCGAGGCGGGCTCGACGAACACCCCGTCGTGGGAGGCCAGGGCGTGCTGGGCGGCGAGGATCTGCTCGTCGGTGACCGAGGCGAACCGCCCCTCGGACTCCTTGGCCGCCTGCTCGGCGAGGTGCCAGGACGCGGGGTTGCCGATCCGGATGGCCGTCGCCTTGGTCTCGGGGTCGGGGAAGGGCTCGCCGGTGACCAGCGGAGCCGCACCCGCGGCCTGGAAGCCGCGCATCACCGGGCGCCTGGTGGCCAGCCCGAGGTCGAGGTACTGGGTGTAGCCGAGCCAGTAGGCCGAGATGTTGCCGGCGTTGCCGACGGGCAGCAGGTGGTAGTCGGGAGCGTCGCCGAGCGCGTCGACGATCTCGAAGGCGGCGGTCTTCTGGCCCTCGAGCCGCACCGGGTTGACGCTGTTGACCAGCGCCACGGGGTAGTCGGCAGCCAGGCCGCGGGCCATGGAGAGGCAGTCGTCGAAGTTGCCACGGACCATGATGACCTGGGCCCCGTGCACGATGGCCTGCGCCATCTTGCCTGCGGCGATCTTGCCCTCGGGCACCAGGACGAGCGGCTTGAGCCCGGCCTTGGCGGCGTAGGCCGCCATCGAGGCCGAGGTGTTGCCGGTCGAGGCGCAGACCACGGCCTCGGCCCCCGCGGCCTTGGCCACCGAGATGGCCGCGGTCATGCCCCGGTCCTTGAACGAGCCGGTCGGGTTGTCGCCCTCCACCTTGAGGTGCACCTGGGCTCCGGTGTGCCCCGAGAGCCACTCGGAGTGGACCAGGCCCGTGCCGCCCTCGCGCAGCGTCACCGCCGGGGTGCCCTCGGGGATGTCGAGGAGCTCGCGGTACTCGTCGATGACGCCCCGCCACTGGTGGAGGTGGGTGCGCGTCGCGCTCACGGCGGGTGTGCTCATTCGTCGACTCCTTCGACGCGCATCACCGAGGTGACGTCGCGGACGATGTCCATGCCGCGCAGGTGCTCGACGGTCGCGGCGAGCTGCGCGTCGGTGGCCGTGTGGGAGACCACGACGAGCTGGGCGTCGTCGTCGCGGCCCTCCTGGCGCACGGTCTGGATAGAGACGCCGTGCTCGGCGAACGCGAACGCGACCGTGGCGAGCACGCCGGCGCGGTCGTCGACGTCGATGGCGACGTGGTAGCGGGTGCGGGTCTCGCCCATCGGCAGCACCGCCCGATCGGTGTAGGCCGACTCACCGACCCCGCGGGTGCCCGAGACGTGGTTGCGGGCGACGGTGACCAGGTCACCCATCACGGCGCTGGCGGTCGGCGCCCCACCCGCGCCCGGACCGTAGAACATCAGCTGGCCTGCGGCGTCGGACTCCACGAAGACCGCGTTGTAGGCCTCGCGCACGCTGGCCAGCGGGTGGGTGCGCGGGATCATGGCGGGGTGGACGCGTACGGCGACCGCCTCCTCGCCCGTCTCGTCGGTGCGCAGCTCGCAGATGGCGAGCAGCTTGACCACGCAGCCCATCTCGCGGGCCGAGGCGATGTCGGCGGCGCTGACCTCGCTGATGCCCTCGCGGTGCACGTCGGCGGCGGTGACCCGGGTGTGGAAGGCGAGGGAGGCCAGGATCGCGGCCTTGGCCGCGGCGTCGAAGCCCTCGACGTCGGCGGTGGGGTCGGCCTCGGCGTATCCCAGGTCCTGGGCCTCCTCGAGCGCCTCGGTGAACCCGCTGCCCTGGGTGTCCATCTTGTCGAGGATGAAGTTGGTGGTGCCGTTGACGATGCCGAGCACGCGGGTGACCCGGTCACCGGCCAGCGACTCGCGCAGCGGCCGCAGGATCGGGATGGCCCCGGCGACGGAGGCCTCGTAGTAGAGGTCGCGACCCGACTTCTCGGCCGCCTCGAACAGCGTCGGGCCGTCCTCGGCGAGCAGCGCCTTGTTGGCCGTCACGACGCTCTTGCCGTGCTCGAGGGCCGACAGGATGAGGGTGCGTGCCGGCTCGATGCCGCCGATGACCTCGACCACCAGGTCGACGTCGTCGCGGGCGACCAGGGCCGCAGCGTCGGTCGTCAGCAGGCCGTCGGGCAGGTCCACGTCGCGCGCCGCGTCGATCCGGCGTACGGCGACCCCTGCCAGCTCGACCCGGCGACCGACCCGGGCCGCGAGGTCGCCGGCCTGCTCGTCGAGCAGCCGCACCACCTGCGAGCCGACCACCCCACACCCGAGGACCGCCACCTTCAGCACGGTGGTCGAACCTGTCGAGACACCCATCACGCACCCACGTCCGTCGCCAGCAAGTCGTCCACAGTCTCTCGTCGGAGCAGGATCCTCGCGGCCCCGTCCCGAACCGCGATCACCGGGAGCCGCAGGGCGTGGTTGTAGTTGGACGCCATCGAGCGGCAGTAGGCCCCGGTGCCGGGCACCGCGAGCAGGTCGCCGGGCACGACGTCGCCGGGCAGGAACTCGTCGCGCACGACGATGTCGCCGGCCTCGCAGTGCTTGCCGACGACCCGGGCCAGGACCGGCGGCGCCGTGGAGGCACGACCGGCCAGCGTGCAGGAGTAGTCGGCGTCGTAGAGCGCGGTGCGGATGTTGTCGCTCATGCCGCCGTCGACGCTGACGTAGGTGCGCACGGCGCCACCGTCGAGGGTCACCGGCTTGACGGTGCCCACGGTGTAGACGGTGCACATCGACGGACCGACGATGGCCCGGCCCGGCTCGATCGACAGCCGCGGCGCCTCGATGCCGAGCCCGCGGCACTCCTGGCGGACGATCTCGGTCATCTCCCGGGCCAGCCGGGCGGGGTCGGTCGGGTCGTCCTGGGTCGTGTAGGCGATCCCGAAGCCGCCGCCGAGGTCCATCTCGGGCATGACGACCCCGAGCTCGGCACCGACGCGGGCGTGCAGCCGCAGCACCCGCTTGGCCGCGATCTCGAACCCCGAGGAGTCGAAGATCTGGCTGCCGATGTGGGAGTGCAGGCCGCGCAGCTCGAGTCCGGGGGCGTCGTGCACCCGGCGTACGGCCTCGAAGGCGTCGCCGCTGGTGATCGAGAACCCGAACTTCTGGTCCTCGTGGGCGGTGGCGATGTATTCGTGGGTGTGGGCCTCGACCCCGGCGGTCACGCGGATCATCACGCCCTGGGCTGCCCCCAGCTCGGCCGCGATCTGGGCCAGCCGCTCGACCTCGGCGAAGGAGTCGACGACGATGCGTCCCACGCCGGCCACGACCGCGCGACGCAGCTCGGGATAGGTCTTGTTGTTGCCGTGGTAGCCGATCCGGGCCGGCTCGACCCCGGCCCGCAACGCCACGGTGAGCTCGCCGTCGCTGCACACGTCGAGGTGGAGGCCCTCCTCGGCGACCCACGCGGCGACGGCCGTGCAGAGGAACGCCTTGCCGGCGTAGTAGACGTCGTAGTCGGCGAACCCGTCGCGGAACGCCCGGGCCCTGGCCCGGAAGTCGTCCTCGTCGAGCACGTAGGCCGGCGTGTTGTGCTCGGCGACCAGGTCGGCCACCGCGACCCCGCCGACCACGAGATCGCCGTCGCGCTTGTGGGCGGTGGCGCTCCACAGCAGCGGCACCAGGGCGTTGGGGTCCGCGGGCGGGCTCAGCCAGGCGGGTCCGCGCAGGGCACCGGGCGCGTGGGCCCAGCCGGCTTCGTGAGTGGTGCTCATCGGGACGCCCTCACATCCGCTCGGGGGCGGAGACGCCGAGGAGCCCGAGCCCGTTGGCCAGCACGACCCGGGTGGCGTCGACGAGCAGCAGCCGCGCGCGGTGCAGGTCGCCGGTCTCCTCGTCGCCCATCGGCAGCACCCGACAGCTGTCGTAGAAGCGGTGATAGGTGCCGGCGAGCTCCTCGAGGTAGCGCGCGACCCGGTGCGGTGCCCGCAGGTCGGCGGCGCTGGCCACCACCCGGGGGAAGTCGGCCAGCGAGCGGAGCAGCACGCCCTCCTTCTCGTGCGTCAGCAGCTCGGGGTGCGACTGCGCGACCACACCGAGGTCGGCGGCGTTGCGCAGCAGGCTCGACACCCGGGCGTGGGCGTACTGGACGGTGAAGACCGGGTTGTCGTTGGACCGGCGCGCCCACAGCTCGAGGTCGAGGTCGATGGCCGAGTCGGAGGAGTAGCGCGCGAGCGCGTAGCGGGCGGCGTCGACCCCGATCGCCTCGACGAGGTCGTCGATGGTGATCACGGTGCCGGCGCGCTTGGACATCCGCAGCGGCTCGCCGTCGCGCAGCAGGTTGACCATCTGGCCGATGAGCACCTCGAGGTTGACGTGGGGCTCGTCGCCGAACGCCTCGCACATCGCCATCAACCGGGTGACGTAGCCGTGATGGTCGGCGCCGAGCATGATGAAGCAGCGGTCGAAGCCCCGGCTGCGCTTGTCGAGGTAGTAGGCCAGGTCGCCCGACAGGTAGGCACCCTGCCCGTCGGACTTGATGATCACCCGGTCCTTGTCGTCACCGAAGCGCTCGGTCGCCAGCCACAGGGCGCCGTCCTTCTCGTAGGTGTTGCCGAGCTCGGTCAGGCGCTGCACGGCCTTGTCGACCGCCCCGCTCTT
The DNA here is from genome assembly GCF_006346395.1 of Nocardioides plantarum. Lineage (NCBI taxonomy): Bacteria > Bacillati > Actinomycetota > Actinomycetes > Propionibacteriales > Nocardioidaceae > Nocardioides > Nocardioides plantarum. Next base: position 123,401 of record NZ_VDMS01000002.1, read on the forward strand.
GTGCAGCTCGTCCTCGTGGAAGTAGACGTCGAAGTCGACCCCGAAGTCGTGCAGGGACTTCTTGATCTCGGCGAACATCATCTCGACGCCGACCGCGCGGAAGACCTCGTTGGCCTCCTCGCGGGGCAGGGTGAGCGCCTCGGGCCGCTGGGCCACGACCGCCGCGGCTATCTCGCCGATGTAGTCGCCGCCGTAGCCGTCCTCGGGGGCGGGCTCGCCCAGGGCGCGGGCGAGCAGCGACCGGCTGAACCGGTCGATCTGCGCGCCGTGGTCGTTGAAGTAGTACTCGCGGGTGACCTCGGCGCCGGTCATGGTGAGGATGCGCCCCAGGGCGTCACCGACCGCGGCCCAGCGGACCCCGCCGATGTGCAGCGGCCCGGTCGGGTTGGCCGAGACGAACTCGAGGTTGACCTTCTCGCCGGCGAACAGGTCCGAGGCGCCGTACGCCGACCCCGCGGCGACGACGTCGGCGGCGACCCGGCCCTGGGCCCCGGCGGCGACGGTGACGTTGATGAAGCCCGGTCCGGCCACGTCGACCGCGGCGATGCCGTCGGCCGCGCGCAGCCGCGCGGCCAGCTGGTCGGCGAGGGCCCGCGGGTTGGTGCCGGCCTGCTTGGCCAGCTTGAGCGCCACGTTGGTGGCGTAGTCGCCGTGGCTCTTGTCGCGCGGTCGCTCCACCGTCACCTCGGCCGGGACACCGTCGGCCAGGACGAGGTCGCCCTGCTCGACGAGCGACGCCAGGGCGTCGACGATGGTGGTCGAGAGCTGAGCGGGATTCACCCGGCCAGGCTATCGGCGGCCACCGGTTTCCCTCTCATCAGTTGCGGCGGGTAGTGTCCGCTGCGCGCAGGCCTCCGTAGCTCAGGGGATAGAGCACTGGTTTCCGGTACCAGGTGCCGCAGGTTCGAATCCTGCCGGAGGCGCACGATTCTTTTCAGGCTTCGCCGGCGACCTTGGCCTGTCGGGCCGCGGCGGCCTCCTCGGCCTGGTCGAGCAGCGAGTGGCGGCGACCGTAGCCGAAGTAGATGGCCAGGCCGACCGCCAGCCAGACCAGGAACCGCAGCCAGGTCTCGACGGCCAGGGCCGACATCAGCCCGACGCACGACACGGCCGACAGGATCGGGACCAGCGGCACCGCCGGCGTGCGGAACGGGCGCTCCATCCTGGGCTTGGTGCGACGCAGCACCGCGACCGCGATGGCGACCACGGTGAAGGCGAACAGGGTGCCGATGCTGACCATCTCGGCCAGGACGTCGATCGGCACGAACGCCGAGATCAGGGCGATCACGATGGTCACCCCGACGGTGGCGGCGAAGGGCGTGCTGGTCTTGGGACTGATCCGGCCCACCGCGGCCGGGAGGAGTCCGTCACGGCTCAGGGCGAACATGATGCGGGGCACCGCCACCAGCTCGACCAGGATCACCGACGTGAGCCCGGCGACGGCGGCGATGCCGACCAGCACCTTGGCCCAGTCCAGGCCCACCTGACCGAACGCGTCGGAGATCGGCGCGCCCTCGGACAGATCGGTGTAGTTGACCATCCCGGTCAGCACGAGGCACACGCCGAGGTAGAGCAGCGTGCACACGGCCAGCGAGCCGATCAGGCCGCGCGGCATGTCGCGCCCGGGGTTCTCGGTCTCCTCCCCCAGGTTGGCGACCGCCTCGAAGCCGGTGTAGGCGAAGAACACGACCGCGGCGGCCACGATCACCCCGGACAGGCCGTACGCCGTGGGCTCGGCCCCGGAGACGAACTGCCACAGGGGCTGCTTGAGGCCGGCGCTGCTCTCCTCGCTCGGCCTGGACGGCGGGATGAACGGCGTCAGGTTGGAGGCCTTGACGAAGAAGATGCCGACGGCGATGACGAAGATGCACACGGCGACCTTGACCAGCACCAGGACGTTGGTGACCCACTTGGCCTCACGGATGCCCACGGCGGCGACGCAGCCCAGCACCGCCACGACCAGGATGGCCCCGACGTTGACCGGCGCGTCCTCCCCGAACAGCGAGGTGGGCAGCCCCAGCGAGTCCTGCAGGTAGCCCGACCAGCCTCGGCTCACGGTGGCCGCACCGAGCATGAACTCGAGCAGCAGGTCCCAGGCGATGATCCAGGCCGCGAGCTCGCCGATCGTCGTGTAGGCGTAGGTGTAGGCGCTGCCGGCCGTGGGGACCGCCGCGGCCAGCTCGGCGTAGCAGAGCGCGGCGAGCATGCTCACGACCCCGGCGATGGCGAACGAGATCACCACGGCGGGCCCGGCGTTGAGCTTGGCCTGCACCCCGGTCAGGGTGAAGATGCCGGTGCCGATGACGATCCCGATGCCGAAGCCCATCAGGTCGCGGGCCTTGAGCCGCTTCTGCAGGTGCGCGTGGTCGGCGTCGCTGTCGCCCTGGTGCAGGACCGTCTCGACGTTCTTGGTGCGCATGAATCCGAGTGTCATCCGTGCATCAGACCAGCCCCTCCCCGAGAGCGGCCTCACCCGCGCGGTCGTGCCGCGAAAGGCCGAGATGCGCTTGCCCGGGACGGCCCGCGGAGCCCGCAGCGGCCGGTCCGGAGGGTCGCGCGGTGTGCTGTCGGCAACAGCCGCACGCCATGCCCCCCACACCCGAGCATTTGGTAGGACGTGGGTCTAGCCTTGACAACGCGTAGACCCCGTCAGCCATCACCCGGAAGAGGCGAACCCAGCCGTGCCGCAGTCGTCAGGCCACCCCTCCAGCTCCACCGAACCGTCGGCGTCGGACTTCGGTCCCAACGACTGGCTCGTGGAGGAGATGCGAGAGGCGTACGACGCCGACCCCTCGAGCGTCGACGAGACCTGGGTCGCCTACTTCACGTCCGGTGACAGCAGCACCCCCCAGCACGCCGGCAACGGCACCGCGAGCAACGGCAGCAACGGCTCGCACGCCGCGGCCCCCGTGAAGGCCCAGCCCGAGCCGGCGCCGAAGGCCGCACCCAAGCCCGCACCCGAGACCGAGGCCAAGACCGCGCCCAAGTCCGCGCCCAAGACCGAGTCCAAGCCCGAGAGCCGGCCCGCCGCGAAGAGCGAGCCGCGCGAGGTCGCCAAGGCCGCGGAGCCGGCCAAGACCGGCAACCCCACGCCCAAGGAGGCGCCGCCGTCGGAGCCTGCGGCGGCCAAGGACGAGCCGACCTACACGGTGCTGCGCGGGGCCCCGGCCCGGACCGCCGCCAACATGGACGCCTCGCTGGCCGTCCCGACCGCGACGTCGGTGCGCTCGGTGCCGGTCAAGCTGCTCTGGGACAACCGCATCGTCATCAACAGCCACCTCGCCCGCGCCCGTGGCGGCAAGGTCTCCTTCACCCACCTGATCGGCTATGCGCTGGTCAAGGCCGTGAAGTCGATGCCCGAGATGAACAACGGCTTCGAGACCCGCGACGGCAAGCCCAACCTGATCACGCCGGCCCACGTCAACCTCGGCCTCGCCATCGACGTCCCCAAGCCCGACGGCAGTCGGCAGCTGCTGGTGCCCTCGATCAAGGCCGCCGAGAAGATGGACTTCGCCGCCTTCTGGACCGCCTACGAGGAGGTCGTGCGCAAGGCGCGCGACAACAAGCTCACGGTCGCCGACTTCCAGGGCACCTCGATCAGCCTGACCAACCCCGGTGGCATCGGCACCGTCCACTCGGTGCCGCGCCTGATGGCCGGCCAGGGCGCGATCATCGGCGTCGGTGCCATGGAGTACCCCGCCGAGTGGCAGGGCGCCTCGGAGGTCGCGCTGGCGCGCAACGCGATCAGCAAGACCATGGTGCTGACCTCGACCTACGACCACCGCGTCATCCAGGGTGCGCAGTCCGGCGAGTTCCTCAAGCGCGTGCACCAGCTGCTGCTCGGCGAGGAGGGCTTCTACGACGAGATCTTCCGCTCGCTGCGCATCCCCTACGAGCCGATCCGTTGGGGCCACGACATCGCGACGTCCCACGACGACGAGATCAGCAAGCAGGCCCGGATCCTCGAGCTGATCCACGCCTATCGCGTGCGCGGCCACATGATGGCCGACACCGACCCGCTCGAGTACCGCCAGCGCACGCACCCCGACCTGCAGGTCGAGTCGCACGGCCTGACGCTGTGGGACCTCGACCGCGAGTTCGCCACCGGCTCGTTCGGCGGCAAGGGCCGCCCGTTCATGAAGCTGCGCAACATCCTCGGCATCCTGCGCGACTCCTACTGCCGCACCACCGGCATCGAGTACATGCACATCATGGATCCCGAGCAGCGCCGGTGGATCCAGGAGCGGGTCGAGCAGCCGCACACCAAGCCCCCGCGCGAGGAGCAGCTGCGCATCCTGCTCAAGCTCAACCAGGCCGAGGCGTTCGAGACCTTCCTGCAGACCAAGTTCGTCGGACAGAAGCGGTTCAGCCTCGAGGGCGGCGAGACCACGGTCCCCGTGCTCGACGAGATCTGCGAGGCCGCGGCCCAGGCCGGCCTCGACGAGGTCGTGATGGGCATGGCCCACCGCGGGCGCCTCAACGTGCTGGCCAACATCGTCGGCAAGAAGTACTCCCAGATCTTCCGCGAGTTCGAGGGCAACATCGACCCCCGCACCGTGCAGGGCTCCGGCGACGTCAAGTACCACCTCGGCGCCGAGGGCGAGTTCGTCGCCGGCTCCGGCGACACCATCAAGGTCTCCGTGGCCGCCAACCCCTCGCACCTCGAGGCGGTCGATCCGGTGCTCGAGGGCATCGCCCGGGCCAAGCAGGACGTCCTCGACCAGGGTGCCGAGTTCCCGGTGCTCCCGCTGCTCGTCCACGGCGACGCGGCGTTCGCGGGTCAGGGTGTCGTCGCCGAGACGCTCAACCTCAGCCAGCTGCGCGGCTACCGCACCGGCGGCACCATCCACGTCGTGGTCAACAACCAGGTCGGGTTCACCACCTCCCCCGGCTCCTCGCGCTCCTCGCTCTACTGCACCGACGTGGCGCGGATGGTCCAGGCGCCGATCTTCCACGTCAACGGCGACGACCCCGAGGCCTGCACCCGCGTGGCGCGGCTGGCCTTCGAGTACCGCCAGGCGTTCAAGAAGGACGTCGTCATCGACCTGGTCTGCTACCGCCGCCGAGGTCACAACGAGGGCGATGACCCGTCCTACACCCAGCCCCTGATGTACGACCTGATCGAGCAGAAGCGCTCGGTGCGCAAGCTCTACACCGAGTCGCTCATCGGTCGCGGCGACATCACGATCGAGGAGGCCGAGCAGGTGCTGGCCGACTACCAGCAGCAGCTCGAGCGGGTCTTCACCGAGGTCAAGGAGGCGACGTCGGCCCCCAAGGAGTGGACGACCGTCCCCGACTACCCCGACAAGCCGGCCATCGAGACCACGACGGCGATCCCGCTCGAGGTCCTCAAGCGCATCTCCGACGCCTACGTCACCCCGCCCGACGGCTTCACCGTCCACCCCAAGGTGATGCCCCAGCTGCAGCGGCGCGCCACCGCGATCACCGAGGGCCCGATCGACTGGGGCACCGGCGAGATCCTCGCGCTCGGCTCGCTGCTCATGGACGGACGGCCCGTGCGGCTGGCCGGCCAGGACTCGCGCCGGGGCACCTTCGTGTCGCGGTTCGCCACGATCATCGACCGCAAGAACGCCGACGAGTGGACCCCGCTCTCCTCGCTCACCGAGGACCAGGGCCGCTTCTACGTCTACGACTCGCTGCTGTCCGAGTACGCCGCGCTCGGCTTCGAGTACGGCTACTCCGTGGCCCGGCCCGAGGCGCTGACGCTGTGGGAGGCCCAGTTCGGCGACTTCGTCAACGGCGCCCAGACCGTCATCGACGAGTTCATCTCCTCCGGTGAGACCAAGTGGCGCCAGCAGTCCGGCGTCGTGCTGCTGCTCCCCCACGGCTACGAGGGCCAGGGTCCCGACCACTCCTCGGCGCGCATCGAGCGGTTCCTGCAGATGGCCGCCGACGAGGCGTTCGTCGTCGCCCAGCCGTCGACCCCGGCGTCGTACTTCCACCTGCTGCGTCGTCAGTCGCTCGGCGAGGCCCACCGCCCGCTCATCGTCTTCACGCCCAAGTCGATGCTCAAGCGCAAGGAGGCGGCCTCGCAGCCGGCCGACTTCACCTCCGGCACCTTCCGTCCGTTCATCGCCGACGAGACGGCCGACCAGGAGCAGGTCGACACCCTGCTGCTCTGCTCGGGCCGGATCACCTGGGACCTCATGGTCGAGCGGGCCAAGCGGGAGGACAGCGGCCGGTTCGCGATCGCCCGCGTCGAGCAGCTCTACCCGCGCCCGGTCGACGAGATCAAGGCCGAGATCGCCCGCTACCCCCACCTCAAGGCGGTCCGCTGGGTCCAGGACGAGCCCGCCAACATGGGTCCCTGGTCCCACTACGCCATGAACGTGTGGGGCGAGGTCGACGCGACGGTCGAGGGCATCACGCGCGAGCAGTCCTCCTCGCCGTCGGTCGGCACGGTCAAGCGGCACGCCGCGGAGCAGAAGGACCTCGTCGAGCGGGCGTTCGCCTAGGTCGGCCAGGACGTCGGAGAACCACACGATGTACTTCACCGACCGCGGGATCGAGGAGCTCGAGAAGCGCCGGGGCGACGAGGAGGTCACCCTGGCGTGGGTGGCCGAGCAGCTGCAGGGCTTCGTCGACGCGCACCCCGAGTTCGAGACCCCCGTCGAGCGCTTCGCGACCTGGCTGGCCCGGCTCGACGACCCCGAGGACTGAGATGACTCCCCGTGGCTGAGCTGCACTTCTTCACCGGCACCATGGACTCGGGCAAGAGCACGCTGGCCCTGCAGACCAACCACAACCACGCGGCCCGCGGGCGGCTGGGCCGGATCTTCACCGCGCACGACCGCGCGGGCGAGGCGATCCTGTCCAGCCGCCTCGGGTTGACCCACGAGGCGATCGAGGTGCCGCCCGCGTTCGACTTCTGGCGCTACGTGGTCGACTCGCTGACCCGTGGTGCCCGGATCGACTACCTGGTGTGCGACGAGGCCCAGTTCTACACCGCCCTGCAGATCGAGCAGCTGGCCAAGGTCGTCGACGAGCTGCAGATCGACGTGTTCGCCTTCGGGATCCTCACCGACTTCCGCACGGTGCTCTTCGCCGGCAGCCGACGCCTGGTCGAGCTGGCCGACCGGATGCACGTGCTGCAGGTCGAGGCGCTGTGCTGGTGCGGCAAGCGCGCCACCCACAACGCCCGCACCGAGGACGGCGTCATGGTCGTCGAGGGCGAGGTGATCGTCGTGGGCGACGTCGAGGAGGGCCCCGACGGCCCACCGGGCGAGGTCGCCTACGAGGTCCTGTGCCGCCAGCACCACCGCCGCCGGCTCACGGCGGCCCGGGCCCACGCCGTCAGCCTGGCCCCCGACCCCCTGCCGTTCGGCTAGCCCGTCGGGTGGCCGGTCGGGTGGTTCAGTCGACCAGCACCGGGATCAGCATCTCGTCGGGCGTGAGCGAGCCGTGCAGCCCGATCAGGGTCTTCTCGTAGGCGAACCGCTCGGTCGAGAAGACCCCCAGGTCGCCGTCGCAGGCGACGACGACATCGCCCATCCGGGGCAGCACCCGGGCGTCGACCGGCCCGAACCAGCCCCGCCCGATGGCGTCGGTGCGCGACAGCACGGTGGCCCGCTCGCCGAGGAACCCCGACCAGGTGGCCAGGACGTCGTCGACGGCGCCGCTGCGGCAGTAGAGGTGACGGAAGCGGGCCTCGCCGCCGATCAGCGCCACCCCGTCGAGCAGCTCGGCGTGGTCGTCGACATCGACGCGGCTCTCGTCGGGCGAGTCGATCATGCCGTGGTCGGCGACCACGACGAGGCGGGTGTCGCCGGGCAGGGTCTCGCGCAGCTGCTCGGCCTCGGCGTCGACCATGGCGAGCTGCTGCAGCCACTGGCTGGAGGCCACGCCCCAGCGGTGCCCGGTCCAGTCGAGGTCGCTGTCGTAGAGGTAGGTGAGCGACGGGCGCGCGACCGACGCGGCCACGGCGGCGGCGATCCGCTCCCCCACCTTGTCGGCGCCGACGAACTCGCCACCGCGGCTCGACGCGACCGTCAGCCCCGACCCGCGGAACTCACGCTTGTTGACCACCGTCACCGAGACGCCCGCCGCGGCCAGGGTGGAGAACGCCGTGGGGTGGGGCTGCCACTCGAGCGGGTCGACGTCGGCGTCCCAGAAGAGGTGGTTGAGCAGCTGGTCGGTGCCGGGGATGCGCGCGGTGAAGCCGATGAGCCCGTGGGCGCCCGGGGTCAGGCCGGTGCCGAGCGAGGTCAGGCTCGTGGCGGTGGTCGACGGCACCCCGGCGGTGCCCGGCCCACCGGAGGAGTCCAGCAGCGTCGAGAGGTAGGGCGCCGCGTGGGCGTAGCGCTCGAGCAGGCGCGCCCCGAGACCGTCGATGAGGAAGACGACGTACGACGAGGCGTCGGGCAGCTCCAGCGAGGTCGGGGCGACGCCGACCCGCACCCCGAGGGCGCGGGCGACCGCGGGGACGACGTCGGCCAGCGAGCGACGGCCGTAGGCCGGCTCGACGAAGGGATCGGTCACCGACGCGCCGTCAGTGCTGGGTGCGTGCCGAGAGCGACGCGGCGAACGACAGCAGCCCCGCGACGGCGTCGCCACCGTCGGCGGCCGCGGACACCCGCAGCGAGAAGTCGTCGGAGGCGAGCACCCCGGTGTAGCCGTGGTCGGCGTCGCACTCGGGGTCGCTGCACCCGGCGGGCTCGAGGTCGAGCCGGGCGACACCGCCCCACCCGATGGTCATCACGGCCTCGGCCGGCGGCGTCGGGCCCTTGGTGGGGTTGGCGGTCATCCGGGTGACCACGACCGACTTGACCGCGGTCAGGCTGACGGCCTCGGTCGAGGTCGACGTGTAGGGCTCGGGCAGCAGGTCGTCGCCGGCGTGCTCGTCGGTGTGGGCCAGGATCAGGCGCGACGGGGTGAGCACCACGACGCTCTGGTGGCGGCGTACCTCGTCGTTCTCGAAGGTCGGCTCGTGGTGCACGTAGTAGGACACGACCTGCTCGCCGGCGACGGCACCCTCGACGGCGTCGGTGACGACCTCCGGGTAGTAGCCGGTGCGTTCGATGGTCGTGCGCAGGTCGCGCGAGCGGTCGAGGTCGTCGAGCGGGCGGGGCAGGCGTGGCACGCCGGTCAGTGTGTCACGCGCGACTCGGTGCCGGGCAGACCGGACCTGTCGACCGATGGGCCGGCGGACGGGTCGGCCGGATCAGTCGGACAGCACCATGCCCGTGCCCAGGCCGATCATCATCACGCCACCCACGGCGCCCATCGAGTCGAGGCGCTGCGGCTTGCGTGCGAACCACGTGCGGGCCCGTCCGGCCGCGGTCGCCCACAGGCTGTCGGAGGCCGCGGCGAGCACGGCGAAGGCGAGGCCGAGGAGCACCAGCTGCGGCGCGGCGGCCGCCCCGGGGTCGGTGAACTGCGGCAGGAACGCCAGGAAGAACACCAGGGTCTTGGGGTTGGACAGCCCGACCGTGAACCCGGTGGCCAGCGCGCGACGGGCCCCCTCGCGCGAGGGCCGCGCCAGCCCGGCCGCCATCGCGGCGCGGGCGTCGGTGCGGTGCCGGATCGCCTGGACGCCGAGCCACACGACGTACGCCGCCCCGACGAGCTTGACGACGGTGTAGGCCGTGCTGCTCGCGGCGACCACCGCGCCGAGGCCGACCGCGACGGCGACCACCTGGGTGAGCACTCCCAGCGCGTTGCCGACGACGGAGGTCAGGGCGGCGCGCAGGCTGACGGTGAGGGCCCGGCCCAGCGTGAAGAGCAGGCTGGGGCCGGGCACCTGGATGAACAGGATCGACGCAGCGAGGAACGTGACCCACTGGCTGGTGCTCGGCATGGGCCGAGTCTGGCAGGCGGCGGGCCCGTCCCACGACCCGTTTCGCCAGCGCGCGGACGCGACGGCTACTCGGGGATGGTGTCGCCGCCCGGGTGGTCGGTCATCCGGCGCACGAACAGGTCGGAGCGGGGCTCGGCCACCGGCGCGACCCGGCCCGAGGCGGTGAGCACCGTCGCGCCGTCGGCCCCGGCGAGCACGAGCGACAGCTCGAGGGCACTGAGCTGGGGCAGGTCGTCCTGCATCTGCGCGACCCGGCTGATGAGCCGCTCGACCGCCTCGATGTCGACGGGCTCGGCCCCGCGGTAGCCGAAGAGGATCGGGGAGCTCTTGACCTCGCGCACCATGGTCGCGACGTCGCGGGCCCCCAGTGGTGGGATCCGGTAGGAGCGGTCGGCCAGCAGGTCGATGATCGGCCCCGAGATGCCGAACGAGACGACGGGTCCGAACAGCGGGTCCTCCATGCTGCGGATCGCGACCGGCACGCCGGGCGCGGAGTTCTTCTGCACCACGAAGTCGGCCCCACCGGGGTCGCGCACCAGGGTGCTCAGCGACTCCCAGGCGTTGCGCATCTCGGCGATCGAGTCGATGTTGCGCCACACGTGTGCCAGGTCGGGTCGCTCGCGCAGTCCCTCGGCCGTGGCCTTGAGGACGACGTCCCAGCCGAGCTTGCGCCCGGCCGACTGCGCCTCCCGCAGGGTCGCGACCGGGATGGACTCCCACACCGAGACGCCGTAGGCGCCGAGCAGCTCGCCGACCTCCGCACGGGTCAGGTCGGCGCCGTCGGGGTGGTTGGCCAGGGCCCGGGTGACGACCCGCTCGGCCGTGGGGGTGTCGACCTCGGCCGGGTCGGGCGGGGCGCCGTCGGGGGTGCGCAGCCACACGGCGTAGTCGACGACGCTGGCCAGGGCGCGCACGGCCGCCTCGACCGCGGGGTACGACGGCACCGACCCGCGTCCGGCCGAGGCGCCGGCGACGTCGGGGACCCGGAGCAGCTCGGGCACGCCCTCGGCGCCGAGGAAGGAGGAGACCAGCGGCTTGTCGGACTGCTCCCCCACCGCGGCCAGCACGTTGGCGACGTCCTCGCCGGAGACGTTGAGCGGGGGGATGTAGACGGCGATGACGGAGTCGACCTCGGGGTCGTCGATGACGTCGTCGAGCGCGTCCTCGAAGTCCTCGGCCGACGGCTCCGCGCTCAGCGTGACCGACCGGGTCACCATCAGCCCGACGGCGGCGGCCGCATCGGCGGCCAGCAGCCCGAGTGCGTCGGAGTTGCCGACGACGGCCACGCGGCGCCCCCGCGGGAGCGGCTGGTGGGCCAGCAGCTGGGCGACGTCGAACATCTCCTCGAGCGTGTCGACCTGGATGATCCCGGCCTGCTTGAACATGGCGTCGAGCGCCTCGGGCGGGGCGGCGATCCGGCGTACGGCGTGGCCCATCGGCACGCCCTGGGTGGTGCGGCCGGAGCGGACGGCGATGATCGGCTTACGCAGCGAGACCCGGCGGGCGATGCGGGAGAACTTGCGGGGGTTGCCGATCGACTCGAGGTAGAGGAGCACGACCTCGGTGGCGTCGTCCTCCTCCCAGTACTGCAGGAGGTCGTTGCCGGAGACGTCGGCACGGTTGCCGGCCGACACGAACGTCGTCAGGCCGAGCCCGCGGTTGCGGACCTTCTCGAGGATGGCCGAGCCGAGCGCCCCGGACTGGCAGAAGAACGCGGCGCGACCGCGCGGCGGCATCACCGGCGAGAGGCTGGCGTTGACCGAGACGGCCGGGTCGGTGTTGATGACACCCAGGCAGTTGGGCCCGATCAGGCGCAGCCCGTAGGAACGGGACAGCCCGACGAGGTGGCGCTGGCGCTGGCGACCCTCCTCGCCGGTCTCGGCGAAGCCGCTGGAGATCACGATCATCCCGTGCACGCCCTTGGCGGCGCAGTCGAGCACCACGTCGGTCACCGACTCGGCCGGCACCGCGACGATCGCGACGTCGACGTCGTCGGGGATGTCGCCGACGGACTTGAACGCTGGGAGTCCCGAGACGGCCGCGGCGCTGGGGTTGACGGCGTAGACGCGGCCGGTGAAGTCGCCGGTCACCAGGTTGCGCACCAGCGCCTGGCCGATGGTGTCCTGGCGCCGGCTGGCGCCGATGATCGCGATCGAGCGGGGGTTGAAGAAGCGCTCGATGGAGGCCGCCTCGGCCCGGTGCTCGCGCCCGCGCATCACGCCGATGGACGTGTCGGTCGCCTCGATCGGGAACTCCAGGCTCAGGACGCCGTCCTCGTAGCCGCTGACGACGCGGTAGCCCGCGTCGCGGAAGGTGTGGATCATCCGGGCGTTGTCGGGCAGCACCTCGGCGGTGAACCGCTCGATGCCCCGCTCGCGGGCGGCCTGGGCGAGGTGCTCGAGCAGCAGCTGGGCGATCCCGCGGCCGTGGTGCTGGTCCTCGACGAGGAACGCGACCTCGGCCTCGGCGTCGCCGACGACGTCGTAGCGGCCCACGGCGATCATCTGGCCCTGGAGCAGCAGCACCAGGGCGACCCGCTTGTCGTGGTCGACCTGGGTGAAGCGGCGTACGTCGCGGTCGGAGAGGGTCGGCATCGGCGAGAAGAACCGGTAGTACTTCGATCGGTCGCTGACCCGGGCGTAGAAGGTGACCAGCAGCTCGGCGTCGTCGGGCCGGATCGGCCGGATGTGGGCCGTCCGACCGTCGCGCAGCAGGACGTCGGCCTCCCAGTGCCGGGGCGGCGCGGCCGCGGGCGAGTGGGGGTCGGCGGTCACGACGACAGGCTACCGGGGACGCTGGCACCGCCGCGCCCGGCGAGCCCCCGTACGAACCGGGGGTGGCAGCCACGAGAATGGGCCGCATGGCGCGGCGTACCACGAAGCAGGACCTCCCCGACGACTTCGAGGAGCACATCCTCGACATCGACGTCGGGGAGGAGATGCGCAACTCCTTCCTCGAGTACGCCTACTCCGTCATCTACTCCCGCGCGCTGCCCGACGCCCGGGACGGCCTCAAGCCCGTCCAGCGCCGCATCCTCTACACGATGAACGAGATGGGCCTGCGTCCCGACCGCGGGCACGTCAAGAGCGCCCGGGTGGTCGGCGAGGTCATGGGCCGCCTGCACCCCCACGGCGACAGCGCCATCTACGACGCCCTGGTCCGCACCGCCCAGCACTGGTCGATGCGGCTGACGCTGGTCGACGGCCACGGCAACTTCGGCTCGCCGGACGCCGGTCCGGCGGCGATGCGCTACACCGAGTGCCGGATGGCGCCCCCCGCGGCGGCGATGACCGCCGGCATCGACGAGGACACCGTCGACTTCAAGGCCAACTACGACGGCCGCGAGACCGAGCCGTCGGTGCTGCCGGCCGCCATCCCCAACCTGCTCGTCAACGGCACCACCGGCATCGCCGTCGGCATGGCCACCAACTGCGCGCCGCACAACCTCGTCGAGATCGTCCAGGCGCTGCGCCACCTGATCACGCACCCGAAGGCGACCCTCGACGACCTGATGCGGTTCGTGCCCGGCCCCGACCTGCCCACCGGCGGCAAGATCGTGGGCCTCGACGGCATCCGCGACGCCTACGAGACGGGCCGGGGATCGTTCCGGATGCGGGCCACGGTCCGGGTCGAGACGATCGGGCGGCGCAAGGCCCTCGTGGTGACCGAGCTGCCCTACGGCGTCGGCATCGAGAAGGTCGTCGAGCGGATCAAGGTGCTCGTGCAGGGCAAGAAGCTCCAGGGCATCTCCGACGTCAAGGACCTCTCCGACATGGAGAAGCCCACCCACCTGGTGATCGAGGTCAAGAACGGCTTCGTCCCCGAGGCCCTGCTCGAGCAGCTCTACCGGATGACCCCGCTCGAGGACTCCTTCGGCATCAACGCCGTCGCCCTGGTCGACGGGCAGCCTCGCACCCTCGGCCTCAAGGAGCTGCTCGAGGTCTTCCTGCGCCACCGCTACGAGGTCGTGCGCCGCCGTACGGCGTTCCGGCGGGCCAAGGCCGCCGCGCGCCTCCACCTCGTCGAGGGCCTGCTGATCGCGATCCTCGACATCGACGAGGTCATCCAGCTGATCCGGACCTCCGACAACGCCGCCGAGGCGCGCGAGCGACTGATGGGGGTGTTCGACCTGTCCGAGCTGCAGGCCGACTACATCCTCGACATGGCGCTGCGCCGGCTGACGAAGTTCTCCCGGATCGAGCTCGAGAAGGAGCAGAGCGAGCTGGCCGCCGAGATCGCGGCGCTCGACGCCATCCTCGGCGACGAGGCACTGCTACGCCGGGTGGTCGGCGACGAGCTGAGCGAGGTCGCCAAGACCTACGGCACCCCCCGCCGCACGATCCTGCTCGAGTCGGCCGGCACCGCCGTGACCGCCTCCGCCGTCGCGCTCGAGGTCCCCGACGACCCGTGCTTCGCGCTGATGAGCTCCACCGGGCTGCTGGCGCGCACCAGCAGTGCCGAGCCGTTCGGCTCCGGCGACGACCGGGCCAACCACGACGTCGTCGTCTCGGCCGTCGCGACCACGGCCCGCGGCGAGATCGGGGTGCTCACCTCGGCCGGGCGGCTGGTGCGTCTCGGTGTCCTCGACCTGCCGACGATCCCGCCCAGCGCCAACGACCCCCACCTGCAGGGCGGGCTGCCGATCACCGAGATGCTCTCGCTGGCCGCCGGCGAACGCGCCCTGGCGCTGTGCACCCTGACGACCGACGGGCCCGGGCTCGCCCTCGGCACCCGCGACGGCGTGGTCAAGCGGGTCAACCCCGAGGTCCTCGGCCGCGACGAGTGGGAGGTGATCAGCCTCAAGGACGACGACGTGGTCGTCGGCGCCGTCGAACTCGTCACCGGCGAGGAGACGCTGTGCTTCATCAGTGACGTCGCCCAGCTCCTGCACTTCCCCGCGGCGCTGGTGCGCCCCCAGGGCCGCTCCGGCGGCGGCATCGCCGGCATCAAGCTGGCCGGGCCCGAGCGGGTGGTGTGGTTCGGGGCGATCGACCCCGCCGCTCCCGAGGGCTCCGTGGTCGTGACGGCCTCGGGCGCCTCGACAGCCCTGCCCGGCACCGAGCCCGGCTCGCTGAAGGTGACCCCGTTCTCCGAGTACCCCACCAAGGGCCGGGCCACCGGCGGGGTCCGCTGCCACCGCTTCCTCAAGGGCGAGGACACCCTGGTGGTCGCCTGGGCCGGCACCGCCCCCGCCCGCGCCGCAGCCGCCAGCGGCGCCCCCGTCGCGCTGCCGGCGGCCGACGGTCGACGGGACGGCTCGGGGGTCCCGGCCAGCCAGCCGGTGGCCGCCGTCGCCGGGCCGCTGGCCCGGCGGCTGTCATCCGCGTCGGCCGCGCCGGCCGGCGCGGTCGACCCTGCCGATGTGACAGGCTGATCGCATGAGCTTGCGTCGTACCGCCGCACTGGCGGTCCTCGTCCTGACCTCGACCCTCGGCTTCACCGGGTGCAGCGGCGACGAGACGACGCCCACCAACTCGGCCGCCGACGCCGACGGTGACGACAAGGTCACGCCCGAGGAGGTCCTGGCCTTCGCCAAGGGCAAGCTCGACGAGACCTCCGGCGTCGAGCTGACGCTCTCGACCGACGACGCCCCCGACTCCGAGGCCTACCTCTCGAAGGCCTCCGGCGTCATCACCGCCGACCCGCCGGCGTTCCAGGGCAAGGCCTCGGGCACCTTCGAGGGACTGCCCGCCAGCGACGTCGAGATCGTCTCGGTCGACGGCAAGGTCTACGCCAAGCTCTTCGGCGCCTTCCAGGACTTCAAGCTCCCGAAGTGCGTGCCCGACCCCGCCGGGCTGCTCGATCCCGACACCGGCTTCGCGACCGTGCTGACCGACGCCGAGGAGGTCCAGGCCGGCAAGGCCGAGCGCGGCGGTGCCGACAACGACGAGATCCTCACCCCTTACACCGCCGTGGTCCCCGGCGCTGCCGTGCAGAACCTCCTGCCCTGCGCCCCCGGTGACGAGTTCGTCGCGACGTTCACCGTCGACGACGAGGGCCTGCTGCGCACCGCCGAGATCAAGGGCCAGTTCTTCGAGGGTGGCGGCGACCTGACCTACACGATCGCGATCGCCGACTACGACGTCGACAAGGCGATCACGAAGCCGTGACCACCACGGGGGCCGACCCGGGGTCCACCGGCCTCGACCGGCGCTCTCGCGCCCTGCTGCTCTTCTCGGCCGGTGCCGTCATGTTCGCGGCCATCGACACCTACGTCGTGGTCCTCGCCCTGCCCGACATGATGGCCTCGGTCGACATCGCGGTCGACGAGCTGCAGCGCGCCGCGCCGATCATCTCGGGCTTCCTGCTCGGCTACGTCGCGATGCTGCCGCTGATCGGCCGGATCGCCGACCTGCGCGGCCCGGTGCCCGTGCTGGCGGCCTCCCTGCTGGCCTTCGCCACCGGCTCCGTCGTCACCGCGATCTCCTACGACCTGCCGAGCATGGTGCTCGGCCGCTTCCTGCAGGGCGTGGGCGGCGGCGGGCTGGTGCCGGCCACCATGGCGCTGGTCGCCGCCACCTATCCGATCGAACGCCGCGGCCTGCCGCTCGGACTGGTCTCGGCCGTCCAGGAGCTCGGCGCCGTGCTGGGCCCGCTGTTCGGGGCCGCCGTGCTGTCGTTCACCACCTGGCGCGGCATCTTCGCCATCAACGCCGCCGCGGGCGTGGCGCTGTGGGCCCTCGTGCGGGTGCTGCGCCGCCGCGACGGGGCTGACACCGACGAGCAGCGGGTCGCCGTGCCGGCCGGCCCGGCCGGCCGACCCGACCTGCTCGGCGCGCTCGCGCTCGTGGTGGCGGTCGCCGCGGCGCTGCTCACGATCAGCCCGCCCCAGGCCCTCTACACCGACCTGACCTACGGCGAGCTCTTCGTCCCCGTGATCTCGGGCGGTGGCCGGTGGTGGGAGCCGATGGGCCTGGTGGCGGTCGGGGCGTTCGTCGTCCTGTGCGCCCGGTGCCTGCTGGCCCGGCGCCCGCTGCTCGACGTCCGCTCGTGGGGGCGCAGCCTCGCCGAGGCCGACCTGGCCGGCGCGGCCTACCTGGCTGCCGTGCTCGGGGGGATCGTGCTGGCCTTCGCCACCGCCGACCCCGAGGTGTCGGTGTTCTCGGCCCAGGGCCCCTACTTCCTGGTCGGCTCCGGTCTCGCGCTGGTCGCCCTGGTGCTCCACCTGCGCCGTACCCCCGACCCGATCGTGCCCCGCGGAACGCTGTCGTCCCGGCCGGCCTGGGGCTCGCTGGTCGTCAGCCTGCTCGTCGGGTGGGCGCTGATCGCGGCGCTGGTCGACGTCCCGCTCTTCGCCCGCACGGCAGAGAAGGGCTACGGCCAGCTCGACGCCGCCCTGGTGCTGCTGCGCTTCCTGGTCGCCCTGCCCGTCGGCGCCGTCGTCGGAGGTCTCCTGGTGCGCCGCCTGCCCGCGGGCGCCATCACCGCGGTCGGGATGACCGCGGTGTCGGCGTCGTTCTGGGCGATGTCGCACTGGGACCAGTCCTCGCTCGACTCCTGGGCCTCCAGCAGCTGGCCCCTCGTGCTCGGCGGGCTCGGCTTCGGCCTGGCCCTCGCCCCGGTCAACGCCGCCATGCTCGCCTCGACCCGCGACGACGCCCACGGCCTCGCGAGCGCCCTGGTGGTCGTGGCGCGGATGGTCGGGATGCTGATCGGCATCTCGGTGCTCACGACCTACGGCCTGGCGCAGCTCTACGCCGCCCGGCGCGACGACCCCTCCCTCAAGGTGCGGGCCCTGGGCCTGCTGCAGGAGCAGTCGGTCTTCGAGGGTGCCGCGGTGGTCGCGCTCGTCGCGGCGGTCCTGGCGCTGGTGCTCCTGCGGGGGGCGCCCACCCGGGGCGTCACGACCGGACAGGTGCTCCGCGGCGTGGGGTAGGGCGCTAGATTTCTCCTGTGCCGGACTTCGACGAGCTGCTCGTGGCCAACCGTCAGTACGCCGCCGGCTTCACCCAGAGCGGCCTCGACGGGGTGGCCCGCCGCGGCGTCGCCGTCGTCACCTGCATGGACTCGCGCATCGACCCGCTGGGCATGCTCGGGCTCGTCCCCGGAGACGCCAAGATCCTGCGCAACCCGGGCGGCCGGGTCGACCACCTCACCCTCGAGGCGCTGGTGCTCGCTGTGCACCTGCTCGGCGTCAACCGCGTGGTCATCGCCCCGCACACGCGCTGCGCGGTGGCCTCGGCGACCGAGGCCGAGCTGCGGGCCCGCATCGAGGAGTCGGCCGGCATGGACGCCAGCTGGCAGAGCATCCACGTCGTGCGCGACCAGCTCGACTCGCTGGCCGACGACGTGCAGAAGGTCCGCACGCACCCCCTGGTGTCCGAGGCGGTCACCGTCGGCGGGTTCATCTACGACGTCGACACCGGGCTGCTCGACCGCAAGTTCTAGACGCCCGCACGTTCCCGCCGCTCAGAGCCAGCCGTGGTCCTCGGCGATGCGGACGGCCTCGGTCCGATTGGCGGCGAGGGTCTTGCCGATGGCCGCGGACAGGTGGTTGCGCACCGTCCCCTCCGACAGGCTCAGCTGGCGCGCCAGCGCCGCCACCGGCGCACCGGCGCGGGCCGCGCGCAGCACCTCGGTCTCGCGGGGGCTCAGGGGTGACTCCCCCGCAGCCAGGCTGTCGGCCGCGAGCGCGGGGTCGACCACGCGCAGCCCGGCGTGCACCCGGCGTACGGCGTCGGCCAGCTGCGCCGCGGGGGTGTCCTTGACGACGAACCCCGAGGCGCCGGCCTGCAGCGCGCGCCGCAGGTAGCCCGGTCGCCCGAACGTGGTCACGACGAGCACCCGCGTCGCCGGCAGGGCGACCCGCAGGGCGGCCGCAGCGGTGATGCCGTCGATGCCGGGCATCTCCACGTCGAGCACGGCCACGTCGGGCCGGTGCCGGAGGGCGGCGGGGACCACCTCGTCACCCGTGCCGACCTCGGCGACCACCTCCAGGTCGGGCTCGAGGCCGAGCAGGGCCGACAGGGCACCGCGCACGAGCGCCTGGTCGTCGGCGAGCAGCAGCCGGATCGGGCCGGCGCTCACCCGAGCACCACCCGCAGCGCGAAGCCCGGCGAGAGCCGCTCGGTCACGACCGTCGCCCCGGCCGCGGCGGCGCGCTCCCGCAGGCCCAGCAGCCCGGACCCGGGACCGTCGGACGCGGACGCGGACGCGGACCCGACTCCGACGCCGTCGTCGCGGACCTCCGCCCCCGTCTCCGAGAGCCGCACCTCGCAGGTGTGGGCACGGGAGTGGCGCACCACGTTGGTGACGCCCTCGCGCACCGTCCAGGCGAAGAGCTCGCGTGCCTGCGTGGGCACGTCGTCGACCGAGCCGGGCAGCACGGCGGTGATGCCCGCGGCCTCGAGGACCATCCGGGCGCGGATCAGCTCCTCGGGCAGGGTGACGGTGCGGTAGCCGGTCACCGCGCGGCGTACGTCGGCCAGCGCGTCGCGACTGAGCCGCTCGAGGTCGGCGACCTCCGCCCGGGCGCGCTCGGCGGCCTCGGGCGACCCGGCGTCGAGCAGCCGGCCGGCGAGCTCGGCCTTGACGGTGATCACGGTCAGGGAGTGCCCCAGGATGTCGTGGAGGTCGCGGGCGAACCTGCTGCGCTCGTTGTCGACCGCGAGGCCGGCGTTCTCCTCCTGGGCCGCCAGCAGCTGGTGGTTGCGCGAGACCACGGTGCGCACGCCGAGCACGGCGACCGACGCGGCGAGCACGCCGAACAGCAGGCCGGTGGGGCTGCCGGCGTCGGCGAGCCGGAACAGCACCACGTCGGCCATCACGAGCAGGGCCACCACGACCCCGGCCTGGCGCACCGGCAGCACCATGATCGCGCCGACGGCGATGTAGGGCGAGCAGGCGGCCCCGGAGGGACCGATGAGGACGACCATGGTCACCCCGAGTGCCGTCTGCACCACGAGGTGGGCGAGCGCACGGGAGAGCTCGGGACGACCGCGCATCTCGCGGCCGCCGCGGGCACCGAGCCACAGCGACAGGTAGACGCAGGCGAACAGCAGGGTGGTGACGATGCCGAGCAGCCCCCGCGGCTCGTCGCGGTCGTCCCAGGCCTCGGCGAGCGGCTCCAGCAGGAAGAACAGCCAGATGCCGGCCAGGAACGGGGCGGCCCGGGACACCGGGACGCCGGGGGCCTCCGTCTCGGTCGTGCTCGGCCCGCTGGTCACCCACGTCACCGTAGTGGCGCTCAGACCCGCGAGGTGTCGCGGCTCATGCTCCACGCGGCGCCGGCCACGAAGACCACCAGCCACGCCACCGCGTTGGGCACGGCACCCCAGGCCAGGTCGCCCGTCAACGGGGCCCGGCTGATCTCGGCCACCCCGAACATCGGCGTCCACTCCGCGATCCGGTAGACCACCGAGCCCTCGTCCATCGGGATGAACACGTTGCCGAGGAAGGCCAGGATGGCCAGCCCGGGCCCCAGCACCTGCATGGCGTTCTCACCGGGCACCAGGTAGCCCACGAACACCCCGAGCGCTGCGAACACCAGCACGCACACCACGGTGAGTGCCGCGCACGCCAGCCACGTGCCGACCGCCATCGAGGGCTTGCCCTGCACCACGCCGACGAGGTTGACCGCGGCGATGGCGACGCTGCCCAGGGCCAGGGCGACCAGCGCCTTCGTCACGACGTAGGCCGCCGGGTGCAGGGGCGTCAACCGCAGCTGCCGCGACCAGCCCAGCGCCCGCTCGGTGGCGACCGAGGCGCCGCCGGACGCGGCGATCAGCGCGGCGCCGTACAGGGCCATGGAGACCATGACGTAGGCGGCGACGTTGCCGTGGCCGTGCCCGTCGCCCACCGTGTCGTTCCAGTCGGACTGGCTGCCGAAGGACAGGAACAGCGCCGCGGGGAAGACCAGGCTGAAGAACAGGGTGCGCTTGTTGCGCAGCATGCGTCGCAGCTCCAGGCGCAGGACGGTCGGACTGAACCCGCCCAGCGGCGGGACGGTGCGGTCGGTCAGGGCGGTGGTCGTCGTGCTGGTCGTCGTGGTGGTCGTGGTCGTCATCGGGCACGCTCCGTGGTGAGGTCGAGGAAGGCGTCCTCGAGGCCACGCGCGGTGATCTCGAGGTCGTGGGCGGTGGTGTGGGTGTAGAGGTGACGGGCGACGGCGTCGCTGTCGGCGGCGCGGACCAGGACGTGCTCGCCGCGGACCTCGACCGACTCGACGCCGGGCAGGTCCCGCAACGCCGCGAGGACGGCGGCCGACGGGCTCGGCAGGGTGGCGCGGACGACGCGCCCCGAGGCCAGGGCCCGGACCTCGGCGCTGGTGCCGTCGGCGACGATGAGCCCCCCGCTCACGAGCACGATCCGATCGGCGTACTGGTCGGCCTCCTCGAGGTAGTGCGTCGCGAAGACCACGGTCCGACCGCGCTCGGCGTCACGGCGCACGGTGGACCAGAACGACCGCCGGGCCTCGACGTCCATCCCGGTCGTCGGCTCGTCGAGCAGCAGCAGCGCCGGGTCGGGCAGCAGGGCCAGCGCCACGCGCAGGCGCTGCTGCTCGCCCCCGGAGCACTTGCCGACGACCCGGTCGGCGAGGGGGGTGATGCCGGCGTCCGCCATGACCTCCTCGACCGGCCGCGCGTGCGGGAAGAGGCTCGCGACGTACTGGACGGTCTCGCGCACCGTCAGGTCGGTGAGCAGGCCGCCGGACTGCATCACCGCGGACACGAGCCCTCGGGCCACCGCGTCACGCGGGGGCAGGCCCAGGACCTCGACCGTGCCGCTGGTGGGGCGGCCCAGGCCCAGGACCAGGTCGAGGGTCGTGGTCTTCCCGGCCCCGTTGGGCCCGAGGAACGCCACGACCTCGCCGGGCTCGATGCGCAGGTCGATGCCGCGCACGGCCTGGACGGCGCCGAAGCTGCGGGTGATGCCGGACAGGAGCAGAGCGGGCGCCCCGGGCCCGGTGGCGGTGGGCCACCGGCCGGCGGCGAGGGTGCTGGTGGTCTTCATGCCTCCAGCGTGGCCGCCACGCCACCCCGCCGCCTCGGTCGCGCGTCACGGTCTCGGGGTGACAAATGTCAGGGCCCCGCCCGCGCCGGGGCAGGACTCCTAGAAGTCGAGGTCGGCCTCGGTGAGCTGGCCGCCCGCGCCCACGATGAACTCCTTGCGCGGCGCGACCTCGGAGCCCATCAGCAGCTCGAAGACCGACGCGGCGAGGTCGGCGTCGTCGACGGTGAGCTTGCGCAGCGTACGACGACGGGGATCCATCGTGGTCTCGGCCAGCTGGTCGGCGTCCATCTCGCCGAGACCCTTGTAGCGCTGCACGGGGTCCTTCCAGCGGGTGTTCTTCTTCTTCAGCTCGGCCAGCTTTCGCTGCAGCTCGTCGTCGGAGTAGGTGTAGACGTACTTGTCCTGGCCCTTGCGGGGGTTGGCGATCTCGATGCGGTGCAGCGGCGGCACCGCGGTGAAGACGCGACCCGACGAGATCAGGTCGGGCATGTACTTGAAGAACAGCGTGGCCAGCAGGCAGCGGATGTGGGCACCGTCGGAGTCGGCGTCAGCCATGAAGATGATCCGGCCGTAACGCGCGGAGTCGAGGTCGAAGGTGCGTCCCGAGCCGGCCCCGACGACCTGGATGATCGAGGCGCACTCGGCGTTCTTGAGCATGTCGCCGACCGAGGCCTTCTGGACGTTGAGGATCTTGCCGCGGATGGGCAGCAGCGCCTGGAACTCGGAGTTGCGGGCGAGCTTGGCGGTGCCGAGCGCCGAGTCGCCCTCGACGATGAACAGCTCGGTGCGGTCGTTGTCGGCGGCACGGCAGTCGGCCAGCTTGGACGGCAGCGACGAGGACTCCAGGGCGTTCTTGCGACGCTGGGTCTCCTTGTGCTGACGCGCGGTGATGCGGGTGCGTGCGGCGCCGTAGACCTTGTCCATCAGCGGCCGGGACTGGCGCTTGTCGGCGGCCTTGGTCGAGGACAGGAACTCGGTGAAGTGCGCGGCCACGATCTTGCGCACCTCGGAGCGTACGGCGGGGGTGCCGAGGATCTCCTTGGTCTGGCCCTCGAACTGCGGCTCGGCCTGGCGCACCGTGACCACCGCGGTCATCCCCTCGAGGATGTCGGACTTCTCGATGTCGGGGTCGTTGACCTTGAGCACCTTGGCGGCCCGCATCGCCTCGTTGAACGGCTTGACGAGCGCCGCCTCGAACCCCGCGACGTGGGTGCCGCCCTTGGGGGTGGCGATCACGTTGACGAACGAGCGGAGCTCGGTGTCGTAGCCGGTCCCCCAGCGCACCGCGATGTCGACGCCGAGGTCGCGGTCGACGTCCTGGGGGGTCATGTGGCCCTGGGCGTCGAGCATCGGCACCGTCTCGGTGAACGATCCCGAGCCCTGGATGCGGAGCACCTCGGTGACCGGCTCGTCCTTGGCGAGGTAGTCGGTGAACTCGGCGATGCCGCCGTCGTGGCGGAACTTCTCCTCGGTCGGGGTCTCGCCACGCAGGTCGCGGATCACCAGCTCGAGGCCGGGCACGATGAAGGACGTCTGCCGGGCCCGTCCGACCAGCCCGTCGAGCTCGAAGACCGCGTCCTTGGTGAAGATCCGGCGGTCGGGCCAGAACCGGATCCGGGTGCCGGAGGCGTTCTTGGCGACCCGCTTGCCCTTGCGGGTCATCCCGCTCTGCTCGACGAACCCGGCCGTGGGGCCCTCGCCGTCGAAGACGCCGGCCGCGCCGTGTCGGAAGCTGATGCCCTGGCTCGCCGGCGCGCGGTCGACGTCGATGTCCATCCGCGCGGACAGCGCGTTGACCACCGAGAGCCCGACGCCGTGCAGGCCACCGGTGGCGACGTAGGACCCGCCGCCGAACTTGCCGCCGGCGTGGAGCTTGGTCGCGACGACCTCGACGCCGGGGAGCCCGGTCTTGGGCTCCTTGTCGATCGGGATGCCACGGCCGTCGTCGTGGACCTCGGCCGACCCGTCGCGGTGCAGCGTCACCTCGACGCGGTGGGCGGCGCCGGCCAGCGCCTCGTCCACACCGTTGTCGATGATCTCCCACAGGCAGTGCATCAGCCCGCGCGTGTCGGTCGAGCCGATGTACATGCCCGGTCGCTTGCGGACGGCTTCGAGGCCCTCCAGCACGAGCAGGTGGGCGGCGTTGTAGGTGTTGTCGGCGATCGTGTGCTCCCGGGGTGGTGCGCCGCGACGGTCGCCGCGGCACCCAGGAATCTACTAGCGACACGCCGTACGCCGGTGCAGGCACGCCCCGCCCGGTCGCGACACGATGGACCCACGCTCCACCGCTCGACACCGACAGATCCCCCCGGCAGCCAACGACGACGGCGTCCACGGCATGGAACCAGCCGGACGGGGCATACCCTGCACGACGGGATCGAGTGGTGTGCACCACGTCGAAGTGGGAATCTTGGTTCCGCTGGCTACGTTGGACACAGCACCGACGAGATGAGAAGAGGCCACCAAGTGACGACTGCAACCGCCCCCAGCACCACGATGACTGCTGAGGACCGCTGCGACCGCTGCGGCGCCCAGGCCTACCTCCGGGTGGAGCTCCAGAGCGGTGGCGAGCTGCTCTTCTGCGCTCACCACGCCCGCGAGCACGGAGACAAGCTCAAGCAGATCGCAGCCAGCGTGGTCGACGAGACCCACAAGCTCGGCGCGACGCCCAGCAAGCCCGCGGACGACTGACGACTGACGAACAGCTGGCTCGCGACTGAGCCAGGACGATGACGGCCCCGGACCTCGGTCCGGGGCCGTCGTGCGTCTCGACCACGACAGCACCGGGGGCACCGGCGGACCCGGTGGCCGCGATGTGCCAGCCTCTCCCCCGTGGCCGTCCTGCTCTCGCTGTGCGCGGCGATCGCCTACGGCCTGTCCGACTTCGTCGGCGGCGTCGTCTCGCGCCGGGTCAGCCCGTGGACGATCGCCTTCACCTCCCAGGTCGGCGGCGGGCTGGTGGCCCTCGTCCTCGGCGTGGTCGTCGGTGGTGACCCCCGCCCGGTCGACGTGGGGTGGGCCGTCCTCGCCGGGGTCGGCAACGGCGTCGGGACGGCGTTCCTCTACCGCGGCCTGGCCGCCGGCCGGATGGGCGTGGTCGCACCGGTCTCCGGGGTGGGCGCCGCCCTGGTCCCCCTGGTGGTGGGGCTGACCACCGGCGAGCGCCCCGGGCTCCTGGCCTGGCTGGGGATCCTCGCGGCCCTGCCGGCGATCTGGCTGGTCGCCCGCGAGCCGGCCCCCGACGACCAGCCCGCGGTCAGCGCGGCCGGCCTGGTCGACGGCGTCCTGGCCGGCCTCGGCTTCGGCGTGCTGTTCGCGGCCCTCGGGCAGATCCCGGAGGACTCCGGCTTCCTGCCGCTGGCCCTCAACAGCGTCGTGGGCGCCGGGGTCGTCGCCCTCGTGGCCACCGTGCTCGCGCAGCCCTGGGTGCCGCGGCAGCCGACGGCGTACGTCGGGCTCGTCAGCGGCGCACTCGGCTCGGCCGCGACCGGGCTGTTCCTGGTCGCCACCCAGACCGGCTACCTCACCGTGGCTGCCGTCATCACCTCGCTCTACCCGGCGTTCACGGTGCTGCTCGCCGCGCTGCTGCTGCGCGAGCGGATCCACCGAGACCAGGCCGTCGGCCTCGCGCTGTGCGCCGTCGCGGTCGGGCTGATCGCCGCCGCCTGAGATCTACCGGTGTCGTCGCGACAGCAGGACGCGGACCTACCCTTGGCCCTAGCCTCGGCGCGTGACCACACGAGACGTCCTCACGATGGCCGCGATCGTCATCTCGGTCGCCGCGTTCGCCATCAACCTGATCAACCTCATCGACCGCCGCCGTCAGGACCGGCGCGACCTGTTCCTCAAGCTGCACGAGCGCCTCATCGACCCGGACCTGCAGAACGGCCGCCGACTGCTCTACCAGCGGGTCCACAACCAGGCCGACGCCGGTCGCCTACGTGAGGACCACCCGGACGACTACCAGCTGGTCAACCGCGCCCTGGCGATGTTCGACGTCTTCTCGCTCTACGTCGAGAAGGGGTACGTCGACCGCGACGTCGCCCTCGAGGAGTGGGGCCACGTGATCGCCCGGGCGTGGTCACGCGCCCAGCACGTCATCGCGGACCGGGACCAGGACCAGACGTGGCAGGTGTGGCCCCACCTGCGCGCGTTCGCAGGAGAGGCCACGCGGTGGCACGAGGCGCACCGTCAGCCGCCCAGCTCCGGGCGTTGACGGCGGTCCGGGAGGACCCTAGGCCTGGGTGGGCCCATCATGGTCGATCGGCAGGTACTCGGCGGCGGCCTCGACCTGGGTGAAGATGCGGGACGCGATCGGGGTGCGCATCTCCTCGGCAAGCTGACCGAGGAGGCCTGCGCAGCGGGCTAGCAGGACGACCCCGCGGAGCATGGGCAGTGGGACGTCGAGGTCGGCGAGCACGGCTCCGCAGGCGCCAGCGCCGTTAAGGGGTAGGCGCTTGCCGAGCACGTCGGGGGCGACGCGGCCCATCGCGGCGAACAGCGCCAGGTGGGGACCGTAGGTGCCGTGCTCCTGGGCAAGGGCGAGGAGCCTGGCGACGCGTGGGTCGCCGTTCTTGTGCAGGTGATGTCCGAGGCCGGGGACGAAGCCGCCAGCCTTGCGGCGCTGCTGGATGGCACTGGTGGCAAGGGCGTCCCACCCGATGTCGTCGGTGGGGACCTGACCGTCGACGACGGCGAGGGCATCGGCGAGGAACGTGCCGGTGTCCTCGCTGACGCCGAGGAACCGCGACCCCCCGCCGAGCAGCCCGGCGGCGAGGGCGCCCTGGATGGCGTCCGGTGCGCTGAGCCACGTCAGACGGGCCGCGATCGCAGTGGGGGTGAACCCGTGGTCGGCGAGCGCGACGAGGACGGCGTTGAACATGGCTGCTTGTCCCGCGGTCGGCTCGCGGAGGGTGATGAGCTGGTAGGCGAGGTCGCCGAAGTCGACCTTGCCGATGAGGTCTGCGGACAGGTCCCGGCCCATCAGGGAGATGGTGTCGACGGTGGAGACACCGAGCGATGTCGGGTATCCCTCGTGGTTGCTGCTCATGCGAACTCTCCGGTGTTGTCGTTGATCCAGGAGCGGACGTGGTCGCTGTCGGCGCCGAGCGTGGGGGGCGGTAGGTCGTAGCGCAGCGACGAGCGGGAGAACCCGATCGGGTTGCGCACGAGGGGTACGGCGGTGGTGCCGGTGCCAACCTCTACGACCGGCTCCAGGCCGAGACTGGCGGCGAACTCGACGCCTTCCTGCACGGTGTTGATGGGCCCGGCGGGCAGCCCGGCACCGGTGAGGAGGTCGAACCACTCGGCGCGGGTGTGCTCCTTGAGCAGCGCCTCGAGCACGGGCTTGAGGGCGTCGCGGTTCTCGGTGCGGTCGGCGACCGTCGCGTACCGGGGGTCGTCGGCGAGCTCGGGCCGACCGAGGACCTTGGCCAGGGCGGCGAACTGTCGGTCGTTGCCGGCGATGATGACCATCTCGCCGTCGGCGGTCTCGAGCGGCTCGTAGGGGAACAGGGATGGGTGGGCGTTGCCCATGCGGTGCGGGACGGCTCCGGCTGCGGCATAGGCGCCGGTGTGGTTGACGAGCCCCGACAGCGCGGAGGAGAGCAGGTTGACCTCGATGTGCTGCCCGCGGCCGGACTGGTGGCGCTCGTTGAGGGCGGCCAGGGTGCCGATGAGCGCGTGCATGCCCGTCATCACGTCGAAGACCGAGATGCCTGCGCGGTACGGGGGGCCGTCAGGCGACCCGGTGAGGCTCATCAGCCCCGACATGGCCTGGACCATGAGGTCGTAGCCGGGCAGGTGCGCGCCGCCGCCGGTCCCGAAGCCGCTGATGGAGGTGTAGATGACCTTTGGGTTGCTTGCCGCGACGCTGTCGTAGTCCAGCTGGTACTTGTCCAGCCCGCCAGGCTTGAAGTTCTCGATCACGACGTCGGCTCGGTCGGCGAGGCGTCGGGCCACGGCGGCATCGTCGGGGTCCTTGAGGTCCAGGGTGATGGACCGCTTGTTGCGGTTGATGCTCAGGTAGTAGGTCGACACCTCGTCACGGGTGGGCGGCATCCAGTGGCGGGTGTCGTCGCCGCCGGGGCCCTCGACCTTGATGACGGTGGCGCCCATGTCGGCCAGCAGCATGGTGGCGTAGGGGCCGGCGAGGACGCGGGAGAAGTCGGCGACGACCAGACCGTCGAGGGGCCCTCGCGGTCCGTTCGCGTGCTGATCACGCTGCTGGTCAGGCTGGTGATCGTGGGAGTTCGTGGTGTCGGACATGAGTCCTTCCGGGGGAGCTTTGGTAGCGATGGCGGTGGTCCCGGACGCTTGCCTCAGGCGCCGGCCTCGGCGGGCTCAAGGACGAAGTTGAACTCGGCGGTGACGAACGGGGTGGTGAACACAGTGCCGTCGGGTGCGGTGCCGCTGTCGTGGGTCACGAACGGGGTGACGAGCTGGGGCTTAGTGCCGAACACGACGTCGCTGTCGAGGAACCTGGTGTCCTTCTCGAAGATGTGCGTGATGAGCCGCTGGTAGCCGGGTTCCTCGAGGAGGAAGTGGATGTGCGCCGGCCGGTAGTGGCTGATCTCGGTCTGGCTGATGAGGGCTCCGACCGGGCCGTCCATGGGGATGGAGTAGCCGAGGGGGACGATCGAGCGGACGCAGTAGGTTCCGTCCTCGCGGGCCTGGTACTTCGCTCGGAGGCGGGCTTCAGCGGCTTCGCTGATCTGGGCTTCGTACATGCCGTCGGCGTCGGCCTGCCACACGTCGAGGATCGCGTCAGGGATGATCGCGCCGGTGGTGTCGGTGACGGTTCCGGTGACGAACAGGGGTGTTCCGGCCAGCCCGTCGGACATGTCGTGGCCATAGGGGGCGGGCGGGGAGCCGTCGATGTGGAACGGGCCAAGCACGGTGGCCGGGGTGGCGACCGGCGAGAAGTCGTGGTTGATCTGGACCACCAGCATGCTGAGGCCGATGACGTCGGAGGCAAGGATGAACTCCTCGCGCTTGGTGTTGCTGATCTGACCGGTCTTGGTGAGCCACTGCACCGCGGCCATCCACTCGGCCTCGGTGAGGTTGACCTCGCGGGCGAAGTCGTGGGCGTGCTTGACGAGACTGGTCATCAGCTCGGCCATCCGTGGCGTGTGGGCGGTGGCCCAGCGGCGGGTTGCTTCCTCGGTGAGCTCGGCGTATCGGGTGTCGGTCATCTGGTTCTCCTTGCGGGCGCCATGGGGGGCACGGCGGACGGCAGGTCGGTCGGCCTGCTGGCGGGTCTGTTCAGCCTTCGACGAGCGGGGTGGCGAGCAGGCGGTCGCGTGAGGCCTCGCCACGGGTGCGGAGGTCGGCGAGGTCGGGATGGGTGAGGTGGCCGTTCCACTTCGCGGCCTTGCCGGCGACCAGGACGGTCTCGACGTTGCCGGGGTGCCCGGCGCCGACGATGGAGGCGGCGATGTCGCTGCTGGGGACGGTGGTGAACTGGTCCAGGCGGAACACGATCAGGTCGGCGTCCTTGCCGACGGTGAGGCTGCCGGTGCGGTCAGCGAGGCCAGAGGCCTTGGCGCCGGCGATGGTGGCGAACTCGAGGAGGTCGCGGGGAGTGAAGGCGGGGAGGTCGGCGTATGCCTCGGGCTGCATGGTGATGCCCAGGCCGTGGGCGGTGAGGGCGGAGCGCATGACGTTGAACATGTCGCCGGCCACGGTGGCCTCGGTGTCGATGGACAGGCTGGGGCGGATGCCGTGCGCGAGAAGGCGTCCGGTCGCGGGTGCGCCCAGGCCCGGCAGGACGGCCTCGATGGCGGCGGAGACCGAGGCGTGCGCCCCGCTGTCGGCGAGCATCCTGAGTTCCTCGTCGTCAGAGGTGCAGCAGTGGATGAACAGCAGGTCCTCCCCGAGCAGGCCGGCTTCGCCCAGGGAGCCGATACCCCGGAACTCAGGGCCCCAGGGTCCGTTGCCGACGTGCATGCTCGACCGAACGCCCAGCTCACGGGCGAGTGCGAGGTCCTGGGCGGTCACTTCGGTCGTGGAGAGCTCGGGCCCACGAAGCATTGCCTGCAAGGTGACCCGGGCGGTGTCGTCGGGCAGCAGTTGCTGGCGGACGCGGCGGATGTCGTTGGGGTGGGTGGCCTCGCCGCGCAGCATCCACTTGTTGGAGTCGATCGAGGGCCAGCCATAGGCGAACACCCCGCGAATGCCGGAGTCCTGGAGTGCGGCGACGGCCTGGTCGGAATGATCGGGGCTGTTCTGGATGTGGGACTCGTCGCGCAGCGTGGTGATCCCCGCGTCGAGTGCGCCGAGGGCGCCGATGATGTTGCCGACGTAGACATCGTCGGGTGTGTACTCGGGGCCCCACGTGAGCTGGATGTGCTGGCGGTAGGCGCCGAAGTCCCAGCCAATGCCGGTCTGACGGACCGCACCCTGCCATGTGTGGCGGTGGGTGTCGACGAACCCGGGCAGGACCGCGCGGTCGGTGCCGTCGATCACGGTGACGCCGCCGGTGTCCGCGCTGCCGAGATCGGGGCCGATGGCGGCGATCTTGCCGTTGCGGATCAAGACGTCGCCGACGAGCTCGCCGAACTCAGGGTCTTGGGTCAGCAGGTGGGCACCCCTGATGAGGATGTCGCCTGTCGGGGCCGTGTCATTGGTGCTGGCGCTCTGCTGCGTCGTCATCGGGTTCCTCCTGCGGGAGCGTGCTCGTCGGTCGAGTGGTCGGGGTTCGGCTGGCCGGCGAGGTCGTCGGCGTGGCCCTCGGCAGTGGGTGCATGGCTGGTGGTGTGGAGGCGGTCGGCAAACCAGTCCGCGACCAGGGTGTGCTTCTCGTGGGAGTGGTTGTAGATGCAGTGGTCGCCGTCGGGCCACTCGCGCCAGGTCTTGTCGGTGCTGGCGGCCTGGTCGTACAAGGCTCGGGCGTTGGCGACGAGGAACACCTGGTCCGGGGTGCCATGCAGGACTAACAGGGGGCATCGGAGGTCGTTGAGAGTGTCGGCGCCGAGTGTGTAGGTCTCCATGGCGCTGACGGCCGCGGCGTCCTCGTCGATGCCGAGCAGGGGTCGGACCTTGGCGGTAAACCGGGGGTATCGCTGGAGAATCTCGGCGGGCCGGACGGTTCCGCCGTTGACGCAGCACGCGGCGATCCGTGGGTCGGCCGCAGCGACGGCGGCGGCGAGGAAACCGCCCATGGAGTTGCCCCAGATACCGATGGGCCCGGTGAGGCGCGGGTCTGACTGGAGCCGGTCGAGCACGGCAGCGAAGGCGCTGGTGAAGTCTGGGGTAAGGACCAGGCCGCCGAACAGCCGGGACTCACCCTGTCCGGGACCGTCGAGCAGGAGCGTGGCGACCCCCCGTTGGTGGAGGTAGGTGGCGCCGACGTGGTACTCCTCACGCCAGCCGTCGAAGCCGCCAAAGATCACCACCACCGGGACTGTGCGCGCCACTGTTCCGCTCGCGGGCAGGGTCAGCCAGCCGCCGAGCTGGCCGTCCTGTCGGTCGTCGTGGTGGGCGATGTGCCAGTGCTCGACGGGTGGCTCGTTCAAGGCGCCGGCGGCGCCGTAGGCGTTCATCATGTCGGTGAACAGGTCGCGCTTGCGGTCACCATCCTCTAGCACCACTTGAGCGACGCGGAAGCAGGCCGAGGCGGCCAACCACCACGACCGGGCGGTGATGTCGTGCCCGGCCGCGGCGGCCTCGTTGGCTCGGTCGAGGTTCACCCTCCCGAGCCGTTCGGCGGCGTCCTGCCACTCGACCCCGTCGTCGACCGCGGCGTAGAGCGCGACGACGTCGGCGTAGTCCATGCCGTTGCCGGTGAGGCGTTGAAGCGGCATGGCGCGCTTGTGGGCCTCTGCGGCCGCCTTCCACGGCGGCTCGGGGTTGTCCTGGGTGTCACTCACCTGTGGTCACTCCTCGGGTGTCCTGGCATTGCGCTCGTGCGCCGCGCCCGTCGTGCGGTGCCCTGCGGGCGCCTTGGGCCGCATCGGTCCGTGGTGCGGTCCGGGTCAGTGCGCCGCAGTCGGCTCCCCGGCACCAGACACCACGGTCCCGTTTGCGCCGGCTCCGGTGCTGCCGCTACCGGCGAGTGCCGCACGCAGGTCGGAGACGAGCGCGTTGACGTCCACGGCGTCCGCGGCGGACCCGTACAACCAGAAGTCCGGGCGGGCCAGGACCGCGGCACGGCCGTGCTCGCCGAACCAACCGGCGTAGGTGCCCTCAGCATCGACGACCGCGCCGGCGTCGTCGGTGCTGCTGGAGACGACGGCGGTGACGATCGCGCCGAGGGTCTCGAGGTAGGCCCGGTTGTCGTCGGTGAGCCCAGAGAGGACCGCGGGGTCGGTGACGATGAGCTGGAAGCCTCGACCGACGACGTCGTCGAAGAGGCCGGTACGTCCGTCGACCCTGACCTGCCCCTGGACCGCGGGCGCGCCGGCCAGCGGGTCGGCTTCACGGGCGAATGCCGTGTAGCCCCCCGGGATGGTCGGAGGTGGCATGAGGCTCGGGTCCTGCTGGACGGCCTTGAGGAACCCGTCGCGCTCGTCGGCGGCGGCCGGATCGGTGATGATGC
Organism: Nocardioides plantarum; assembly: GCF_006346395.1. Classification (NCBI taxonomy): domain Bacteria; kingdom Bacillati; phylum Actinomycetota; class Actinomycetes; order Propionibacteriales; family Nocardioidaceae; genus Nocardioides; species Nocardioides plantarum. The sequence goes on from NZ_VDMS01000002.1 coordinate 155,707, forward strand.
ACGGCAGTCCGATCTCGCGGGAGAAGTCAGTCCAGCCCTGCATGTTGGGCTTGCGGTCGCCCTCGTAGGAGTCCAGGACGGTCGGCTCGGCCAGGCCGCGCAGGACTAGGTCGAGGCGCCAGGTCAGGGCCGAGGCGTCGCGCAGGCCGTTGCACATGCCCTCGCCGGCGAAGGGCCACAGGATGTGAGCGGCGTCGCCGACGAGGAAGATGCGGCCGCGGCTCCACTCGTCGGTCATGGACTCGCGGAACTGGTAGACGGGGTGGCGCAGGACCTCGACGTCCTCCGGCGTGACCCAGGGCTCGAGGAGCTCCCAGACCCGGTCGAGGGTGAAGTCCTCGGCCTTCTCCCCGGGCAGCAGGGTGAACTCCCAGCGGCGGTGGGTCTTGCCGAGCTGGAACAGGCATCCAGGGCGCTCGGGGTCGGCGAACTGACCGTTGTCGAACGCGAAATCCAGCTCGTGCTTCTGGACGGTGTCGATGACCAGCTGCAGCGGGCCGACGTTGCCGGGGGTGGTGGTGATGCCGAGCTGGCTGCGGACGAAGGAGTTGTCGCCGTCGGCGGCGATCGCGTAGGCCGCGCGCACGGTGCGCTCTTCGTCGGTCTTGCGATCGCGGTACGTGACCACGACGCCGTCGGCGTCCTGGTCGATCTCGACGACCTCGTGGTTCATGTGGACCTCGACGTTGTCCAGGGAGGTGGCCCGGTGGTTCAGGGCCATCTCGAGGTTGTTCTGGTAGAAGATCCAGTGGCCGCGGTGACCGTGGGGACCGATGGTGGACCAGTCCAGGCTCATCAGCAGCTCGCCACCGAACGCCTTGTTCCGCATGTCGTACAGCTCCCACGCGACGGCGTCCTCGCGGAACTCCTCGCCGGCGCCGACACGGTCGAGGGTGCGCATGATCTCGTCGTCGATGTGGCCGGCACGAGACAGGCCGTAGAGCTGCGGGTGACGCTCGAGCGCGATCACGCTGTGCCCGGCTTGACCCAGCTGCAGGCTGGCCATCTGCCCGCAGGGCCCGTAGCCGATGACCACGACGTCGTACTGGTCCATCCGAGGACTCCTTCGTTTCGGACAACCGTCCGCAGAGCGGCGGTTCTTGGTGACAACCCCACACTCTGTGACCACCGACACGTGGTCAAGGTCCCGCGAGTGACCGAACCAACAATCTGGACATTCGTCCGCAGAGCGGACAGACTGGCTAGACCGCTACGTCGACCGAGGAGCCCCCATGCCGCGCCGCGACAGCAACCCAAACTTCGTCGAGGCGGTCGCCCGTGGCCTCGACCTCATCACGGCCTTCGAGCCCGGCCGCTCCGGGATGACCCTTGCCGAGCTGGCCACCAGTGCCGGCCTACCCCGCCCGACCGCGTCACGCATCCTCTACACGCTGGAGGCACTCGGCTACGTCCGCTCCTCCAGCGCCGGCTACACCCTGACGCCGCGGGTTCTCGAGCTCGGAATGACCTACGTCCAGCAGGTCGACATGTGGGACGTCGCCCGACCCAGGCTCCAGGAGCTCGTTGCCCGCACCGGCGAGTCGAGCTCGATCGCGGAGCTCGACGGCTCCGACATCGTCTATGTCGCCCGCGTCGCGGTCCCCAAGCTCATCGCGCTGGTCGTCCGCATCGGCACCAAGTTCCCGGCAGCACCGACGTCCATGGGCAAGGTGCTGCTCGCCGGCCTGACCGATGACCAGGTCGCCGCGGCGTTGAGCGAGCCGTCACGATCCGGGATCGACCCTCGGTGGAAGCCGGACCTACCGGAGCTGCTCGAGGTGCTGGGCGAGGTACGGGCCCAAGGCTGGTCCCTGACCGACGAGCATCTCGCTCCCGGCATCCGCTCGATCGCCGCCCCACTGCGCGACGGCTCCGGCGCCGTCCGCGCGGCTCTCAACGTGACCGTGCACGCCGCCGAGACCTCCACCGACGTCCTGCTCGGAGAGCATCTGCCCAAACTGCTCGCCACCGCATCCAAGGTCAGCGCCGACTGGGCCCGCCGCGATGCGATCCCCTACGCCCCGGTCGAGGCCTGACCCGACCACGCGACCCGCCCCTGCCCACAGTCCCTCGTCGTACGACGAGACCTGGGGCACCAGGGGGTGAGGACGTGTGTCAGTCGAGGTAGTCGCGCAGCACCTGCGAGCGGCTCGGGTGGCGCAGCTTCGACATCGTCTTGGACTCGATCTGGCGGATCCGCTCGCGGGTCACGCCGTAGACCTTGCCGATCTCGTCGAGGGTCTTGGGCTGGCCGTCGGTGAGGCCGAAGCGCATGGAGACCACGCCGGCCTCGCGCTCGGACAGGGTGTCGAGGACCGCGTGCAGCTGCTCCTGCAGGAGCGTGAACGACACGGCGTCGGCCGGGACGATCGCCTCGGAGTCCTCGATGAGGTCACCGAACTCGGAGTCGCCGTCCTCGCCGAGGGGCGTGTGCAGCGAGATGGGCTCGCGGCCGTACTTCTGGACCTCGATGACCTTCTCGGGGGTCATGTCGAGCTCCTTGGCGAGCTCTTCGGGCGTGGGCTCGCGGCCGAGGTCCTGGAGCATCTGGCGCTGGACCCGGGCGAGCTTGTTGATGACCTCGACCATGTGCACCGGGATGCGGATGGTGCGGGCCTGGTCGGCCATGGCGCGGGTGATGGCCTGACGGATCCACCAGGTCGCGTAGGTCGAGAACTTGTAGCCCTTGGTGTAGTCGAACTTCTCGACCGCACGGATGAGACCGAGGTTGCCCTCCTGGATGAGGTCGAGGAACAGCATGCCGCGGCCGGTGTAGCGCTTGGCCAGCGACACCACGAGCCGCAGGTTGGCCTCGAGCAGGTGGTTCTTGGCGCGTCGACCGTCCTCGGAGATCCACTCGAGCTCCTCGTGGACCTTGGCCGACAGCTTGCCGCCCTTGGCGAGCTTCTCCTCGGAGAACAGCCCGGCCTCGATGCGCTTGGCGAGCTCGACCTCCATCTCGGCGTTGAGGAGCGGCACCTTGCCGATCTGCTTGAGGTAGTCCTTGACCGGGTCGGCGGTGGCGCCGGCGACCATGACCTGCTGGGCCGGCTCGTCGGTCTCGTCGGCGGACGAGACGACGAAGCTGGAGGTCGCGGTGGCCTCCTCCTCCGCCTCCTTGATGGAGGGGTCGGCGACGACGTCCTTCTCGAACTGGTCGTCGGGCAGGTCGGGCAGCACCTTCTTGCCGTCGGGCCCGATGGCCTCGGCCGTGGCCGGGGCTGCGGCCTTCTTCGCCGCGGCCTTCTTGGCCGGCGCGGCCTTCTTGGCGGGCGCGGCCTTCTTGGCCGGTGCGGTCGCAGGCTCGGCCGGCTCGGCAGGCGCGGTCGTCGCGGCCGCCTTCTTGGCCGGCGTGGCCTTCTTGGCGGCGGCCGTGGCGGTCTTGCGGGTGCCGGTCGTGGCGGCGGCGGCCCGGGCGTCGGCGGGCAGCTCGACGCTCAGGCCGAGCCCGCTGAGGTGCGCGAGCAGCGACTTGAGGTGCCGAGGCTCGACGCCGGCCTCATCGCTGGCGCGGCGTACCTGGTCGGGGCTGAACGCCCCGGTCGGCGCGGCCTGCTCGATGAGCTGGACGACGGCGGGGTGCGCGAGCACCTCGGTGGGGATCTTGCGTGCGTTCGAGGACACGAACACCTCTCGTCAGGCAGGTTGTGGCACGGGCATGTTGTGCTGCGTCATGGTTCGGGGCGCGACAAAGACCGCTGTCGTCAAGAGCCGCTGTGCTCATCCTGCCACGAGCCTGGTGATGCTCCGACCACAGGTCGGCTCCCGCCCACCGACGGGTCGGACCGACAGGCTAGGCGGTGGCTGCCTTGGCGGCGGCCTTCTTCTCCTTCTTGAAGTCGCGCACCTTCTGCAGGCTGGCCGGATCGACGACGTCGGCGACCGACCGGTAGCCCTCGAGGCTGTAGTCACCGGCCACCTTCTCCCAGCCCTCGAGGCGCACGTCGAGCTGCTTGGCCAGCAGGGCCACGAAGATCTTGGCCTTCTGGACCCCGAACCCGGGCAGCGCCTGGAGCCGCTTGCCGAGGTCCTTGCCGTCGGCGGCCTCGGTCCAGATGCGCTCGGCGTGGCCGTCGTACTGCTCGACGACGATGCGGGCCAGCTCCTGCAGCCGCGCGGCCATCGAGCCCGGGAAGCGGTGGATGGCCGGCGTGGTCGAGCAGAGCGCGGCGAACTCGTCGGGGTCCGCGGCCGCGATCCGGTGCGGGTCGAAGGAGCCCAGGCGCTCGGCGACCTTGGCCGGGCCGCGGAAGGCGTGCTCCATGGGGTACTGCTGGTCGAGCATCATGCCGATCAGCAGCGCGAAGCTGTTGTCGGTGAGGATCTGGTCGGCCGTCTCGTCGCCGGTGATGCGGACGGGGTGCGCGCTCATGACCTCATCCTGCCGCACGATCCGGCGCGCCCCCGGCGTGCCTAGGCTGAGGTGATGGAGACGATCTCGCTGCCCGACGGCCGGCTGCTCGACCTCGACCCGGGCCCCGGCGACCCGGCCCTACCGACCGTGGTGGCCCACCACGGCACCCCCGGGGCGGGCACCCGGGACCGGCACCTCGACGCGGTGGCGGCCGCCGCCGGGGTGCGGGTCGTGACGTTCTCGCGGGCCGGCTACGGCGGCTCCACCCGTCACCGCGGACGCACCGTGGCCGACGTGGCCGCCGACGTGGAGGCGCTGCTCGACCACCTGGGAGTCGCGACGTGCGCGACGATGGGTGCCTCCGGCGGGGGGCCGCACGCGCTGGCCACGGCGGCCCTGCTGCCCGATCGCGTGACCGGGGTCCTCTGCATCGCCGGCGTCGGTCCGTGGGGCGAGCCCGACCTCGACTTCATGACCGGGATGGGCGAGGACAACGTCGAGGAGTTCGGCCTCGCGTTGGCCGGCGAGGACGACGTCCGGCCGTGGCTCGAGGAGCAGGCCGCAGCCATGCGGGGGACGACGCCCGCGCAGCTCGTGGAGTCGATGGCCTCGATCCTTCCCGAGGTCGACCGGGCAGCCGTGCTGGGCGCCCGGGGCGTCCAGCTGGGCGAGGACCTCGTGGCCTCGTTCGCCGAGGCGCTGCGCCCGGGCGTCGACGGGTGGCTCGACGACGACCTCGCCTTCACACGACCGTGGGGGTTCGACCTCGACGGCCTCGTCTCGCGAAAGGTGCCGACGTTCGTCTGGCAGGGCGAGGTCGACCTCATGGTGCCGCCGAGCCACGGCCGGTGGCTGGCTGCCCGCCTGACCCACGCCAGCAGTCACCTGCTGCCGGACGAGGGTCACCTGTCGATCTCGCTCGGTCACCTCGAGCAGATGATCGCCGACCTCGCGGCGACGATCAGGCCCTGACGATCTGACGATCAGGCCTTGACGGCCAGCACCGGGCAGTGGGCGTCGAGCAGCACGCGCTGGGCGTTGGAGCCGAGGATCAGCTTGCCGACGGGGGTACGGCGCCGCAGCCCGATCACGATGAGCTCGGCGTCCTGGGCCTCGGCGACGCTGACCAGGTCCTCGGCGGCCTCGAAGCCACGCACGAGCTGGCGCACCTCGTAGGTCACGCCGGACGCGTCGAGCTTGGCGCGGACCGCCGCCAGGTCGGGCTCGGGCTCGTCCCCGCGGGCGCGGTGGGAGTGCACGACGACGAGCTCGGAGCCACGCAGGCGTGCCTCCTCGATGGCCTTGTCGAGGGCGGCATCTCCCTCGGGCTTCGGCACGTATCCCACAACCACGGTCGACATGTGTCGCAGGTTACCGTGACCGGGCGCCGGTGACCTGTGGAGAACCGCCGGGACTGTCCGGCGGGCTCGGGCAGAGTGGTCGGCATGGACCCGCCCACGCAGGCAGCGCAGCGGCCCCACCCGGGCCCCGCGTCGCCACGCAGCGCCATCACCGAGCCCGTCGACCGGCGGCTGCTCGCGCTGCTGCGGCGCGCCGTGCTCGAGCACGTGGGCCAGGAGCGGCGCCGCGTCCACCCGCCGGTGGTGCACGTCGGGGTGCCCGGGGGCGTGACCGCGGCGCTGACCCTGGGCGACCAGGGGCTCGACCACGCGTTGCGCACCGACGTGCTCGAGGCGATGGTGCGGCAGACGCAGGTCGCGGGGTCGCCCACCCTCGTCTGGCTGAGCCGCAGCGGTGCGCGCGAGACCCGTGACGTCGACCTCGCCTGGCTGACCGCGGCCCGCGCCGCCGCGGCCGAGCTCGGCCGGGCGCTGCCGATGGTCGTGGTCACGCGACGCAGCTGGCTCGACCCGTCGACCGGGGTCTACCGGGACTGGCTGCGACTGCGCGCGTGACGCCCGCTGCGCGGGTGCCGGGGGGTGGGGGGTCGGTCAGGACCAGGTGTGCACGGGCTCGTTGGTGTGCATGCGCTCGCGGTAGTCGAGCAGCGTGGTGCGCAGCGCGTCGAACCGGTCCTGGCCGCGGCGCTGGTCCATCTCGCGCGCGAACCACTCGGCTCCGTTGGTGCCGAGCAGGCAGCGCTGCTCGATGATGCCGAGGAGCCGGTCGCGGGTGGCGGTCTCGACGCCCCAGGCGGCCAGGCCCTCGTGGGCCATCGGCAGCAGGCGGCGCAGCACCAGCTCGGTGGCGCGGGCCTGGCCGACCCCCGGCCAGTAGACCTGGGCGTCGATGCCGTGCTGGGCCGCGACGTGGAAGTTCTCCTCGGCGGCGCTGAACGACATCTGCGACCAGAGCGGGCGCTCGCTCTCGGCGAGCGCGCGCACGAGCCCGAAGTAGAACGCCGCGTTGGCCATCGTGTCGGCGACCGTCGGGCCGGCGGCCAGGACCCGGTTCTCGACGCGGAGGTGCGGGACCCGCGCGTCCGGCGGACCGGTGACGTCGTAGACCGGCCGGTTCCACCGGTAGATCGTGCCGTTGTGCAGGCGCAGCTCGGGCAGCTCGGGCGTGCCGCCGGCCTCGAGCACGGCCAACGGGTCCTCGTCGTCGGTGATCGGCAGCAGCGCCGAGAAGTAGCGGACGTTCTCCTCGAACAGGTCGAAGACCGAGGTGATCCAGCGCTCGCCGAACCAGACGCGCGGCCGCACGCCCTGGGCCTTGAGCTCCTCGCTGCGGGTGTCGGTGGCCTGCTCGAACAGGGGGATCCTGGTCTCGCGCCAGAGCTGGCGGCCCAGCAGGTAGGGCGAGTTGGCCCCGACGGCGAGCTGGATCGCCGAGATCGCCTGGGAGGCGTTCCAGTACGACGCGAAGTGGTCGGGCGCCGTCTGCACGTGGAGCTGGGTGCTCGTGCAGGCCGCCTCGGGCAGGATCGAGTCCGACGTGGTGTCGAGCCGGTCGGCGCCGCTGATCGTGATGGCGAGGTCCTCGCCCCGGGCGTCGAGGATCTGCTCGCTCAGCAGCTTGTAGCGCGGGTTGGCGCTGATGGAGTGCAGCCCCATGTGCCCCTCGGCGAGCGTCGGCAGGATGCCGATCATCACCAGGTGCGCGCCGACCTCGGCGGACTTGGTCTCGGCATCGTTGAGACTGCGGCGCAGGTCGGCCTCGAACCGCTCCAGGCCGCGCTCGCGCAGCTTGGCCGGGGGCACGTTGATCTCGATGTTGAACTGGCCCAGCTCGGTCTGGAAGTCGGGATCGGCGATCGCCTCGAGCGCCTCGGCGTTCTTCAGCGCCGGGTCGCCGACCTCGTCGACCAGGTTGAGCTCGACCTCGAGCCCGGTCATCGGGTCGTCGGTGTCGAACGCCGCCTCGCGCAGCATCCGGGCGAACACGTCGAGGCAGCGGCGTACCTTCTCGCGGTGCCGGGTGCGGTCGGCGGGAGTGAACTCCTGGAGGTCGACCTCTTCGCCCATGACGCGAACCTACTGCCCCGCGGCCCTCGGCGAGTCGCACTCGCGGGTGGACTCAACCGGTCTCGAGGCCCTCGAGCCCCTCCCTCCAGTCGAACCCGTCGACCATCACCGACGGCGGGACGGCGCGCTCGAGCGCCTCGGCGATCAGCGCGGACAGCCCGTAGGCGGGGTCGACGTCGTCGCAGCGGTCGAGCGCGCACCACGCCAGCGCCCCGTCACCGGACTGCCAGGCCGCCCAGGCCAGGAGGGCCGCGGCGGCCGGGCGGAGCTCGCGCGGCGAGCGGCGCAGCACGTCGGCGAAGAAGGCGACCGCCGGGCGCGCCCGAGCCCGGGTGATCGCCGACCAGGCGGCGTCGCGGACGCGCAGCACCTGCATCGAGCACAGCAGCCGGGCGACGTCGGCGTCGCTCGGCGCCGCGGCCGGGGCGGGCGAGGTCGCAGCGAGGTGGCGCGCGACGAGCGCCTGCGCCCAGGTGCCCTCGGCGAGCTGGGCCGAGGGCGCATCGAGCGCACCCGGCCGGGTCGCGAGCCCCGCCACCGCCCGCTCGACGCGCGCGACGGCCGCGGCGTCCGGCTCCAGGGAGGTGGCCAGGTCGTCCCGGGAGCGGTGCAGGACCCGGCCGTCGAGGACGGCCTGGGCCAGGAACGGGTGGGCAGCCAGCCGCACCGGGTCGAACGGGACCGCCTCGGGCTCGTCCTCGCCGGCCCGGTCGGACGTGGCGAGAAGCGACCGCCACCGGTCGTCGCCGACCGCCAGTGCCTCGACCACCGTGATGCGATGGCGTCGCAACGCGGCTCGCAGGGCACGCCAGGCCGCCTGCACGCGGTCGGCGTCCGCGGAGTAGAGGAGCAGGACCACCCGGCCCACGCGGTGGTGGACCGCCGGCGCGGCCAGGGTCGCGGCCAGCTCGGGCATCGCATCGGGGTCGACGGGCAGGTCGACGCGCGCGTGGAACGGGTGCGCGGCGTCGAAGGTGAGCATCACGACCGACTCGGTCGGCCAGAACCCGAGCACGACCGCGGCGGCGGCCAGCAGGTCCTCGGGCGACCGGGCGGTCAGGCGGGTGGGCGGCGTGGGCGGGTTCGTCGAGTTCGTCATGGGACGACCGTTCCCGGCGGCACGGACACCCGACGCGGTGACCGGCCGGGGCTGTGGACATCGGTCGTGGACCCGGCGGTTGTGGTCGACTCCCGGTCAATTCCACAGGCCGGAAGCAGGTAGTTTCACCAGGTGCGGAAGCAGGCGTCGGTGCTCCACCTCGACCTCGATGCCTTCTTCGCCTCGGTCGAGCAGCGCGACAAGCCCTCGCTGCGCGGCAAGCCCGTCGTCGTCGGCGGGGTCGGCGGGCGTGGGGTCGTGGCCACGGCGTCCTACGAGGCCCGCCGGTACGGCGTCCGGTCGGCCATGTCCACCCGCGAGGCCCGGTCGCGGTGCCCGCACGCCGCCTTCCTGACCGGCCGCTTCCACGCCTACCGCGAGGCCAGCGACGTCGTGATGCGCCTGCTGCGCGAGGTCTCGCCGCTGGTCGAGCCGCTCTCGCTCGACGAGGCCTTCGTCGACCTCGAGCGCGCCGGGCTGCCCGACCTCGAGGTCGCCACCGTGACGGCGTACGCCGCCGACCTGCGCGAGCGGGTGGCCGTGGCGACCGGGGGGCTGACCGCGTCGATCGGCCTGGGCACCTCGAAGTTCATCGCCAAGGTCGCCAGCGACCTGGAGAAGCCCGACGCCCTGGTCGTGGTGCCGCCGGGCACCGAGCGCGACCTGCTCCGGCCGATGAGCGTGTCGGTCATCCCCGGCGTGGGTCCGGTCACCGCCGAGCGGCTGCGCCGCGCCGGCATCCAGACGGTCGCCGACCTCGAGGCCGTCGACCTCGCTGAGCTGCTGCGCCTGGTGGGCCAGGCCCAGGGCACCGGCCTGCACGCGCTGGCCCGGGCCCACGACGACCGGCCCGTCGTCGCCGAGCGGGAGGCCAAGTCGGTGAGCAGCGAGGGCACCTACGAGACCGACCTGACCGACCGCCGGCTGATGGAGGGCCTGCTGACACGCCAGGCCGGCGAGGTCGCGGCCCGCCTGCGCAAGCACGGCCTGTCGGGACGCACGGTGACGATCAAGGTGCGCCTGCACGACTTCACGACCCTCAACCGCTCCACGACGCTGCCCGAGCCCACCGACAGCACCGCGACGGTCGCCCGGCTGGCCCGCGCGCTGCTGACCGACCTCGACACCTCCGGCGGCGTCCGGCTCCTCGGGGTCGGGGTGTCCGGGCTGGCCGACTGGATCCAGGACGACCTGTTCGGCGAGTCCTCGGACACCGACGGCGCCGACGGCGCGCCGGAGGAGGACGAGGTCCTCGGCGTCGACGCCGTCGAGGCAGGTGTCAAGGCGCGACGCTCGGTCTACGCCCCCGGCCAGGACGTCGAGCACGACGAGATGGGTCGCGGCTGGGTGTGGGGCTCGGGGCGCGGGGTGGTGACGGTGCGCTTCGAGACCGCCGGCACGCCGCCGGGCCCGGTCCGGTCCTACGCGCTCGACGAGCCCGCCCTGCGCCCGTGGCGGCCGGCCGAGCCCACCGAAAACGACATGCCGGCGGCCGACCCACCCGCGTAGCGTCGTACGTCGTGGACATCAAGCCCGTCGACCCGACCAGCGACCTCGCCCTGCGTGCCTCCTACGACGTCGAGCGCCGCGCGATGCTCGTGGGGCGCGAGGACGCACCGCACTGGTCGTGGCCCGAGATGGCGTCGATGTGGCGCCACGACGACGTGGGCGAGAAGAAGGTGCTGCTCGGGGGGTGGGAGGACGGCCGGATGGTCGGCGGGGCCGTCTACTTCGCTCCCCTGCTCGACAACCTCGAGAAGGCCTGGGTGGGCGTGTGCGTCGACCCCGACGCCCAGGGCCGCGGTCTGGGGCGGCAGCTGCTCGAGGCCGTGGAGCACCTGGCCCTCGCCGACGGGCGCACCGTCCTGCTCGCCGAGACCAAGCTGCCCTTCGACCAGGTGTCCACGCACCGCAACCGTCGCTTCGCCGAGGCGGCCGACTACTCCTTCTCCAACGTCGAGGTCGTGCGTCACCTCGCGCTGCCGGTGCCGGTGACCGACCTGGAGCGCTGGTCGGCGCAGGCGGCGGTCAAGCACGAGGGCTTCCGCATCGAGACCTACCGCGACCGGATCCCCGATGAGCTGCTCGAGTCGTTCGTGGCGATCTTCGGCCTGCTCGCGGTCGACGCCCCGACCGGCGAGACCGACTGGGAGGAGGAGGTGATGACGCCCGAGCGGTTCCGCGACAACGAGCAGATGCTCCTCGACGGCGGGCGCCGGATGTGGTGCGCGGTGGCCCTCGCCCCCGACGGCACCGTCGCGGCCTACTCCACGATCGCGGTGCCGCCCGCCGGTGGTCGCACCGACGCCTCGCAGTGGGGCACCTTCGTGGGCCGCGAGCACCGCGGCCGGCGGCTCGGGATGGCGGTCAAGGCCGCCAACCTGCGCGCGGTGCAGGAGGCCCACCCCGAGATCCGACGGGTGGTCACCCAGAACGCCGAGACCAACGACTGGATGGTCGCGATCAACGAGGAGATGGGGTTCGAGGCCGTGGAGGCCTCCGTCGAGATGGTCAGGCGGGTCTGAAGGAGACCGGCTCCCCCGGCCTGAGCTGCGCGACCAGCGCCAGGTCGTCGTGCCGCACCACCGCCACCATCGGGTAGCCGCCGGTGACCGGGTGGTCGGCGAGCAGCACCACGGGACGACCGTCGGGCGGCACCTGCACCGCGCCGAGCACCATGCCCTCGCTGGCCAGCTCGCGCTCGTCGACCCGCACCAGCGGCTCCCCCTCGAGCCGCAGCCCGACCCGGTCCGAGGCCGCACCGACGACGTACGCCGTGGCGCACAGCCGCTCCAGGGTGCCGGCCGCGAACCGGTCGAGCCGTGGGCCGGGGTCGACGCGCAGCGGTCCGCTCCGCTCCCGCCCCGGTACGTCGACCGCTGCGGGCGGCCCCGCGACCGCACCCACCGGCAGGTGCAGACCGGCGACGACCCGGGGCGGTCCGACCCACGCCAACGTGTCGGTCGAGCGGGACCCGAGCACGGGGTCGGGCGCCCAGCCCCCGCCGACCGCGAGGTAGGACCGCACGCCGGAGGTCGCCGGGCCCAGTCGCAGCTCCGCCCCCGCGGGGACCCACTCCGCCCGGCCGTGGCCGCGTGCCGAGCCGCCGACCGTCACGGCGCACCGGGCGCCGGTGACGGCGACCCAGCGGGCTGCGCCGGCACGCAGGGTGACCCCACCGAGCGTGACCTCGAGGACCGCCGTACCGGCTGCGTCGCCGACCAGCCGACCCGCGAGCGCGGCGGCCGGAGGATCGAGCGGGCCGGCCCGGGGCACCCCGAGGTGGGCGAGGCCGAGACGACCGTCGTCCTGAACGGTCACCAACCCCGGCGCGTCGAGCACCTCCCAGTCCGTCGTGGTCGTCGACGTCATCGCGGCACGAACCTGACCCGGGTACCGGGTGCGAGCAGCGCCGGCCGGGCGCGCTCGGGGTCCCACAGCCTCACGTCGGCACGGCCGAGCAGCCGCCACCCACCTGGCGAGGCGGTCGGGTAGACCCCGCACCACGCGCCGGCCAGCCCGACCGACCCGGCCGGCACCCGCGAGCGCGGGGTGTCCAGGCGCGGGACGGCGAGCGCGTCGGGCAGGCCGGCCAGGTAGGCGAACCCGGGAGCGAACCCGCAGAACGCCGACACGAACGTCAGCGCCGCGTGCTGCTCGACCACCCCGGCCCGGTCGGTCCCCCACCGCGCGGCGACGTCGTCGAGGTCGGGTCCGTCGTACGTCGTGGGCACCTCGACCAACGGGCCGTCCTCGACGCCCGAGCCGGGCACCCAGGCGGCGAGCGTCCGCTCCAGCGCGTCCCGGTCGGCCACCCCGTCGAACAGCACCGTCCGCGCCGCCGGCACCACCTCGACCGCCCGCACCCCGACCGATCGGGCCCACGACGCCAACGCGAGCGCGGCCCGCGCGTCGGCGACCTCGGCCAGGAACGCCGACGGGCCGACCGGGACGAGTCGGACGGGCCCGGACCTCGCGACCCCGGGCTTCACGACCCCGGGCCTCCCAGCCCCTCGAGCCGCCACCCGGCGGTCTCGAGGGCGGTGCGGACGGCGCGGGCGTGCGCGACCGCGCCCGGGGTGTCGCCGTGCACGCAGACGGAGTGCACGCTCGGCGCGAGCCCGACCGCGTGCGCGGCGATCGCGGCACTGTCGTCGAGGACCGCCCCCGGCCGGCCCCGCGGGACCAGGCGGCCGTCGGCGGCGTACGCGCGATCGGGGAAGCCCTCCAGGAACACCGTCCGCCCGGCACCGGCGGCCTGGTCGAGCAGCTCGCCCGGCATCCCGAGCACGGGCAGGCCGCCGGAGCCGGCGAGCACCGCAGCCGCCTGCTCCTCGTCGTCGAGCACGCGGTGGTAGAGCGCCCCGTGGGGCTTGAGGTAGCGCACCGAGGTGCCGGCGGCGCGCGCGATCTCGTCGAGGACGCCGACCTGGTGGGCGACCTGCTCGCGCAGGATCTCGTAGGCCACGTCGACGGCGACCCGACCGAAGTTCGGGCGGTCGGCGTAGGACACCTGGGCGCCGACCGTCACCCCGCGCCCGACCGCGCCGTCGCACACCGCGCGCATGATCGCCGGCGACCCCGCGTGGTAGCCGCACGCGACGTTGGCGCTGGTGACGACGTCGAGCAGCGCGTCGTCGTCGGTGACCTCCTCGCCGAGGTCGGCGTTGAGGTCGATCGACCGACCGGTCACAGCCCCTTGCCCTGGAACACCTCGACGGTGTCGTAGCCCAGGCCCTCGTAGAGCGCCCGGGCGCCGTGGTTGTAGCCGAACACGTTGAGGCCCAGCGCGTGCGACCCGTGCCGACGGGCCCACAGCGCCCCGGCCCGCATCAGTCCCGCGCCGTAGCCCCGACGGCGGTGCCCCTCGTCGACGTGCACGTCGTAGACGAACGCCATCGGCCGCTCGGTCCCGATCCACAGCGTGCCGACCTGCTCACCGGCGACGCGGCCGACGAAGAACTGGTGGTGCTCGGTGTCCAGGCCGTCGGGGAGGAGCTCGGCGTGCTGCTGCCTCGAGATCTCCAGGGCCCGCTCGGGCGACTCCCCCGACTTGGCCCGGGCCTCGGCGTAGGCCTCGACCTCGTCGGCCTCCCACACGTCGTACGCCGCCTGGTCCATCGGCACGAGCGCCACGACCTCCTCGGCCGGCAGGTCGCGCGCCAGGTCGAGGCGCATCTGGACCGCCGCGGTCTCGTAGCCCCCACCCGCGACGAACGCCTCGGTCGTGGGGTCCCCGGGGAAGACGCCGACGGTGAGCCGGGCGGCGCCGGCCGCCGCGGCCCTGGCCTCGACCGCCTCGCGCACGCCGACCGCGTGGGCGGGGTCGGTCAGCCGCAGGTGCAGGACCGCGCGGTCGTCGCCCTGCTCGACCAGCCACACCCGACCCACGGTCGCGTCGGCGTCGGCGTCGGCGTCGCGCGCGTCGAGGACCTCGGCGCGCTCGCGGACCCGAGCGGCCATCGCCTGCGCCGCCTCCCGGGCCCGCCCCTCGTCGGCCTGCTCGCCCAGGAAGCGGCGGGCGACGAGGTGCTCGACGAGGTCGTCGTACGACGGATCGGTCACGGGGGTCAGCACGAGGTCCACGAGCCTGATCCTTCCATCTGGAGGACCCGACCCGTCGTCGCGCGTCGCGTGCCGTGGAACCTGAGGTCATCAGCATCTCGTTGACTGGGTAGAGGGACCTACAGCCAGGAGAGTCAGTGGACACCGACGGAGACTTCTCCGCCTACGCAACCGCTCGCTGGGGTGCGCTCGTGCGGTCCGGTGTCGTCCTGGGCTGCACCGTCGACGAAGCCCACGACCTGGCCCAGACGACACTGCTGCGGTGCTACACCGCGTGGCGCAGGGTGCAACGCGTCGAGGACCGCGACGCCTACGTCTACCGCATCCTCCTCAACTGTCACCGCGACAGCCGGCGGCGCAGGTGGTGGGGCGAACGACCCACCGAGTTCCTCCCCGATCAGCCGGTCCCCGACGCCACCGTCGAGGTGGACGTCACCGACTCGGTACGACGTGCCCTCGCCGACCTGAGCCCGCCCAACCGGGAGGCCGTCGTCCTGCGCTACTACGCGAACCTCACCGAGGCCCAGATCGCCCACACCCTCGGCATCGCCCCCGGCACCGTCAAGAGCCGCCTGTCGCGAGCCGTCGCGCAGCTCGCGACCAGCAGCCACCTCATCGAAGGACCCCCGACATGACCGACGAGCGACCGTCCACGCTGGAAGAGCTCGACGCCCTGCGCCTGGGCCCCGCACCGGTCCGAGACCTGCTCGCGGCCGGGCACCACATCAAGCGTCGCCGCCGAGCCGTTCTCGCCAGCGTGGCTGTCGCCGCGGTCGTCGTCGCTGGCGTCTCTGTCGCGACTGCCGGCACCCCGAGCCCGGACCACAGGATCGATACGGCCGACCAGCCCGACGCACCGGACCTCGAGCCGTTCCCCGACCCGCCCGGCGGAACCAAGTGGGTAGGCGCCAGCGGGGTGGTCGTGGCCGTCCCCCATGACTGGTTCGTCGTCGAGTCCGCCTGCCGCATCAGCACGCTCCTGACGAACGTCGTCAGCATCAGGACCAACCCGCACCAGACCGACCCGAACGATCGTTGCGAGGACCGCATCGAGGCGGAGGCCGTGGTCACCTTCGCCCCCTACGACGAGGCCGACCGCAACCGGGACGACTCACTGCTGTGCAAGGACTCGATCCCGTCGGTCTGTTACGCCAGCGCCCCGTTCCCGGACCAGCACGTGACGATCCGCTTCCGTATCGCGGGGGTCGACGCCGCAGACGAGATCGCGCGTATCCGAGCCTCCGCCATGGCGCTACCCGATGACTGGACCACGGTCCCGTTCGGTGGTGAGTACCGCCTGACCAAGCGCCGGGCCGTGCTGGGTCAGGCGGGGTTCGAGGTCGACGACTCGCGGGTTCTCGACACCCCCGACCAACCCGTCAGCTCCGAGCCCGAGTCCGGCAGCCCGGTCCGTGACGGCGGGACCATCACCCTCTCCCCCGTGTCGCGAGACCCCGAGCCGCACGACCTCACCGTGGTCGTGCACACCCTGGGATACAACAACCAGGGACTCCCGACCGGAGTGGCGTCCTGGGATGCAGTTGCTGAGACCGTCACGTTCCGACCGCGCACGCCGGACCGGTGTCCACCCGTCGGCACCGCCACCCGTGACGGATCGTCGGTCAGTCTCTCCATCGAGAGACCGAAGGCCGGCTGCGGGGCCATCCCCGAGCAGGCGTCCCTCATCATCAGCGGACTGACCGAGGCACCCATCGAGCTCACCGTCACCGAGGAGGGCCAGACGCAGACCGTCCCGGTGCTCGACGACGTGACCACCGATGACACGTCGGGAGCTGGGCGGTGAGCTCGGTGGTGAGCTGCACGACGTGACGACGCTCAGGAGCCCAGCGCGGCGACGACTCGATCTCGGAGCAGCTGGAACGGCTGCTCGCCTGCCGAGGAGGGGCTACGAGGCGTCGTCACGCGGCGCTGGTTGACCAGTGACTCACCAGGACCGAACTGGTCGCGCGTCAGGTCGATCTCGACCTCACCGGAGATCACGTTCCAGTAGTGGACGCCCTCGATCCGACCCTCGAACTCGACGTCGGCCACCATCAGGTCGCCACCGAGCAGGCTTTGGACCAGCAGTGCGGTCGTTGCGCACTGACCTCGTGACGGCCGACCATCACCGCGAGCCATGTAGTCGGCAGTGGCGAAGGAGGTGTCAGGCCCCCAGGACGAGCGCACCACAGCTTCGATCTCTGCCAAGGTCCGTGTCGTCATGCGTCCTATCCTCCCGCAGGGTCGGTGGCCGTCCTCGAGGTCTGGCTGACGACCGACGTCCCACCTCGGTCGCGCAGGTAGTGGTTGCCGTGGGGGTCGGTCCACAGGAAGAGTCGGGTGTCGAGGCGTCGGTAGGTCCACCCGGTGTGGGTCTTGAGGCGGTGGTGATGTCGGCAGAGAGGGGCGAGGTTGTGGGTGCAGGTCGCCCCGCCTTGGCCGGGTTCGGTCGACCAGGCGTCGATGTGGTCGCAGTCGCAGCGTCGCGAGGGGCGGGTGCAGAAGGGGAACACGCAGGTGGGATGCAGGAGCTGGGTCTGCTCACGCAGCCGGTCGGGGATGGCGTAGGACTCGGTGTACAGGTCCTCAGCCAGGTCGATGACCGGCTTCACCACGACGTGGGTGTCGGTGCGGGCCAGCCACTGCTGGACCTGGGTGGTGAGCATCGCGTGGCGGGTGGTGTCGTTGAGGGCGACGGGGTCCAGGCCGAGCAGTCCCAGGTCGGTCAGGTGCAGGTAGAGCACGGCCTGCTTGGCGGGCGCAGGCGCGTCGGTACCGGCGAGCAGCGCCAACGCCTGGGCGGGGTCGGCGAGGACCCCGAGTGCGCGGGCGCGGCGTACGTCGAGGTCGTCCTCGTCGCCAGCGGCCTTGAGTGCGGCAGCGACGTGGGTGACGGCTTGGTGGAGGTCGTGGAGGTCCTTCCAGTCCCCGCGGGCGTAGAGCTCTGCGGTCCCGTCGGGCTGAGCGTCACCGTGGAAGCGGACCTCGTGGGACTCGGTGGCGCAGGCCTGGTCGGCCTCACGGGCCTCGGCGTGCAGCAGCATCATCGCCCGGTCCACGACCTGGTCCAGGGTGACGGTGCCGATGGTCCCCACGACCGGGGCGACCTGGTCATCGACGTAGGCCACCACGTCAGCCGGGGCGGCCAGCACAGCCTCAGCGACCCGACGTGCCCGCCAGGCCGGGACCTCACCGCAGGTCACACGCACCCAGGTCCGGGGCAGGCGGTGGTGCAGGATCAACGCGTCACGGATCAGGCGTTTGCCGGCGGCGGTGGACATCTTGTTGGCCGCAGCGAACGCAGCCGGGGCATCCCAGGCCACCGGCGGGATCCCGCACCACTCGACCAGCTCCTCAGCAGCCGGGTCGGTGGGGTCCAGGGCCAGGGCGATCCCATCGACCTCGCTGTAGGGCACCCCGGTAGCCGACGTGATCTGCCACCCCTCACCACCCTCGAGGACCGGGTGGGCGTGGGCCCACTCCACGGCCAGCTCCATGATCCGGGCTTCGGCGGCCTCGGCCGCAGCGCGGGCACGGCGGACCTCGTCGAGCAGCAACGCCGGGGTCACGGCGGTGTCGGCGAGGGCGGCGGGCATGCACCCAGTCTACTAGAACACATGTTCGAATCAAGTCCCTTTCGCGGCGCTGTGGACAAGCCGTGAGCTCACACGGCTGACGGCTCGGCCCGTCTCGGCAGTGACGTCTCAGCCCCGACGGCCCGAGAGGGTGCCGGCCGGTGAACCGTCGCTTCCCGCGTCCGGCTCGTGACCTCGGCTCCAGGGCAGACCGCCCCCGCCGCGAGGCGGCGGGTCCGCCGAGCACACCCGACCCGTCTCCGGGGCGTCCCCCGGTCGGCCCCGGCCGCCGACCGGGACGACCCAGGCCGGTGGATACGGTCACGACATGACCGATCCCGCCTCCAGCACCACGGCCGAGACTCCCGCCGGCCCCCCGGTCGCAGCCCGCCGCCCCGTCACCACCGAGCACCACGGCCGCACCCGTACCGACGACTTCGACTGGCTGCGCGACAAGGAGTCGCCCGAGGTCCTGGCGCACCTCGAGGCCGAGAACGCCTGGACCGAGCAGCGCACCGCCCACCTCGCCGCGCTGCGCGACGCGGTCTTCGGCGAGATCAAGGCCCGCACCCGCGAGACCGACCTGTCGGTGCCGACGCGCGTGCGCGAGCACTGGTACTACGGCCGGTCCTTCGAGGGCCGCGAGTACGGCGCCAGCTGCCGCGTCCCCGTGCGCGGCCCCGACGACTGGACGCCCCCGCGCCCGGCCGAGGACGCGACGCCCGACCAGCCCGCCCTGCCCGGCGAGGAGGTGCTGCTCGACCTCGACGTGCTCGCCCGGGGCCACGACTTCTTCTCGCTCGGCGGCTCGACGATCACCCCCGACGGCACCCTGCTGGCCTACGCGGTCGACGTCGTCGGCGACGAGCGCTACACGATCCGGTTCAAGGACCTGGCGTCGGGCGACCTGCTCGACGACGTCATCGAGGGCACCCTCGGCGGCGGCACCTGGGACCGGTCCGGCGAGCACCTCTACTACACGACCGTCGACGAGTCCTGGCGCGCCGACAAGGTCTGGCGGCACCGCCTCGGCACGACCCAGGCCGACGACGAGCTGGTCTTCCACGAGACCGACGGCCGCTTCTGGGTCGGCTGCGGGCGCACCCGCAGCGACCGGTTCCTCGTGGTCGCCTCCGGCTCCAAGACGACCAGTGAGTACCACGTGCTCGACGCCGACGCCCCCGAGCTCGGCCTGCGCGTCTTCGCCCCCCGCGAGGAGGGCGTGGAGTACTCCGTCGAGCACGCCGTCCTGGCCGGCGAGGACCGCTTCCTGGTCCTGCACAACGCCACCGGACCCGACTTCGAGCTGGCCGTGACGCCGGCCGAGCCGACCCCCCGGGCGCAGTGGGTCGCCCTCCTGCCCCACGACCCCGCCATCCGCCTCGAGGACGTCGACGCGTTCGCCGGGCACCTCGTGGTCCACCAGCGCAGCAACGGGCTCACCCAGCTGCGCATCCTCGAGCTCGACCCCGAGTCCCCCACCGGGGTCGGCGACTACCTCGTCGAGTTCGACGAGGAGGTCTACACCGTCGGCTCGGGGGCGAACCCGCGCTTCGACCAGCCCACCGTGCGCCTGGGCTACGTCACGATGGCCGTGCCGTCCTCGGTCTACGACTACGACGTCCGCACCCGCGAGCTGACCCTGCTCAAGCAGGCGCCGGTCCTCGGCGGCTACGACCGCGAGGACTACGAGGAGCACCGGCTCTGGGCCACCTCGGCCGACGGCGAGCAGGTCCCGATCTCGCTCGTCGTACGCCGTGACGCGCGGGCCGGCGGGCAGCCCGTGCCGCTGCACCTCTACGCCTACGGCGCCTACGAGCTGTCGACGGACCCGTCGTTCTCGATCGCCCGGCTCTCGCTCCTCGACCGGGGAGCGGCGTTCGCGATCGCCCACGTGCGCGGGGGCGGCGAGCTCGGCCGCCGCTGGTACGACGACGGCAAGCTGGCCCACAAGCAGCACACGTTCGACGACTTCGTCGCCTGCGCACGACACCTGGTCGAGTCCGGGTGGACCACCGCCGACCGGCTGGTCGGCGAGGGCGGCAGCGCCGGCGGCCTGCTCATCGGCGCCGTCGCCAACCAGGCTCCCGAGGCGTTCGCCGGCCTCGTGGCGCAGGTGCCGTTCGTCGACCCGCTCACCTCGATGCTCGACGCGACCCTGCCCCTGACGGTCACCGAGTACGACGAGTGGGGCAACCCCGAGGCCGACGCCGACGCCTACGACGCGATCGCGGCCTACTCGCCCTACGACAACGTCGGCGCCCACCCCTACCCGCGGATCCTCGCCGAGACGTCGCTGCACGACACCCGGGTTCTCTACGTCGAGCCCGCCAAGTGGGTCGCCCGGCTGCGCGCCGTCGGCGTCGACGCCGACGTCCTGCTCAAGATCGAGATGTCCGCCGGGCACGGTGGTGTGTCCGGTCGCTACCAGGCCTGGAAGGACCGGGCCTTCACCCTGGCGTGGATCCTCGACGTGCTGGGCCTGGCCGAGGTGTCCCCCACCTGAGAGCCACCCGCGCTCCTCAGGCGCACCTCGGTGCGGAAATCGGTGCGGATATTGAGAAGTGCCTGAGATCTGGCCCGTCCGGCAACTCTCGAGCCATCCGAAGCGTCGTTGCTTTCGAAGGCCTCATACGCAGCGTGAAGATGCGCAGCGTGAAGCCTTCCGGGTGATGTGGGAATCCACCTTCCCGGACGACTGTTGAACCAGACGTGGACGCAAGGTCGGCCACGAGACTGAAGGAGGGTCCCCCATGGCAACCAGGACCGCAACACGGGTCACCCGCGAGATCGAGGGGCGCGACAGCGTCGGACTCTACCTCGACGAGATCGCCCGCAACCCCCTGCTCGACGCTGCCATGGAGGTCGAGCTCTCCCGGACGATCGAGGCCGGCCTGATGGCCGAGGCCCTCCTCGCCGAGGGTCGTGTGGGACGCAAGAAGGGCGGCGCGCCGATGCGCGCCACCCAGGAGGAGCTCGAGTGGCTCGCCGAGGAGGGCCGCAAGGCCGTCGACACCTTCATCACCGCCAACCTGCGGCTCGTCGTCTCGATCGCCCGCAAGTACGGCCGGGCGCAGATGCCGATGCTCGACCTCATCCAGGAGGGCAACACCGGCCTGATCCGCGCGGTCGAGAAGTTCGACTACACCAAGGGCTACAAGTTCTCGACCTACGCGACGTGGTGGGTGCGCCAGGCGATCACCCGCGGCATCGCCCAGCAGGCCCGCGTGGTGCGACTGCCCGTGCACGTGGTCGAGGAGCTCAACCAGGTCGGCGGCGCCCGCCGCACCCTCGAGCGTCAGCTCGGGCGCGACCCCGACCCGACCGAGATCGCTGCCGAGCTCGGCATGGAGGTCGAGCGGGTGCTCGACCTGATGGCCTGGGGTCGCGAGCACGTCAGCCTCGACACCCCCGTCGACGAGGACGGTGACACCTCGCTGGGCGACCTGATGGCCCAGGAGACCGCTCCCTCGCCCGACCTGACGGTCCTCGACACCGAGTCCCGCGACCGGCTCAACGCACTGGTCGGCTCGCTCGACGAGCGCGCCGCCGACATCATCCGCTCGCGCTACGGCCTGGTCGACGGGCGCCAGCACAAGCTCGCCGACATCGGTGCCAAGCACGGCATCTCCGCCGAGCGGGTGCGCCAGCTCGAGCGCGAGGCGCTGCAGAAGCTGCGTCGCCTCGGCGACCCCGACCTGGCGGCCTGACCCGACCCCCGTACGACGAGAGCCCCACCGCAGTCGCGGTGGGGCTCTCGTGCGTCCTGGGGCCGGTCTCCCTAGGCTCAGACCGTGCGGATCGAGCCCGACGACCTGACCAGCGCCGCCGTCGTGGCGTTCCTCGAGGCGCATGTCGCCCAGCTGCGGGCGACCTCGCCGCCCGGCTCCAGCCACGCGCTCGACCTCGCCGGGCTCCGGGCCCGCGACGTGTCGTTCTGGTCGGCGTACGACGGTGGCGACCTGGTGGGGTGCGTCGCGCTCAAGCGCCTCACGGGTCCGCCCGACGGCCATGCCGAGCTGAAGTCGATGCGCACGGCGCCCGACCGGCTCGGGCAGGGCATCGGGGCGCGGCTGCTGACCTTCGCCCTCGAGCAGGCGCGCGACGCGGGGTTCACCCGGGTCAGCCTCGAGACCGGCAGCCAGGACTTCTTCGCCCCGGCCCATCGGCTCTACGCCCGGCACGACTTCGTCGCGTGCGAGCCCTTCGCGGGCTACCGGCCCGACCCGTCGAGCCGGTTCATGACCAGGACGCTCTGACGTTCCCCCGACCCTGCCGCCTCACCCGCGGTCGGAGGTGAGCTCGGCGAAGACCTGCTCGACCCGCTCGCGCAGCTGCTCACGGGAGCCGGCGTTGTCGATGACGTGGGTCGCGATGGCCAGGCGCTGCTCACGCGTCGCCTGCGAGGCGATCCGCGACTCGGCGTCCTCGCGGGTCCAGCCGCGGTCCCGGAGCATCCGCTCGATCCGCAGGTCGTCGGGCCCGTCGACCACGATCACGGCGTCGAAGCCGTCGGCCCGACCGGACTCGGCCAGCAGGGGGATGTCGTGGACCACCAGGTCGTCGGGCCCGGTGGCGCTCTCGAGCTCGGCGTACCGCTCGAAGACGAGGGGGTGCACGATCGCCTCGAGACGCCGGCGCTGCTCGGGATCGTTGAACACCAGCTGACCGAGCCGCGGCCGGTCGAGGTCGCCGTCGGGAGTCAGGATCTCGGCACCGAAGGCCGCCACCACCCGCTCCAAGCCGGGCGTGCCCTTCTCGACCACCTCGCGGGCGAGCACGTCACCGTCGATGATCGTGGCCCCCAGCTCACGCAGGATGTCGGCCACCGAGCTCTTGCCCGAGGCGACGCCTCCGGTCAGTCCCACGCGCACGCAGCGAGCCTAGTCGCCGCCCCCGCCCCCGCCGCCGTCTCCCCCGCCGCCACCGCTGTCGCCGCCCCCGCCTCCGCTGTCGCCGCCCCCGCCGTCGAGCCAGCCACCTCCGTCGTCGCCTCCGCCGTGGTGGCGCGGGCCGTCGTCGGCCCCGGTGTACGCCGCCCCGCCGGCATCGACGTAGCCGCTGTCCGACGACGCGCGCCGGGCGCGCGGCGCGGCCGTACGGGCACCACGCCAGGCGCCGAACGCCAGCACGACGACGACCAGCGCGAGGACGGTGAGCAGGATCGGCATCATGCGTGCCTCCTGCCCGTCCGGGGCCGGGTCATGCCTGGTTCAGCCGCCGAGGCTGACGCCGACCCTCGGGTCCGACACCGGGGCGCCGAGGGCGGCCTCGGCCGTGGCCCGGCACATCTCGTCCCACGGGGTGGGGGCCAGCCCGAGCTCGCGCTCGGAGAGGCTCGAGTCGAGCACGTAGGGGCGCTGGAACTGGTAGACGGTCTCACGCATCTCGCGGAAGAACCCCACGAAGAGACCCCCCACCGCCAGGATGCCGCGGGGCCAGACCCGCACCGCGACGGGCTCGCGTCCGGCGGCCCGGCAGACGTCCGAGACCGCCTGGGCCTGGGAGACCGCGGGGTTGGTGGGCGCGTGCCAGACCCGGCCGTGGGTCTCGGGCCGGCCGGCGACGGCGACCATCGTGCGGGCCATGTCACGCACGTCGGTGTAGGAGTGCGGCAGGTCGGCCGCTCCGAAGACCCGCACCGCCTTGCCGGCCAGCGCCGCGGGGGCGACCACGGCCACGTGGGACATCGTGACGCCGGGCCCCATGAAGTCCGAGCCCCGCACCTCGACAGCACGCAGGCGTCCGGCCTCGTGGGCCTCGCGCGCCTCGGCCCACATCGTCGCGCGCAGGCGGCCCTTGGTACCGGTGGCGAGATCGGGCTGTCCCTCGACCATCGGGGCCCGGGTCGGACCGTAGCCGTAGAGGCAGGACGCCGTGACGAGCACCGCCCCGGTCCGCTCGGCGGCAGCGAGCAGCGCCTGGGCGATCGGCGGCCACCAGGTCGACCACACGTCGTACGACGGCGGGTTGACGCAGTTGTAGATCGCGGCCGCCCCGTCGGTGAGCGCAGTGAGCGCGGCGGCGTCGGAGACGTCGAGCGCCACCCGGCGGACGCCCTCGACGCCCTGGCCGCTCCCCGACCGACTGACCAGGACCACCTCGTGCCCCTGGTCGACCAGCTCCCGCGCCGTCGCCATGCCCACCGGACCAGCTCCCACCACCACGTGCTTGCTCATGATCTTCTCCTTCAGGTCATTGGGAGAGCACCGCTCTCGTTTTGACGAGCATGCCATCGTGAGACGAAAGATACAAGAGCAGTGCTCTCTTTTGTTGCCACCGCTCTCCGCCCGAGGCAGGATCACCCCATGCCCACCGCACCCCGCACCGCCCGGGCCGCCGCCCGGGCCGAGCTGACCCAGGCCATCCTCGACAACGCAGCGAGCCAGCTGGCCGAGATCGGCCCGGCCGCCCTGTCCGTGCGGGCCGTCGCGCGCGACCTGGGCATGGCGTCGTCGGCCGTCTACCGCTACTTCCCCAGCCGCGACGCGCTGCTCACGGCCCTGATCGTCCAGGCCTACGACGACCTCGGCGCCACGGTCGAGGAGGCCGGCGCCTCGGTGCGTCGGGGAGACCTGCGTGGTCGGTTCCGCGCGATGGCCCAGGCCCTGCGCACGTGGGCCGTCGAGCACCCGCACCAGTACGCGCTCACCTACGGCTCCCCCGTTCCCGGGTACGCCGCCCCCGACGACACCGTCGTCCCCGCGACCCGGGTGTCCGTCGCCCTGCTCGAGCTGGTCCGCGACGCCCAGCAGGCCGGACGCCGTCCCCGCGGCCCCGAGCGCGTCTCGGCCGCCGAGAAGGCCGCCCTGGCGCCGGTGCTGGCCTTCGTCGACCCGCCGCTGAGCCCGGCGTACGGCGTGCGCGGCCTGATGGCCTGGTCGACGTTGTTCGGCCACATCTCGCTCGAGCTCTTCGGTCACATGTACCGCGGCGTCCTCGACTACGACGTCCACTACGCCACCGTGGTCGACCAGCTGGCGGCCGATCTCGGCCTCACGTGAGGCCCTTGCCCCTGCGCGAGGGCGACCGGGTGGCGCTCCTGGTGCCGCCGACCACGGCCTACCTCGACGCGGTGCTGTCGTTGCTCGCGCGCGGGATCGTGCCCATCCCGCTCGACCCGAGACTCACCGGGCCCGAGCGCGATCGCATCCTCACCCCGCTCGACCCGACGGTCGTGGTCACCGACGCCGCCGGTCTGGCCGCCGTCACCACGCCCGACCGGGGCGTCCCGCGCGCCCGACCGATGCACTGCACGAGCGGCACCACGGGCACGCCGAAGGGCGTGTGGAGCGGGCTGCTCCCACCCGCGCAGGCCGAGGCACTGGTGGCCGAGGAGCGCGACCTGTGGGGCTTTCGCGCCGACGACGTCAACCTCGTGCTGAGTCCGCTCTACCACTCGGCGCCGCTGCGGTTCGCGATGGGAACGGTGCTCGCCGGTGGCCGCGTCGTGCTCCCCGGCACCTTCGACCCGGCCCGGGTCACCGAGGCCATCGGCCGCGAGCGGCCGACCACCATGTTCTGCGTGCCGACCCACCTGCAGCGGCTCTTCGCCCACTGGGACGAGGTCGGAGTGCCGGACCTGTCGTGCTTCCGGCTGGTGGCGCACGCCGGCGCGCCGTGTCCCGTCGACGTCAAGCGGCGACTCCTCGCCGAGTTCCCCGCCGGCTCGACGTGGGAGTTCTACGGCTCGACCGAGGGCCAGTTCACGGCCTGCCGCAGTGAGGAGTGGCTGGAGCGGCCCGGCACCGTGGGCCGCGCCCGCCCGGGGCGCACCCTGTCGACGGACGCCGACGGCACGATCTGGTGCGTGGTGCCGCCCCACGCACGGTTCACCTACTTCCGAGAGCCGGGGCTGACCGCCGACGCCTGGCGCGGCACGGGCGAGGACCGCGCGTTCACGGTGGGCGACCTGGGCCGCCTCGACGGCGACGGCTACCTCTACCTGGACGGGCGGCGCGAGGACCTCGTGATCAGCGGGGGCGTCAACGTCTATCCCCTGGAGGTCGAGCTGGTGCTCGCCGAGCACCCCGGGGTCACCGACGTCGCGGTCTACGGCGTCGAGGACCCCGACTGGGGCCAGCGGGTGTGCGCCGCGGTGGTCGGCTCGGCCACCACGGCCGACCTGACGGCGTACGCGCGGGAGCGGCTGGCCCCGCCCAAGCGGCCCAAGACCTGGGTGTTCCTCGACGAGCTGCCCCGGACGCTGACTGGGAAAGTGTTGCGCGACCGGCTGCCGTAGTCGTCATCCTGCGGTGGTCTCGAGGCTCGTCGCCGGGGCTCCTCGCACCTCGACCGACGTGGGGCCGGGAGCTCAGCAGGCGAACTGGCGGCGGTAGACCTGGGGGCTGACCCCGCGCACCCGGGTGAAGTGGTGGCGCAGGGTGGCGGCGTTGCCGAACCCGACCTCGGCCGCGATCTGGTCGACCGAGTTGTCGGTGCGCTCGAGCATCTCCTCGGCCAGCTGGAGCCGCTGGGCCGTCACCCACGAGTGCGGGGTGGTGCCGGTCTCGTCGCGGAAGCGGCGCGCGAAGGTGCGCGGCGACATGTGGGCCTTGCGGGCCAGGCTCTCGACGTCGAGGTTGTCGGCGAGGTGCTCGGCGGCCCAGGTGAGGACGGCGCCGAGGGTCTCGGCCTGGTAGTCGACGACCTGGCGGGCGATGAACTGGGCCTGGCCGCCGTCACGGTGGGGCGGGACCACGATGCGGCGCGCGGTGGTCGCGGCCACCCGGGCGCCGAAGGTCTGGCGCAGCAGGTGGAGCGAGGCGTCGATGCCGGCGGCCGACCCGGCCCCGGTCAGCACGTTGTCGTCGTGGCAGTAGAGGACGTCGGGACGCACCACCGCCTTCGGGTAGCGCGCGGCCATCCGGTCGGTGTAGCGCCAGTGGGTGGTGCACTCGCGCCCGTCGAGGAGTCCGGCCTCGCCGAGCAGGAACGCGGCGCTGCAGTGGGCGTAGACCACGGCGCCCCGCTCGTAGGCGGCCCGGGCCACGTCGAGCACCCGGGGGTCGAAGTCGAGGAAGTCGTAGCGCGGCGCGAAGCAGACCAGGTCGGCATCGTCGGCCGTGTCGAGCCCCCGCTCGACGAACAGGTCGTAGTCGGAGCGCCCGCGCACCCGGCCGGGGGTAGGCGTGCAGACC
The DNA here is from genome assembly GCF_006346395.1 of Nocardioides plantarum. Lineage (NCBI taxonomy): Bacteria > Bacillati > Actinomycetota > Actinomycetes > Propionibacteriales > Nocardioidaceae > Nocardioides > Nocardioides plantarum. Next base: position 182,868 of record NZ_VDMS01000002.1, read on the forward strand.
TGGAAGTCGAAGACCGGGTTGTCGTCCTCGGGGTGGTAGGGCTCGCCCCACACCTCGACGAGCGAGCCGAGCCCGAACGGCTCGGCCCCGTCCTGGACCACGACGGCGACCTTGTGCATGCCGTGACCCTACGGGATCGATGGCAGAAAATCGACTAACCCCGTCATTACTGCCACTGGTCGACGGTTCTGACCAAGCGGATAGTGAGGGACATGACCTTCCTCCTCGTCCTCGCCGTCCTGGCCGTCGCCGGCATCGTCGGCAGCCTGCGCTGCCTCTTCTACGACGGGCCCGCTCGCCCGCCCCGCTCCCACCGGATCGACCCCGACTTCGTGGCCCCCGCCGCACGGGCGACGTACGGGTCGTTCGACCGTGCCGCCTGATCCCTCGCGCTCGTCGCACGACGAAGGCCCGGCCCCCTCACGGGGACCGGGCCTTCGTCGTCGTACGTCGATCAGGTGCTGCTCAGGTGGGGCAGGCGATCAGGCCTGGCCGCCGGTGAGCTTCTCGCGCAGCGCCTGCAGGGCCTCGTCGGAGGCGAGCGAACCGCCGTCGCCCTCGCCCTCCTCGACCTCGCCGACGGAGGAGTACGACGTGGCCTCGCTGGCCTCGGCGTCGGCGGTCTTGGCGTCGGCCTGCTGCTTGACGTGGGCCTCCCAGCGAGCGTGCGCCTTGGCGTACTGCTCCTCCCACACCGCGCGCTGGTCGTCGAAGCCCTCGAGCCACTCGCCGGTCTCGGAGTCGAAGCCGTCGGGGTAGACGTAGTTGCCCTGGTCGTCGTAGGTCGCCGCCATGCCGTAGAGCGTGGGGTCGAACTCCTCGACGTCGGAGGCGGTCGCGGTCTCGTTGGCCTGCTTGAGCGACAGCGAGATCCGGCGACGCTCGAGGTCGATGTCGATGATCTTGACCATGACGTCGTCGTTGACCTGGACGACCTGCTCGGGGATCTCCACGTGGCGCTCGGCCAGCTCGGAGATGTGCACCAGGCCCTCGATGCCCTCCTCGACGCGGACGAACGAGCCGAAGGGCACCAGCTTGGTGACCTTGCCCGGCACGATCTGACCGATCTGGTGGGTGCGGGCGAAGTGCTGCCAGGGGTCCTCCTGGGTCGCCTTCAGCGACAGCGAGACGCGCTCGCGGTCCATGTCGACGTCGAGCACCTCGACGGTGACCTCGTCGCCGACCGTGACGACCTCGGACGGGTGGTCGATGTGCTTCCAGGACAGCTCGGAGACGTGGACCAGACCGTCGACGCCGCCGAGGTCGACGAACGCACCGAAGTTGACGATCGAGGACACGACACCCTTGCGGATCTGGCCCTTCTGGAGCTGGGTGAGGAAGCCGTGGCGGACCTCGGACTGGGTCTGCTCGAGCCAGGCACGGCGCGACAGGACCACGTTGTTGCGGTTCTTGTCGAGCTCGATGATCTTGGCCTCGAGGACCTGGCCCACGTAGGGCTGCAGGTCGCGCACGCGGCGCATCTCGACCAGCGAGGCGGGCAGGAAGCCGCGCAGGCCGATGTCGATGATGAGGCCGCCCTTGACGACCTCGATGACGGTGCCCTCGACGACGCCGTCCTCTTCCTTGACCTGCTCGATGGTGCCCCAGGCGCGCTCGTACTGGGCGCGCTTCTTGGACAGGATCAGGCGGCCTTCCTTGTCCTCCTTCTGGAGGACCAGGGCCTCGACCAGGTCGCCGACGGAGACGACCTCGGAGGGGTCGACGTCGTGCTTGATCGAGAGCTCGCGCGAGGGGATGACACCCTCGGTCTTGTAGCCGATGTCGAGCAGGACCTCGTCGCGGTCGACCTTGACGATGGTGCCCTCGACGATGTCGCCATCGTTGAAGTACTTGATCGTCAGGTCGATGGCCGCCAGGAAGTCGGCCTCGGAGCCGATGTCGTTGATCGCGACCTGGGGCGCGTCGTAGTCGTGGAGAGAAGCAAAGGTAGTCAAGGGGATGGGTTTCCTCGGGGGTGGACAGAAGTCGTGTGGGCACGCCGGAGATCCGGTTCCACTACCGAGACGAGCCGGTCGGTGACCAGCGAGGGCGATAGCGAGCCGAGGGCCACTCCGTACGGGACGACGGCAGACCTCTGGCGCAGTGTGTGACTCTACGCGCCGGGTACGACGGTGTCGAAACTTCGCACCATGGCGCGCAGCAGGTCGTCGGCCCGCTCGGCGACCGGGTTGGCCCCGCGCCGGGCCGCGAGGTCGACCAGCGCCCACAGGTCGGCGGCCCGGGCCAGGGCGCGGGCCTCGCCCGGCGGCGTACCGCGGCGCTCGTGGTAGGCCGCCAGGACGGCGTCCGCGTAGGGCTGCCAGGGCCCGTCGCCCTCGAAGCGGAGCACGTTGCCCAGGTCGGTGAAGGGGTGGCCGGCGTGGGCGAACTCCCAGTCGAGCAGCGCGGTGACCTCGAGGGTCGTGGGGTCCAGCAGCAGGTTCTTGGGGTTGAGGTCGCTGTGCACCAGGCAGGTGCGCGCGACGGTGTCGAGCAGCTCCTGGGCGTCGGCGGCCAGGTCCCCCAGCGCCGCCTTCTCGTCGTAGGACCAGTGCGCGAGGGCCGGGAGGTGCGTCTCCACCCACCCCGGCAGGCCGTCGGGGAGGTCCCACGGCTCGATCGCCAGGTCGGGCCCGACGAACCTTCCGGGACGCACGAGCGGCATCCCGCCCAGGGTGGCGACCAGGTCGCCGACCTGCCGGCCGACCGCGACCAGCCCCGCGTCGTCGAGATCGGGAAGCAGCAGGTCGCCGCGCACGCCGGGCAGGAACGACGTCACCAGCAGCGCCGGCATCCCGCCCACGGCGGGGCGCACCTCGAGCACCTCGGCCACCGGCACCAGCCCCCGCACCAGGCGCAGGAGCGCCGCGTCGACCGCGGCGCGGTCGGGGTCGCGGACGTGGATGCGCACGACCTGGCGCTCGGCCGCGCTCCCCTCCCCCACCCGGGCCACGAAGGTCTCGCCCGACCAGCCGCCCTCGAGCGGCTCCAGCGACGCGAAGTCGGTCACCGTGCGGACCCGCGGGCAAGGACGAGGAGACCGGCGACTCGCATCCCGCGATGCTAGCCCTGGACACGGCAGCCCTGGATACGGTGCTGCCATGGCCCCCCGCAGCACCGCCGAGCTCGGGCTCGTGACCGCGTCGTGAGCGTTCCCGACCCGCTGGCGCCCGACTCGCGACATCACGCCCCGCTCCCGGACTCGACCCGGTCGCAGCGTCGCGAGGTCGACGAGGAGGAGTCCCGGCGCGCCAACGGCCCCGACTGGGACGCCTACGCCGACGAGTACCAGGCGACCCACGGCGCGTTCCTCGGCGACGCCGGGTTCGTCTGGGGTCCCGAGGGGCTGACCGAGGCCGAGGCACGCGTGCTGGGCGACGTCGCCGGCAAGGACGTGCTCGAGGTCGGCTCGGGTGCCGGGCAGTGCTCGCGCTGGGTCCGGACCCGGGGCGGTCGCGCCGTGGGGCTGGACCTGTCGTGGCGTCAGCTGCAGCACTCCCGCCGCATCGACGACGACACCGGGGTGGTGGTCCCCTCGGTCCAGGGCACCGCCACCGACCTGCCCTTCGCCGACGCGACGTACGACGTCGTCTTCTGCAGCTTCGGGGCGCTGCAGTTCGTCAGCGACATCGAGCTCGCGGTGGCCGAGGCCGCCCGCGTGCTGCGCCCGGGCGGTCGCTTCGCGTTCTCCATCACCCACCCCACGCGCTGGGCGTTCGCCGACGACCCCTCCGAGGCCGGCCTGGTCGCGAGCCAGTCCTACTGGGACCGCACGCCGTACGTCGAGTTCGACTCCGACACCGGCCGGGTGTCCTACGTCGAGCACCACCGCACGCTCGGCGACTGGGTGGCGCTGCTGGCGGGTGCGGGGTTCCGGCTCCACACGCTGCTGGAGCCCGAGTGGCCCGAGGGTCACGACCGGGTCTGGGGCGGCTGGTCGGCCGTGCGCGGCAAGTACCTGCCGGGCACGGCCGTCCTCGCCGCAGACCGGGGCTGACCCCCCAGCTCAGCCCACCGGGTGGGACAGGTCAGGCAGGGACGGGCTCGCGGCGCCGGGCGCCGGGCACGTCGACCTCCTCGCGACGGCGGGCCAGGACCGCCAGCACCGCGCCGGCCAGGATGAGGAGGAGACCGGCGATGATGCCGATCAGCGGGATCGTCCGGGTGATCAGGGTGAGGCTGGCGATGTTGTCGTCGGCGTCGTCCACGCTGGTCTGGACCTGCTTGTCGGTGAACTGGGCCTTGAGGTCGAGGACCTGGGTGCCGTCGGCGAGGTAGCGCTGCTGGTCCTGGATCTGCTGCACCACCGCCCCGGTCTTGGGCTCGACGTAGATGTCGACCGTCTGGCTGTAGGTGCCCTCGGTGCCCTCGGTCACCTCGGCCGGCTGGTCCTTGATGACCACCTGGTAGTGGTAGGTGGGCAGTCCCTTGAGGTCGACGGCCTCGACGAACTTCGCGGGCCACGCCTTCCCGGTCGCCCCGTCCCAGTAGGGGTAGTCGCGCTTCTTGCTGTCGAACGGGAACTTGTTGACCAAGCCCACGTGGTCGACCGCGCCGTCGATGTAGCCCTTGCTGGGGACGCCCTCGGCGGTCACCCGGTCGGTGGTGAACCGGTCGATCCCGATGTCGACCACCCGGGGGTCGGTGTCGGCGCCCTGCTCGGTCGGGGGTCCGCAGTCGGGGATGTCCCCCTGGTCGGAGAAGACCACGCACTGGGTGTTGACGAAGGCCACCACCTTGTCGTCGGAGACCTTGCTGTCGGTCTGGGTCAGGCTGTAGATCTTGATCGGTCGTGGCGCGCTGAGCTCGCCGGTCGCGGCGTCGAGCTTGGCGGCCGTCCCCTCGAGACGGGTCGTGGTGTCGACGTCCACCGGCGTCTGCTTGACCCGACCGGGGGCCCAGATGGCGGCGACGAGACCGATGGCGAGCAGTGCTGCACCCAATCCGAACAACACGAATCCAAGAGCTTTGCGCACGAGCTTCCCCTCCCAAGGACAGACCCCCCTTCGGGGTGGTCGAGGTCACAGTAGAACGCGTTCTACGTGAATGGTGTCTTTTGTCACACTTTGACGCAATGGCGTGTCGGGGGTGTGCCGGCCACGCAGGCCCCGTGATAAGGCGCGCGCATCTCCGGGGGGTCGCTCAGGAGCGGAGCGAACGTGCGCTGAACAGGGCCCGTACCCGGCGTGAACGCGACGTCTGCGCGTCGAGGCGGCGGACCTCGGTCTCGACCAGGCTCCAGTAGGCGTCCGCCGCGTGCGGGTCCAGCTCGTCGGCGGAGTAGATCCGCCGATCGGCCTCGAGCGCCAGGGCCACCGTCCCGTCGAGCGCCGCGGCCTGGGTCGGGCGGGCCGCGGCCGGGACGTCGAACCCGAGGTCGCGGGCGTGGTCGACGAGCTCGTCCCAGGCGCCGGCGTACCGCGCGCTCACCCCCGCCGCGCGCCGGCGTCGGCGGCGGCGCAGCCACTTGGCGCCGGGGACGCCCCCCGCCAGCACGAGCACGAGCGGGACTGCGAGGAGCCACCAGGGGCGGCTGCGCTGCGTGGACCCGGAGTCGCTCGCCTGGTCGTCGGCGTCCTTCGGGTCGGTCCGGGGCGGCGGCTTCGGCTGCTCCGACAGCGGGTCGTACGTCGGGTCGGGCGCGACGCCCGACCCGATCCGGTCGGGTGGACGTCGCGACATGAACACGTCGGTGTCGAGCGTGCGCCAGGTGCCGTCGTCGGCCCGCAGCTCCACCCACGCGGTCACGTCGGAGCCGCGCACCACGCCGCTCTCGGGCAGGACCGCCCCGACCACGACGCGGGCGGGCACCCGCATCCGGTTGGCCAGGACCGCCATCGCCGCGGCGTACTGCTCCTCGTCGCCCACCGGCGGCGAGTCGAGCAGGAAGCCCTCGGCCAGCCGGTTCATGTCGTGACCGGCGCGGTACCTCCGCTCCCACGGCTCGGCGCCGTGGCTGTAGCGCCCCACCGAGCGGATGCCGGCCGCCACCTTGAACACGGCGTCCATCGGCGTCAGGGCCGTCTTCTCCCGCTTCCAGTAGGTGATGACCTTGTCGACGCGGGCGCCGGCGCGGTAGAGGTCGTCGTCGAGGAGCGGCGACTCGGTCATCCGGGGCGTCGCGCTCAGCTCGGTGTCGTGGGTGGTGAAGGAGTAGCGCACGTCGCGCCCCAGGCCGTCGGGCAATAGCGCCGTCTGGGTGGCCGGGTCGTAGCGCAGGTCGTCACGCAGGCCGGGATCGGGTTCCTCGACGGTGAAGGAGTCGACGGCGCCGACGGTCGGCACCCAGGCCCGGTCCCAGTCCTTGGTCACCTGGACGGTGACCGTCCGCTCGGGGCCGCGGGCCGGGTTGTCGGTCGTCGACGACACGTGCAGGAACCGGTCGTCGGTGCGGGCCGGGTCGGTGTCGTTGTCGGCCGACCAGGTCCGGCCGTCGTAGCGGTCGAGCGCGGCGAACCGGAGCCGGGTCCCGGCCGGCGCACCGTCGACGACCAGCAGCCGCCGGTTGCTGCGGACCAGCTCGCGGAAGTCGGTCAACGGCGTGCGCAGCGCCGAGACGGCATAGGGCCGGGCCTGCTCGCGCAGCGTGAACCGGTCCGGGTCGGCGCCACCGCTCCCGACGCCGTCACCGACCACACGGAACGCGACCCCGGCGCAGACGGCCACGACCAGTGCGCCGACGACCGAGCGACGCCACCGGCCCGGGTCGGGTCCCAGCCGCTCGTCCTCGAGCCGCAGCGCGCGGACCCGGACCCAGACCAGGGACAGCACACCGGTCCCGGCCCCGAGCCCGAGCAGCGACGCGGTCTCGCGCTGACCGACGAGGAGGACGACGGCCAGGGCCGCGGCGAACGGGAGCAGCGGGGCCACCGGGCGGCGCGAGCCGAGCGCGAGCGAGGTGGAGAAGCCGGCACCGACCAGCGCCGTGATGATGGGGGGCAGCAGGGCCGGGCCGGTGGCGTCGACCGGCGGGTGCGTGGTGAGCAGCAGCTGCCAGATCTCGCCGGTCCCGACGAGCCCGTCGGTGAAGGTGTCCCAGCCCTCGAGGGCGAGGGTGCCGCGCGACAACGGTCCGGCGACGACGACGTAGCCGACCACCAGCGCCAGCCCGACGAGCTCACCGCCGCCACCGAGGTCACGGACGATCACGGCCACCGACACCGCCAGGACCACGGCGACCAGGCCGGCGACCCACCACCCGGACCCGGCGTACGTCGACCGCCAGCCGAGCAGCACGACGCCGCTGGTGAGCAGGGCCATGACCACGTCGACCCCGACCCCGACCCCGACGCCGGCTCGGGTCCGCTCTCCCTGGGCGCTCACGGGACGCTCACCGGGCGCTCACCGGGCGCTCACCTGGCGCTCACCTGGCGCTCACGGTGCGTCCGCGAACGCGCCGTCCGCCAGGACACCGGGCAGCTCCACCAGCCGGCGTACCCGCGCCATCCGCAGGGTCCCCTGGCCGACCTCGCCGGGCGGCTCGTCGAGGGCCTCACCGGGCAGCCGCCCGGTCGTCAGGCCGAGGAACCGGACGTCGTCGGCGAAGACCGAGCGGCAGGCACCGAGCCGCGCGGGGTCGGCGTGCACGCCGGACACCAGCACGAGCTGGCTCGACTGCGGGGCCGACCGGTGGGCGGCCACCGTGCTCTCCTGCAGGTCGTCGGGCCCGAGCACGGCGCGGCAGCTGACGTCGAGCACCGCGTCCACGGACTCCGCGGCGAGGTCGGGCCCGCACGAGAAGGTGACGGCGTACCCCTCCTCGTCGAGGCGCACGACGACCGACGCCGCGATCGACAGGGCCAGCTCGAAGTCCTGGGCGCGGGGGTAGGCGGCCTGGTGGCGGTCGACGACGACGACCACGCTGCTGCGTCGGGTGTCGTGGTACTGGCGGACGTGGAGCACGCCGGCGCGGGCCGAGGAGCGCCAGTGCACGTGCCTCAGGTCGTCACCGGGGACGTACTCGCGCAGGGCGTGGAAGGCCAGGTCGCTCATCGACACCCGCTCGCTGGGGCTGCCGTCGTGGTCGGGCACGTGGCCGGGGGCGATCGACTCGATCTCGATCGTGCGCGGGCGCACCGCGAGGTCGGCGACGCCCGACCACCGGGTGTGGCGCACGAACAGTCCGAGCGGGTCGGTGCGCCGCGAGCCCACCGGCCCGACCTCCACGATCCCGCGCTCGGTGGCGGGCAGGACGATCTGCTGCTCGTGCGTCTGCCCACTGCGCAGCACCGGCAGGCGGACCAGGGTGCGGTCCTCCCGGTCGGCGCGGCGTACCGGGACGCTGACCACCCGGTGCCGCAGGGGCCGGCGGCCCCGGCTGGTCACGCGCAGGACCGCGCGTCCGGGGCGCCCGGCGACCGTCGACGGGGGCCGGAGCTCCAGTCGGGTCTCGACGCGGGCCCGGTCGAGCAGCAGCACCGCCCCGGACAGCAGGACGAGCGCGCAGAGCACCGCGACCAGGCGCAGCTCGACGTAGCCACCCCCGACCCCGGCCACCCCCGACACCACGCCCAGGCCGATGACGGTCCACCCGGTGGTCGTCACGGCAGCACCCACCGTCGCGCTCAGCGTCGAGCGCAGGGAGCCGAGTCGCTCACGCACGGTCGCGAGGCGGTGGGACGTCGCGCAGGAGTCGGTCGATGACGTCGTCGACCCGGACGCCGCCGTAGTGGGCGCGGGAGTCGAGGAGCAGCCGGTGGCAGAGCACCGGGTGGGCCAGGTCGTGGACGTCCTGCGGCACGACGGCGGTCCGGCCGGCGGCGGCGGCCCACACCTTGGCGACCCGGACCAGGGCCAGGCAGCCACGGGCCGAGAGCCCGAGCTTGACGTGCTCGGCCTCCCGCGACTGCTCGGCCAGCTCCCGGACGTAACGCACGATCGACCGGTCGACGTGGACCTCGGCGGCCTGCGCCGCCATCGTCGTGACGTCCCGGCCGGTCAGCACGGGGGTGACCAGGGCGGCGCGGTCGCGGACCCCGGCGTCCATCAGGAGCTGCTCGGTCGCCTCGGCGTTGGGGTGCCCCACGGAGGTCTTCATCAGGAACCGGTCGAGCTGGGCCTCCGGCAGCTGGTAGGTACCGGCCTGCTCGATGGGGTTCTGGGTCGCGATGACCATGAACGGCAGCGGCACGTCGTGGGTGGTCCCGTCGACGGTGACGTGCCCCTCCTCCATGACCTCGAGCAGCGCCGACTGCGTCTTGGGCGAGGCCCGGTTGATCTCGTCGGCCAGCACGATGTCGTGGAAGATCGGGCCCTGGTGGAACTCGAAGGTCCCCCGCTGCTGGTCGTAGACGGTGACACCGGTGACGTCGGTGGGCAGCAGGTCCGGGGTGAACTGGATCCGCGCGTGCGTGCCCTCGACGGAGTTGGCCAACGCCCGCGCCAGCATGGTCTTGCCGGTCCCGGGGAGGTCCTCAAGCAGGAGGTGGCCCTCGGCGAGCAGGCAGGTGACGGCCAGGCGGACGACCCGGTCCTTGCCGAGGAGCGCGCGCCCCATGGTATCGACGACGTCGGTGAAGACGCGCTCGAACTGCGCGGCGCGGTCGGAGCTGAGCGTCACCGTCGTCACCCCAGACCCGTCAGTGCCGCGGGCTCTCGGTGCCGTCGGCGAAGACGTCGTCGGTCGTGGTGTCGTCGGGGCGTCGTCGTCCCTCGCGCAGGACGAGCAGGATGCCCCCGACGATGGCCAGCAGACCGCCGGCGATCCCGACGATCGGGATCCACGTGGTGACCAGCTTCAGCGAGCGCTGGTTGTCCTTGGCGTCGTCGACGTTGGTGCGCTGCTGCTGCTCGGTGAACTCCAGCTTGAGGTCGAGGGCCTGCGTCCCGGAGTCGAGGAAGCGCGTCTGGACGTCGGTCTGGTTGATGATCGCGCCGGTGATCGGGTCGATGTAGAGCTCCTTGGAGCTGTTGTAGGTGCCCGGCACCCCCTCGGCGACCTCGATCGGCGCGTTCTCGATGACGACCTTGTAGACGTAGGTCTTCATGCCCTGGACGTCCTCCTCGCGCTGGAAGACCGCGTCGTAGGCCTTGCCGGCCGTGCCGTCCCAGTAGGGGTAGGTCTTCTTCTTGGCGTCGAAGGGCCACTTGTTCTGCAGGCCCGTGGCCTGCTCGGTGCCCGCGGGCACGTAGCGGCCGTTGGGGACGGTCAGCGCCGTGGTGCGGTCGGTGGCGAAGAGATCGGTGCTCGCGTTGAGCAGGCGCGGGTCGTCGGCGTCGACGCAGTCGGGGACGTCGCCCTCGTCCTTCATCAGGCACGAGGTACTGACGAACACCGCCACGTCGTCGTCGGAGGCCTCGGTGTCGACCTTGGTGATGCTCGAGGCGACGACGGGGCCGACCGTGATCTCGCCGGTGCTGGCGTCGACCTTGCCGCCCTGGCCCGACAGGTGGGTGACCGAGTCGACGTCGACCGGTGTCTTCTTGACGACCCCGGGGGCCCAGATGGCGGCGACCAGGCCCGCCACGAGCAGGAATCCTCCGAGCGCGATCAGCAATCGCCCAACAATGGTGCGCACCTTGTGTCTCCTCCCGCGTCCCCTCCGGACGACGCCGAACCGTAACGCATGGACGCCCAACCTTTTTCGGGCACTCCACCCTTCGTCGGTGATCTCGACCACACCGGCCGGGTCTGCTAGTGCCGGCGCAGAACGATCGCGAGGTTCCAGGTGACGACCTCGCGCACCAGGGGCACCCGCAGCAACCACCACGACCACGCCGGGTTGTAGCGCGGCACGATCGCCACGACCTCGGCGTCCTGCTGCTCGCCCGCCCAGCGCAGCGCCTGGGCCACCGTGACCTTGAACAGCGACTCGCCGAACCGGTTCTTCGGCTCCCGGCCGTGGGTACGCCGGTAGCGGGCGCGGGCGCGCCGACCGCCCAGGAAGTGCCACGGCGCGGTCTCGTGGCCACCCCACGGTCCGAACCAGACGGTGTAGCTGAGGAAGACGGTGCCGCCCGGGCGCGTCACCCGGAGCATCTCCTGGGCCATCAGCCAGGGGTCGGACACGTGCTCGAGCACGTTGGAGGAGTAGCAGACGTCGAGGCTCCCGTCGCGGAACGGCAGCGCCATGCCGCTGCCGAGCACGGTGCCGGGCGGCATCTCCCCGAGCCCGGACAGCTCCCCCACGTCGGCGTCGAGCGCGACGTAACGCGCGCCGGCCGCGGTGAAGGCGTCGCGGAAGTAGCCCGGGCCCCCGCCCACGTCGAGCAGCAGGGATCCGGTGAGGTCGACGTACGTGCTGAGCTGCTCGACCGAGTCGCGGGCCAGCGCGGTGTAGAAGCGCGGCGGGTCGGGCTGCTCGTAGCGGAACGCCCGCAGCAGGGCGACCGAGCGCCGCAGCGTCGCCCGCTTCCTGGCCGCCGACGCGCCACGCCCGGGAGGATTCACGCCGGCAGCCTAGTCAGGTGCCCTACGGTGTCGCAGGTGCAGCACCAGCTAGACGGCCTGAGCGGCAAGCACGTGGTGTTCCTCAGCTGGCGCGACACCCGCAACCCCGAGGGCGGCGGCGCCGAGCTCTACCTCGAGCGGGTCGCCACCGGCCTGGCCGCGGCGGGCTGCCGCGTCACCATCCTGTGCGCCGCCCACGCCGCCGCTCCGCCCGACGAGGTCGTCGACGGCGTGCGCTACGTGCGTCGCGGGTCCAAGATCACGGTCTACCTACGGGGCATGGCGGCCCTGCTGCGGCACCGGTTCGGCCACGTCGACGTCGTGGTCGACGTCCAGAACGGGCTGCCGTTCTTCTCCCGCCTGGTCACCCGGGCCCCGGTCGTGGTCCTCGTGCACCACGTGCACCGCGAGCAGTGGGGCGTGCTGTTCGGGCCGGTGATGGCCCGGGTCGGCTGGTGGATCGAGCGCCGCTTCGCCCCGTGGCTCTACCGCCGCTGCCAGTACGTCGCGGTGTCGCGGGCGACCCGGGCCGAGCTGCAGGAGCTCGGGGTCGACCGGGCCCGGATCGCGATCGTCCACAACGGCTCGGACCGCGTGATCCGGGTCGACGAGAGCAAGGCCGAGCGGCCCACGGTCGCCGTGGTCGGTCGACTGGTCCCCCACAAGCAGGTCGAGCACGCCATCGACGCCGTGGTCGCCCTGCGCGACCGGCACCCCGGGATCTGCCTGCAGGTCGTGGGCGACGGCTGGTGGGAGGCCAACCTGAAACAGTACGCCGTCGAGGCCGGCGCCGAGGACCTCGTCTCGTTCCTGGGTCACGTCGACGAGCAGCGCAAGCACGAGATCTACGCCCGGGCGTGGGTGCTCGCACTGCCCTCGATCAAGGAGGGCTGGGGCCTGGTGATCGGCGAGGCGGCCATGCACGCGACGCCGACGGTGGCCTACTCGTCGGCCGGCGGCACGCGCGAGTCGGTGCGCACCGGGGTGACCGGGATCCTGGTCGAGGACCAGGCCGGGTTCACCGCCGCGATCGACGAGCTGCTCGGCGACGACGCGCTGCGGTCACGGCTGGGGGCCGCAGCCCTCGCGATGAGCCACTCCTACACGTGGGAGCACGCCCAGGAGTCGTTCGGCGTGGTGCTCCTCGCCGCGATGGAGGGACGCCGCATCGACACTCAGGACCCCGACGAGGGGTCCTGAGTGGTCGGGGCCGACTGGCCGGTGGTGGCTGCTACTCGCCGTACTGGACGACGGGGTTGGCCACGCTCACCGGGGACTTGTCCGGTGCACCGGTCTGGCTGCTGACGAGACCGACGATGCCGGCAGCACCGACGGCGCCACCCACGACGATCGTTGCGATCAGTGTTGCAATGCTGCTGATACCCACGGACTGCCTCCCTTGTCTCAGCAGACCGTATCAGCGAGATCCGTCGGCGCCACCCTTTCGGCCGTTTCACCTCGCCCGTGTCCGGCGGACGACCGCGAGCCAGCCGCCGACGACCAGGCACCCGACGTACGCCGCCCACGCGGCGCCCATCGCGACGTACCACCCGGTGCGTCGGTCGACCGGGGCCGGGTCGGCCAGCTCGACCACGACCAGGTCGCCGTCGAGGAGCCGTCGACCGGCCACCTCGGGCGCGGGGCCGGCTGCGGTCGTGTCGGTCACCACGACGCCCACCCCGAGCGCGGCGAGCGCCGCCGCGCGAGCCTTCGGAGTCGCCCGGTCGAGGGCGGCGCGCACCTGCGTCACGCGCGGGTCCTCCCCCGGCAGCGTCACGCCGGCGACGACGAGCTCGTCGCTGGCGACGTAGTCGCGCGGCAGGTAGCGCCAGACCGGGTCGAGCACCTTGCGGTCCGCGTTCCAGGACGGTCGGCGGTAGCTCGACAGGGGCAGGCTCACCAGGTCACCGCCCGCGGTCGCCTCCCGCGCCAGGGTGGTGCGTGCCGCGACGTAGGAGTCGGGGTAGTCGACGGCGCCGATGCTGCCGCCCGCCCCCAGCAGGGCACCGGGGAGCAGGACCGCCGGCAGCACGACCAGGACCGGGGTGAAGACCCGGCGCGAGCCGGGGTCCGGGGCGATCAGCCGGACCCCCGGCTCCAGGCCGTGGGCCACGAGCGACACGAGCAGGGGGCCGCAGAGCACCAGGCTCCGCGCGCCGTCGCGGAACAGCCCGGCGCCCGGGACCGTGCTGAACAGCCACCCGGCGGCATCCGGGGCGAGCCAGGTCGCGACCGCCAGCAGGTAGCCGGTCCCCCACAGCGCCAGCAGCGCGACCGCCTCGCGCCGCTCGGTGCGCTGCCACCAGCGCCGTGCCCCGGCGGCCGCCAGGGCGAGGAGCACCACGGTGGCGATCCAGCCCAGCAGCCCCGCCCGGGAGTCGGGCACCACCTCGGAGTTCCAGATCCCGCCCAGGGTCAGCGCCGCCACCGGGGCCGGGATGCTGCCCTCCCCGGACAGGGCGAAGGCCTGCGCCCCGGCCCCGGCCGTCGTCGCGTTGCCGGCGTGCAGCAGTCCGGCCACGAACCAGGGGGCGTTGGCCGCCACGGCCAGGGCCACCACCGCCAGCGCCTGCGCCGGTCGTCGGGTCACCCCGGCCAGCACCAGCGCCAGCCCGGCCGCCACCCCGGCGCTGGCGCTCAGCGAGGCCAGCGGCAGCAGCAGGCACAGGGCCAGCGGGGCCCGGCCGCTGCGCACCCAGGTGCGTGCGGACACGATGATCCAAGGCAGGGCGGCGTACCCGATCAGCACGGGCCAGTGCCCGATGTGCAGCCGCTCGAGCACCAGCGGGTTCCACTGGAAGACCGTGACGGCCAGCAGCCGTCCCGACAGCGGCAGGTCACGGAGCAGGCGCGCGGCTCCCGTGCCGGCACCGACCAGGGCGCCGAGGAGCACCAGCTTCTGCAGCAGCTCGCCCGGCACCACCTCGTCGAGCAGCGCCACCACGGCGTCGCTGGGGACCGCGCGCGGCAGGCTGCTGCCGACCCCCAGGAAGTCGGCGCGCAAGGCCAGGTCGGGCACCCACACCATGTCGTAGGTGAGCACGAACCCTCGGGCCAGCGCCGGCCCGAGCATCAGCACCGCGAGGACGACCGACCAGAGGATCACCCACCCGTCGACCCGGGCGCTCTCCCGCAGGTGTCTGACCACGAGCGCGATCCAACCACGGGTTGCCAGCCCGGGCTGGTGCGACATGGCTAAGGTCCGTCCGTGGCAACGACGGCGCAGGACGCGAGCAGCACCGGGCTGCGCGGCAGCGGTGGCCTGGCGATCGCGATGCTGGTCACCAACGTCGCCACCTACGGATTCCAGGTCGTCTCGGCGCGGCTGCTCGGCCCCGTCGAGTACGGCGCGGTGGCCGGCCTGATGGCCTTCCTGCTCGTCCTGTCGGTGCTGCAGCTGGGCACCCAGGCGACCGCGGCCCGGCGGATCGCTGCGGACGCCGGTCACGTCGCCGTCGTCGAGCGCTCCGTCCTGCGGTTGTCGTACCTGGTCGGTGCCGCGCTGACCCTCGTCGTGCTCGCCGCGAGCCCGGCGGTGGTCCACCTGCTGCGGCTCGACAGCCCCTGGCCGGCGATCCTGGTCGCCCTGTCGGTTGCTCCCCTCACCATCATGGGCGGGCAGGCCGGGGTGCTGCAGGGCGAGCGACGCTGGCGCGCACTGGGCCTGGTCTACCTCGCGATGGGCGTCGCGCGGCTGGTCGTCGGCTGCCTGTGCATCGTGGTCAGCCCCACCGAGACCGGTGCCATGGTCGGGGTCTTCCTCGGTCTCCTCGCCCCGGTCGCCGTCGGGTGGCTCGCCCTGCGCCGCCCCCGCGCCCCGGTCGACGACGGCATCGAGGTCCCGACCCGTCCGATCCTCGCCGAGATCGGCACCAGCTCGGTGGTGCTGCTGGCGTTCTTCGTGCTGTCCAACCTCGACATCCTCCTCGCCCGACGCACCCTCGACGAGCACACGGCGGGCCTGTACGCCGGCGGCCTCATCGTCGCCAAGGCGGTGCTCTTCCTGCCTCAGTTCGTGGTGATCGTGCTGTTCCCCTCGATGTCCGACCACGCCTCACGCCGCTCCGCCCTCGTGCGCGGGCTGCTCGTGCTGGCCGGCACCGGCGTGGCGTGCACCCTGGGCGCCTACCTGCTGAGCCCGATCGCCCTGGTGTTCGTCGGCGGCGAGGAGTACGCCGAGGTCGAGGACCGGCTGTGGCTCTTCGCGCTCGTCGGCATCCTGCTGGCGACCCTCCAGCTGCTGGTCTACTCGGCGCTGGGACGCCAGAGCCACCGCTCGACGTACCTGATCTGGGTGGGCGTCGTGGCGATCGTCGGGGCCGGCCTGCTCGCCGGGAGCCTCACCGGTCTCGCCCTGGCGGTCGCCGGGGTCGACGTCGTCCTGGTCGTCGTGCTGACGGTGCTGGCGCTGCGCGACGTCAACCGCGCCGAGGCCGCGGTCTGAGGCCCAGCCTCGGGCTCGGACTCGGACTCAGCCCCGCGGCACCGGGAAGCCGACCTGGACCGAGACCACGCAGACGGTGCCGGCGGCCTCCTCGTCGTCGTCCTGGTTGAGAGTCATCCGCAGCGAGTCGAGGGTCCCGCCGACCACCATGTCGACGACGTTGAGGTCCTTGCGCAGCGGCACCATCTGCTCGACGCCACCGGCGGCGACCGTCATCGTGCCCTCGGCGGCGGTGTAGTAGCCGATGCGGGCGACCATCCGGTCGCCGGTGATCGGCTGGTCCAGGTCGACGGTGGCCCCGCTCCGGGTGACCGGGTGCACGCACTCCTTGTCGTCGGAGGGCTCGTCGGCGACCGGCGCCAGCAGGTCGATGGGGCGCAGGTCGCCCTGGGCGTCGACCATCCGCATGGCGTAGCTCGGCAGGTCGAAGACCGGGCTCTCGGGCGCGATGCCGACCATCGTCGACACACGCGCGTCGTCGCCGAACCAGCCGATCATGACGTCGTCGGGAGTCGGACCGTCGTAGACGACCACGTCGGGCTGGGCCCGCAGACCCGCCCGCAGGGTCTCGACGTAGCGCCGGTCGGCCCCGTTGTAGGAGTACGACGCGACCGAGGCCGTCGTGACGGCCGCGGAGGTGAGGTAGACGGCCGCGACCCCGCACGCGACGACCGCGGCCGGGACCCGCCTCGACCAGCGGCGCCGGCCGGGGACGGTCTCGGGTCGTGGCGCCGCGAGCACCGCGCGGACGACCAGGGCCAGGGCGAGCGGCAGGACGGGGACGATGTCGGCGGCGTAGCGCGGGATCAGGCCGAAGACCGAGCCCATCGACGTACGGCCGGCGAACAGCACGGCGACGTCGACCAGGGAGTAGCCGAGCAGCAGGAGCCAGCCCCACGCGGCCGCCGGCGCCAGACGCAGCGACCAGAGCACCGCCGCGACGACGACCAGCCAGGCGACGACCACGGCGTAGCCCGGCGGCACCAGCAGGGAGTCGCCCAGCACGGCGGGGTCCCAGGGTCCGCCCACGAAGCCTGGCACGGCGTTGCGGCCCACGAAGTTGCCGACCAGCTCGGCGGCGCCTCCGGTGGAGCCCGCCGACGTGGCCTGGATCGGGGCGAGGGACCGGTGCAGCAGGACGTAGCCCACGAGCAGCACCGCCATCGGCGCCCACAGCGGCAGGAGCCGCGACCGCAGGGCGTCGAGGATCGCCCGGGGCCCGCGCACCGGTGACCACGCGCAGGCGATGAGTCCCAGCACGATCGGGAACATCGCCGCCCGCTCCTGGAAGAGCAGCCCCACCACGGTCGCGGCGAGCACCACGGGCAGTGCCCACCGACGAGCCTCCTGCAGGTGCACGAGGAGCGCCCAGACGGCGACCAGCAGGCAGATGCTGATCGGCAGGAACTGGATCGCGACGGCCCACCACTGGGTCGGCCACAGGGCCAGGGGGCAGGTGAGACCCGCGGCGAGGAGGGGCACGCGCGCCCACGAGCCGGGCAGCATCCGGCTGAGCACGAGCCACAGGAGCACGGCCGCCACGGCCTGCATGACCAGGACCTCGACCACCACGACGCCCCAGTCGAGCGGTGCGTAGTGGGCGTGGGCCCAGGCGAACAGGAAGCCACCGGGGAAGAAGTGCCCCGAGTAGTCCTGGGTCAGCATCGACACGCTCAGCGGCTCGGCACCGCGGCGCAGCATCAGGAAGTCGTCCTGGGTGAAGAAGCCGCGATCGAGCAGGATGCCGCGCCAGGCGCCCTGGACGACGATGAGCACGACGGCGACCAGGCCGGCCCAGGACCGCCACGGCCCGGCGAGGGTCTTCCACGTCGACGGTGACTCAGGCATCGATCGGCTCCTGCTCGGCTGCGGTGGCGCGGGAGCCGCCACCGATGGTCAGTGCGGTGGCGAACAGGCCCATGCCCACCCCGGCCAGGGCGTCGCACGCCACGGGGGGAAGCCCGTCGGTGCCGAACGCCACCAGGCCCGCGGCGACCCCCGCCGCGGCGATCAGGACCGCACCGAGCGCGGGCGGGTCGACCAGGCGGCGCGACCCGAGGACCCCGGCCAGGAAGCCGACGGCGAGGGCGGGCCCACCGACGGCCAGGGCGACCACCACGGCCACCGCGCTCCAGCGGGGTCGCCACCGGGGGACGACGCGTGCGGGGTCGGGCCACGACACGACCCGGGTGCGTTCGCGGCGCGTGGCCACGATCGCGCCGGCCAGCAGCAGGAGGGCGAGCACCCCGCCGAGGGCGAGCGCCAGCTGGTACCAGCGGTTGGGGCCGTAGGTCAGGGTGACCCGGCCCCCGGCGCCCTCGGGCAGCACGTAGCCCTGCTTCCACCCGTCGACCCGGATGGCCTCGAGCCGCTTGCCGTCGAGCTCGGCGACCCACCCGTCGTTGACGTTCTCGGGCACCAGCAGGAGCGACCTCTCCCCCGGACCGACGTCGACGCTGCGCGCGTTGGAGGTCCAGCTCTCGACCTCGACCGTACGCCGGGTCGGTGCCGCATCGGTCCTGTCGGCTGCAGCGGCGCCGTCCGGGCGCAGGGTGAGCTCGCTGGGGGCGAACTGGTCGGTGGAGCTGATCTTGACCTCGTGGGTGCCGGCGCCGATCCGGATCGGCCCGTCGCAGGACTTCAACGGCATGGGGGTCCCGTCGATCACCTGCCCGAGCGTGCCGGTCACCGCCGTGGGATACGTCCGCCCGTCGATCTCGAGCTCGGGTCCCAGGCCGCAGATCGCCCCGGTGGGCAGGTCGCGATCGAGCCGGTAGCGCAGGTCGTCGAGACCGTCGACCCCGAGCTCGGCGACCCCGATGGGGGCATCGGTGCCCGCAGGCGGCGGGTCGAACTGGATGCGGAGCTGGCGGGTCCTGATCGGGTCGAACTCGGCGCGGCCGGTGACGTCGAAGTCGACCCGGCGTCGGGTCGACCCCGACGAGATCCAGGCGCCGGTCGGGGCGACCGCGGTGCCCCGCGGCGCGGTCACGCTCAGCGCGTCGATCGTGCGGCGCGACCCCCAGCGCAGGGACAGCGTCGGCTCCGGATCGCCGGCCGCAGCAGCCCAGAACGTGGCCGGGTCGTCGTCGTAGGCCATCTGCGGGCCGACGCCCGGCTCGCTGAGGTAGGTGGTCGAGGCCCGCACCCGGGTCCGGTCACGCAGCGGCTCCATCAGCCGCTGTCCGGCGGCCGTCGCCCGTGCCACGACCGTGCCCTCGAAGTCCCACGACCCGGCCTGGTGCACGGTGACCTCCCGCACCATCCCGGACTCCTCCTCGGAGGGCCGAGCGTTGGCCAGCAGGCCGCAGCTGGTGCCGAGCCCGCTGTCGACGCAGCCGCGCCGGTGGGGTCGCGCGCGCAGCACGAAGGTGGTGCCGGCGCCGGCGCCGACGTCGGGGACGACCAGCCGGCGCTCGACCTCGAGCCCGGGGAAGGAGATGTCGCGTACGGCGACGACCCCCTCGGCGCCGGCGGTCCTGGTCACCTCGACCCGGACCGAGTCGTAGGCGCCGGTCAGCGGGATCTGCACGGTGCCCACGTCGGGATCGACGGCGCGGGTGACCACCTCGTCGCCCGCGGTCACCTTGACCTCGCGCACGGGCACCCCGGTGACGCCGTCGACGCCGAGGGTGAGCGTGACGCTCGGGTAGGACACCTGCTTGCCGAAGCGGACCTCCACCCACTGCCCGACGGGATCGGTCAGCGGCGAGGACTGCCAGTAGGTCGAGTCGAGACCGTCGATCGCGGCGTACGGGCCGAGCTCGGGCCGCACCGGGCCGAAGGTGTCGAAGTAGCCCCCCGAGGACGAGGCGACCACGGAGGCGATGCCCCGATAGCTCGCCACGACCCGCTGGCTGGCCTCGGGCCCCGGGTAGTCGTTGGCGCTGCGCGCCGACCGGAAGCTCTCGCCCTTCGTCATGACCTGGCCGACGGCGTCCTCGAGCCGGCCGAAGGCCCGCTCGCGCTTGCGGTAGCCGTCGCCCACGACGTCGGGCACCGTGGGCTTCCAGTTCTTCTCGCCCTCCATCACGACCGGGGTGTCGGGGCCCAGCGCCCCCGCCTCCATCGCGGTGATCACGTCCTCCGGCCCACCGGCCAGGGTCTCGACGTCGGACATCGCGACCGCCTCGACCTGCGGCACGTCACGATCGACCTTCAGGATCGTGATCATCGCCTGCTGACCGAAGCCCGATCGGCCGAAGGACGCGACCTCGCTCAGGCCGGGGCTGCGCTGGAGCGCGAGGTCGACGCGGGCCGGGTCGGGGGCGCCGCTGGCGTAGAGGTCGAGGTCGCGGCGGACCACGACGTACTCGACGCCGGCCCGGGCGAGCACGTCGGCCAGGACCGGTGAGCCCTGCCCGTCGGAGATCCGTTCCTGGATCGCGTCGAGGAACCGGATCGTGCTCCCGGGGGTGAGCGGGACCTGGCTGCGCGTGGCCCACGGGGTCGTCGCGAGCCCCTGCATGGGCTCGTCGATCGTCCAGCCCCACCACTGCTGACCGAACCCGGACCCCGGCAGGACCAGGGCGGACCCGGTGCCGTCGACGTCGGCGAGGTAGTCGGTGGCCTCCTGCCAGGCGTCGGGGACCTCGGTCCATCCGGGCTTGCGCAGGTCGCTGCTCCACAGTGGCTGGGCCGCCACCAGCAGCAGCACGACGACGCCCGAGGCCGCCAGGGTCCGCAGGCCGGAGCGGCTGACCCCGGCTGCGACCTTGGGGAACAGCCGGGTGGCCGCGTGGGCGAGGCCGAGCGCCAGGGGCAGGCGCAGCAACGGGTCGACCTTGTGGACGTTGCGCAGCATCGAGAACGGGCCGTCGAGCAGGAACTGGAACTGATCGTGCAGCGGGGAGGCCAGGACTCCCCCGCGCGAGACGGTCAGGCACACCGCACCGACCAGCAGGCTCGAGATCAGCGGGGCGCGCAGCGGCAGGTCGCGCCGGGTGAGGCCGTAGAACCCCAGGGCCGCGACCACCGCGGTCACGATAATGAGCAGGGGCGCGGTCGCGAGCGTGTAGGCCCCGGGCCACCACGGCTGCCCGCCGACGTAGACGAACGAGAGCCAGTGGTCGGCGCCGCGCGTCACGTTGGTCCAGCCGAGCGGTTGGACGACGGCGGTCGAGGTCTCGATGTAGTCGAGGAACGGCGGGCTGAACCGGCCGAGCACCAGCAGCGGCAGCATCCACCAGGCGCACGCGACGGCGGTCGCACCGGCCCACCAGCGGGCCAGTCGGGCGCCGCCCGGCCGGCGTACGGTGGACAGGACGACGAACAGCGGGAGCGGCAGCGCGGCGAGGTTCTCGACGGCGTTGACGCCGCCCAGGCAGAGGACGGCGACACCGGACCACAGGGCGCCGGCGCGCGGGCCGATCCGGCCCTGCTGGGCGAGCACGATCGGGAGCACCACCCACGGCAGCACCGCGGTGGGCAGCACCTCCGCGCTGAGCACCCCGGCGAGCCCGAGGAGCCGGGGCGCGACCGCGAACGCGAGCCCGCCGAACCAGGCGGCCCAGGGCGAGGCCTCGGGGCTCATCGCCCGGTAGAGACGACGGCACCCCTCGAACGCCACGACGAGCAGCAGCCCGCTCCACAGCCGCTGGACGACCCAGTCGGGCAGACCGACGACCTCGCCCAGGAGGAAGAAGCCGCCCTGCGGGAACAGGTAGCCGTAGGCCTGGTTCTGCAGCTCGCCGAACGAGGAGTTCTGGTTCCACAGAGACAGGCTGCGCTCCAGGAAACGGCCAGGGTCGGCCGTGAGGTCGAACTTGGTGTCGAACGTCGTCGTGCCCAGGCGCTGCAGGAACGACATCGCCAGGAACCAGAACCAGGTCAGCGGCACGGCCCACCACGCGAGCCCGCGATCGCGTAGCCCACCCAGCTCCAGGCGTCCTGGACGCGCGATCTTGATCGTGGACTCCCCTCGTGCTGTCGGTTCGAAGTAACCGCCAGGTAACCTGCCCGCTGTGATCCTAAGGCGTCGTCTCCACGACGGACCCGCACCTCGACCCGAGCCGTGCACCAGCACCGCGACCGCTGCGGCGGACGTCCGGTGACGGCGGCGGACGACGAGCGGTTCGAGCGCCTGTGGGAGGTGGCCGACCAGATCCCCGGCTGGCTCACCCGCGCACAGGGCCGACTCCTCTACGACGAGTCCCGTCGACTCCCCGTCGGGGCCACGATGCTCGAGATCGGCAGCCACCAGGGCCGCTCCACGGTGGTCCTCGGCGGCGTCGCCCGCACGCTCGACGCCACCGTGATCGCCATGGACCCCTTCGTCGACGGGCGACTCTTCGGCGGCACGCCCACCAAGGACAAGTTCCTCGCCCACCTCGAGCAGGCCGGCGTGACCGAGGTCGTCCGACACGTCGAGGACTACTCCACCCAGGCACGACCGGGCTGGACCGAGGACCTCGACTTCCTCTACATCGACGGCAAGCACGACTTCTGGACCCTCAGCGACGACCTGCGCTGGCGCTCGTTCCTCCCGCCGGGCGCGACGATCCTGGTGCACGACGCCTACTCGTCGATCGGCGTGACCCTCGGCATCCTGGCCCGCGTCCTGTTCGCCTCCGACCTGACCTACGTCAGCCGCGAGGGCTCGATGGCGCTGTTCCGCACCACGCGCCCGCGCCTGGCCGACCGGTGGCGCATCGTGCGCGAGGTGCCGTGGTGGCTGCGCAACGTCGGCATCAAGCTCCTGCTGCGCTTCCGGCTGCGACCGATCGCGCGCCTCGTCGGGCACGACTCGCCCTACGACCCGTACTGATCCCTGCTGATCCCCTGCTGTCGCGCCGGACGGCTCAGCCGAAGAACCGGTCGGCCACCCCGGCCAGGAGCCTGGCGTGCTCGTCGGCGTCGAACTCGTGGCGGCGCGTGCGCAGCGACACCGTGGTGGTGGTCGCGGTGGACGCCAGACCCACGGCGACCGACCGCGGGCCGCTGCTGGCCGGGTACATCGCCACGGACTCCACCCCGTCGCCCTGGACCAGACCGAGGTTGCTCAGCATCGCGGTGGACCCGAGCCGGTTGCGCAGCAGCCTGACGACCAGCGGCGCGGCCCCCCTGGCGGAGGTCTCGGGGAAGTCGGGCTCGGGCCGCAGGCCCGCGATGGCCGGGCCCAGCGGCGTACGGCCGGCGCCGCCGGGGCGGGCCCGCAGTCGCAGGTAGGCCGTCTGACGATCGGGCACCGGGAGGTCGCTGGTACGCCGGGAGGCGCCGATCACGAGCACCGGCCGTCGCCGCGAGCCGGAGAAGGCGTCGTGGTGGAGGGCGAGCACGGCGCGGGCGAGGTCGACCGTGCCCCGGTCGACCCGGGGACGCGTGACGGCGGTGAGGTCCTCGAGCGCCGAGTCACGCTCGCCGGCCCCCTCGAACCGGGCCGGCGGCGAGACCACGGCCTCCCCCAGGCGGCGCACGCTCGAGGCCAGGAACCCGTGCGGCGACCTCCGGTCCCCGATGCCGCGGGCCCTGGTGCGCAGCTCACGCCCCGCGACCGACCCCGCGACGGCGAGCAGGCCGAGACCGTCGACGACCCCGTGGTGGGCGCCGACCAGGAGCCTGGTGCCGTCGCTGCTCAGCGCCAGCCGCAGCAGCGCCGAGGTCGGGCCGTACGGCGCCGCGGCCACGTCGGCGCGGACGCCGGTCCACTGGGAGTCGGCGGGCCGGGTCACCGCCGGGGCGGCACCGAGGTGGGGGTGGCCGGCGCACAGGGCGGCGGCCCGCTCCCGCAGCGTCTCGGCATCAGCGGACGCGCTCAGCGTGAGCTCGACGCAGATGCCCCAGGTGGTGGCCGGGTCGCCGTACATCCCGACGACCTCACGTGCTTCGCGGACCGAGGGGTCCAGCCGTGCACGACCTCCGCGCGGGGTCGGACGCACCACGAGCACCTCAGGCATAGTTGCGGCTGACAGGACCCTTCAACCTATCGCGAACCGAGGACCCACGGACCACATGACAGCCGCCGCCACCCGACCGGGTTCGACGACGCGTGGCCTGCTGCGCGCGATCCGGCCCCGTCAGTGGAGCAAGAACCTCCTCGTCCTCGCCGCCCCCGTGCTCTCGGGCGAGCTCGCCGAGGGCGACGTGGTCCGGCAGACGTCGATCGCGTTCGTCGCGTTCTGCTGCGCCGCCTCGGGGGTCTACCTGATCAACGACGCCGGCGACATCGAGGCCGACCGGGCCCACCCGACCAAGCGCAACCGGCCGATCGCGGCGGGCATCGTGCCGCAGCGGACGGCGTACGTCGTGGGCGTCGTCCTCAACCTCGTCGCGGTCGCCCTGGCACTGCTGGCCGGATGGGAGCTGGCCGTCGTCGTGACGACCTACCTGGTCATGTCCGCGGTCTACTCGCGGTGGCTCAAGCACGAGCCCGTCCTCGACATCGCGATCATCGCCTCGGGCTTCCTGCTCCGCGCGATCGCCGGGGGCGTGGCCTCGGGCATCGAGCTGTCGCAGTGGTTCCTGCTGAGCGCCTCGTTCGGCTCGCTGTTCATGGCCGCCGGCAAGCGGTACGCCGAGGCGGCCCTCGACGACCCGGGCCTGGTGCGCAGGTCGCTGACGAGGTACACCCCGACCTACTTGCGCTTCGTGTGGACGATGTCGGCCGGGCTGCTGATCATGACCTACGGCCTGTGGGCCTTCGAGCTGGCCGACGACGCCGACGGGTCCCCGCTCTTCGTGGCCTCCATGGCGCCCTTCGTGCTGGCCGTCATGCGCTACGCCGTCTCGATCGACGCGGGCGTGGCCGGCGAGCCCGAGGAGATCGCGCTGCGCGACCGGGTGCTGCAGGTGCTCGCCCTCGTGTGGCTGGTCCTGGTGGCCGGCGCGGTCTACCTGTAGGTCCACCTGGAGGGCTACCTGGACGGCACGGAGCCTCAGAGGACGCGCTTGGCGAGCCTCAGCAGTCCTTGCTTGGCCGAGCGACGGTGGGCCGATCCGCTGGCCTGCTCGGTGCCACGGTGCTCGAGGAACCACTCGTAGGAGCTCTGGAACATCGCGTCGGTGGACCACCGGGCGTGCCAGCCCAGCTCGTCGATCGCCGGGGTCACGTCGAACCACATCGACTTGCTGTACATGATCCAGTGGTAGGGCGCGAACGGCGTGAGGCCGAGCCGGGACGACAGCTCCATGGCCTTCGAGGTGGCCGCGACCGGCAGCGGCCGGACCCGGGCCCCGGTGCCGGCGTGGTCGCACAGGTGGCCGACGGCCTCGGCCATGGTGCCGAACTCCTCGGCGCCGATGTTGTAGACCGCCGGGCCCGGCCGGCGCGCGGCCAGCAGGCAGGCGCTGGCGAGGTCCTCGGCGTGGACGAACTGGTAGACGTTGCTGCCGTCGCCCAGCACGGGCACCCCGCGGCCGTCGGCGATCCAGTCGAAGAGTATGCCGAAGATGCCGAGCCGTCCGTGTCCCAGGATCGTGCGGGGCCGGACCACCGAGACGTCGAGGCCCCGCGTCGTCGCGGCGCGACAGAGCAGCTCGGCGTCGAGCTTGGCCTGCCCGTAGGCCTCCACCGGGCGGGGCACCGTGGCCCGGGTGACCGGGTTGGACTCGGGCACGCCGAACACGGCGCTGGACGAGGTGTGCACCACCTTGGTCACCCCGGCCCGCTCGCTCTCCTCGAGCACCACAGCGGTGCCGTGCACGTTGACCGACTCGAACAGGTCGCGGTCGCGGGCGAGCGGCACCTGGGCCACGTTGTGGAAGACCAGGTCGACCCCGGCCATCGCCCGGCGGACCTGGTCCTGGTCGCGTACGTCGGCGCGGAACAGCCGGACGTCGGAGGGGCGGTCGGTGGCGTCGACGACGTCGAGCACCCGGACCTCGAGGCCGGAGCGCAGCAGCTGCTCGACCAGGATCGAGCCGAAGTAGCCGCTGCCACCGGTCACCAGCGCGACGTCGGTCATCAGTGTGCCTTCCGGGGCGCGATCGGGACGCCCTGGGCCGCGCACCACCGCACCGAGCGGCGCATGCCCTCGGCCAGGTCGACCTGCGGCGCGTAGCCGAGCTGGTCGACCGTCGCCGAGACGTCGCAGGCGATGGTCTTGTCCATCTCGCCCAGCACGTGGATCTGCTGGTGGTAGATGCCGCGGGCCTGGAGCACGCGGTCGGCCCGCTCCGCGACCCGGCCGACGAGGGCGGGGGCCCGCAGCCGCCGTCCGCTGGTGCGGTAGCCCTCCTCGTCGAGGACGCGCTCGACGGTCGCCACGATGTCGGCCATCGTGTAGGGCTCGCGGTCGGCGACCCAGAAGGCCCGGCCCGCGGCGTCCGGGTGCTGCTCGGCGAGCGCGACGCCCTGGACCAGGTTGTCGACGTGGACCATGGAGCGGGCCTGTCGTCCATCACCGAGGACGGGGAACCGGCCGGCGGCGACCATCGCGAAGAAGGTGCTCTGCCGAGCGGGTTGGAACGGGCCGTAGAACCACGGCGGGCGAACCGCCACGGTCTCGACCCGTCCGGCGGTGGACGCCTCGAGGACGAGCTGCTCGGCCCGCATCTTCGAGGCGCCGTAGCCGAGGTAGGGCCGGTAGGGCTCGTGCTGGCGGAAGCGGTCGGTCGGGGTGGGGTTGACCCCGAAGGCCGAGTTGGACGACAGGTGCACCAGCCGGCGCACGCCGGCCTCGGCGGCCGCGGCGAGCAGGGCGCGGGTGCCGCCCACGTTGACCCGCTCGAAGTCGCTGACCCGCTCGGGGTGGATGACGCCCGCGGCGTGGACCACCGACGCCCCGGCGGCGCCGTCGAGCAGCCGGGCGACCACGGCGGGGTCGGCGACGTCGCCCACGTGCACGACGGCACGCGGCAGCACCTCGAGGATGTCGGTCACCTCGGCGGGGACCGCGGCGAGCACGCGCACCTCGCCGTCGCGGGCGACGGGACCGTGCTCGGGGCGCGGCCGGGCGATCGCGTCGAGGAAGGCGCGGCCGAACCAGCCCCCGCCTCCGGTCAGCACCGTCACCGTCATCCTCGGCCTCCCAGCAGCTGCTCGACGTTGCGGTGCGCGACCGCCATGAGGGTGCCCTGGGGGTTGATGCCCGGGGCGTCGGGCAGCAGGGACGCGTCGTTGACCCGGAGGTTGGCGACGTCGTGGACCCGGCCGAAGGAGTCGGTGGCCGTGCGCCGGCGGTTCTCCCCCATGGCCATGGTGCCGCACAGGTGCACGGTCATCACCGAGGAGCTCGCCCGGCTCATCCCCGCGACGGCGGCGGGGATCTGCCCGGGACCGGTGATCCGGGGCGCGCCGACGTACGACGGCACCTGCAGCTCGGCACCCGCGGCGTCGAGCAGGAGCATCAGGCGGCCGAGCCCGGCGCGCAGGGACGCCAGGTCGCGACCGGTGAGCGCGTAGGTGACCACCGGGTCCCGCACGCCGGGGACCACGCGCACCCGGCCCGTGCCCTGGCTGCGGATGGAGGCGTAGTAGACCGACTGCCGCCGCCAGGCCGGCTCGAGGTCGCGGTCGCGGTCCCAGGTGCCCGACAGGCCGAGCGCGATCATCCCGGGGCGCCCCGCCGACCCGCCGAAGGTCAGGTCGGGCGCGAACTCCTTGACCTGGTAGGCCGCGAGGTCGGCCGGGTCGTTGATCTCGTGGTCGAGCTGGGCCAGGACCTTGACGGTGGGGTGCATCGACAGCCCCCGACCGACGTTGCGGCGTACGCCGCTGCGCAGCAGCAGCGCCGGGGTCTGGATCGCTCCCCCGCACACGACGACGTGGTCGCCGGTGACGACCCCGCGGTCGGTGACGACGCCGGTGACCCGGCCGCGCTCGATGCGCAGCCGCTGCGCGCGTACGCCGGGGCGTATCTCGGCGCCGGCTGCGACGGCGTCGGCGAGGTAGGTGCGGAGCATGGTCTGCTTGACCAGGCCGGGGCCGGTCTCGCTGGGGCGGACCCACCGCGGCACGTCGAAGCCGTTCCAGCCGAGCGCGTCGGCGCCCCGACGAAGCACGTCGGAGGCCGGGCTCAGCGGGCCGCTCGGCGTGGTGACGGACAGCCGCTCCTCGACCGCGTCGGACCACGGCGCGAGGTCGTCGGCGCCGAGGCCCTCGATGTCGAGCTCCCGGCTCCACGCGTCGAGCACCGTCGGGTCCGGGCGGTGGTAGAGCCCGGAGTTGACCTCGCTGCCACCTCCGACGCAGGCGGCCTCGGTGTAGGCCACCGGCGGCCGGCCGAGCGCGACGGTCAGACCGCCGTGGCGGTACTGGCGGCGCATCTGCTCCAGGGAGTACGGCGGCACCTCTCCGGGCTCGACGTGGTCACCCTCCTCGAGGACGACGACGCGGAGCCCGCGCCGGGCGCACTCGCGGGCGGTGACGGCCCCGCCCGGGCCCGAGCCCACGATCACGACGTCGTAGGTCATCGCTCGTCCTCGTAGTAGACGACCAGCGCGACCCCGCGCACCAGCCGGAAGTACTCGGAGACCAGGGGCAGGCGACTGCCGGCCAGGCGGCGTACGACGCGGGCCCGGTCGTCGGGGGCCAGGCGCGAGTAGGGACGCCGCCCGAGCACGCTGGCCGCCACCGTGACGACCGCCTGTGCCGCCCCGACCCCGAGCCGGGTGCCGTCGGGCAGCGACGCGAGGTGTCGCGCGGTGGCCTCGCCGACGGCCCGGGCGTCGCGGGGCGACAGCTGGGGCAGGTCACCGGCGAGCAGGTCGCTGGTGAGGCTCGCGAGACGATCGGACACCCGGGCAGTCTCCCTCACCCGCACCACGGTTGAATCAGAGGTCCCACACCCAGGAGGACCCTGATGCACCTCGGCGTCGACAGCTTCGTCTCCACCGTGACCGACCCGACCGACGGCCGCGTGATCGGCGCGGCCGAGCGCATGGAGCACCTCCTCGAGGAGATCACGCTCGCCGACCGGGTCGGGCTCTACTCGTTCGGCATCGGCGAGCACCACCGCAGCGACTACTACGACTCGGCGCCGCAGATCATCCTCGCGGCCGCCGCAGCGCTGACCGAG
Source organism: Nocardioides plantarum (assembly GCF_006346395.1). Classification (NCBI taxonomy): domain Bacteria; kingdom Bacillati; phylum Actinomycetota; class Actinomycetes; order Propionibacteriales; family Nocardioidaceae; genus Nocardioides; species Nocardioides plantarum. The sequence continues at coordinate 211,657 of NZ_VDMS01000002.1, forward strand.
CGCATCCGGCTCGGCAGCGCCGTCAAGGTCCTCAGCGCCGACGACCCGGTGCGGGTGTTCCAGCAGTTCGCGACCCTCGACCTGATCGCCAAGGGCCGCATCGACCTGGTGGTGGGCCGCGGCTCCTTCACCGAGGCCTTCCCGCTGTTCGGGCTCGACCTCTCCGACTACGACACGCTGTTCAGCGAGAAGCTCGAGCTGTTGCTGCAGATCCGCGACGGCGGCGAGATCACCTGGTCGGGCCGGCACCGGCCGCCGCTGGTGCGCCAGAGCGTGTTCCCGCGTCCGTTCCAGGACCCGCTGCCCATCTGGGTCGGCGTCGGAGGCACCCCGGAGTCGTTCGCCCGCGCCGGGCTGCTCGGCCTGCCCCTGATGATCGCGATCATCGGTGGCGAGCCGCGGCAGTTCGCACCCCACGTCGAGCTCTACCGGCGCGCCGGCGCCCAGGCCGGCCACCCGCCAGAGAAGCTCCAGGTGGGGCTCCACGTGTTCGGGTTCGTCGGCGAGACCGTGGAGTCCGCGGCCGACACCATCTATCCCGGGTGGGAGGAGATGTTCGTCAAGGTCGCTCGCGAGCGCGGCTTCGCCCGACCCAACCGGCGCCAGTTCGACGCCACCGCGGGCCCCGACGGCGCGTTCTTCCTGGGCGACCCGCAGACCGTCGCCGACAAGATCCGCCGGGTCTCCGACCAGCTCGGCGGGGTCGACCGGCTGTCGCTGCAGATGACCAACCCGCGCCTGGCCCACGCCGACCTGCTGCGCGGCATCGAGCTGCTCGGCACCGAGGTCGCCCCGTTGGTCGCTGACGTCTGACGACTGACGCAGGAGCGCAGCGACTGCGTGCAGTCGTCGATGGTGGTCGAGCGTCCGGGTCGCCGACCGAGCTTGCTCGGGCGCGAACCGGCGTCGAGACCCCCGCAACCGGTCTACGGGACTCGACCACCGCCTGGCGTCAATGCGCCGCGTCGTGCCAGGAGCGACCGGTGCCGACGGAGACGTCGAGCGGCACGGTGAGGTCGGCGGCGCCGGCCATCTGCTCGCGCACCACCCGCTCGAGGGCCTCGGCCTCACCCGGCGCGACCTCGAAGACGAGCTCGTCGTGGACCTGGAGCAGCATCCGAGAGCGCAGCGAGCTCGCGTCGAGCGCCTCCTGGGTGCGCAGCATGGCCACCTTGATCAGGTCGGCGGCCGAGCCCTGGATGGGGGCGTTGAGGGCCATCCGCTCCGCCATCTCGCGCCGCTGGCGGTTGTCGCTGTTGAGGTCGGGCAGGTAGCGCCGCCGGCCCATGATGGTCTCGGTGTAGTCGTCCTTGCGGGCCTGGACGACCACGCTCTGCAGGTAGTCGCGGATGCCGCCGAAGGTCTCGAAGTACTCGTCCATCAGCCCGCGCGCCTCACCGGGCTCGATGCCGAGCTGCTGACCCAGGCCGAAGGCGGACAGCCCGTAGGCCAGGCCGTAGTTCATCGCCTTGATCTTGGCGCGCTGCTCGACGGTCACCTGGTCGGCCGGGGTGTCGAAGACCCGCGCCGCGGTGATCGAGTGGAAGTCGCTGCCGGACCGGAACGCCTCGATGAGCAGGGCGTCGTCGGACAGGTGGGCCATGATCCGCATCTCGATCTGGCTGTAGTCGGCGGTCAGCAGCGACTCCTGTCCCTCGCCCACGACGAAGCCCTCGCGGATGCGACGGCCCTCCTCGGTGCGGATCGGGATGTTCTGCAGGTTGGGCTCGGTGCTGGACAACCGACCGGTGGCGGCGATGGTCTGGTTGAACGTGGTGTGGATGCGGCCGTCGGGCGCCACCGTCTTGAGCAGGCCGTCGATGGTCTGCCGCAGCCGGATCACGTCTCGGTGCCGCAGCAGGTGGGCCAGGAACGGGTGCTCGGTCTTGACGTAGAGGGCCTGCAGCGCGTCGGCGTCGGTCGTGTAGCCCGTCTTGGTCTTCTTGGTCTTGGGCATCTCGAGCTCGTCGAACAGCACCGCCTGCAGCTGCTTGGGCGAGCCCAGGTTGATCTCGCGCCCGATCGTGTCGTAGGCCGACTCGGCGGCTCGGCGCACCTCGGTGTCGAACTCGCTCTGCAGGGACTCGAGGTAGTCGACGTCGACGGCGATGCCGGTCTGCTCCATGCGGGCCAGCAGGTGCACCAGGGGCAGCTCGACCCCCGCGAGCAGCGGTGCGGCGCCGCGCTCGTCGAGCTCGGCGTCGAGCGCCTCGGCGAGGTCGAGGACCGCGCGGGCGTGGAGCATCGCGGGACCGGCGACGTCGGTGCTGGCGTCGAAGAGCAGCCCCTGGTCGTCCTCGCCCTGCTCCTGCTTGAGCTCGCGCTTGAGGTAGCGCACGGTCAGGTCGGCCAGGTCGTAGGACCGCTGGTCGGGGCGCACGAGGTAGGCGGCCAGCGCGGTGTCGCTCACGACGCCGGCCAGGGTCCACCCGTGGGCCGCCAGCGCCAGCTCGGGGCCCTTGGCGTCGTGGAAGACCTTGGGCCGGTCGGGGGCGGCCAGCCACGCGGCCAGCGCGGCGTCGTCGTCGGGGGTCAGGGTCGTGGCGTCGACGTAGGCCGAGCGGCCCGTCGCGGTCGCCAGGCCCAGGCCCTCGACCTGGCCGGTGCCGCTGCCCCAGGTGCCGCGGACGTGCAGACCGGTGCGCTCCTCGCCGAGCTCGGCCAGCCAGTCCCCCACGGTGCCCGGCTCGAGCGCCGCGCCGGACAGCTCGAAGCCGCCCTCCTCGAGGATCTCGACCGAGCCGACCTCCTCGAACAGGCGGTTGCGCAGCACCCGGAACTCGAGACCGTCGAACAGCGTGTGCACCTCCTGGCGGTCCCAGGCCTGGCGGGCCATGTCACGCGGGTGCAGGTCGAGGTCGAGGTCGCGGATCAGGGCGTTGAGCCGGCGGTTGCGGATGACGTCGCCGAGGTGGGCCCGCAGGCTGTCGCCGGCCTTGCCCTTGATCTCGTCGGCGTGGGTGATGAGGTTGTCGAGGCCGTCGTAGGTGGCCAGCCACTTGGCCGCGGTCTTGGGGCCGACGCCGGGGATGCCGGGGAGGTTGTCGGAGTCCTCACCCACCAGCGCGGCGAGCTCGGGGTAGCGGTCGGGCACCACGCCGTACTTGGCCTCGACGGTCGCCGGGGTGTGCCGCGCCATCTCGGACACGCCGCGCATCGGGTAGAGCAGGGTGCTGGCCTCGGTGACCAGCTGGAACGCGTCGCGGTCGCCGGAGAGGATGAGGACCTCCATGCCCTCGGCCAGCGCCTGCGTCGTGAGGGTCGCGATGATGTCGTCGGCCTCGAAGCCGGGCTTCTTCAGGTAGGGGATGCGCAGCGCGTCGAGGACCTCCTCGATGAGCGCCAGCTGGCCACCGAACTCGTCGGGGCTCTTGTTGCGCTTGGCCTTGTATTCGGAGTACTCCTCCATGCGGAAGGTCTGGCGCGAGACGTCGAAGGCGACCGCGATGTGGGTCGGCTGCTCGTCGCGGAGCATATTGATCAGCATCGAGGTGAACCCGAAGACCGCGTTGGTGTGCTGCCCGGTGGTGGTGGAGAAGTTCTCGACCGGCAGCGCGAAGAACGCCCGGTAGGCCAGGGAGTGGCCGTCGAGCAGGAGCAGCCGCGGAGGGGTGGACGGATCAACGGGTGCCTCGGTCACGCGCCCGACCCTAGCCGTCACCGCCGACACCCCGGCGCACGGCAGGATGGCGGCATGAACTCCACGCCGGACGACGAGAGCCAGGCCGTCATCGAGGCCATGTCCACGATGCCGATGGGTGCGCTCAACGACAAGATGGGGGTCGTGCTGGTCGAGATGACCGCCGACCGGATCGTCGCGACCATGCCGGTCGAGGGCAACCAGCAGCCCTACGGCCTGCTCCACGGGGGTGCCTCGGTCGTCCTGGCCGAGACCCTCGGCTCGATGGGCTCGGCGATCCACGCCCACCCGATGGACAAGGTCGCCGTCGGCGTCGACATCAACGCCACCCACCACCGCTCGGCGACCAGCGGTCTGGTCACCGGGGTCGCGACGCCGGTGCACCGCGGCCGGTCGAGCGCGTGCTGGGAGGTGGTGATCACCGACGAGCGCGGCAAGCGCGTGTGCACGTCGCGGATCACCTGTGCCCTGGTCCCCAAGGCCAGCCTCGGGATGTGAGCGCCGACCCCAGCGATCAGCAGGGCGGTCAGGAGTTGGGCGTGAGGGGCGGGCGGGCGCGCCGCATCGAGCGACGTGCGGCCAGCACGCGGGTGAGCTGGCGCCCGTCGGCCGCCGACGCCTGCAGCGCCGGCCGCTGGGCGCTCAGCCGGGCCCGGACGGCTGCCACCGGCGCCGACCGGTAGGTCGCCAGCGGCCCGAGTGCGAGGCGGGCCATGAAGCGGTTGCCGTCGCGCGAGCCGGCGGTCACGGCGGTGCAGACCTGGGTCACGCCGATCTCCTCGGCGAACGACACCGAGCACTCCATCAGCATCCGGCCGATGCCGTGGCGCCGGAAGTCGGGGGCGACGCAGGGTGAGAGCACCTGGACGGCGTGGTCGAGGTTGAGCGAGCTCACGGTCGTCGCCTTGAGCAGCACCGCCCCGGCCCGCTGCCCGTCGTACTCGGCGACGACCAGGCGCTGCTCTGGTGTGGAGCCCGCCGTCTTGATGATGTGCTCGAGGTCGGCGACCAGGTCGGGCTGCTCGGCCCGGCGCATCGCGCCGGACCACAGCTCGACCAGGAACGGCGCATCGTGAACCTCGGCGGCGCGCAGCATGACGAGCGACCGTGACACCGACGACCTCCTGCTCGTGCCCGAGGGGCTGCGGCCCCCCAGGGCCCTGGCTCGCCGACGAACACTACGCTCAGGGCGCTCGGCGTGACAGAGGAGGCCTGAGTTTCGTGTTCCCCGGCATCGGCACCGCCGTCAACGTGGCGACCGTGCTCGCCGGAGCGGTGCTCGGTCGGCTCCTCGGCGACCGACTGCCCCAGCGGACCCGCGACCTGGTGACCGACGGCCTGGGCCTGGTCACCCTGCTGATCGCGGCCACCTCGGCCGTCGCGGTGCTCGACCCGGCCCTGGCCAGCGAGGTCGGCGACAGCGCGCCGATGCTGATCGTGCTGGGCGCCGTGCTCCTCGGCGGGGTCGCGGGCTCGCTGTGCCGCCTCGAGAGCCGGGTGGAGGCGCTCGGTGGGTGGCTGCAGCGTCGACTGGCCGGCGAGCAGGGATCCGCGGAGCGCCAGCGGTTCATCGAGGGCTTCGTGGTGTCGTCCCTGATCTTCTGCACCGGCCCGCTGACGATCCTGGGAGCGCTCAACGACGGCCTGGGCAACGGCGCCGACCAGCTCTACCTCAAGGCGACCCTCGACGGCTTCGCCGCCATCGCGTTCGCGGCGTCCTTCGGGTGGGGCGTCGCGGCGAGCGCCGTGACCGTCGTGGTCGTGCAGGGATCGCTGACCGTGCTGGGCGTGGCCGTCGGCGACGTGCTGCCCGCCGCCCACCTGGCGGCGATCACCGCCACCGGCGGCCTGCTGCTCGTCGGGGTGGCGATGCGCCTGCTCCGGATCCGGGAGATCCCGGTCGCCGACCTGCTGCCGGCCCTGCTGGTCGCTCCCGCGCTCGTCACGCTCGTCGCCGCCGTACGCTGAGGCGGCCGCAACCGGGACGAGACAGGGCCCGAGACAGGAATGTGCCCACGTCGTTACCCGTAGGCGCCGCACGGACGCCCGCCAGGGCATAGCCTGCGCACGGCCGATGTCCGCGGGAACCCCCGCGACGACTGTTCGACCCGGATATGCTGCCGCGATCTGTGGCCCCGGACCTCGCCCGAGACCACTGCACCGGTGACAGGAGTTCCATGCACACCCGCTCTTCCTCGTTCCCAGGGCGACCCCGGCGACTCGGCCTCGCCCGGGTCGGGGCGATCGCCGCGCTGTCGCTGCTCGCCCTGCTGCTGGTCGGAGGCGTCTCCTCCGCCGAAGCCGCCTCGCCGCCCGCCCAGGCCACCGCCGCCGGCTGCCAGGGCACCCCGATCGACAAGACGGTCCGGGGCACCCTGAAGAACTCCGCCGCCGACGACACCCCCGTGGCCGACGTCAAGATCACCGTCACCAACTGCGACGGCGAGGAGTTCGAGGGCGCGACCGACGAGGCCGGCAACTTCGAGATCGCCTTCACCAGCGGTCTGGGTCCCGTCTCGGTGACCATCGACCCCGAGACCCTGCCCGACGGCGTCGAGCTGCGCACCGACAAGACCACCAACGTGATCACGGGGTCGCTGTCGACCATCAACACCGCGTTCCCGATCGGCCCCGACGACCGCGACACCGAGACCAAGTGGGACCGGGTCCCCGACCTGATCTACAGCGGTCTGCTGTTCGGGCTGATCCTGGCGCTGGCGGCCCTGGGCCTCAACATGATCTTCGGGACGACCGGGCTGACGAACTTCGCCCACGGTGAGCTGATCAGCTTCGGGGCGATCGTCACCTTCTACATCAGCACCGGCGTCGACCTGCCGTTCACCGACTCCGAGCTCAACCTGCCGTTCCTGGTCGCCGCCCCGTTGGCGGTGCTGCTGGCGATGGGCTTCGGCTGGCTGCAGGACACCTGGCTCTGGAGGCCGCTGCGCAACCGCGACGTCGGCCTGATCGCGGCGATGATCGTGACCATCGGGCTGCAGTTCTTCCTGCGCAACATCTACGCCTACGTGACCGGCTCGCGGTTCCAGACCTACGACGAGTACTACACGCCGGACGGCAAGGACTTCCACGGGCTGTTCACCTACACCTCGCGTGACCTGTTCGTGGCCGGCACCTGCATCGTGGTGCTCCTGGCCGTCATCCTCGCGCTCTCCTACACCCGCCTGGGCCGCGCGACGCGCGCCGTCGCCGACAACCCCGCCCTGGCCGCCTCGACCGGCATCAACGTCGACCGCGTCATCTCCATGGTGTGGATCGTCGGCACCGGCCTGGCCGCCCTGGCCGGCGTCTTCCTCGGCTTCCAGCTGGGCGTGACCTACCAGATCGGCCAGCTGGTCCTGCTGCTGCTGTTCGCCGCGATCTGCGTCGGCGGGCTGGGCTCGATCTGGGGTGCCGTCGTCGGTGCCCTCCTGATCGGCGTGCTCATCGACCTGTCCACGCTGTTCATCAACGCCGACCTCAAGAACGCCGGCGCCCTGCTCCTGCTCATCGTGATCCTTCTCGTCCGCCCCCAAGGCCTCCTGGGCCGCCGGGAACGGATCGGCTGAGGCGAAAGGACCGCTCATGCCTGACTTCATCTCCGTCCCGTTCCACGACGGGCTGTCACCGATCGCCATCTCCTACGTGCTCGCCGCGATGGGTCTCAACATCCACTTCGGCTACACCGGCCTGCTCAACTTCGGCCAGGCCGCGTTCGCGGCGGCCGGCGGCTACGCCATGGCGGTCACCATCGTCTCCTTCGACGTGCCCTTCATCCCGGCGATCCTCCTCGGGATCCTGGCCGCCGTCGTGCTGTCCCTGATCATGGGCATCCCGACCCTGCGACTACGCGCCGACTATCTGGCCATCGTCACCATCGCGGTGGCCGAGATCCTCAGACTCGTCGTGACGACGTCCTACAAGGACTACTTCCACGCCCGCGACGGGGTCAGCGGGTTCACCTCGACCTTCCGGTCCTGGAGCCCCTACAAGGGCATGGACGGCAACTTCTTGACCTTCAGCGCCGGAGACCTGTGGGTGATGACCGTGGGCTGGATCCTGGTCGCCCTGATCTGCGTGCTCGTCTTCCTGCTGATGCGCAGCCCGTGGGGTCGCGTGCTGAAGTCGATCCGCGAGGACGAGGACGCCGTCCGCTCGCTCGGCAAGAACGTCTACTCCTACAAGCTCCAGGCGCTCATCCTCGGCGGCGTGATCGGTGCCGTCGGCGGCTTCGTCGGCGCGCTGGGCCTGGCCTCGGTGCAGCCCGACACGTTCACCACCGACTTCACCTTCATCGCCTTCACGATGCTGATCCTCGGCGGCGCGGCGCGGGTCCTGTCGCCCGTGGTCGGTGCCGTGCTCTTCTGGGCGCTGCTCTCGCTGCTCGCGGTCGTGCTCAGCTCGCTCGCCGACCTCTCGTGGATGCCCGACAGCCTGCTCGACAACACCCGGATCGGGAACCTGCGGTTCGCAGCCGTGGGCCTGGCCCTCATGCTGCTGATGATCTACCGCCCGCAGGGACTCTTCGGGGACAAGAAGGAGATCGCGATCGATGCCCGCTGACGACAGCATCAACCTCAGCAAGCCCGGGACGGAGCCGGCCGCCGTACCCGCCGAGCCCGCCGCCGGCGGCCCCGTCACCGGCAAGGCCGGGCTCGTCGGCCTGGCCGCCGAGCCGGGGGTCGCCAAGCCCGACCCGATCCTGGTCGCGCACGGCATCACCCGGCAGTTCGGTGGCCTCAAGGCCGTCGACGTGGCCCACGTCGAGGTCCAGCGCGGGGTGATCACCGCGCTGATCGGCCCCAACGGCGCCGGCAAGACGACGTTCTTCAACCTGCTCACCGGGTTCGACACCCCCGACGCCGGCGACCGGTCCTTCAACGGCAAGTCGCTGAAGCGGTCCTCGGCCAGCCGGGTCGCCCGGCTCGGGATGGTGCGCACCTTCCAGCTGACCAAGGTGCTCTCGAAGCTCACGGTCATGGAGAACATGCGCCTGGGCGCCACCGGCCAGCTCGGCGAGCGCTTCTGGGCTGCCCCGTTCCGCTTCCTGTGGGCCGACCAGGAGAGCAACGTGACCGCGCGGGCGACCGAGCTGCTGCAGCGCTTCAAGCTCGACGCCAAGGCCGACGACTTCGCCGGCTCCCTGTCGGGCGGGCAGCGCAAGCTGCTCGAGATGGCCCGCTCCCTCATGGTCAACCCCGAGCTGGTGATGCTCGACGAGCCGATGGCCGGGGTCAACCCCGCGCTCAAGCAGTCGCTGCTGGGCCACGTGAAGTCGCTGCGCGAGGAGGGCATGTCCGTGCTCTTCGTCGAGCACGACATGGACATGGTGCGCGACATCTCCGACTGGGTCATCGTGATGGCCCAGGGCCAGGTGATCGCCGAGGGTCCCCCCGACTCCGTCATGACCGACCAGCGCGTGATCGACGCCTACCTCGGCGCCCACCACGACACCGACATCACCGAGCTCGACCTCGAGGCGGTTGCCGCCGAGGCCGAGGCCGAGATTCTTTCCGAGCGAGGAGACTCCGCGTGAGCGACCTGTCCAAGCGTCCGAGCACCGAGCTCGACGACCTCGAGGCCGACGCCGTCGTCCCCGTCGACAGCGCGGCCGAGGCGCGCGCCGCCCAGGCGCGCGAGAAGCACCTGGCCGCCGCCGACGGCGCGGTCCTGCGCGCCGACAACCTGATCGCCGGCTACGTGCCCGGGGTCAACATCCTCAACGGCGCCGACCTCTACTGCCAGCCCGGCGAGCTCGTCGGCATCATCGGTCCCAACGGCGCCGGCAAGTCCACCCTGCTCAAGGCGCTGTTCGGCCTGGTCAAGGTGCACACGGGGTCGGTGGTCCTGCGTGGCGACGACATCACCAACGCCCGCGCCGACGTGCTGGTGACCAAGGGCATCGGCTTCGTGCCGCAGTCCAACAACGTGTTCCCCAGCCTCACCATCGCCGAGAACCTCCAGATGGGCTGCTACCAGGCCCCCTCGAAGTTCTCCTCCCGGTTCGAGTTCGTCACCTCCATCTTCCCCGCCCTCGGGACCCGGCGCGGCCAGCGCGCCGGCTCGCTCTCCGGTGGCGAGCGACAGATGGTCGCCATGGGCCGAGCGCTGATGATGGAGCCTTCGGTGCTGCTCCTCGACGAGCCGTCCGCCGGGCTGTCCCCCGCGCTGCAGGACGAGGTGTTCGTCCAGACCCGCGAGATCAACCGGGCCGGCGTCAGCGTCGTCATGGTCGAGCAGAACGCCGCCCGCTGCCTGCAGATCTGCGACCGCGGCTACGTGCTCGACCAGGGCCGCAACGCCTACACCGCGACCGGTCGCGAGCTCGCGACCGACCCGAAGGTCATCGAGCTCTACCTCGGCACCCTCGCCAAGAGCTGAGCCCACCCTCGTCGTACGACGAAGCGCCCCGTCCCCGCACTTGAGCGGGGGCGGGGCGCTTTCTCTTCGCCGAGCAGGACCGCCGGGCCCTGTGGCGGTGGGTGAGCCACCGTTCTGGTGCCCGGCGGTGGCGGGTTCGGTGGCTGACGCACCGCCAGTCACGCCGACGGCCACGGCGGTGACTCAACCACCGTGACGACGGTCCGGGCGAGCCTGTTCGGTGGTGGATGCACCGCCGGTCACGCCGACCGGTGATGTCTCGGCTCAGCCGGGGCCGGACGCGCAACAGGGCCCCGGGTGCTGGTGCACCCGGGGCCCTGTGGAGTGGAGCGTCAGACGATCAGGAGACGGTCAGGAACCCTGGCCGATACCGGCCTGGATGAACGCCGGGATGATCTTCTTGGTCTCGTCGAACGCGATGAGGACGATCGCGTCGGGGTCCTCGGCCGCGATGGCCTGGACCTCGGCGTTGTAGTTGGCCGCCTCGGGCGAGTAGAGCTGGTAGGACACCACGGTGCCACCGGCCTCCTCGTAGAACTTCTTCACGTTCTCGGCCAGCGCCTCGCCGTAGGAGTCCTGGCGGGCCAGGATCGCGACGTTCTGCTTGCCGTCACCGATGACCGTGGAGGCCATGACCTGGCCCTGGAGGACGTCGGACGGAGCGGTGCGGAAGTAGAGACCGCTGTCGGCGTAGGTGTCGAACGCCGTCGAGGTGTTGGCGGGCGAGATCTGCACGACGCCGGCCTGGGTGATCTTGTCGATCACCGAGAGCGACACCGAGGAGGACGCCGCACCGACGATGACGTCGGAGTTGTCGGCGAGCAGCTTGTCGACCTCGCCGGGGGCGATGTTGGGGGTTCCGTCGCCGGAGTCGGCCTTGGACTGCTCGACGTCCTTGCCCAGGACGCCACCAGCGGCGTTGATCTCCTTGACGGCCAGGTCGACACCCGCGAACTCCGGGGGCCCGAGGAAGGCGAGGTCACCGCTCGAGGGCAGCAGCGTGCCGACGGTCAGGACACCGTCGCCGGGCTTGGGGCTGCCCGAGATCTTCTGGTCGGGCTTGACGTCGGTCGAGTCGGGGATCTGACCGGTGATGTAGTCGAGCGGCTTGTAGTTGTTGTCGGCGCCGTACTGGAAGATGCCGATCGTGGCCGCGGACGGGCTGCCGGTCGAGTTGAGGTCGATCGGGCCGGAGACACCGTCGTAGTCGATGTCGGTGCCGTCGGCGAGCAGGCCGGCGCACGTCTTGAAATCGGTGCACTTCTCACCGCCGGCGGTCACCTCCTGCATCTTGGCGCCGATCGCGGTGCCCGAGTCGTTGTCGGCCGCGATGGCCGCGAGCGCCGCGACGACGGTGGCGTCGTAGGACTCGGGGCCGTAGGTGAAGTCCTTGAGTTTCTTGTTGACGCCCAGCAGGCGCTCCTTGAAGTCGTCACCGAGCTCGGCACCGGGGTAGGTCGCCTTGACACCCTCGAGGGTGCCGGGGTCGAAGTCGTCGGTGTAGTTGGCCGTGTTGCCGTCGACGAAGTAGATCTGTCGACCGGTGTCCTCGGGGGCCGCCGACGTCGACTCGGACGAGCTGCTGCTCGGGGCCGCCGACGGGTCCGCGTCGTTGTTGTCGTCGTCGCTCTCGCTGCCGCAGGCCGCGAACACCAGGGTGCTCGCCACCGCGACGATCCCGAGTCGCGCTGTCTTACTGAGGGGCTTCATGGGGGTCCTCCGCTTCATCTGGGATCGTCAGTCCGTGCCGACGACCACGCACAACCTAGTGCGTGCGGGCCCCCTGGGGGCGGGAGTCCGCCCCTGTTGCCAATTCGTGATCTTTCCGTCGCCGGAGCGCCGACCCACGGCCCGGAGACGCGCGGTCAGGGGGTCGAGCGGCCGGGGACGCCGTGGGTGACGACGCCCTCGGCGACCTCGCGCATCGAGAGCCGCAGGTCCATCGCGGTCTTCTGGATCCAGCGGAACGCGTCGGGCTCGGAGAGCTGGAGCTGCTGCTGCAGGATCCCCTTGGCCCGGTCGACCGACTTGCGGGTCTCCAGCCGGTCCTGCAGGTCGGAGACCTCGGTCTCGAGCTGGGACAGCTCGGCGAACCGCGAGAGGGCCATCTCGATCGCGGGCACCAGGTCGGACTGGGTGAACGGCTTGACCAGGTAGGCCATGGCGCCGGCGTCGCGCGCGCGCTCGACGAGGTCGCGCTGGCTGAACGCGGTGAGGATGACGACCGGTGCGATCCGCTTGGCCGCGATCGCCTCCGCGGCCGCGATCCCGTCGAGCACCGGCATCTTGACGTCGAGGATCACCAGGTCGGGCCGCAGCTCGGTCGCCAGCTCGATCGCCCGGGCGCCGTCACCGGCCTGGCCGACGACGTCGTAGCCCTCCTCGGTGAGCATCTCGGCGAGGTCCATCCGGATGAGGGTCTCGTCCTCGGCGATCACGACCGTGCGGGTCGAGCTGGAGGTGGTCGGGGCGTCGGTCACCCGGGCAATCTAGTACCTCGGGCCGCGCCCCACCGCCGGTGCTCGCGGCACAGCCCCCGCGCGGTGGGCATCGTCACCGGGTCACCGGGACACGCCGACCGGCCGGGCATCGGCTAGGGTTTCGCTCCGCCCGCCCCGATAGCCCAACGGCAGAGGCGATGGTCTCAAACACCATTCAGTGTGGGTTCGAATCCCACTCGGGGCACTCACGGCGCACGGGTGTCGGTGGTCGCTGCGGCCATCGGCACCGGACGCGTCGATCGATGCGTCGACCAGTGCGTCCGCCGGAGCGGAGCGCTAGCGTCTGCGGGGTGCGATCCACCCTCGTGGCGACGTCGGTCGCCGTCCTCGTGACCGGCTCCCTGCTCGCCGGGTGCGGGTCCGACGACGAGGCGGGCTCCACGCCCACCCCCTCGACCGGCGACTCCCCCGGTCGGCACCGGGCCCAGTGCATCGTCTCGGACCCCGAGGGCGAGGTGATCCTGCACCCCGGGTCGTTCGTGCCCGACCAGCGCCTGGTGCTCCGGGACGCAGCGCTCGAGGGTGCCGACAACCTCGAGGTCGTCGAGCGGGCCGTCGTCCGGTTCACCGGCCGCGCGACGGTGCAGGGCATCGTGCAGGACTACCCGCCGCTGAAGACGGCGGGACTGGCCGACTCGCTGGCCGACTGGGACAGCCGACGAGACCTGCCGGGCCTGGTCCTGGGACCCGACGACGGGCAGCAGGCGGTGCTGGTCGCCGTACGCCTGGCCGACCCCACGCGGCCCGGCCACCTCGTCGGGGTGAGCCTGCGAGCCGACGGCGGGTCGACGTCGTACGCGCAGCCCGTGCTGATCGAGCCGCACGGCGCGCTGTGCACCGTGGCGGAGTACGACAGCACCCTCGACTGGGTGCCCTGACGGGGATCGGTCAGGACTGGCGGCGGTAGGCCGGGGCGACCTCGTTGATGGCGTCGCCCATCCGGTGGATGCGCAGCGCGTTGGTCGAACCGGGGATGCCCGGCGGGCTGCCGGCGACGATGACCACGAGGTCGCCCTCCTGGACACGGCCGATGGCCAGCAGCTGCTCGTCGACCTGACGCACCATCTCGTCGGTGTGGTCGACGCTCTGGGTGCGGAACGTCTCGACACCCCAGGTGAGGGCCAGCTGGGAGCGCACCCGGTTCTCGGGGGTGAAGGCCAGGACCGGGATGGCGCTGCGGATGCGCGCCAGCCGGCGGGCCGAGTCGCCGCTCTGGGTGAAGGCGACGACGTACTTGGCGCCCACGCGGGCGGCGACCTCCTCGGCCGCCTTGGCGATCACGCCGCCACCGGTGTGGGGGTCCCACTCGATCGCGGTGAAGCGTCCCGACTCGACGGCCTCGAGCGCGTGGTCCTCGGTCGAGGAGATGATGCGCGCCATCGTCTCGACCGTGTGGATCGGGTGGTCGCCCACGCTGGTCTCGCCCGAGAGCATCACCGCGTCGGCACCGTCGAGCACCGCGTTGGCGACGTCGCTGGCCTCGGCGCGGGTCGGGGCCGCGCTGGTGATCATCGACTCGAGCATCTGCGTCGCCACGATGACCGGCTTGGCGTTGAGCCGCGCCTTGTGGACGATCTTCTTCTGCAGGAACGGCACGTCCTCGAGCGGGCACTCCACGGCCAGGTCGCCGCGGGCGACCATGAAGCCGTCGAAGGCCTCGATGACCTCGTCGAGGTTGTCGATGGCCTGGGGCTTCTCGATCTTGGCGATGACGGGGAGCATGTTGCCCTCCTCGCGCATGATCGCGCGCACGTCCTCGGCGTCCTTGGCGTCGCGCACGAAGCTCAGCGCGATGAAGTCGACGCCGAGCGCCAGGGCGAAGCGCAGGTCGGCGATGTCCTTCTCGGACATGGCCGGCACGGAGACGGCGACCCCGGGCAGGTTGATGCCCTTGTGGTTGCTCACCGGTCCGCCCACCAGCACCTCGGTCTCGACCTCGGTGCCCTCGACGCCGACGACCCGCAGCCGGATCTTGCCGTCGTCGATGAGGATCGGGTCGCCCGGGTTGACGTCGCCGGGCAGCCCGGCGTACGTCGTCCCGGCGACGAGCCCGTCGCCGGGCACCTCGCGCGTGGTGATGGTCCAACGCTGTCCGCGGTGGAGGATCGCGTGACCCTCGGCGAACGTCGCCAACCGGATCTTGGGTCCCTGCAGGTCGGCGAAGATGCCGACGCCGTGGCCCGAGGCGTCAGCGGCCTCGCGCACCAGCCGGTAGGTCTCGGCGTGCACCTCGTGGGACCCGTGACTCATGTTGAGCCGGGCGACGTCCATCCCGGCGTAGACGAGTTCACGGATCCGCCTCTCGGAGCTGGTGGCCGGACCCAGGGTGCACACGATCTTTGCTCTTCGCACCGGACCACCCTAGCGCTTTTGGATCGTTAAAACGTCCCATCCCGCGACCGACCCGTCGCCCATGGGCGACGGGTCGACCTCACTTCTGCGCTGACCCGTCGCCCATGGGCGACGGGTCAGCGGTCAGACGACCAGGGGGCGGGCCGTGGGGAGGATCGGCGAGGGCAGGGTCGTCGAGCCGGTGAGGAAGACGTCGACGGCCGCGGCCGCGGCGCGACCCTCGGCGATGGCCCAGACGATGAGCGACTGCCCCCGGCCGACGTCGCCCGCCGAGAACACGCCCGGCACCGACGTCTGGTAGGAGCGGTCGCGCGCGACGTTGCCGCGCTCGTCGAGGTCGACGCCGAGCTGCTCGACCAGGCCAGCCTTCTCGGGGCCGACGAAGCCCATGGCGAAGAGCACGAGCTCGGCAGGGATCTCGCGCTCGGTCCCCTCGATCTCGGTCAGCCTGCCGCCCTCGAAGACCACGTCGACGATGAGCAGCGCACGCACGTTGCCCTCGTCGTCGCCGCGGAACTCCTTGGTGGACACGGCGTAGACCCGCTCGCCGGCCTCCTCGTGGGCCGAGGAGACCTTGAACGTCATCGGGTACGTCGGCCACGGCTGTCCGGCCGGGCGCGACGTCGGGGGCTCGGGCATGATCTCGAGCTGCGTGATCGACGCGGCACCGTGGCGCGTGGAGGTGCCCAGGCAGTCGGCCCCGGTGTCACCGCCGCCGATGATGACGACGTTCTTGCCGGTGGCCAGGATCTGCTCGGACCCGTCGAGGGTCGGGGCGTCGCCCACGGCCGCGCGGTTGGCCTGGGGCAGGAACTCCATGGCCTGGTGGATCCCGCCGAGCTCGCGCCCGGGCACCGGCAGGTCGCGGGCCTGGGTCGCGCCCATCGCGAGCACGACGGCGTCGTAGCGCTCGCGCAGCTGCTCACCGGTCAGCCCGGACTCCTCGGAGCCCACCTCGACGCCGGCCCGGAAGACGGTGCCCTCGCGCTTCATCTGCGCCAGGCGCCGGTCGAGGTGCTGCTTCTCCATCTTGAACTCGGGGATCCCGTAGCGCAGCAGGCCGCCGATCTTGTCGGCGCGCTCGTAGACGGCGACCGTGTGGCCGGCGCGGGTGAGCTGCTGGGCGGCGGCCAGGCCGGCCGGGCCGGAGCCGATCACCGCGACCGTGCGGCCCGAGAGCCACTCGGGTGCCTGCGGCCGGACCAGTCCGGAGTCCCAGGCCTTGTCGATGATCGAGACCTCGACGTTCTTGATGGTCACGGGGTCCTGGTTGATCCCGAGCACGCAGGCCGTCTCGCACGGCGCCGGGCACAGCCGCCCGGTGAACTCCGGGAAGTTGTTGGTGGCGTGGAGCCGCTCGATCGCCCCCTCCCAGTCGTCGCGCCAGACCAGGTCGTTCCACTCGGGGATGATGTTGCCGAGCGGGCAGCCCGAGTGGCAGAACGGGATGCCGCAGTCCATGCAGCGTCCGGCCTGCTCGGTGATGATCGGCAGCAGGGCCCGACCGGCCGAGCCGGGGTAGACCTCGTTCCAGTCCTGGACGCGCTCCTCGACCGGGCGACGCTCGGCGACCTGGCGGCCGTCCTTCAGAAAACCTCTCGGATCAGCCATGGAGGGCCTCCATCATCTTGTGGGCGACCTCGGACTCGTCGAGCCCGTCCGCCTCGGCCTTCGCCTTGGCCTCGAGCACGATGCGGTAGTCGCGGGGCATCACCTCGGTGAAGCGGGTCAGGGCGGTGTCCCAGTCGGCGAGCAGCTCCTCAGCCACGCTCGACCCGGTCTCCTCGTGGTGCTCGCGGACCAGTGCCTCGAGCTCGTGGGCCGCCTCGCCCGAGACGGGACCGAGCTCGACGAGCTCGGTGTTGACCCGGAAGGGCTTGAGGTCGAGCACCCAGGCCACGCCTCCGGACATGCCGGCGGCGAAGTTGCGGCCGGTCTTGCCGAGCACGGCGACCCGGCCGCCGGTCATGTACTCGCAGCCGTGGTCGCCCACGCCCTCGGTGACCAGCCGCGCGCCGGAGTTGCGGACCGCGAAACGTTCGCCCACCCCGCCGCGCAGGAAGATCCGCCCCGACGTCGCGCCGTAGGCGATCGTGTTGCCGGCGATGATCTGCTCGTTGCTGCGGAAGGTCGCGGCGCGGTCGGGGCGCAGCACGATCCTCCCGCCCGACAGCCCCTTGCCGACGTAGTCGTTGGCGTCGCCCTCGAGCCGCAGGGTGATGCCCCGGGGCAGGAACGCCCCGAACGACTGGCCCGCCGACCCGGTGAAGGTGAGGTCGATGGTGCCCTCGGGGAGTCCCTCCCCGCCGTACCGCTTGGTGACCTCGTGGCCGAGGATCGTGCCGACGGTGCGGTTGACGTTGCGGATCGCGAGCTGGGCCCGCACCGGCTCGCCGCGCTCGAGGGCCGCCTCAGCGAGCGGGACCAGCTGCGTGACGTCGAGCGACCTCTCGAGCCCGTGGTCCTGGGTCTTGGTACGACGCCGGGCCTGGTCGGGGAAGTGGCTGGTGTCGACCTCGTGCAGGATCGGCGACAGGTCGAGGCCGGCCGCCTTCCAGTGATTGACCGCCTCGGCCATGTCGAGGGCCGAGACCTGACCGACGGCCTCCTCGAGGCTGCGGAACCCGAGCTCGGCGAGGAGCTCGCGGACCTCCTGGGCGACGTACTCGAAGAAGGTCACGACGTAGTCGGCCTTGCCCGAGAAGCGCTCGCGCAGCACGGGGTTCTGCGTGGCGACCCCGACGGGACAGGTGTCGAGGTGGCAGACCCGCATCAGGATGCAGCCCGACACGACGAGCGGTGCGGTGGCGAAGCAGTACTCCTCCGCACCGAGGAGCGCGGCGATGACCACGTCGCGGCCGGTCTTGAGCTGGCCGTCGGTCTGCACCACGATCCGGTCGCGCAGCCCGTTGAGAAGCAGCGTCTGCTGGGTCTCGGCCAGGCCGAGCTCCCAGGGTCCGCCCGCGTGCTTGAGCGAGGTGAGCGGCGAGGCGCCGGTGCCGCCGTCGTGGCCCGAGACGAGAACGACGTCGGCGTGGGCCTTGGAGACGCCGGTGGCGACGGTGCCGACGCCCACCTCGCTGACCAGCTTGACGTGCACGCGGGCCTGCGGGTTGGCGTTCTTGAGGTCGTGGATCAGCTGGGCGAGGTCCTCGATGGAGTAGATGTCGTGGTGGGGCGGGGGGCTGATCAGCCCGACGCCGGGCGTGGAGTGCCGGGTCTTGGCCACCCAGGGGTAGACCTTGTTGCCGGGCAGCTGCCCGCCCTCGCCGGGCTTGGCGCCCTGGGCCATCTTGATCTGGATGTCGTCGGCGTTGGTGAGGTACTCGGAGGTGACGCCGAAGCGGCCCGAGGCGACCTGCTTGATCGCGCTGCGGCGCTCTGGGTCGTGGAGCCGGTCGGCGTCCTCGCCGCCCTCACCGGTGTTGGACTTGCCGCCCAGCCGGTTCATCGCGATGGCCAGCGTCTCGTGGGCCTCCTGCGAGATCGACCCGTAGGACATCGCCCCCGTCGCGAACCGCTTGACGATCTCGCTGACCGGCTCGACGTCCTCGATCGGGATCGAGTCGCGCCCGGTGACGTGGGAGCCCTTGAAGCGGAACAGCCCGCGCAGCGTCATCAGCTGGGTCGACTGCTCGTCGACCGCCGCGGTGTACTGCTTGAAGACGTCGTAGCGCTGGCTGCGCGTCGCGTGCTGCAGCCGGAACACCGTCTCGGGGTTGAACAGGTGGGGCTCGCCGTCGCGGCGCCACTGGTACTCGCCGCCGATCTCGAGCTCGCGGTGGGTGGGCAGCACGCCGCCGCGGGGGTACGCCGTGGCGTGACGCCGAGCGACCTCCTCGGCGATCGTGTCGAGACCGATGCCGCCGAGCTTGGACGTCGTCCCGGTGAAGTAGGGCTCGATGACCTCGTGGGACAGCCCGACCGCCTCGAAGATCTGGGCGCCGGTGTAGGAGGCGACGGTGGAGACGCCCATCTTGGACATCACCTTGAGCACGCCCTTGCCGAGGGCCTTGATCAGGTTGGCGACGGCCTTCTCGGGCTCGACCTTGACGTAGTAGCCCTCGCGGGCGAGGTCCTCGACCGACTCCATGGCCAGGTAGGGGTTGACCGCGGCCGCGCCGTAGCCCACGAGCAGGGCCACGTGGTGGACCTCGCGGACGTCGCCGGCCTCGACGACCAGGCCGACCTCGGTGCGCGACTTCTCGCGGACCAGGTGGTGGTGGACCGCACCGGTGAGCAGCAGCGACGGGATCGGCGCGAGGTCGGCGTCGCCGTGCCGGTCGGAGAGCACGATGATCCGCGCCCCGCCGGCGATGGCCTCGCTGACCTCGGCGCAGATCTCGGCCAACCGCGCGGCCATCGCCTCGCCTCCCCCGGCGACCTCGTAGAGGCCGCGGGCGACGTGGGTGATGAAGCCGGGCATGTCGCCGTCGTGGTTGATGTGACGGATCTTGGCGAGGTCGTCGTTGGAGATGACCGGGAACGGCAGCACGACCTGGCGACACGACGCCGGCGTCGGCTCGAGCAGGTTGGACTCGGGACCGATGGTGCCGTTGAGCGAGGTGACGAGCTCCTCGCGGATCGCGTCGAGCGGTGGGTTGGTGACCTGGGCGAAGAGCTGGGAGAAGTAGTCGAACAGCAGCCGGGGCTTCTCGCTGAGCGCCGCGATGGGGGTGTCGGTGCCCATCGAGCCGAGCGCCTCGCCGCCGGTGCTCGCCATCGGGCTCAGCAGCACCCGCAGCTCCTCCTCGGAGTAGCCGAAGATCTGCTGGCGCCGGGTCACCGAGGCGTGGGTGTGCACGATGTGCTCGCGCTCGGGGATGTCGTCGAGGTGGATGAGACCGGCGTGCAGCCACTCGCCGTAGGGGTGCTCGGCGGCGAGCTCGGCCTTGACCTCCTCGTCCTCGATGATGCGGTGCTCGTCGGTGTCGACCAGGAACATCCGGCCCGGCTGGAGCCTGCCCTTGCGGACGATCGTGGCGGGGTCGAGGTCGAGCACGCCGACCTCGGAGGCCAGCACGACGAGGCCGTCGTCGGTGACCCAGTAGCGCGAGGGGCGCAGGCCGTTGCGGTCGAGGACCGCACCGATCTGCGAGCCGTCGGTGAAGACGACGCACGCGGGGCCGTCCCACGGCTCCATCAGGGCCGAGTGGAACGAGTAGAAGTCGCGGCGCTTGGCGTCCATCTCGGTGTGGTTCTCCCACGCCTCGGGGATCATCATCAGCACCGAGTGGGGCAGAGACCGCCCGCCCATGTGGAGCAGCTCGAGCACCTCGTCGAACGACGCCGAGTCGGAGGCCCCGGGCGTGCAGATCGGGAAGAGCCGGTCGAGGTCGCCCGGGATGACGTCGGAGGCCAGCAGCGCCTCGCGGGCCCGCATCCAGTTGCGGTTGCCCATCACGGTGTTGATCTCGCCGTTGTGGGCGATGAACCGGAACGGGTGCGACAGCGGCCAGCTCGGGAAGGTGTTGGTCGAGAAGCGCGAGTGGACGACCGCGAGCGCCGAGGCGACGCGCTCGTCGCGCAGGTCGGGGAACACCTGGTCGAGCTGGTCGGTGGTGAGCATGCCCTTGTAGGCCAGCGTGCGCGAGGACAGCGACGGGAAGTAGACCGCGGTCTCGCTCTCGGCCCGCTTGCGCAGGCAGAACGCGCGGCGCTCGAGGGCCATGCCGGTCAGCCGTTGGCCGGCCGCGGCCACGAAGAGCTGGCTGAAGACCGGCATCACGGCGAGGGCGGTGCTGCCCAGCACGCTGGGGTCGGTGGGGACCTCGCGCCAGCCCAGGACCGTGAGGCCCTCCTCGGCGGCGATCTCCTCGATCCGCGCGCGGGACCGGGCGACGTCGTCGGCGTCGCCCTGCAGGAACGCGGTGCCCACGGCGTACGACGCGGGCGAGGGCAGGTCGAAACCGGCCTCGGCGGTCACGGCGCGCAGGAACTCGTCGGGCACCTGGAGCAGGATCCCCGCCCCGTCGCCGGAGTTGACCTCGGCGCCGGCGGCGCCGCGGTGGTCGAGGTTGCGCAGGGCCGTCAGGGCCTTCAGGACGATGTCATGGCTGGCGACACCGGTGAGGGTCGCGACGAACGCGACTCCACAGGCATCGTGCTCGGCGGCGGGGTCGTAGAGCCCCTGGGCGGGCGGGAACGCGTGCTCGTAGGGCACTGGTGTTCTCCCGTCGGCGGGACAGCTCCAAAAACAGCTGTCGTGGTGGAGTCGCAGGGACGACGTCGGCCCACGCGGCGGAGATCGTGAGATTACCAGGATGTTTCGGACCGGGCGGGTGGGTCGTCCACCCGTGGACACCCCCTCAGCGCGAGGGGTCGGAGGACGCGGGCTCGGGACCCGCCTCGGCCTGGTCGTCCGCGTCGTCGCCGGCTGCCCGCGTGGCGTCCTCGTCGGCGTCGGCGTCGGACTTGGTGTCGGTCGCCTCGGGGTCCGTGACGGTCCCGGCGGCCTCGGCGGCGGCGGCCGCGTCAGCAGCGGGGCCGAAGCCGTCGCGGTAGACCGACTCCTCGCGTCCGAGGTGGCGCCGGGTGGTCACGACGAAGTAGACGAAGGCCACCACGAACAGCACGATCGAGGTCCAGACGTTGAACCGCAGTCCGAGCACGTTCTCGAGCTGGACGTTGTCGACGCGGAGGTACTCGATCCAGCCGCGGCCGAGGGTGTAGCCCATGACGTAGAGGGCGAACACCCGACCGAAGCCGAGCTTGAAGCGCCGCTCGGCCCACAGCAGCAGCCCGAAGACGCCGAGGTTCCAGAAGAACTCGTAGAGGTAGGTCGGGTGGAAGACCGTGCCGTCGGCGTACGGGCCGCCGTTGCTCGTGCCGCAGAGCGCGCCGTCGGTCTGCTGACCGTCGACCAGGCACTGCCACTTGGACGTGTCGATCTCCAGGCCCCAGGGCAGGTCGGTGGGCTTGCCGTAGAGCTCCTGGTTGAACCAGTTGCCCCACCGGCCGATCGCCTGGGCCACGATGACGCCGGGGGCGAGGACGTCGAGCATCGGGGCGACCCGGATGCCCTTGCGGCGCGCCCAGAGCCACACACCGAGGGAGCCGAGGGCGACGGCGCCCCAGATGCCGAGCCCGCCCTGCCAGACGAAGAGGGCCTTGACGGGGTCTCCCCCGTCGCCGAAGTACTTCTTCCAGTCGGTCGCGACGTGGTAGAGGCGGGCCCCGACGACACCGAACGGGACCGCCCACACGGCGAGGTCCTGCACCTCGCCGGGCCGTCCGCCGCGGGCCTGCCAGCGGCGCTCACCGATCACGATCGCGACGATGATGCCGGCGATGATGCACAGCGCGTAGCCGCGCAGCGGGAGCGGACCGAGGTGCCAGACGCCCTGGGAGGGGCTGGGGATCGTCAGGCTGGTCAGCGTCGACAGGCTCGTCAGGGTCACGTCAGTCCTCGAGGAGGGTGTGGATGTCGTTGGCGAACTGCACCGGGGTGGTGTCGGCGTCCCAGTAGACGGGGGCCTCGTTGGCGCTGTCGACCCCCAGGACCTGGGTGGTGTGGCCACCCGGGTCGCGCTCGTCGATGCCGACGGCCAGGTCGAGACCGACGGCCTTGATCGTGGCGAAGTCGGCGTCGAGGCCGATGAACGAGCTGTCGAACCGGTCGAGGTAGGCGCGCAGCGACGCGGGGGTGTCGGTGTTGGGGTCGCTGGTGACGAGCACGACGTCGACCTGCTTGCGGTCGGCGTCGTCGAGCCGGGTCATCGCCGAGGCGAGGTGACTGAGCACCGCCGGGCAGATGTCCTTGCAGTTGACGTAGCCGAAGAACACCAGCGTCAGGCGCTTGTCGGTGTCGTCGGCAAGCGAGAAGGGCTTGCCGTCGGTGTCGACCAGCTCGGTCGCCGGGACCTTGTAGGGGTTGTCGAGGACCTGGCCGGAGAACGGCTGCTTCGCGTCGTCGCCGCAGCCGCCGAGCGCGAGCGTCGCCACCAGCCCGAGGGCGGCCAGCCAGCCGCTTCGCCTCGCTCTAGCGCCCACGGCGTACGCCGTCCGCGAGGTCGGCGGCGAGCGCGGCCAGGGCGCGCAGCCCGGCCGTGCGGTCGCCGGCGTGGTCGAGGAGGGTGCGGACCAGCGCGGAGCCGACGATCACCCCGTCGGCGTACGACGCCACCTCGGCGGCCTGGGCGCCGTCGGCCACGCCGATGCCGACGCCGATGGGCAGGTCGGTGGCCGCGCGGGTGCGGGCCACGAGCGGGCCGGCGAGGTCGCTGGTCGTGGCGCGGGCCCCGGTGACGCCCATGACGGCGGTGGCGTAGACGAAGCCGCGACAGGCGGCGGTGGTCATCTCGATGCGCTCGGGCGTCGAGGAGGGAGCGACCAGGAAGACCTTGTCGAGGCCGTGGGCGTCGGCTGCGGCGATCCACTCGGGCGCGAAGTCGGGCGTCAGGTCGGGCGTGATCAGCCCCGCTCCCCCGGCGCCGGCGAGGTCGGCGGCGAACCGCTCGACGCCGTAGCGCTCCACGGGGTTCCAGTAGGTCATGATCACCGTCGGGGTGCCGGTGGCGGCGACGGCCTCGACGGTGCGCAGCACGTCGGTGGTGCGTACGCCGAGCTCGAGAGCCTGCTGCGCGGCGGCCTGGATCGTGGGCCCGTCCATGACGGGGTCGCTGTAGGGCAGCCCCACCTCGATGACGTCGCAGCCGTTGTCGACCAGGACCTTGAGGGCATCGATGCCGCCCTCGACGTCGGGGAACCCGGCGGGCAGGTAGCCGACCAGCGTCGCGCGGCCCTCGGCGCGCGAGGTCGCGAAGGCGGACGCGGTCGTCACTGCTGCTCCGGGGTCGCGGCCTGGGGGTCGGCGACCGGACGCGCCTTGCCGAGACCGAAGTAGTCGAGCGCGGTGCCCATGTCCTTGTCGCCGCGGCCCGAGAGGTTGACGAGCAGGGTCTGGCCCGGGCGCTCCTGGGCCAGCTCGACGACACCGGCGATGGCGTGGGCCGACTCGATCGCCGGGATGATGCCCTCGGTGCGGGCGAGCAGGGCCATGGCCTCCATCGCTGCGGTGTCCGTGACGGGGACGTAGGTCGCGCGCCCGGTGGCGGCGAGGTGGGCGTGCTGGGGGCCCACGCCGGGGTAGTCGAGCCCCGCGGAGATCGAGTGGGACTCGACGGTCTGGCCGTCGGCGTCCTGCAGCACGTAGGTGCGGGCGCCGTGGAGCACGCCGACGTCACCGGCGTGGATGGTCGCCGCATGACGACCGGTCTCGACGCCGTCGCCGCCCGGCTCGTAGCCGTAGACGGCCACCTCGGGGTCGTCGAGGAACGCCGCGAACAGGCCGATCGCGTTGGACCCGCCGCCCACGCAGGCGGCGACCGCGTCGGGCAGCCGGCCGGTCAGGTCGAGGCACTGGCGACGGGCCTCGTCGCCGATGCCGCGCACGAAGCTGAGGACCAGGCTCGGGAACGGGTGCGGTCCCGCGGCGGTGCCGAAGAGGTAGGCGGTGTGGTCGACGCTGGAGACCCAGTCGCGCAGCGCCTCGTTGATGGCGTCCTTGAGGGTGCGCGAGCCGCTGGTGACCGGGACGACCTCGGCACCGAGCAGCTGCATGCGCGCGACGTTGAGGGCCTGCCGCTCGGTGTCGACCTCGCCCATGTAGACGGTGCAGTCGAGACCGAGGTAGGCCGCGGCGGTCGCCGAGGCGACCCCGTGCTGGCCGGCGCCGGTCTCGGCGATGACCCGCTTCTTGCCCATCCGCTTGGTCAGCAGCGCCTGGCCCAGGACGTTGCGGATCTTGTGGGCGCCGGTGTGGTTGAGGTCCTCGCGCTTGAGCAGGATGCGTGCGCCCGCGTGCTCGGAGAGCCGGTGGGCCTCGTAGAGCATGCTCGGGACGCCGGCGTAGTTCTGCAGCAGCGCGTCGAACTCGAGCCCGAAGGTGGGGTCGACCAGGGCCTTCTGCCAGGCGATGTCGAGCTCGTCGAGCGCGGCGATGAGGGCCTCGGGCATGAAGCGGCCCCCGAACCCGGAGGCGCCCCCGAACCAGCCCTTGTCGTCGGCGTCGTAGGTCGAGTGGAGCGTGGTCATGACGAGATTCCTGTCATCCGGGCCACGGTGTCGCGTGGCGTGCCGTCCTTGACCAGGGCCTCGCCGACGAGGACCGCCCGGGCGCCCTCGCCCACGAACCTGGCGACGTCGGAGACGTCGGTGATGCCGGACTCGGCGACCAGCACCCGGTCACCGGGGACCAGCGGTGCGAGCCGGCCGAAGGTGTCGTTGTCGACGGCGAGGGTCTTGAGGTTGCGGGCGTTGACGCCCACGAGCTCGGCGCCCAGGGCGACCGCGCGCTCGGTCTCGGCCTCGTCGTGCACCTCGACGAGCACGGTGAGCCCGAGCTCACGGGCCTCGTCGTGCAGGCGGCGCAGGGTGTCGTCGTCGAGCGCGGCCACGATGAGCAGCGCCAGGTCGGCGCCGGCGGCGCGGGCCTCGACGAGCTGGTAGGTCTCGACGATGAAGTCCTTGCGCAGCAGGGGCACCTCGACCGCGGCGCGGACGGCGCGCAGGTCGGCGAGGCTGCCGCCGAAGCGACGCTCCTCGGTGAGGACGCTGATCGCGGCGGCTCCCCCGGCGGCGTACTGGACGGCGAGCGAGGCGGGATCGGGGATGTCGGCCAGGTGGCCCTTGCTGGGACTGCGTCGCTTGACCTCGGCGATCACGCTGGAGCCGGGACCGCGCAGGTGGGGCATCGGGTCGCGCGGCGGGTCGACGTCGGCCAGGGCGGCCCGCAGGTCGGCCAGCGGCGTGGCGGCCTCGCGGCGCTCCAGGTCGAGGCGTGCCCCGGCGACGATCTCGTCGAGCACGGACATCTCGAGGTTCCTCTTCGGCGGCACGGACAGGGCCTCATCAGTGTGGCACGGAGCGGATGACCCCCCGGTTCGCGGGTCCGCCACCCGTGGCGGGACTCACGGGTGGTCGTCGCGGGGCGGCCTCAGGAGGCGAGCCACCCGCACGCCGGCACGTTGCGCAGCACCGTGAACGCGACCAGCACCAGCCCGGCCGTGACCAGCAACGGGACCGTCAGCGGGGACGCCGGTCGCTCGGTGCCACGCCACGCGTCGACGACCCAGCGCCCCAGCAGCAGCACCACGACGGGGATCGCGACCACGAGGTAGAGGTTGCTCGACGCCGCGTCCAGGAGGCGGCCGTGGGTCAGGTCGTTGACGGCACGCAGGCCCCCGCACCCGGGACAGTCGAAGCCCATCGCCTGGCTCGGGCACAGTCCCCACGAGCCGTGCTGGTGCGGGTCGCGCAGGGCGAGCGCCAGGGTGGCCGCGGCGAGGCCCGCGATGGTCAGGGCCGGGCCGGCGACCCGCCGCGGGCGCGACCGGTCCGGCTCGGCCCAGGTGGCCGCGGAGAGCGTCGTCACGGCCGGGCGTCGATCAGGAGCCCGGTCAGTGCCCGGACTCGTGCAGGCCGAGCTTGGACATCACGACGAACAGGACCCCGGCGACGACGTTGAGGCCGACGCCCACCCAGAACACGGGGTAGCTGATCGGGTCGAGCATCAGGCCCGCGCCCCCGACGGCGAAGCCGACCAGAGCCACCGCCACCGCCGTCCACGCGGCCGGGGTGTTGCCGTGGTTGTCAGACATGCGGGCTCCTCGGGGCTGCGCTCACGTGCGGGTGGTGGTCGTGCGGCGGTGCAGCGCCGATCCTAGTCGGCTCCTAGTCGGCCGGGTCGGCGGGCTCGGCGGTCGGGTCGCGTCCCTCGTCGAGCGCCTTCCACAGGTCGATGCTGCTCTGCTCCTCAGCGGGTACGCCGGCCGCGGCGGTCGCGACCGCCGCGTCGGCGGAGGCCGCGGGGGCGTCGTACCGGCGGCCCATCTCGGGCCAGGACGGGACCCGCAGCACCGCGAGCACCGAGGAGGCGACCGCCGCGAGCCCGGCGAGGACGCCGACGTGGGCCCACAGGGTGCGACCGGTGTCGAGGTCGAGGGTCCGCAGGTCGTCGCTCACCTCGCCCGGGCGTGTGACCCAGGCCGCGACGGCCAGGCCCAGCACGGCGAGCGCGGCGACCAGGCCGAGGACCGCGACCGCCCGGCGTGCGCGGCCCCGGCTGACCAGGACGACCCCCCAGGTGGCGAGCAGGACCAGCGCGGTCGCGGTCACCGGCGGGGCGGTGAGGTCACCGCCGCCGGCGAGGTTGGCGGCGAAGGCGGAGTCGCCGCTGCCGCGGTCGTCGATCGACACCCACGCCTGGTTGCCGGCCACGGCCGCCGCGGTGCCGGCGGCGAGGCCGAGGAGCACGGTGCTGCCGAAGCCGCCGCGGCCACCGCGTCGTCCCCCGCGTCCACCGCGTCCGGGGCGCTGTTGCTCAGCCACCCAGCAGGTCCTCGTCGAAGCAGGTGCGGGCGCCGGTGTGGCACGCCGCACCGGTCTGGTCGACCTTGACCAGGAGGGTGTCGCCGTCGCAGTCGAGGCGGACCTCGACGACGCGCTGGGCGTGACCGGAGGTGTCGCCCTTGACCCAGTACTCGCCGCGCGAGCGCGACCAGTAGGTCGCCCGGCCGGTGGTGAGCGTGCGGTGCAGTGCCTCGTCGTCCATCCAGCCGAGCATCAGCACCTCACCGGTGTCGTGCTGCTGGGCGATGGCCGCGACCAGCCCGCGTCCCTCGCTGCCGGGGGTGGCGTCGGGGGTGCGCTTGAGGCGGTCGGCGATGGCGGGGTCCAGCGGGCTCACCTGTCCAGTAAACCGGGGTGGGTGCCGGGAGCGTCATACGAGGCGGCGGTGCGGGCAGCCGGGACGTATGACGTCCGCCGGTTCGGGGACGTCATACGAGGTGGTCGTCGAGGCCGCCAGACCGTATGACGCTCTCGAACGGGCGGGGTTCAGGAGCCCTGTTGCGACACCCAGGAGCGGTGCAGGCCGACGTAGACGCCGTCGGGGTCGGTGAGCAGCACGGCGTGGGGACCGCGCTGGACGACCCGGCCCTGGTCGACGACCACGACCTCGTCGGCGTTCTCGGCCGTCGAGAGGCGGTGGGCGATGGTGACGCTGGTGCGCCCGGACATCAGCCGCTCCAGGGCGCGGCCGATGCGCATCTCGAGGCGCGGGTCGACCGCGCTGGTGGCCTCGTCGAGGACGAGCAGGTCGGGGTCGGCGAGGTGGGCGCGGAGCAGCGCGACCAGCTGGCGCTCCCCCGCCGAGAGCGACTCGCCACGCTGGCCCACCCGGGTGTCGAGCTCGTCGGGCAGGCCGGCCAGCCAGTCGTGGAGGCCCAGCTCGGCGGCGCTGGCGCGGATCTCGTCGACGGTGGCGTCGAGGCGGCCGTAGCGGACGTTGGCGGCGATGGTGTCGTCGAAGAGGAAGCCCTCCTGGGGCACCAGCACGACGCTGGAGCGCAGGGCGGCCGGGGTGACGTCGCGCACGTCGATCCCGTCGAGCAGGACGGCGCCGGCGGAGGGGTCCATCAGCCGGGTGAGCAGCTTGGCGAACGTCGACTTGCCCGAGCCGGTCTCGCCGACGATGGCGACGCGCCGGCCGGCCTCGATGGTGAGGTCGACGTCGCGCAGCACCGGGGGGCCACCGGGGTAGGCGAAGTCGACGTGGTCGAAGCGGACGTCGATCGGGCCGCGCGGCAGCAGGTGTCCGTCGGGGCCGGGGTCGACCAGGTCGGCCGGGGTGTCGAGGATGCCGATCACGCGGCGCCAACCGGCGATCGCGCTCTGGGCCTCGGTGAGGATCTGGGTGCCCATCTGGACCGGACCGACGAAGAGCGTCACGAGGAACGCGAACGCCAGCACCTCGCCGGCGCTGATCTCGCCGGCGAACCCGAGCTTGACGCCGACCACGATCACCCCGGCGTTGGCCAGCCCGGCGGAGATGCCGCCGAGCGAGAAGGAGACGGCGGTGAAGCCCTGGGCCCGGGTGGACATGCGTTGGTGGGTGAGGACCGCCTCGTCGATGCGGGCCTGGGTGCGGGCCTCGACGGCGTAGGAGCGCACGACGGCCGCGCCGACGACCGGCTCGGAGATCGCGGACAGCATCACGCCGACCTGGCGGCGTACGACGCCGTAGGCCTCGGACAGCTTGCGCTGGAAGAACCGCAGCGAGAGGAACAGCGGGGCGAAGCAGACCCACACCACCACGGTCAGCTGCCAGGAGTAGACGAGCATGACGATCGTGGCGAGCAGCACCTGGCCGATGCTGACCACGAAGAGCAGCCCGCCGAAGACCAGGAACTGGCTGACCTGGTCGACGTCGCTGGTGACCCGCGAGACGAGCGAGCCGCGACGCTCGGTGTTCTGCGTGAGGAGCGGCAGGTCGTGGACGTGGCGGAAGGCCTTGGTGCGCAGCGTGGCCAGGCCGTGCTCGGCGCTGCGGAACAGCCGGCTGGTCATGCCGTAGCTGGCCAGGCCGGTCAGACCGACCGCCAGCGCGGCGACCACCCCCATCAGCACCACGAAGGGGACGTCGGTGCCGCCGGGGCGGCCCAGCCCGCGGTCGAGCGTCTGCTGGACGGCGACGGGGACGACGACCTGCCCGGCCGAGGCCACCACCGCGAGCAGGGCGGTGACGCGGATGCCCTCGATGAGCTCGGGTGAGTGGTGGATGCCCCGGCGGATGGTCTCGAGGCCGCCCAGGTCGTCACCGGTCGTCATCGACGTGCCGGACCGCGACGCCAGGCGCTCGGGCTCGACGGCGGTCATCGGGCCACCTCGACCTGCTCGTAGGCGTTGACCAGGCTCGCGTAGCCGGGAGACCGGGCCAGCAGCTCGTCGTGGGTGCCGCGGTCGACGATGCGGCCGCCGTCGAGGTGGAGCACCTCGTCGGCCAGCCCGATCGTCGCCTTGCGGTAGGCGACGACCACCAGGGTGCTGCCGGCGGCCTGGTCACCGTCACGCAGCGCGGCGAGGATGCGCGCCTCGACCTCGGGGTCGACCGCGGAGGTGGCGTCGTCGAGGACGAGCAGGCGCGGACGGCGGACCAGGGCCCGGGCCAGGGAGATGCGCTGGCGCTGGCCGCCGGACAGCGAGGCCCCCCGCTCGCCGAGGCGGGTGGACAGGCCCTCGGGCAGGGCCGCGACGAACCCGTCGGCCTGCGCGGTGCGCAGCGCGGCCCACACCTGCTCGTCGGAGACGTCGGCACCCAGGGTCACGTTGCCGCGCACGGTGTCGTCGAACAGGAACGCCGTCTGGGGGACGACGGCCGCGACCTCGGCCAGCGCGCCGTGCCGCAGGTCGCGCAGGTCGACGCCGTCGAGGTGCACCGCACCCTCGTCGGGGTCGACCAACCGGGTCAGCAGCGTGGTGAGCGTGCTCTTGCCGGACGCGGTCTCCCCCACGATCGCGACGGTGCGCCCCGGCTCGACGCTGAAGGTGAGGTGCTCGAGGAGACGCCGGCCGGGCTCGTAGGAGAAGGCCAGGTCGTGGACCTCGAGACGGGCTCCGGCGGCGGCCGGGGCGTCGGCAGGGTCGTCGGCCGGGTCGCCCGACAGCGAACGGTCCCCGAAGTCGAGCCCGCCCTCGGTGCGCAGCACCGCATCGACGCGGCGGTAGCCGACCACGCTGCGCGGGAACTCGCCGAGCACCCAGCCGATCGAGCGGATCGGGAAGCTGACGATGGTCAGCAGGTAGGCGACGGTCACGACGTCGCCGGGGTCGGCCGCCCCGCTGGTCACCCGGGAGACGCCGACCGCGAGCACGACCAGGACGCCGAGGCTGGGCAGCGCGGCGAGGGTCGGGTCGAACGCCGCGCGGATGCGGCCGACGCGGATGTTGGCGTCGCGCAGGTCGCGGGCCTTGCGGGCGAACCGCTCGGTCTCCTCGGACTCGCGACCGAGCGTCTTGACGACCATCGCCCCGTCGAAGGACTCGTGGGCGATCTCGCTGACCTCGGCCCGCAGCTGCTGGGCGCGGGTGACCCAGCCCTGCGAGAGGCGCTGGTAGACGACGTTGGTGGCGATGACGGCCGGGAAGATGAGCAGCCCGACACCGGCCATCACCAGGTCGGCGAAGAACATCTGCACCACCGCGATCACCATCATCGCCACGGTGCCGACAGCCATCGGCAGCGGCATGATCGGCGCCCACGCGGCCTCGACGTCGGCGTTGGCGTTGGAGAGCAGCTGACCGGTCGGGTGGCGCTGGTGCCACTCCATCGGCAGGGCGAGGTAGCGGCGGGTCACCGAGCGGCGGTAGTGCGCCTGGAGGCGGTAGTACATGATGCCGCCGCCCAGGCGGCGCGCGACGATGCCGACCGCGCGCAGGATCGCGACGCCGACGAACAACCCGACGACCGCCCACAGCATCGAGGTCCCGATCTCGCCGTCACGGTAGGCCGGCAGGATCACGTGGTCGGTGGACCACCCGAGGACCCACGCGTCGGCGACCGTCAGGGCGCCGAAGAGCACGCTGCCCAGGGTGGCGATCGTGAAGACCCACGGCTCGCGCTTGATGCCGACGAGCAGCACCCCGAACCCGGCGGTCGTCGACCCGCGGCCGAGCTGGCCGACGGCGGTCTCGCGGTCACCCTCGCCCTCGGTCTCGCTGGCGGTGGTCTCGATCGGGTCGCTCACGGTTCTCCTGACTCGGGTGCTCGGCCGGGTGCTCACGACCGGGCTCCGGCAGGTTAATCCCGGCCACCGACAACCTGCTCATCCGTACGGCGTCCGCACGGCCTCGGTGGGGCCACCCGGGTGCCACCAGTCAACGACCTCAGGTGCGCTCGAGGTCAAGGGGGCGCGAGGTCCTCAGGGGTGTGCCCCCTCTCCCTAGGCTGACGACATGAGCCCGACCCTCGCCCGCCGCGAGCGCCACGACCTGTGCGACCTCGCCCTCGAGCTGGGACCGGACGCGCCGACGCTGACCGGCGACTGGGTCGCTCGCGAGCTCCTGGCCCACCTGTTCGTGCGTGAGCACCGGCCCCTCGCGGCGGCCGGCATCGCGGTGCCGCCACTGGCCCGGCTGACCGACCGGGCCATGGACCGCGCGGGGCGCCGCGACTACCGGCAGCTGGTCGCGAAGGTCCGCGAGCCGGGGTTGACGCCCTTCGCGCTGCGGCCGGTGGAGGTGCTCGCCAACACGCTCGAGTACCTCGTCCACCACGAGGACCTGCGGCGCGCCCAGCCCGACTGGACGCCGCGGGCGCTGGCCCCCGACGACCTCGACGCCGTGTGGCGCTCGATCAGGCAGGCCGGTCGCGGGCTCGCGCGCCCCGCCGGCGTACCGCTGTCGATCCGGCGCAGCGACACCGACGAGACGGCGACGCTGCGCGGCGGCGAGCCGTCGGTGGTGGTGTCGGGACCGGTCGTCGAGCTGGTGCTGTTCCTCTTCGGCCGCGACCAGTGGCGCGACCTCGTGTTCGAGGGCCGCGACGAGCTGGTCGCGAAGGTGCGCGAGGCCGACCTCGGCATGTAGGCCGTCAGGTCGCGAGCAGCGTCGCGAGGTCGATGGCGACGACCCCGTGGTCGCCCACGGCCACCGAGCCGCGCGGAGTGCTGTCGTCGAGGTCGAGCAGGGTGTCCCAGCCGTGGCCGGTGTTGCCCAGGACCGTGAGCGTGCGGTGGTCGCGGTCGACGATCCAGTACTGGCCGATGCCGGCGTCGGCGTACTCCGTCGACTTGCGGAGCGTGTCCTCGCGGCGGGTGCTGGGCGAGAGGATCTCGACGACCAGGACCGGGGTCTGGTCGGACCACGAGCCCTCGAACGAGCGCTCGGTGGCGTAGGCGTCGGGGATGCGGGAGCGGCGCTCCCCGGTCCAGACACCGACCGCTGCAAGCACGAACAGACCTGGGCAGCCGGCCTGGATCACGTCGACGACACGGTGCGAGATCCGCTGGTGGGCGGCGACCGGTGACGGGCTCACGATGGCCATCCCGTCGACGTACTCGGCCCGGTGCCACTCCGGCAGGGCGAGGTAGTCCTCGAAGTCGAACGGCACCCGCACCAGTCGGTCGACCTCGGTCGGCAGCGGCAGCCCGGTGGTGGCTTGCCTGGCGGACCTGGCGGACATGGCGGCTCCTGGACGACGGGACACACGCGTTCCCTCCCATGGTGACACCCGTGGCGCCGGTCGTCACTGACGAGGCAGAGCCTGCCCGGGATCCGGATCGGCTGCCGGCGTCATCCGCAGGCCTCAGCGCACGGGGTGGCCGGCCCCGGCCAGCGCACCCTTGACCTCGCCGACGCGCAGGGTGCCGAAGTGGAACACCGTGGCGGCCAGGACGGCGTCGGCCCCGGCGTCGACCGCCGGGGCGAAGTGGTCGAGCCGCCCGGCCCCGCCGGAGGCGATGACCGGGACCGACACCGCGGCCCGCACGAGCCGGATCAGGTCGAGGTCGAAGCCGTCCTGGGTGCCGTCGGCGTCCATCGCGTTGAGCAGGATCTCGCCCGCACCGAGCTCGGCGGCCCGGGCGGCCCAGGCGACGGCGTCGAGGCCGGCGGACGTGCGGCCGCCGTGGGTGGTGACCTCGAAGCCGGAGTCGGTGTCGGTGGCACGCCGGGCGTCGACCGACAGCACCAGCACCTGGTTGCCGAAGCGGTCGGCGATCTCGGCGACCAGCTCGGGCCGGGTGATCGCGGCGGTGTTGACCGCGACCTTGTCGGCGCCGGCACGCAGCAGCCGGTCGACGTCGGCGACGCTGCTCACGCCTCCCCCGACGGTCAACGGGATGAAGACCTCCTCGGCGCAGCGCGACACGATCTCCATCGTGGTCGCGCGACCCTCGTGGGAGGCGGAGATGTCGAGGAACGTCAGCTCGTCGGCGCCCTCGGCGTCGTAGGTGCGGGCCAGCTCGACGGGGTCGCCGGCGTCGCGCAGGTCGACGAAGTTGATGCCCTTGACCACGCGGCCGGCGTCGACGTCGAGGCACGGGATGACGCGGACGGCGAGGCTCACGACGCTCCTCCCCGTGTCAGCGCCAGCGCGTCCTCGAGGGTGAAGCGGCCCTCGTAGAGCGCGGTGCCGGCGATGGCCCCCTCGACACCGTCCCCTACTAGACCCATCAGCGCCTCGACGTCGGCGAGCGTGGTGACCCCGCCCGAGGCGATGACCGGGCGGTCGGTGGCGGCGCAGACGTCGCGCAGCAGCTGCAGGTTGGGGCCCTGGAGCATGCCGTCCTTGTCGACGTCGGTGACCACGTAGCGCGCGCAGCCCTCGGCGTCGAGACGGGCCAGGGTCTCGTAGAGGTCGCCGCCCTCACGGGTCCAGCCGCGGGCGGCCAGCGTGCGCCCGCGCACGTCGAGCCCGATGGCGATCCGGTCGCCGTGCTCGGCGATCACCCGGGCGCACCACTCGGGGTTCTCGATCGCAGCGGTGCCGATGTTGACCCGTCGGCACCCGGTGGCCAGGGCCGAGGTGAGGGACTCGTCGTCGCGGATACCGCCGCTCATCTCGACGTCGATGTCGAGGGCGCCGACGATCTCGGCCTGCAGTGCGCGGTTGCTGCCGCGTCCGAACGCCGCGTCGAGGTCGACCAGGTGCAGCCACTCGGCGCCGGCGTCCTGCCAGCGGCGCGCGGCGGCGACCGGGTCGCCGTACATCCGCTCGGAGCCGGCGACCCCCTGGGTGAGCTGGACGGCGCGGCCCTCGGTGATGTCGACGGCGGGGAGCAGCTGGAGGTAGGGCTGGTCGGGCTGGTCGGGCACGGGGGTCACTTCCGGTTGAGGATCGACAGGGCGATGGGCGCCACGAGCACGCTCAGCAGCAGGACGAGGACGCGTGCGGCCCACTCGCCGGTGCCGAGCCACACCAGCACGTTGAGGGCGAGCACGAACGCGATGACGAGCCCGGTGCGCTGACGCCGCTTGGCCGCCAGGGTGCCGCTCTCGACGGGCGCGGGCCTGGGGACCCACCCGACCAGCGCCGTACGTCGGGCGTCGCGGCGGGCCTGTCGGGCCGCGGCCGCCTCGCGGGCGGCCGCCTGCTCGGCGACGGCCCGGTCGCGCTCCTGGCGGCGACGGGCACGTTCTCCCGCGGCCACGACTAGAGGCTCTCGACCCAGTTGCGCAGCAGGGCCGCGCCGGCGTCGCCGGACTTCTCGGGGTGGAACTGCGTGGCGCACAGCGGGCCGTTCTCGACCGCGGCGACGAACCGGTCGCCGCCGTGCTCGGCCCAGGTGACCAGCGGCGCGCGGGTGTGACCCGTCGTCACGAGGTCCCAGGTGCGGGCGGCGTAGGAGTGCACGAAGTAGAACCGCTCGTCCTCGAGGCCGGCGAACAGGCTGGTCTCCGGGGGCGTCTCGACGGTGTTCCAGCCCATGTGGGGCACCACGTCGGCCTGCAGCCGCTCGACGGCGCCGGGCCACTCGTCGCAGCCGTCGGTCTCGACGCCGTGCTCGACGCCCCGCTCGAACAGCACCTGCATGCCGACGCAGATGCCGAGGACGGGTCGGCCGCCGGCCAGGCGTCGTCCGATGAGGCGGTCGCCCTTGATGGCGCGCAGCCCGGCCATGCAGGCGGCGTAGGCCCCCACCCCGGGTACGACGAGCCCGTCGGCGTCGAGGCCCGCCTGGAAGTCGTCGGTCAGCGTGACCTCGGCACCGGCGCGCTCGACGGCGCGCACCACCGAGCGCAGGTTGCCCGAGCCGTAGTCGAGGACGACGACGGAGGGGGCGCTCACGCCCCGCCCCTCACAGCGCACCCTTGGTCGACGGGATGCCCGTCTCGCGCGGGTCGAGCGCGACCGCGTCGCGGAACGCCCGCGCGAACGCCTTGAACTGCGTCTCGACGATGTGGTGCGGCTCGCGGCCGGCCAGCACGCGCACGTGCAGCGCGAGGTGGCCGTGGAAGGAGATCGACTCGAAGACGTGCTGGGTCAGCGAGCCGAGGTAGGACACGCCGGACCCGCCCAGCTGCACGTAGGCCTGCCCGTCGGGCTCGCCGGTGTGCACGCAGTAGGGCCGGCCGGACACGTCGACGACGGCCTGCACGAGCGCCTCGTCGAGGGGCACGGTGGCGTCGCCGAACCGGCGGATGCCGCGCTTGTCGCCCAGCGCCTGGCGGATCGCCTGGCCCAGCGCGATGGCGGTGTCCTCGACGGTGTGGTGGGCGTCGATGTGCACGTCGCCCGAGGTCTGGACGGTGAGGTCGACCAGCGCGTGGCGGGCGAAGGCGGTGAGCATGTGGTCGAAGAAGCCGACGCCGGTCGCGATGTCGTGGCGACCCGAGCCGTCGAGGTCGAGCTCGACGACGACCGTCGACTCGCTGGTCTGCCGCTCGATGCGTGCGGTCCTGCTCATGCGCTCTCCCTCGTTGCCCGGGTCAGGGCGTCCTTGAACGACGTCATCTCGTCGGCCGTGCCGACCGACACACGCAGCCAGCCGTCGGGGCCAGTCTCGCGGATCAGCACGCCCTGATCGAGCAGGTCCTGCCACACCGCGTGGCGGTCGGCGAAGGTGCCGAACAGCACGAAGTTGGCGTCGGAGTCGGCCACCTCGTGCCCCTGCTCGCGCAGCCAGGTCACCGTCGCGTCGCGCTCGGCGCGCAGGTCGTCGACGCGTCCGAGCAGCTCAGGTGCGTGCCGCAGTGCGGCGAGCGCGACGGCCTGCGTGACCGCCGACAGGTGGTAGGGCAGCCGGACCACGCGGATCGCGTCGCAGATCGCCGGGTCGGCGGCGAGGTAGCCCAGCCGCAGGCCCGCCCCGGCGAAGGCCTTGCTCATCGTGCGCGTCACCACCAGGTTGCGGTGGGCCGGCAGCAGCTCGAGCGCCGACGGCACGCCCGTACGGCGGAACTCGCCGTAGGCCTCGTCGACCACGACGATCCCGTCGTCGCCGACGGCCTCGCACAACGTCGTCACCGCGGCCTGCGGGAGGGCGGTGCCGGTGGGGTTGTTGGGCGAGGGCAGCAGCACGACCGACGGACGCTCGGCCTCGACGAGCGCGCGGGCGGCGTCGAGGTCGAGGCTGAAGTCGCCGTCGCGTCGCCCGGCGACCCAGCGGGTGCTGGTGTCGCGGGCGTACTCGGGATACATCGAGTACGTCGGGGCGAAGCTCAGCGCGGTGCGTCCCGGGCCCCCGAAGGCCTGGAGCAGCTGGAGCATGACCTCGTTGGACCCGTTGGCCGCCCACACCTGCTCGGGCGCGACGCCGTGGGGCGTGTCGGCCGAGAGGTACGCCGCGAGCCCGGCCCGCAGCTCGACGAGCTCGCGGTCGGGGTAGCGGTTGAGCGTCACCGCCGCGTGGGCGACGGCGGTCGCGATGTCGGCGACGACGGCGGACGAGGGCCCGTAGGGGTTCTCGTTGACGTTGAGCTGCACGGGGGCGCGCTCGAGCGAGAGCTGGGGGGCGCCGTACGGCTCGATGCCGCGCAGCTCCTCCCGCAGGGGAGGCCAGGTCATCGCGTGGTTCGCGAGAAGCGGACCCGGACGGACTCGCCGTGCGCGGGGAGGTCCTCGGCCTCGGCCAGCGTCACGACGTGGTCGGCGACGGCCTGCAGACCTTGTCGCGAGTAGTCGACGACGTGGATCGACTTGGTGAAGTTGCGTACCGAGAGCCCGCTGCTGTGGCAGGCGCAGCCACCCGTGGGGAGCACGTGGTTGGAGCCGGCGCAGTAGTCGCCGAGCGCGGTGGGCGCGTGGTCGCCGACGAAGATCGCGCCCGCGTTGCGGATGCGGGCGGCCACGGCAGCGGCGTCGCGGGTCTGCACCTCGAGGTGCTCGGCGGCGTAGGCGTCGGCGACCGCGATGCCCTGGTCGAGGTCGTCGACCAGGACGATGGCGGACTGCCGGCCCGACAGCGCCTGGTGCACCCGCTCGCTGTGCTTGGTGGAGGCGACCAGGGTCTCGAGCCGGTCCTCGACCTGCCGGGCGAGCTGCTCGGAGTCGGTGATCAGCACCGCGCCGGCGAGCGGGTCGTGCTCGGCCTCGGCGACCAGGTCGGCGGCGACGTAGTCGGGGTCGGCGCTGTCGTCGGCGAGGATGGCGACCTCGGTCGGGCCGGCCTCGGAGTCGATGCCGATCTGGCCCTTGAGCAGCCGCTTGGCCGTGACGACGTAGATGTTGCCGGGCCCGGTCACCATGTCGACGCGCGCGCAGGGGCCGACGCCGTAGGCGAACATCGCGATGGCCTGGGCGCCGCCGACGGCGTAGACCTCGTCGATGCCCAGCAGGGCGCAGGCCGCCAGGATCGTCGGGTGCGGCAGCCCGCCGAACTCCTGCTGCGGTGAGGACGACAGCGCGATGGAGGGGACGCCGGCGACCTGCGCCGGGACGACGTTCATCAGCACCGTGGAGACCAGCGGCGCGAGGCCGCCGGGGACGTAGAGCCCCACGCGCCCGACCGCGACCTTGCGGTGCACGATGCGCGCGCCCGGCCCGAAGTCGGTGGTCACGTCGTGCTCGAGCTCGCGCTCGCTGGCGGCGCGCAGGCGCGCGATCGACTCCTCGAGACCGGCGCGGACGTCGGGGTCGAGCTGCTCCAGCGCCTGGTCGATGGCCGCGCGCGGGACCCGGACGTCGTCGGCGTCGACGCCGTCGAACCGCCGGCCGTAGTCGAGGATCGCCTCGAGCCCTCGGGTGCGCACCGCCTCGCAGATCTCATGCACCGCCGGGACCGCCGCCTCGACGTCGAAGTCCGCGCGGGGTACGGCGGCTCGATAGTCGAGCGTGGAGCGGTCGGCCCCACGCAGGTCGATACGACGGATCATGCGCCCAGTCTAGGAGGGCGGCGACCACCCGTCCGCGCCGGTGACGCGGGCTGGGACCCCGGGGGCCACCCGTCGGGGTCGGGGCGGCGGCCCGACCGCGTATAGGTTGTCGGACGTGACCGTCGAGCTGCCGATGTTCCCGCTGAACTCGGTGCTGTTCCCCGGGCTGAGCGTGCCGCTCCACGTGTTCGAGGACCGCTACCGCGCGCTCGTGCACCACCTGCTGCGCGTCGAGGACCCGACCGAGCGGGTCTTCGGCTCCGTCGGGATCCGGGAGGGCTACGAGGTCGGCGACCACGGCGCCCAGTCGCTGTTCCGGGTGGGGTGCAAGGCGCTGCTGACCGAGATCGAGGCCAACCCCGACGGCAGCTTCGACGTCGTCGCCGTCGGCCTCGACCGGATCCAGCTCGACCGGCTCGACACCACCGGCGTCTTCCCGGTGGGTCACGTCGAGGAGCTCGGCGACCCCGGTGCCCCCGTCGGCGAGGACGTGCTCGAGCGGGCGCGGGCGACGTTCACCGCCTACCGGCAGGCCCTGTCCGAGATCCGGTCCGACCCCTACGAGGGGACGCTCCCCCGCGACCCGATCTACCTGTCCTGGACCCTCGCCGCCTGCGCGCCGCTCCCGCTCTCCGAGCGCCAGGCCCTCCTCGAGGCCGACGACGCCGAGACCCGGCTGGTGCTGGTCACCGACCTGCTCCGCTCCGAGCTGCGCGCCATGAACGTGATCGCCTCGCTGCCGGCGACCGAGGTGGCCCGCACCCGCTGGAGCCCGAACTGAGCTCACCGTGGCCCTGCGAGGAACGAGCAGGGGCACGTCGTGAGCGAAGATCGAGCAAGCCCTGCGACCGAGGAACGAGGTCGCAACGGGCGCGTCGAGATCCCCGCAGCGACAGCTCGTCCTGACCACGTACGAAAGGTCACCTCGTGCCCAAGAAGACCTCCGGCGGCACCCCCGCCACCGTCGCGCTGACCCGCGCCGGGGTCGAGTTCACGATCCGCGAGTACACCCACGACCCGCGCGTGACGTCGTACGGGCTCGAGGCGGCCGAGGCCCTGGGGGTCGAGCCGGAGCGGGTCCTCAAGACGCTGCTGGCCGACGTCGACGGGCGGCTGGTCGTCGGTGTCGTGCCCGTGACCGGCCAGCTCGACCTCAAGGCCCTCGCGCGGGCCGTCGGCGGACGGCGGGCCCAGATGGCCGATCCGGCTGCGGCCGAGCGGGCGACCGGCTACGTGGTGGGTGGCATCTCACCGGTGGGTCAGCGACGGCCGCACCCGACCGTGGTGGACGCCTCGGCCCTCGAGCACCCGACGGTGCTGGTGTCCGGCGGGCGCCGCGGCCTCGACGTCGAGCTCTCCCCCGCCGACCTCGTGGCGGTCACCGGCGCGACGACCGCCCCGGTCGCGCGTCCCTGAGCCCTGCACCCCCTGCTCCCCACGACGTACGACGGCCCGCTGCCACCGCAGCGGGCCGTCGTCTCGTGTCTGTGGGGGTGGGCGGAGGTCGGGCGTCAGTCGGTGGTGACCTTGATGACGCTGTGCGACACGTCACCGTCGGTCCAGACCGACATCCCGGCCGCCTTCAGCGGCTCGAGGTTGGCGAGCAGGTCCTCGTCGCCGCCGTCGGCCTGCACCGCCCGATCGAGCCAGTCGCCCTCGTCGAAGTCGACGAAGAGCACGGCCGCGGCCCGGCCGGACTCGGCCACGACGTCCTGGTAGTCGTCGTCGTCGCCGAGGTCGCCGTCCCGGAGCAGCGCCTTGGTCCAGTCGGCGGAGAAGCTGCCTGCGACGTGGTCGCCGTCGGCCTGGTAGGCGAAGCCGCCGAGGTCGTCGTCGCCGACGCGGCCGAGCAGCTTGTCGAGGACGCCGGTGACGGCGTCGGAGTCGCCCTGGACCTTGACGCCGACCGGCTGGTCCGCAGGGCTGTCGGCGGTGAAGTCGACGTCGCCGCCGACGGCGATCGCGGCCGACTCGCCGGCGAGGGTCTCGGCGTCCTCGGGCAACTGGAGACCGGTCTGCTCCTCGATGGCCTTGATGCCGTCCTCGATGTCGAACAGGCCGCCGCTGGTCGACTCGACGTAGTCGGTGAGGGTGGTGAACCAGCCCGTCTCGAACCCCATGCCGAAGGCGATCGCGGTGTCGCCGGGCAGGTCGGCGACGACGTCGTCGCCCCCGTCGGTGCGGTAGAGGTCGTCCAGGCCGAGGAAGTCGACGCTCGAGGCCGACTCGACCTCGAGGCCGCCGTCCTCGAACCGCACGGTGACGGCTGCGCCGTCGAAGTCCTCGAGGCTGTCCTCGATCGCCTGCGTCTCCTCGTCGCTGCCGGACCCGTCCTGGGCGCAGTCCGCGGACCCGAGGTCGTCGCCCAGGTCGTCGCCCAGGTCGTCGCCGAAGTCGTCGCCGAAGTCGTCGAGCTCGGTCGGGTAGGAGCAGGTGTCGCCGCCGAGCCCGAGTCCGCCGATGGCGTCGGCGATGAACGGCCCCGCCCCGGGGGCGATGTAGGCGGTGAGGATGCCGGCGTCGCCGGCCTCGTCGGTCCACTTCTGGTAGTCGTCGTCATCGGCGAGCGCGTCGTCCTGCGCGGCGTCGGTGACGGCCTCGGCGATCTCGGTCGACTCGGCGATGACCACCCAGTCGCCCTGGATCGACCAGCCGCCCTGGGTGCTGCCGTCGGCGTCGTCGGGATCGGTCTCGGGGTCCTCGGGGGACGGGACGGCGTCGTCGACGGCGGGGCCACCACCCTCGGCACTGCCGGAGCCCTCGGCGCTGTTGGCGCTGTCGGAGTCCTCGCACGCCAGCAGCTTCTTCAGGCCGGCCTCGGCCTCGCCTGCGTCCTTGACCTGGACGACACCCACGGGAGCGACGCCCGAGCTGTCGGGAGCGAGCCCCTCGCCCACGTCGACCGCGGCGAAGCCGAAGCGGTCGCCCAGCCAGGGCTCGATGTCGTCGCCGAAGTCGACGCCGGGGCACAGGCCGTCCTTCTGGGCCAGCTCGAAGAGCTTGGCACGCAGGTCGTCGTCCTTGTCGATGTCGACGCTGTCGTCGAACGCCGGGAACTTCTTGAGCGTCTCGAGGGCCTCGAGCTTCTGCTTGCCGCTCGGGTCGAGGTCGATGCTGACGTAGGCGACCGTCGAGGCGGGCAGGGCCTCGGCCGGCTGGGGTCCGGTCGCGAAACCGAGCTGGTAGACGGCGAAGGCCCCGCCGGCGACCGCGGCGAGGCCGACGAGGCTGCCGCCGACGACGAGACCCTTGCGTCGGCCACCGCGGCCGGTGCCCTGGGCGGGCGGGGGCGGCGGGATCCGGCCGCCGCCGGTGCCGCTGTCGAGGAGCTCGGGCGCCCCGAACGGGGGCGGGGGCGGCGTACCGAACGGCGCCCCGAGCGGCGGGCCACTAGGCGGGCCACTGGGTGGGCCGGTGGGCGGGCCACTGGGCGGGCCGGCGGGCGGGCCGGCGGGCGGGAGGTTGCTGGACATCGGTGGCCCTCTCTGGGCGGGCGTCGCAGCGCTCGTGCGTCACAACGGTTCGACGGGTCGACGGGTCGACGGATGGTACGACGCAGGCCCGACCGCTGCGGTTCCCGGCCGACGGTCCGCGTCGTCACCGCGTCGTCAGGAGGGCGAGGCCGCCTGCGGCGGGATCGGGGGTTGGCCGAGGTCGATGCGGCGTGCCTCGCCCGCCCCGGCCGACACCCCGCTGCTGAACAGGTAGCTCACCGTGAGCCCCACGAGCGCGGCCAGGGGCAGCACCACGAACGGGCTCAGCTGGTCGATGCTCAGGTCGCCGTCGAGCATGGTGCCGTTGGCGGCCTTCGCCGCCGCCGCGGTCGGGTCGGAGGGGCCCAGGGCGAGGCCGACCCGGTAGCACAGGAACACCGCGAGGGCGCTCGAGGCAGTGACGACCACCACGCTCACCAGCTCCGAGCGCCGACAGAGCACAGCGACGAGCACGCCGAGCACGAGGCCGGTCACCGCGGTGACCAGCATGAAGGTGCCGACCACGCCGAACACCCGGATGAGGGAGTCACGATCGATGCTGCCGTCGACCCGCTCGCCGACCATCCAGGTGCCGTCGACGACGACGCCCGACGCGGGCGTGACCCACCGCTCCCAGCACCAGCCCGCGGCAGCGCCGACCACGGCGAAGACGACCACCACGGCGAGGTTCTCCAGCAGGAGGCCTCGCCACGCGACGCGCGGGCCCGGCGTACGCCGACCGGCCGGGTCGGAGGCGGAGCCCATGGGCACGGGCTCGGGCGTGGGGCTGCTCACCCGGCCAGACAACCCGGTCCGAGGAGCTGCTTCAAGTCGGCGAAGAGCGCCGGCGTGGGAGTGACCCGCAGCCGGTCGTCGAGGCGCATCACCTTGGTCGACTGTCGCGAGAGCAGCTTGAGGCGCACCTCGGTCATGCCGGGGTGGGTGCCGAGGACGTCGCGGAGCTGCTCGATGACCGGTGCGGTGCAGCGCGTCGAGGGCAGGCTGATGGTGACCGGCCCGCTGGGTCCCTCGGACAGGTCGGGCATGGAGACCTCCTGCCCGTGGATCTCGGGCTGGTCCTTGCTCTTGGACAGCCGGCCCTTGACGGTGAGGATCGCGTCCTCCTGCAGCATCGGGCTGGCCAGCTGGTAGGAGCTGGGGAACAGCAGCACGTCGATCGCCCCGTCGAGGTCCTCCAGGGTGATCATCGCCCAGGCGTCGCCGCGCTTGGTGATCTTGCGCTGCACCGAGGTGACCAGGCCGCTGATGGTGATCGGCGAGCCGTCGCTGCGCTCCTCGTCGAGCATCAGCGAGCCGATGGAGCAGTCGGTCCCCTGGGAGAGGACGTGCTCGAGACCCAGGAGCGGGTGGTCGGAGACGTAGAGGCCGAGCATGTCGCGCTCGTGGCCGAGCAAGGTCATCTTGTCCCACTCCTCGATGTCGGGGACGGCGATGGAGGTGCCGAAGGCGCCCTCATCGTCGTCGTCGAGACCCGCGAAGAGGGAG
Organism: Nocardioides plantarum; assembly: GCF_006346395.1. Lineage (NCBI taxonomy): Bacteria > Bacillati > Actinomycetota > Actinomycetes > Propionibacteriales > Nocardioidaceae > Nocardioides > Nocardioides plantarum. Next base: position 255,102 of record NZ_VDMS01000002.1, read on the forward strand.
TCCTGGCCGATGGCCTCGTTGCGCTTGATGTCGACGTACTGGTCGACGGCGGTCTCGTGGACCGCTACCAGTGCCCGGCGCTTGAGCTTCATCTCGTCGAAGGCACCGGCCTTGATGAGTGACTCGAGCACCCGCTTGTTGCAGACCAGGGCGGGCACCTTGGCCATGAAGTCGTCGAAGTCGGCGTAGCGGCCCTTCTCGGTGCGGCCGGCGACGATGCCCTCGACGACGTTGGCGCCGACGTTGCGCACGGCGGTGAGGCCGAAGCGGATGTCGCGGCCGACCGGGGTGAAGTCGGCGGCGGACTCGTTGACGTCGGGCGGGAGCACCTGGATCTTCATCCGGCGGCACTCGTTGAGGTAGATCGCGGACTTGTCCTTGTCGTCACGCGTGGAGGTGAGGAGCGCCGCCATGTATTCGGCCGGGTAGTTGGCCTTGAGGTAGGCGGTCCAGTAGGACACCAGGCCGTAGGCCGCGGAGTGGGCCTTGTTGAAGGCGTAGTCGGAGAACGGCAGCAGGGTGTCCCACAGCGCCTTGATGGCCGCCGCGGAGAAGCCGTTGGCGGTCATGCCGGCCGAGAAGCCGGCGAACTGCTTGTCGAGCTCCTCCTTCTTCTTCTTGCCCATGGCGCGGCGCAGGATGTCGGCCTGGCCCAGCGTGTAGCCCGCGAGCTTCTGGGCGATCGCCATGACCTGCTCCTGGTAGACGATCAGGCCGTAGGTCTCGCCGAGCACGTCCTGGAGCGCGTCGGCGAGCTCGGGGTGCAGTGCCTCGACGGGCTCGCGACCGGTCTTGCGACGGGCGTACTTGTTGTGGGAGTCGGCGCCCATCGGGCCGGGTCGGTAGAGCGCGCCGACGGCCGAGATGTCCTCAAAGGTGTCGGGCCGCATCGAGCGGAGCAGCGCTCGCATCGGGCCGCCGTCGAGCTGGAAGACGCCGAGGGTGTCGCCGCGCTGGAGCAGGGCGTAGGTCGCCTCGTCGGTGAGCTCGAGGTCCTCCAGGACGACGGTCTCGCCGCGGTTGGCCTGGATGTTCTTGAGGGCGTCGTCGAGGACCGTGAGGTTGCGCAGCCCCAGGAAGTCCATCTTGATCAGGCCGAGGTTCTCGCAGGTCGGGTAGTCGAACTGCGTGATCATCACGCCGTCGGAGGGGCGCTTGAGCATCGGGATGATGTCGAGCAGCGGCTCGCTCGACATGATCACGCCGGCCGCGTGAACGCCCCACTGGCGCTTGAGCCCCTCGATGCCCATGGCGGTGTCGACGACCTTCTTGACGTCGTGGTCGCCGTCGTAGAGCTGGCGGAACTCGCCGCCCTCGCCGAAGCGCTTGTGCTCGGGGTTGAAGATCTCCTGCAGCGGGACGTCCTTGCCCATCACGGCGGCGGGCATCGCCTTGGTGATGCGGTCACCCATGGCGAACGGGTAGCCGAGGATGCGCGAGGAGTCCTTGACGGCCTGCTTGGCCTTGATCGTGCCGTAGGTGACGATCATCGAGACCCGCTCGTCGCCGTACTTGTCGGTGACGTAGCGGATCACCTCGCCGCGCCGGCGCTCGTCGAAGTCGATGTCGAAGTCGGGCATCGAGACGCGGTCGGGGTTGAGGAACCGCTCGAAGATCAGGCCGTGGACCAGCGGGTCGAGGTCGGTGATGCGCATCGCGTAGGCGACCATCGAGCCGGCACCCGAGCCGCGGCCGGGGCCGACGCGGATGCCGTTGTTCTTGGCCCAGTTGATGAAGTCGGCCACGACGAGGAAGTAGCCGGCGAACCCCATCCGGGTGATGACGTCGATCTCGAACTCGGCCTGCTTGCGGACGTTGTCGGGGATCGCGCCCTTGTAGCGCACCTGCAGCCCGCGCTCGACCTCCTTGACCATCCAGGAGTCCTCGTTCTCCCCCGGAGGGCAGGGGAAGCGGGGCATGTAGGTGCCGCTGCCCTCGGTGAACGCGACGTCGCAGCGCTCGGCGATGAGCAGGGTGTTGTCGCAGGCCTCGGGATAGTCGCGCCACAGGTGGCGCATCTCCTCGGCGGTCTTGAGGTAGTAGCCGTCGCCGGAGAAGGCGAACCGCTGGCCGGGGCCGTCACCGGCCGGGATGTCCATCGTGGAGCCCGAGTTGATGCACAGCAGGTGCTCCTGGGACGGCGCGTCCTCCTTGTTGACGTAGTGGGAGTCGTTGGTCGCCAGCAGCGGGATCTGCAGGTCCTTGCTGAGCCGCAGCAGGCCGTCGCGGACGCGGCGCTCGATGTCGAGACCGTGGTCCATCAGCTCGAGGAAGTAGTTGTCCCGGCCGAGGATGTCCTGGAAGTCGGCGGCGGTCTGGCGCGCGGCGTCGTAGGCGCCGTGACGCAGGTGGACCTGGATCTCGCCCGACGGGCAGCCGGTCGTCCCGATCAGGCCCTTGCCGTGCTTGCTGAGCAGGTCGCGGTCGGCCCGGGGGTGCTGGAAGAAGCCGTCGCGCCAGGCACCCGTGGAGAGGCGGAACAGGTTGTGCATGCCCTCGGTGGACTCCGAGAGCAGCGTCATGTGGGTGTAGGCACCACGCGACGAGACGTCGTCGGGCCCGCCGCCGTAGAAGTTGACCCGCTTGCGCTCGAACCGGCTGATGTTGGGGGCCATGTAGGCCTCGATGCCGATGATCGGCTTGACCCCGGCCGCCGTGGCCTTCTTGTAGAACTCGTAGGCGCCGAACACGTTGCCGTGGTCGGTCATCGCGACCGCCGGCTGACCGAGCTCGGCGGCTCGTTGGGTTAGCGCCCCGAGCCGGGCCGCCCCGTCGAGCATGGAGTACTCGGTGTGGACGTGCAGGTGGACGAAGGGGTCGCCGGTGGGCATCTGGTGGGCGCTCCTCGAGGTCGGGCGTGCGGGCATGCTCCCGCCCGGCTGGGGCGGTGAAGACACGGGCCGACGGGGGAAGATCGACGATCCCGGGGGAAGGTGATCAGCCTACGGCAGCCGATGGATCGATCGAAGCACGAACCACCGACAAGCCGGCAGCCGAGCGCGAGGAACGAGCGCTCGGCGTCGCCGGCGCAGGTTGAGCAAGCGTCGCGGGTGAGGAACGAACCCGCGACAGCGCGTCGAAACCACCGCAGCAACACGTCGACCGGGCCACGCCACGAGGTCGTCGACACCCCGCCGTACGACGCCCAGCCCAGCTCAGCCCCAGCTCAGCCCCAGCTCATCCGCAGGTCGGGCGCCTTCTCCTCGTTGTCGCTGCCGTCGGTGTGCTCGCGCTCGACGAGCCCGTGACGTGCGTAGAATGCCCGGGCGGGGGTGTTGCTCTCGAACACCCACAGCGAGAACCCGTCGGGGCGCAGGGCCTGGGCGAGCTCGAGGAGCATCGAGCCGATCCCCTGCCCGGCGTGTGCCGGCAGCACGTAGAGGTCGTCGAGCCAGGTCGGCGTGAGCCGGACGTAGCCGACCACCGAGCCGTCGAGCTCGGCGACCCACACCTCGTCGTGCTCCAGACGCCCCGTGAGCCACCGCCGGACCTCGTCGTCGGGGTGGACGCCCGCCGGCATCGGCGCGGCCCGTCGCGAGGCCAGGTGCACCGCGGTGACAGCCTCCGCGTCGGGGACGTCGCCGCGACGCAGGTGGACGTCAGTCAGCCGCACGCACGACCTCGAGGGCGGCCGCGAGGTCGTCGGGGTAGGGCGACTCGTACTCGACGTAGGTGCCGGTCTCGGGGTGCTCGAAGCCGAGCTTGACCGCGTGGAGCCACTGCCGGGTCAGGCCGAAGCGCTTGGCCAGGGTCGGGTCGGCGCCGTAGGTCAGGTCACCGACGCAGGGGTGCTTGAGGGCCGACATGTGCACCCGGATCTGGTGGGTGCGGCCGGTCTCGAGGTGGACCTCGAGCAGGCTCGCGAAGCGGTGGGCCTCGAGGGTCTCGTAGTGGGTGACGCTGGGCCGCCCGCCGTCGAGGACCGCGAAGCGGTGGTCGGCCCCGGGGTGCCGGGCGATGGGCGCGTCGATGGTGCCCTCGTGCGGGTCGGGGTGACCCTGCACGAGCGCGTGGTAGGTCTTGTCGACCGTGCGGTCACGGAAGGCGTTCTTGAGCACCGAGTAGGCGTGCTCGGACTTGCAGATCACCATCACCCCGGACGTGCCCACGTCGAGGCGTTGGACGATGCCCTGCCGCTCGGACGCGCCGGAGGTGGCGATGCGGAACCCCGCACCGGCCAGGTGACCGACGACGGTCGGTCCCGACCAGCCCGGCGAGGGGTGGACGGCGACCCCGACGGGCTTGTCGATCACCACGATCGCGTCGTCGTCGTGGATGATCCCGATGCCCTCGACGACCTCGGGCTTGACCTCGAGGAAGTCGACCTCGACCGGGATCTCGACGGCGAGGTCGACCCCGGGCAGCACGCGGTCACTCTTGCTCACCGACGCCCCGTCGAGGAGCACGAGCCCCCGGGTGATCAGCTCGGCCGAGCGGGTGCGGGACAGGCCGAACATCTGTGCCATCGCGGAGTCGACGCGCTCCCCCGCGAGCGACTCCGGCACGGGCAGGCTCCGGTGCTCGGACGTCACGGTGCTCCCTTGATCTCGTCGGGCTCGGTCTCGGCCCGGTCGTCCTCGGTGGGGTCGTCCTCGGTCCGGTCGTCCTCGGTCCGGTCGTCGGCCCGGGTGCCGTCGAGCCCGATGCCGCGCACGGCCTGGACGACGATGAGCCCGGCCGCGACGTTGATGCAGATGTCGGCGACGTTGAACACCGGCCAGTGGGGCAGCTGCAGGAAGTCGACGACGTGGCCACGCATCGGGCCGGGCTCGCGAAGCAACCGGTCGGTCAGGTTGCCGGTGATGCCGGCCAGCAGCAGCCCGAGGGCGACCGCCCAGGTGGCACTGCCGATGCGTCGCGCGTAGTAGAGGACGGCGAGGGCCGCCAGGATCGCGACGACCGTGATCAGCGGGGTCAGCCCGGTGCCGGTGCTGAACGCGGCACCGGGGTTGTAGGTCAGGTGCAGCTGGAGCAGGTCACCGACGACCCGGACGTCGGACCGCCCCTCGAGCCGGTCGACGGCCACGAGCTTGGAGACCTGGTCGACGGCGTAGGCCGCAAGGGCCACGAGGACGAAGACCAAGCGGCGCCGGACTGATGGGCCTACCGGCGTTCCTCGCGCTGCTTGCATGTCATGCACAGTGTCGCACGCGGAAACGCCATCAACCGATTCTTCCCGATGGGGTCGCCGCACGACTCGCACACGCCGTAGGTGCCGTCGTCGATGCGGGCCTGCGCACGCTCGATCTGGGCCAGCTTGTCGCGCTCGTTGCTCAGCACGGTGAGCTCGTGGTCGCGCTCGAAGCTGGACGCGCCGACGTCGGCCTGGTCCTGGCCGGCGCCGTCGCCGGAGTCGCGCATCAGGTCGGCCACCTCGGCCTCCATCGCCGCCACGATCTCGGCGCTGTGCGTGCTCTGCTCCTGCAGCTCGTCGAGGACCTCCTTGAGCTCGGCCTTGGTCCAGGCCGACTCGCCCTCCCGGACCACCAGGGAGCCGGGCGCCGCCTTGCGCGTGGGGGCGGTCCTAATGGCCGGCGCGGCAGCCTTCGTGGCCGGGGCCTTCTTCGCGGGCGCGGCGGCCTTCTTGGCCGGCGCCTTCTTCGCGGGCGCGGCCTTCGTGGCCGGAGCCTTCTTGGCCGGAGCCTTCTTAGTCGGAGCCGCGGCCTTCGTGGCCGCTGCCTTCTTGGCCGGCGCGGCAGCCTTCTTAGTCGGAGCCGCGGCCTTCGTGGCCGCTGCCTTCTTGGCCGCTGCCTTCTTGGCCGGCGCGGCTACCTTCTTGGCCGCTACCTTCTCGGCCGGCGCGGCAGCCTTCTTCGCCGGAGCCTTCTTGGCCGGCGCAGCAGCCTTCTTAGTCGGAGCCGCGGCCTTCGTGGCCGCTGCCTTCTTGGCCGGCGCGGCAGCCTTCTTGGCCGGGGCGGCAGCCTTCTTCGCGGGGGCGGCAGCCTTCTTGGCCGACGCCTTCTTCGTCGTCGAGGACGGACTGGCCGAAGCGGTGGAGGCGGGCTTGGGCGTCCGGGTCAGCGCCTTGCGGGCGGCCTGGGCGAGCTTGCGGGTGCTGCGAACCATGGGACCGGAGCCCTTCCTCCTGCCATGGCCACTGCGGGGTGCCACGGGCGGCACGAACGGTAGCGGCTGGTGACAGACGTCTCAACGAGGCTCCCCGGCCGGGACCGGTAAATCACGAACGGCCACCCCGAGGGGTGACCGTCCGGTGCTGCTGGGTGAGGCTGTTGCTCAGGCCTCTTCCTCGCCGAGGATGGAGCGGAGCCGCTTGGGCGCCGGGGCCTCCTCGGGCGGCTCGGTCTCGCTGCCACCGGCGAGTGCCTCGAGCTGCTGGCTGAAGTAGCTCTTGAGGCGCGAGCGGTACTCGCGCTCGAAGGAGCGCAGGTTCTCGACCTCGACGCTGAGCTTGTCGCGCTCCTTCTCGAGGTCGCCGAACAGCTGGGTACGACGCTCGGACGTCTCGGTGTCGAGCATCTGCGCGCGGGTGCGGGCGTCGGACTCGAGGCGGTCGGCCTTGGACTTGGACTCGGACTCGAGCCGCTCGGCCTTGGTGCGGGCCTCGCCGATGATCTTGTCGGCGTCGTTCTTGGCCTCTTCGACGAGCTCGTCGGCGTTGCGGGTCGCGATCTCGAGCAGGCGGGCCGCGGCGTTGGAGGCCTGCGGCACGGTCTCGACCCGGATCGTCTGGACCTCGGCCGGAGCTGCGACGGGCGGGGCGACCGGCTCGGGGGCGGGCGGCGCGACCGGCGCGGCGACCGGGGCGGGAGCCGGCGGCTCGGGCGCCTTCTCGAAGACGACCGGGGCGGGGGCCGGGGCCGACTGCGGCGCACCGGACTGGGCGGCAGCGAGCTTGGCTCGCAGGTCGTCGTTGTCGCGGGTCAGCCGGGCGAGCTCGGCCTCGACCTCGTCGAGGAACTGGTCGACCTCGCCCATGTCGTAGCCCTCACGGAGCCGGACGGGCGTGAAGCGCTTGTTGCTCACGTCCTCAGGCGTCAACGGCATGGCTTGCTCGATTCTTCTCGGAGAACTTGACGGAGATCTTGACGGTGAAGTTGGCGGTGTGCTGAACGGTGAACCGGTGCGGTCGGACCGGTGAAGCCCGGCGCATCCAGAGAACCCTAGCGCCTGGATGGTGCGGGTGTGACCAGGTGTGCTGAGGTGGCGAGAACCGGCGGTCCGATCAGCCGCTGAGCAGCAGGCTCGCGACCAGCCGTAGCGCGATGTAGGCGCCGACGAACACGATCAGGAAGCTCAGGTCGAGGGCGAAGTTGCCGATCCGCAGCGGCGGGATCACCCGGCGCAGGGCCTTGATCGGCGGGTCGGTCAGGGAGTAGACGACCTCGAGCACGACCAGGAGCACCCCGCGAGGGCTCCAGGAGCGGGCGAAGACCTGGACCCAGTCGACGATGAACCGGATCCACATGCAGCCGATGAACACCAAGATCAGGCCGTAGAGGATCTGTGCGGCGATCAAGGGATGGCGTCCTGCCTGTCGGGGTCGTCGTGAACGGCGAGCCTATCGGCCGACCCCAGGGCCCACCCGTGCGCCCGGGCCGACGGGGGTCGTCCGGGTGTCTCCGGGCGCCTAGGACTGGTTGAAGAAGGCACCGGTCTCGGCGATGCGCTGCTTGTCCTCGGCCGCCACGGTGACGTTGGGCGGGGACAGCAGGAAGACCTTGGCCGTGATGCGCTCGATGGTGCCGCGGGTGGCGAAGACCAGCCCGGCCGCGAAGTCGACCAGACGCTTGGCGTCGTTGTCGTCCATCTCGGTGAGGTTCATGATCACGGGGGTGCCGTCGCGGAAGTTCTCGCCGACCACGCGCGCCTCGTTGTAGGTGCGGGGGTGCAGCGTCACGATGCGCGACAGCTCGGCCACCGACGAGGCGGCCGGGGCCGGCACCACGCTCGGGCTGGTACGGCGCCGTTCGGCCAGGTCGGCCACCGGAGCCGGGCGGGACTCGGCCTGCTCGGGGCGACGCTGGGGCCGGGTCGGCTGGGCCGCCTGCACCGGCTCGGTCTCCTGGGTCCGGTCGTAGTCGTCGTAGCCGTACTCGTCGTCGTAGCGTCCGGTGTCCTCGAGCAGCCCGAGGTATTCACCGATCCTGCGCATCGCGCCGCTCATGACACACCACTCATCTCGCTCGAATTGCTGCTGGAAGCCTGCTCGGACACTACTTCACCCCGGGCCTCGAACCGAGGACCGCGGACCCGACGCGCACGTGTGTCGCGCCGACTGCGACGGCCTGCTCGAGGTCGTTGCTCATCCCGGCCGACAGCACGTCGGCACCCGGGTGGGACTGGAGGAGCTCCTGGCGCAGCGCGGCCAACCTGGCGAAGGCCCGCGCGGGGTCCTCGTCGAGGGGCGCGACCGCCATCAGCCCGCACAGCCGCAGCCGGTCCGCCGTACCGACGGCCTCGGCGAGGCGCTCGAGGTCGGCGGGCTCGGCACCGCTGCGCCCCCCACCCTCCCCTGTGTCGAGGCTGACCTGCAGGAGCACGTCGAGGGGCTCGGGACGGGCCTCGGCGCCGCGCTGCAGCCCGGCGACGAGCTTGGCCCGGTCGAGGGACTCGACCACGTCGGCGTAGGCCGCCACGGCAGCCGCCTTGTTGCTCTGCAGGCCGCCGATGAAGTGCCAGGTGAGGTCGAGGTCGGCGCACTCGGCGGCCTTGGCCTCCGCCTCCTGGTGCCGGTTCTCGCCGACGTGGGTCACGCCGAGGTCGGCCAGCACCCGGACGTCGGAGGCCGGGAAGAACTTGGTCACCGCCACCAGCGTGACCCCGCCCGGATCGCGGTCGGCGGCGGTGCAGGCGGCCTCGATCCGGCGGCGTACGGCGGCCAGCCGGGTCGCGAGCTCGTCGCTGCGCTCGGTCACGACGCGACCGCCCGTCGGATCAGGCCCGCCAGCCGGCCGGAGCCGGCGCCGTCGCGGCGGTAGGAGTAGAGGTCGGGTGACTCGCGGGTGCAGGCCGACACGTCGAGGACCCGGACACCGTCGGCCTCGAGCTGGGCCCGCACCCCGGCACCGAGGTCGAGCGACGGCGAGCCCCAGGAGGTCGTCGCCCGGGTCGCGGGCACGGCGTCGGCGACCTCGTCCTGCAGCTCGACGGGCACCTCGTAGCAGGCGCCGCACACGTGGGGCCCGATCCAGGCGGTGACGTCGGCGGCGCCGAGGTCGCGCATCGCCTGCACCGTGGCGGGCACGACCCCGGCCGCGACCCCGGCGCGCCCGGCGTGGGCCGCGCCGAGCACCCCCGCGGCCGGGTCGGCGAACAGGACCGGCACGCAGTCGGCCGCGCGCACCAGCAGCACCACGTCGGGCCGGTCGGTGACCAGGCCGTCGCCCTGGGGACGTGGCTCCCCCGGGGCGGCGACGGCGACGTGGCGCCCGTGGACCTGGCTGAGGTCGACGACCGGGCACCCGGGCGCGAAGTCGTCGAGCAGGATCTCGAGGTTGCGCTGCGGCACCGCCCGCTCCCCGTGCTCGAAGAAGGCCAGGTTGAGCGAGTCGAACGGGACACCACTGACCCCGCCGTGCCGGTCGGTGAAGGCCAGCTCGACGGGGCCGAGGGTGGAGCGGTGGTGGTACAGGGGACCTGCGCTCCTACTTGAGGAAGTCGGGGATGTCGAGGTCGTCGTCGTCGAAGACGACCTGCGGCGCCGGCCGGGGCGCGGGGGCCGCGCCGGCCTGCTGCGCCGGGGCCTGGGCCGGCTCGGGGCGCTGCTCGGGACGGGCCTCGGGCCGCGCGGAGACGGCCGCCTTGACCTCCTCCTGCGTCACCGGCTTGGCGACCGGCTGGCGCAGCGAGGTGCCCTCGGTACGGCGCTTGGGGGTGCCGCCGTCGAAGCCGGCGGCGATGACGGTGACCCGCACCTCGTCGCCCAGGGCGTCGTCGATGGTGGCGCCGAAGATGATGTTGGCCTCGGGGTGCACCGCGTCGGCGACGAGCGCCGCGGCATGGTTGATCTCGAACAGGCCGAGGTCGGAGCCGCCGGCGATCGAGAGCAGCACCCCGTGGGCACCGTCGATGCTGGCCTCGAGCAGCGGGCTCGAGACGGCCATCTCGGCGGCGGCGACCGCGCGGTCCTCGCCGCGAGCCGAGCCGATGCCCATCAACGCGGAGCCGGCGTTGGCCATGACCGACTTGACGTCGGCGAAGTCGAGGTTGATCAGGCCAGGGGTGGTGATCAGGTCGGTGATGCCGGAGACACCCTGCAGCAGCACCTGGTCGGCCTGCTTGAAGGCGTCGAGCACCGACACGTTGCGGTCGCTGATGGACAGCAGCCGGTCGTTGGGGATGACGATGAGGGTGTCGACCTCCTCGCGCAGCTGCGCGATGCCCTCGTCGGCCGAACCCATCCGGCGGCGGCCCTCGAACGCGAACGGGCGGGTCACGACGCCGATGGTCAGGGCGCCGAGCGAGCGAGCGATGCGCGCCACGACGGGGGCGCCACCGGTTCCGGTGCCACCCCCCTCGCCGGCGGTCACGAACACCATGTCGGCGCCCTTGATCACCTCTTCGATCTCGTCGGCGTGGTCCTCGGCGGCGCGACCCCCGACCTCGGGGTTGGCGCCGGCACCGAGGCCGCGGGTGAGCTCACGGCCGATGTCGAGCTTGACGTCGGCGTCGCTCATCAGCAGCGCCTGGGCGTCGGTGTTGATCGCGATGAACTCGACGCCCTTGAGGCCGACCTCGATCATCCGGTTGATGGCGTTGACGCCACCGCCACCGATGCCCACGACCTTGATGATGGCCAGGTAGTTCTGTGCAGCAGCCACGACGGCTTCACCTCTCGAGAAAGATCATTTGGGTGGGGCGGAACGTTGGGGAAGACAGCCGGCGCGTCCCTGAACTGTGACCCTCAACCTGAGGGTTATAGTTATGTCAACCTCGCCGTGATGACGACAGTAGGGAACCGACCGCCCGATCCGCGGTCGACACGCCGCGCGCCCCTCGGCCCAGTCGTCAGTCGTCAGTCGTCAGTCGTCAGGCGTCAGCCGCCGGACGAGGGCGAGGGCGAGGACGAGGGCGTGCCGCGGGTGGTCGGCTTGCCCGGCACCGAGACGTCGTAGACCTGGGCGGGCTGGGACAGCAGCGCGATGAGCACCGTGGCCTTGTCGCGCGAGGCCTCGGCACTCCCCCACCGGGCGACCCGTCCGTCGCGCAGCACGAGGTCGATGTCGTCCACGCCTTTGAGGTCGAGGTGGTCGACGAGCACCGAGACCTCGCGCGGGAGCGCGGCGATGACGGTGACCGCCTCGCGCAGCGCGTCCTCGTCGGTGGCCGACACCTCGCCGGAGGTCTCGATGCGGGGCAGGCCCGACGGAGGCTTGCGGTAGGCGCGGAACGGCACGCCCTCGACGTCGACGCCCTGCAGGTCGGGCCCCAGCCGTACGACGGCGACGGCCTCGCGCTCCTGGACCGTGATGAGCACGCCGTCGGGCCACTTGCGGGAGACCTCGACGCTCCGGATGCCCTTGAGCGCCTTGACCCGGAAGCGGATCGCGTCGAGGTCGACGGTGGCCAGCGGGCCCCCGCGGGGCACGTCGGCCGCCTTCTCGACCGCGGCGGTGGTGATCGTGCGGGTGCCGACCACGTCGACCTCGCGCACCGACAGCGCGTCGGAGAAGTAGACGGCGTAGAGCCCACCGCCCACGAGCACGAGGAGCAGGCCGGTGACCACGAGGTACCGCAACGTCAGCCAGCGGCGCGCCCACTGGCGACGGGCGAAGCGACGCCGGCTGCGCTCGGCCGGCGTGGGTCGGGGGCGGCGACTAGCCATCGGCCAGCCCGGAGGCCGGCCCGTCGGGCAGCCCGCCGAGCAGCGAGAGGACCTCGGGGCCGACCTGGGTCACCGTGCCGGCTCCGAGGGTGAGCACGAGGTCGCCGGGGCGGGCCCGCTCGACCAGGGTCGCCGCGGCGGTGGCCAGGCTCGCGCGGGCGACCCGGTCCGCCGGGAGGGGGACGGCCTCGGCGACGAGCGCGGAGGTGACGGCGGGGTCGGCGGCCTCGCGGGCGAGGTAGAGGTCGAGCACGACGACCTCGTCGGCGGCCCCCAGGGCCTCGCCCATGGCAGCACCGAAGATGCGCGTGCGGGAGACCAGGTGGGGCTGGAAGGCGACCAGGAGACGTCCCTCCCCCGCCAGCACCCGGGCCGACTGGAGGTCGCCGTCGATCTCGGTCGGATGGTGGGCATAGCTGTCGTAGACGCGGACCCCGCCGGCCTCGCCCTTGGCCTCCATGCGCCGCCGGGTGCCGGTGTAGGAGGCGATGCCGCGCAGCAGGTCGGCCCGGGCGAACCCGAGCTCCTCGCCCGCGGCGAGCGCGGCCAGCGCGTCGGCGCGGTAGTGGTCGCCGGGGGCCCACAGCGTCACGCCCTCGAGCGCGGAGTCGTCGGCGGCCGACACCGTCACGACGCGGCGTCCGGCCGCACGCGCGCGCTCGGCGAGCCGCGCGGCCCCGGGGTCGTCGACGCAGCAGACCAGGAAGCCGTCGGGGTCGATGCCGTCGGCGAACTCGTCGAACGCGGCGGCGTAGGCCTCGGGGGTGCCCCACTGGTCGAGGTGGTCGGCGTCGACGTTGGTCACGATCGCGGCGTGCACGTCGTAGACCAGGAACGCGCCGTCGCTCTCGTCGGCCTCGGCCACGAACAGCTCGCCGGGCCCGACGTCGGCGTTGACGCCGGTCGCGGCCAGGTCGCCGCCGATGGCGTACGACGGCCCGGCGCCCGCTGCCTGGAGCGCGACGGTCAGCAGCGAGGTGGTCGTCGTCTTGCCGTGGGTGCCCGCGACGGCCACGACGCGGCGGTCACCCATCACCGAGGCCAGCGCGGCCGAGCGCGGCAGGACCCTCAGCCCGCGCCGCACGGCCTCGGCGTACTCGGGGTTGTCGTCGTGGATGGCGGTCGAGACCACCAGGGTGTCGTCGGCTCCGAGGTCGCCGAGGTGGGCGGCGTCGTGGCCGACGTGGACCGTGGCCCCGCGGTCGCGCAGCGCCTGCAGCGTCGGGGAGTCGGCGCCGTCGCTGCCGCTGACGGTGAGCCCGCGGGCGAGCATGACCCGGGCGATGCCGGAGATGCCGGCACCGCCGATGCCGACGAGGTGGACCCGCCCGAGGTCGGTCAGGGGCGGGATCGTGGCGGGCACCGGCACCCTCACCGTCGGGTCACCGTGGCCTCCTCGGCGATGATCGCGGCCAGCCTGTCGTCGGCGTCGCTCGGGACGAGACCGGTGGCGGCCGCACTCATCGCCGCCAACCGGGCGGGGTCGTTGGCCAGCGCCGGCACCCGGGCGGCGACCCAGTCGCTGGTGAGGTCGGCGTCGTCGACGAGGACCGCTCCCCCGGCCTCGACGACGGCGGCGGCGTTGCGGCGCTGCTCACCGTTGCCGATGGGCAGCGGCACGAAGATCGCGGGCACCCCGCTCGCGGCGGCCTCGACGACGCTGTTGGCGCCCGCGCGGCAGACCAGCAGGTCGGCGGCGGCCAGGGCGTAGTCCATCCGGTCGACGTAGTGGACGACGACGTAGGGCGTCGCGGTCGGCTCGGGCGTGGCCTCGCCCTTCGGGCCGACCACGTGGAGCACCTGCACGCCCGCGGAGCCCAGGGCACGGGCCGCGCCCGAGACCGCCTGGTTGATGCGGCGGGCCCCCTGCGAGCCACCGGTGACCACGAGTGTCGGCCGGTCGGGGTCGAGACCGAAGAAGGCGCGCGCCTCCTCGCGCAGGGCCGCGCGGTCGAGCTGCGCGATCATCCGGCGGATCGGGAGGCCGACGTACTCGGCGCCCTTGAGCGGGGTGTCGGGGAAGCTGACCGCGACCCGCGCCGCGACGCGGGCACCGGCCTTGTTGGCCAGTCCGGGGATGGCGTTGCCCTCGTGCACGACGATCGGGACCTTGCGGCGCCGCGCGGCGACGTACGCCGGCATGGAGACGTAGCCGCCGTAGCCGACCACCACGTCGGGGCGGGTCCGGTCGATGACGGCGAGCGTCTCGTTGACCGCACCGCGCAGCCGGCCGGGCACCCGGAGGAGGTCGGCGTTGGGCTTGCGCGGCAGCGGCACCGGCGCGATCAGCTCGAGGGGGTAGCCGGCCTCGGGGACGACCCGGGTCTCGAGCCCACGCGCGGTGCCGAGGCAGGTGATCGCGACGTCGGGGTCGAGCCGGCGCAGGGCGTCGGCGGTGGCGAGCAGGGGCGAGGTGTGGCCGGCGGTACCGCCGCCGGCGAGTAGGACGCGCATGAGGGACCCGACGTTACCGGCGGGGGGCGCTGGGGCGACGACGCGCCTTGGCGCGCTGCGCGAGCGCCCGCGCCGCGGCGGGCTCGCGACGGGCGAACCCGACGAGCAGACCGAGTGCGGCCAGCGTGGGCAGCAGGCTCGAGCCGCCGTAGGAGACGAGCGGCAGGGGGATGCCGATGACGGGCAGCAGGGCCAGGACCATGCCGACGTTGATGATCATCTGGCCGATCAGCCAGACCACCACGCCGAAGGTCGCGTAGCGCACGAACGGGTCGTCGGTATGGCGCGCGACCCGCAGGGAGGCGAAGGCGATGGTGAGGAAGAGCCCGATGACCAGCAGCGTGCCGATCAGGCCGAGTTCCTCGCCGAGCACCGCGAAGATGTAGTCGGTGTGGGCCTCGGGCAGCGCGCCCCACTTCTGCTGGCTCGCACCGATGCCCTGACCGAAGATGCCGCCGGAGGACATCGCGTAGAGGCCGTGGGCCGGCTGCCAGCCGGTGCCGTGGAAGTCCTGGAACGGGTCGACGAAGTTGGTGATGCGCGCCAGGCGGGTGGCGCTGGTCGTCGCCATGGCCAGCGCCGCGACCGCGACCGCCATGCTCGACATCACGAACAGCCGCGCCGGCGCACCGACGACCCAGAGCATGCCGATGAGGATCGCGAACATGACCAGGGCGGTGCCGAGGTCGCGGCCGACGATGACCAGGCCGGTGGCCAGCAGCATGCCGGGGACCACGGGCACCATGATCTGGTGCAGGCTGCGCAGCCGGCGCTCCTTGTTGGCGTAGATGTGGGCGGCCCAGATCACCAGCGAGAGCTTGGCGATCTCGGAGGGCTGGATCACGAACGGCCCGAGCGCGAGCCAGTTGGTGTTGCCGTTGCGCTCGACCCCCAGGAACGCGGTGGCCAGCAGCAGCACCAGGGACAGCGAGAACGCCGGGTAGGCCAGCCGGCGGATCCAGCGGTGTGACACGCGGCTGGCGATCCACGCGCACGGCAGGCCCACCACGACCCAGACCAGCTGGCGGCGCACGATCGTGTAGGAGTCGCCGGTGGCGCGGTAGGAGAAGACGCTGGAGGAGCTGAGCACCATCACCAGCCCGATGACCAGCAGCAGGCCCGCGGCGCTGAGCAGCAGGTAGTAGGTCGTGAGCGGGCGGTCGAGGGCCTCGCGCACCGCCCCGATCCACGACGCGGGGCGCTGTGCCGCCCGGACCCGGCCGGCCGGACCGGTGGGGCCGGTGGGTCGCGGCGGGCCGGCCACCCGCGGGAGCCGGAGGGACCGCTCGGGAGTCGTTGTGGTCACCCGGGGTCTCCTGTCGTGCTCGTGCCGGCGTCTAGACGTGCCTAGGGGGAAGGAAGGCCGTGTACGGCTGCGGCGAACAGGTCTCCCCGGGCGCCGTAGTCGGTGAACTGGTCCTGCGAGGCACACCCGGGGGCCAGGAGCACCGTGTCGCCGGCCACGGCCAGGTCTGCGGCCGCGGCGACGACCCGTCGCATCAGGTCGGGTCCGCCGTTGATCGTTGGAGCATCACCAGTGTCGGGCGCGTCGATCTGGATCACCCGCACATCGGGGGCGTGTCGCGAAAGCGCCTCGGCGATCACCGCGCGGTCGCGCCCGAGGAGGACCACCCCGCGCAGCCGGGAGGCGACCGAGCGGACCAGCTCGTCGAAGGCCGCGCCCTTGGCAAGCCCTCCGGCGATCCAGACCACGGGGTCGTAGGCCTGCAGCGACGACTGGGCGGCGTGCGGGTTGGTGGCCTTGGAGTCGTCGACCCAGCGGACGCCCCCGACGGTGGCGACCGTGGCGATGCGGTGGCCGTCGAGGCGGAAGCCGCGCAGGCCGTCGCGCACCGCCTCCTGGCTGACCCCGTGGGCACGGGCGAGCGCGGCGGCGGCGAGGGCGTTGGCGACCACGTGCGGCGCGGGAGTGCCGCCGTCGGGGGCCAGGTCGGCGAGGGTGCAGAGCTCGGCGGCACTGCTGGCCCGCTCGGGGATGAAGGCCCGGTCGACCAGGAGGTCCTCGACGACGCCGAGCATCCCGACCCCGGGCATGCCGAGGGTGAACCCCACGGCGCGCGCACCCTCGACGACCTCGGCGTCGCGCACCAGGTCCTCGGTCGCCGGGTCGGCGACGTTGTAGACGCACGCCCGCTGGACCCGCTCGAAGACGCGAGCCTTGTCGGCGGCGTACCGCTGGTAGCCGGTGTCGGTGCCGAGCCAGTCGCCGGAGTACCAGTCGAGGTGGTCCTCGGCGAGGTTGAGCACGACGGCGGCCTCGGCGCTCATCGAGCTCGTGTAGTGCAGCTGGAAGCTGCTGAGCTCGACGGCGAGGACGTCGTAGGGCGCGGGGTCCATCACGGCCTCGACGATGGGCAGCCCGACGTTGCCCACGGCGACGCTGCGCAGGCCGGCGGCCCGCAGGATCGCGTCGAGCATCTGGGTGGTCGTGGTCTTGCCGTTGGTGCCCGTGACGCACAGCCACGGTGCCGGGGCGCCGGACGGGCCGGGCCCGCGCAGCCGCCAGGCCAGCTCGACCTCGCCCCACACGGGTACGCCGCGCGCCGCGGCCTGCTGCAGGAGCGGGCTGTCGGGACGGAACCCCGGGGAGGTGACGACCACGTCGACGTCGTCGGGCAGCACCTGGGTGGCGCCCTCGTGGATGTCGACGCGGGCGCCGAGGACCTCGAGGAGCTCGGCCTTCTCGAGCTGGGCGGCCGTGGCCCGGTCGGCGAGCGCGGTCACGTCGGCGCCGACGTGGGTGAGGTTGTCGGCGGCGGCGAACCCGCTCACCCCGAAGCCGAGCACGGTGGCCCGGACACCTGCCCACGACGACTCCCGGTGGAGGACGTCGACGTCGTCGGGGCTCACAGGCGGGCGACCCACTCGGCGTAGAAGACGCCGAGGCCGGTGGCCACGAACAGGCCGGTGATGATCCAGAAGCGGATCACGACGGTCACCTGCTCCCAGCCCAGCTGCTCGAAGTGGTGGTGCAGCGGCGCGATCCGGAACACCCGGTGGCCGGGCTGGACCCGGAAGACGGTGCGGAACAGACCGCTCTTGCGGCTGAACTTGAAGACCGACACCTGGACCATCACCGAGAGCGTGATGATGACGAACAGCCCGCCGAGGAGCAGGAGCAGCAGCTCGGTGCGGGTGAGGACGGCGAAGCCGGCCAGCGCGCCGCCGAGGCCGAGGGAGCCGGTGTCGCCCATGAAGATCGCAGCGGGCGAGGCGTTCCACCACAAGAAGCCGAAGCAGGCACCGGTGAGTGCGGCGGCGATGATGGCCAGGTCGAGCGGGTCGCGCACGTCGTAGCACTGCGGGCCGGGGCTGTTCTCGCACGACTGCGAGCTCTGCCAGATGTTGACCAGCATGTAGGCGCCGAAGACCATCACGCACGCGCCGGTGGCCAGGCCGTCGAGGCCGTCGGCGAGGTTGACCGCGTTGCTGGTGCCGGTGACGATCACCCAGATCAGCAGCACCGCGACGATCACCGGCAGGGTGAGCCAGTCGATCTCGCGCAGGAACGAGATCTTCTCGCTGGCCGGGGTGCGGCCGCTCTCGTCCTCGAGCCACGGCGAGAGCGCGAGGGCGCCGAAGGTGAGCGCCACCAGCGTCTGGCCGACGATCTTGGCCTTGCTGCGCAGCCCCAGGCTGCGCTGCTTGTAGATCTTGATGAAGTCGTCGAGGAAGCCGACCAGCCCGCAGCCGACGAGCAGGAACAGCAGCAGCAGGCCGGACGCCGAGGGCGCGCTGAGGGTGATCAGCTTGGCGGCGAAGTAGCCGACGATCACGGCCCCGATGATCGCGACGCCGCCCATGGTGGGGGTGCCGCGCTTGGTGTGGTGGCTCGTGGGGCCGTCGTCGCGGATCTCCTGGCCGTAGCCGAGCCGGGTGAACTGGGTGATCGCGACGCGGGTGCCGAGCAGGGAGACGAGGAGCGCGATGCCGCCGCCGAGGAGGATCGCTCTCATGCGGGTTCTCCTCCGGTCGGGGTGTCGAGCAGCGCTGCCGCGAGCACGTCGAGCTCTGCGGCGCGCGAGGCCTTGACGAGGACGACGTCCCCGGCGCCCGCATTCTTCCGCACCCAGGCGAGTGCGTCGTCACGGCCCGCCGTGACGATCACCTCACCGACGCCGGCATCGCGCGCGGCCTCGGCGATGCCGCGGGCGGCCTCGCCGACGACGACCACGACGTCGAGCCCGGAGGTGGCCTCCCCGACCTCGCGGTGCCCGGCGTCGTGCTCGGGGCCGAGCTCGCGCATCTCGCCGAGGACGGCGACGGTGCGGGTCCTCTCGCCGCCGAGCGCGCGCAGCGAGTCGAGGGCGGCCCGCATCGAGGCGGGGTTGGCGTTGTAGGAGTCGTCGAGCACGAGCAGGCCGTCGGCGCGCTCGGTGAGCTCCATCCGCCAGCGCGAGGCGGCCTCGGCGGTGGCGAGCCGCTGGGCCACGGTCTCCAGGGGTACGCCGACCGCGAGGGCCATCGCGGCGGCGGCGGTCGCGTTGAGGACCTGGTGGGCGCCGGTCTGGCGCAGGGCGACGCGGGCCCGGGCGCCGTCTGCGGCGAGCTCGAACGTGGCACGGCCCAGGGCGTCGAGCTCGACGTCACGGAACGTCACGTCGGGGCGGCCGGCGCCGCCCGTCTCGTCGGCTCCGAAGGTCAGCACGCCTCCTCGCGTGCGCGCGGCCATCGCCGCCACCCGGGGGTCGTCGGCGTTGAGCACGGCGACGCCGTCGTCGTCGAGCGCCTCGACCAGCTCGCCCTTGGCGGCCGCGATCGCCTCGACCCCGCCGAACTCCCCCACGTGGGCGGTGCCCACGTTGAGGACGGCGGCCACGGTGGGCGGGGCGATCTCGCAGAGGTAGGCCAGGTGGCCGACGCCCCGCGCCCCCATCTCGAGCACGAGGTGGGTGGTGGACTCGTCGGCGCGCAGCACGGTGAGTGGGACGCCCAGCTCGTTGTTGTTGTTGCCACGGGTCCCGACCGCGGTCGGGCCCAGGAGGTGCGCCAGGTAGTCCTTGGTGCCGGTCTTGCCCTGGGAGCCCGTCACCGCGAGCACGGGCAGGGCCAGCCGGTCGACCACGGCGCGCGCCAGCCGACCCAGGGCCACCGTGACGTCGTCGACGACCACGGTGGGCGCGCTCGTCGGTCGGCTGCCGAGCACGGCGTGGGCGCCGTCGGCGTAGACGTGCCCGTCGGCGCGCTCGCCCACGACCGCGACGTAGAGCCCACCGGGCTCGGCCGCCCGGGTGTCGGCGTACGCCGCCCCGGTGACGAGCACGTCGTCCCCGTGCAGGGTGCCGCCGGTGTGGGTGGCGATCTCGGAGAGCCGCATCTCGATCACCGCGTGGCCTCCTGGACCTGGTCGTGGTCGTGGCGCAGCAGCTCGCGCGCGACGACGCGGTCGTCGAAGTCGTGGACCACGCCGGCGACGTCCTGGCCGGTCTCGTGGCCCTTGCCGGCGATCAGCACGACGTCGCCCGTGCGGGCCAGGCCGAGGGCGTGCGCGAGGGCGGCGCGCCGGTCGCCGATCTCGACGACCCGGTCGCGGTGGGCGGGGTCGACCCCGGCCAGCATGGCGGCCCGGATCGCGGCGGGGTCCTCGGTGCGGGGGTTGTCGTCGGTGACCACGACGACGTCGGCGAGGTCGGCGGCGATGGCCGCCATGATCGGGCGCTTGCCGGGGTCGCGGTCGCCGCCGGCGCCGATCACCACCACGACGCGGCCCCCGCCCGCCTCGGCCAGCGGACGCAGCGTGCCGATGGCCGCCTCGACCGCGTCGGGCTTGTGGGCGTAGTCGACGACCACGAGGAAGTCCTGACCGGCCTCGACGCGCTCGAGCCGTCCCGGCACTCCCCCGGAGCGCGCGATGGCGCCGGCGACGGCCTCGGGGTCGAACCCGGCCTCGGCGGCGGCCGCGATCGCGGCGAGGGTGTTGCTGACGTTGAACCGACCCGGCAGGGGTACGCCGGCCGCGAACCGCAGCCCGCCGGGCCCGGTCACGACGAAGCGGGACCCCTCCCGCTGGGCCTCGACGTCGACGGCGCACCAGTCGGCGGCCGGGTCGTCGAGGGCGAAGGTGCGCACCGGGACGGACGTCCGGCCGACCTCGCCGACGAGACGGCGGCCGTGCTCGTCGTCGAGGTTGACCAGCGCGAGCCGGGCGCGCTGCGGCGCGAAGAGGGAGGCCTTGGCGCGGTAGTAGTCCTCGACGTCGGTGTGGAAGTCGAGGTGGTCGCGCCCCAGGTTGAGGAACACCGCGACGTCGAAGACGACGCCGTCGACGCGACCCATGACCAGTGCGTGGCTCGACACCTCCATGGCGCAGGCCTCGACCTCGTGCTCGCGCATCACCGCGAACAGCGCGTGCAGGTCGGGCGCCTCGGGGGTGGTCAAGGACGTCTTGACGTCGGTGCCCGCGATGCGGGTGCCGACGGTGCCGACGACGGCGGCGCGGGTGCCGGACCCCTCGAGCCCGGCCTCGGCCAGGCGGGTGCTGGTGGTCTTGCCCTGGGTGCCGGTGACGCCGATCATCCGCATCGATGTGGCGGGGTCACCGTGCAGGTGCGCGGCGAGGCCGCCCAGGACCGCACGCGGCTGCGCCACCACGACGACCGGGACCCCGGCGGCCAGACCGCGCTCGGCCCCCGACTCGTCGGTCAGGACGGCGACCGCGCCGCCGGCCACCGCCGCCGCGGCGAAGTCGGCTCCGTGCGCCCGGGTGCCGGGCAGGGCGGCGTACAGGTCACCGGGCTCGACGCGCTGCGACGACAGGGTCAGGCCGGTGACGGCGACGTCGTCACCGAGGACGCGGGCACCCTCGAGGGTGTCGGCGAGGTCGCGCAGGGAGGTCGGGGCGGGGTGCTGGGGGCGGGTCGACATGGCCGACCCATCCTGGCCCATCACCACCGGATCACCACGTGGTGGGGAGCCGCGAGGGTGGCGTGTTGGTGGGCGGGACGGCGTAGCGGCGCAGGGCGTAGCCCATGATCTTGGAGAACGCCGGACCACCGACCGAGCCACCGCCCCCGCCGTTGCGCGGGTTGTGCACCACGACGTAGGCCGTGAAGCGCGGGTCGTCGGCCGGGGCGAACCCGGCGAACGACACCGACAGGGACCCGTCGTAGACGCCGTCGACGGCGCGCTGGGCGGTGCCGGTCTTGCCCGCGACCCGGTAGCCGGGCACGGCCGCCTGCGGCGCCACGCCGGCCTTGGGGTCCAGGACGCGCTCCATCATCTCGGAGGTCTGCCGGGCGGCGTCCTGGCTGACGACCCGGCGACGCTGGGCCACGCCGGTGCCGACCTTGGTGCCGTCGTCGAGCGACGCGACCCCCTTGACGATGCTGGGGTCGATGCGCTCGCCGCCGTTGGCGATGGTGTTGACCGCGCCCCACATCTGCAGGGCGTTGACCGACAAGGACTGCCCGAAGGCGATGCGGTCCCCTGCCTGGCTGGTCCAGTCACTCCCGGAGGGCAGGATGCCGGGCGTCTCGCCACCCAGGCCGACCCCGGTGCGGGAGCCCAGGCCGAAGTCGGTGAGGTAGGAGCGCAGCTGGCCGCGGTCGAACTTGTCGGCCGCGATCACGGTGCCGATGTTGGACGACTTGGCCAGGATGCCGGCCAGGGTCATCCGGAGCGTCGGGTGCTCGAAGTAGTCGTGGATCGGTCGGTCCTGGCGGTCGGACAGCACGCCGGGCACCTCGAAGCGGGTCCTGCTGGTGACCTTGCCGGCGTCGATCAGCGCGGCCATGGTCAGGGTCTTCTCCACCGAGCCCGGCTCGTAGGGGTTGCTCAGCGACGGGGTGCCGTAGCGGTCCTTCGAGGACAGGTCCGGCCGCGAGGCGTCGTACGTCGGGTAGTCGGCCAGGCACAGGACCTCGCCCGTGCGGCTGTCGCCGACGATGACGGTGCCCGAGTCGCCCTTGGCGTTGCGCACCGCCTCGGCGAGCACCTGCTGGCAGTACCACTGCAGGTCGCGGTCGATCGTGAGCGTGAGTCGCTTGCCGTTGCGGGCCGGGTCGACGGTGTTGTCGCCGAGCGGGATCTGGCTGCCGGAGGCGCCGACCTGGTAGCGCGCCTCGCCGTCGTGACCGGACAGGAACTTGTTGAACGCGATCTCCAGGCCCGCCGCCGGGCTCGCCGACCCGTCCTTCTTGGGGTCGCCGAGGAAGCCCACCACGTTGGCCGCGACCGGACCGGCGGGATAGACCCGGACCGGGTCCTCGCGGGTGTAGAGCCCCACGAACTTCTTGGCCCGGGCGGCGTCGACGACGTCGCGGGCGCGGGCGGCCGGCACCTGGCGGGCGACGTACTGGAACTTGCTGTCGGGCACCCGCAGCCGCTCGAGCACGGTGAGGTAGTCGAGGTGGAGCCGGCGCGCCAGGAAGCTCGCGAGCTCCGGCGCCCTCTTCTTGGTCAGCGACGGGTCCGCGACGATCATCAGGCCGTCGATGGAGTCGGCGAGGGGCTCGCCGTTGCGGTCGACGATGTCGCCGCGCTCGGCCGGCAGGACCACGCTGATCTTGCCCTCGGCCGCGGCCATCTGGGCGTACTGGCCGGGGTCGACGCCCTGCAGCTGCACCAGGCGGGCGGCGAACAGCGACAGGATCATCAGGATGAAGACGAACCCGACCCGCAGGCGAAAGGCGGGCGAGCCGCGGCGCAGGCGCCCGGTCATCGCGCCGGGCCGCGCGACCGGGTGACGGGCGGCCGGACGACGGGCGGCCGGACGACGGGCGGCCGGCCGACGAGCGGGGCGGGTGGGGCGAGGGGGCGGCGTCCGGGGCGTCACGGCTGGCCGGTCAGGTCGGGGTCCGCGCACGGGGTCGTGTCCTTCGGGGCCGCGACGGGCTTGCCGACGACCTTGCCGGTGCGCACGTCGATGACGCCGGCGCTCGAGCCGATCACCATGCCGAGCTTGCAGGCCAGGGCCTCGAGCCGGGCGGGGCTGCGCAGCCGGTCGAGCTCGGTGCTCAGGGCCTGCTCGCGGGCGGTGAGCACGTCGGACTGGTCCTGCAGGCGCTGAGCGGTGAACGACGCCTGCTGCAGGGAGGTGTTGAACAGCAGCAGCCCGACGACCCCGGCGAGCAGCAGCAGGCTGACCAGCGCCACGAACGGCACGCGCGGCGCGCGGCTGCGCAGCCGCGGCACGGCGGCCAGGCGCACCCGGCCACGGGCGGGCCCGGCCGGACTCGAGGTCGGACTCGAGGTGGGGCTCGACGACGTACGGGTCCGGACCTGGTCCGAGCGCCGTTGGGGGGCGGTGCTGCTCATGCTGCTCCCTGGGACGTGCGGGGGTGGACGCGCTCGACGGCGCGGAGTCGGACGGAGGCGGCGCGGGGGTTGGCGGCGGTCTCGGCGGCGTTCGCCTTCTCGGCACCCCGGGTGACCAGGCGCAGGGGCGGCTCGCTGCCCTCGGGCACGAACGGCAGGTCGGGCGGCAGGTCGCTGCGGGTGACCGCGGTGAAGGCCTGCTTGACCAGCCGGTCCTCGAGGGAGTGGTAGGACTCGACGACCACCCGGCCGCCGACCGAGATCGCGTCGATGGCGGCGGGCACGGCCCGGCGCAGCACGGCCAGCTCGTCGTTGACCTCCATCCGCAGGGCCTGGAACGTGCGTTTCGCCGGGTGGCCGCCGGTACGCCGCGCGGGGGCGGGGATCTCGGCGTACAGCAGCTCGACGAGCGCGGCGCTGGTGGTGAACGGCGTGGTCTCGCGGCGGCGGACGACGGCGCCGGCGATCTTGCGGGCGAACTTCTCCTCGCCGAAGTCGCGCAGCACCCGGGTCAGCTCGGCGGCGCTGTAGGTGTTGAGGACGTCGGCGGCGGTGGGGCCGGTGGTGCCGTCCATCCGCATGTCGAGCGGGGCGTCGACGGCGTAGGCGAACCCGCGTTCGGGCACGTCGAGCTGCATCGAGGACACGCCGAGGTCGAACAGGACGCCCTGGACGGCGGCGAGACCGAGGTCGCGCAGCACGTCGGGGATCTCGTCGTAGACCGCGTGGACGGCGGTGAAGCGGTCGCCGTACGGCGCGAGGCGGGCGCGGGCGAGGTCGAGGGCCTGGGGGTCGCGGTCGATGCCGACCACCCGGGCCAGCGAGCATCGGGCCAGCACGGCCTCGGTGTGCCCGCCGAGGCCGAGGGTGGCGTCGACGAGGACGGCGCCCTCGTGGTCGAGGGCGGGCTCCAGGAGGGCCACGACCCGGTCGAGGAGCACCGGGTCGTGCTGCGGTCGCGTCACGTCAGCGACCCAGCCCGGCCAGCAGCAGGAACGCCGCGGCGAAGAGCAGTGACATCGCGAGCGAGAACGCCATCAGCACCGCGACGTCGCGGGCCTGGTGACGGACCCGCCGGTCGGCGAGACGGTCGGGGATCACCTGCTCACGGGTGACGGGTGCGGTGCTCATCGGTTCGACCCCAGATGTGTGGGTGGTGCGTGGGCGGTGCTGGGAAGAGTGCTGCGAGACGTGCTGGGCGGAGCGCTGGTGGATCCGTAGGGCCAGGTCCCGCCCGCTCCGCCTACCTCCGCGCGGGGACGGAGGCCTTGGGGAAGCGCTGCTTTCTGGGGCCGGGGAAGGTGTCCCAGACGGCGGCGTGCAGGAGCGGGCAGAGCCTCGTCCTACGGATCCGTTGTTCAGTTGGGGTACAGCGGGTGCAGCGGGTACTGCGGGTACAGCGGGTGGAGCGGTGTGGGGCGGGATGGGACCGAGCGGTGGGTCAGTCGGACTCGTCGAGATCGGCGAACCGCTGGATCTCGGCGGCCTGGTAGTCGTCCCAGGCGGTGGGGTTCCAGATCTCGAGGCGGTTGCGGACGCCGATGACGACCACGTCCTTCTCGAGCCCGGCGTACTCGCGCAGCGCCGGCGGGATCGAGACGCGGCCCTGCTTGTCGGGCACCACCTCGTCGCCACCGGAGAAGAACATCCGCTGGTAGCCACGGGCGGCCTTGTCGGTCATGGACCGCTCGGCGGCCTTGTCGGCCTCGACGTCGAAGACCTCGGGCGGCCAGACGACCAGGCACTTCTCCTGGCCCTGGGTCACCACGACCCCCTCAGCGAGGCGGTCGCGGAACTTGGCGGGCAGGAAGAGACGGCCCTTCTCGTCGAGACGGGGACGGAACGTGCCCATGAAGCGCATCGGGCACCCCCTGTCCTGGTCATCTCAGCCATCTCGCACCACCACGTTGCTCGCTTGCTCCACTTTCCTCCACAGTACGCCACTTTCCCCCACCGTCAACCACATCCGCTCCCGTTTCCTCCCCCGCGCTCCCCGATCGGCCCCCCACCGCCCAGCGGGCGGGGTGCCGCGGCACCCGCTCGGCGCCGCCCGTCCGGTGCGACGAGTTGCCCGCACGCCCTACGGTGGGAGCACTCGGACGACGGTTCAGGAAGGACCCCGCAGACGTGGACACAACGAGCGCCGCACCAGCCGACCTCGAGACGCTCGGCCGCGTGGTGGGCGCCGTGCGCCACAACGTCGAGCGGGTCATCGAGGGCAAGCCCGACGTCGTCAACGCGGCCCTGGTCGTGCTGCTGGCCGAGGGGCACCTGCTCATCGAGGACGTCCCCGGGGTGGGCAAGACCATGCTGAGCAAGGCGCTGGCCCGCAGCATCGACTGCTCGGTGCGGCGCATCCAGTTCACGCCGGACCTGCTGCCCTCCGACGTCACGGGCGTGTCGATCTTCAATCAGAACACGCGCGAGTTCGAGTTCCGCCCCGGCGGCGTCTTCGCCAACATCGTGGTCGGCGACGAGATCAACCGTGCCTCGCCCAAGACCCAGTCGGCGCTCCTGGAGTGCATGGAGGAGCGCCAGGTCACCGTCGACAACCACACGTACCAGCTCGAGGTGCCCTTCATGGTCATCGCGACGCAGAACCCCATCGAGATGGAGGGCACCTACGCCCTCCCCGAGGCCCAGCGCGACCGCTTCATGGCCCGGGTGTCGATCGGCTACCCGGTCGAGGCCGCCGAGATCGCGATGCTCGACACCCACACGCACGCACGCCCGCTCGACGACCTCGAGGCCGTCACCGACGCCGGTGAGATCCGCAAGCTGTGCGCGATCGTCGGGCAGGTCTACGTCTCCCCCGCCATCCAGCGCTACGCCGTGGGGCTGACCGGGGCGACCCGCCACACCGACGACCTGGTGCTGGGCGCCTCTCCGCGCGCCACCCTCCACCTCGTGCGCGCCGCCAAGGCCCACGCGGCGATCCAGGGCCGCGACTACGTGCTGCCCGACGACATCCAGCAGCTCGCCACGTCGGTGCTCGCGCACCGCCTGCTCCCCAGCGTCGAGGCGTCCATGGCGGGTCGGACGACGGCGTCCGTGCTCGACGCGATCATCGCCGGGGTCCCCGTGCCGAGCACCCAGGGCCCGACCTCCGGCCCGCCCACCGGCGACGCCGGGTCACGGCACCGTGCGTGAGGCACTGTCCGGCCTGACCGTCCGGGGCCGGGCCTTCCTGGCCGCCGGGACCACCGCGGTGGTCTGCGCGGTCCTGCTCGGACAGCCCGCCCTGACCCGCGTCGGCGTGCTCGTCGTCGCACTCCCGCTGGCGACGGCCCTGGTGCTCGGCCGGTCCCGCTACCGACTGGCGCTGGTGCGCACGGTGACCCCGCAGCTCGTCGTGGCCGGACAGCCCGCCCGGGTCAACCTCGCGCTGACCAACGAGGGCCGTACGCCGAGCGGCGTGCTGCTGCTGGAGGACCACGTCCCCTACGTGCTCGGCACCCGACCGCGGTTCGTGCTCGACGGGATCGGCAACGGGTGGCGGCGTCAGGTGACCTACCAGGTGCGCTCCGACGTACGCGGCCGTTTCGAGATCGGCCCCATGACGGTGCGGGTCGGTGACGCGTTCGGGCTCGTCGAGCTCGGCCGCGCGTTCCGGATGACCGTCCCGCTCGTCGTCACCCCCCGCACCGTCGTCCTGCCCCCGATCAACCTCGGCGGTGGCTCGACCGGCTCGGGCGACAACCGGCCCCGGGCCTTCGCGATGGGCTCCGCCGAGGACGTCACCGTGCGCGACTACCGCCAGGGCGACGACCTGCGCCGGGTGCACTGGCCCAGCTCGGCACGCACCGGTGAGCTGATGGTGCGCCGCGAGGAGCAGCCCTGGCAGTCACGAGCCACGATCCTGCTCGACAACCGCCTGCTCAGCCACCGCGGTCAGGGCATCGCCTCCTCGCTCGAGGCCGCCGTCTCGGCGGCGGCCTCCGTCGCCCTCCACCTGTCCCACCGGGGCTTCCAGGTCCGGCTCGTGACGGCCTCTGGCGAGGACGCCTCCGCCGCGAAGGGCGCTGGCGGCGGACAGTGGCACCTGCGCGACGCCGACCTCAGCACCCGCCCGCTGCTCGAGGCGCTCGCGGTCCTCGAGCTCGACGGGCGCGGGCGCCTGGACACCTCGTGGCTGGGCGAGCAGGCGCAGGGCGGGCTGACGGTGGCCGTCCTCGGCTCCCTCGACCAGTCCGACGGACCGGCACTGCGCCGCATCGTGCACCACACCTCCGCGGCCCTGGCGATCGCGCTCGACGTCGACGCCTGGTCCGGTCCGCACGCCGGCACCGGTAGCGCGGCGCCGTTCCTCTCCCGTTCCGGCTGGCGGGCGGTCCCCCTCGGCCCGCGCGACCGGCTCGAGACGGTGTGGCAGGACCTCGGCCGCACCACCCGCACCGTCGGGCGCGGCTCGGCGGTCGTGTCGTGAGCAGCGTGCGGCGTCGCGACCGCGCGGCCCTCGGTGCCCAGCTGCGGATGTCGGCCGCCATCGCGGTGACCGGATGGGCCGCGATGTGGTCGTGGCGCGGTTTCACGCTGATGCCCGCGCGCTACCTCGTCGCCCTGCTCGCCGTCGGGCTCGCGATCGCGCTGACCGGAGCCCTGGCCCGGTGGCGCCGGTTGCCGGGCGCCGTCGTGGTGCTTGCCCAGCTGCTCGTCGGCGGAGCGGTCACCTGCCTGGTCGTCACCTCGCGCCTCTACCCCAGCGGCCGGTTCTGGTCGATGCTCGCCGGCGCCTTCGACGCCGCCAACTCCTACGCCTCGCCCGTGCCCCAGACCAGCGAGGTCTCGGTGCAGCCGCTGCTCGTCGTCGGCGGCTTCCTGGCCATGCTCCTCGTCGACATCTGCGCCGGCACCCTGCGCCGGGTCCCCCTGTCGGGCCTGCCGCTGCTCGTCGTCTACAGCGTGCCGATCAGCCTGCTCGACCGCGGACTGTCGTGGTGGGTCTTCGCGGCCAGTGCCGCGGGCTTCCTGCTCATGCTCTTCCTGCAGGAGGAGGAGCACCTGTCGCGATGGGGACGCTCGCTCGACGGCAACACCGAGCCCGTGCGCCGCCTCAGCGACTCGGTGCGCGCCAGCGCCCTGTCGATCGGGGCGGTCGCGACCGCCGCGGCGATCCTGGTGCCCGTGGTCATCCCGACCTTCAGCTTCTCCGTCTTCGACGTCGGCCCGGGGCAGGGCGGCGACGGCGACATCGAGGTGACCAACCCGATGGTCGACCTGCGTCAGGACCTCGTGCGCGGCGAGGACGTCGACCTGGTGACGATCCGCACCACCGACCGCGACCCCTCCTACCTGCGGATCTCGGTGCTCAACCGGTTCACCGACAACGAGTGGAGCGCCGGCGACCGGGACGTCCCCAGCGCCAACGTCGCGCAGGGGGCGGTGCCCCTCGACGGCGACCCCGAGCTGGTCAGCTACGACGACGTCGACTACGACGTCTCGGTCGACGATGCCTTCGGCTCGCGGTGGCTGCCGACGCAGGCGCCGATCAGCGCGATCGACGCCCCCGGCGACTGGCGCTTCGACGACGCGACGCTCGACTTCCTGTCCAGCGACGACGACCTCACCACCGCCGGGCTCGACTACTCGATGACGGCCGCGACGCCGTCGTACGACGACGAGCGGCTGCTGGCGCTGAACACCTCGACCGCCGCCGTCTCCGACGACCTCACCGAGCTGCCCGACGACCTGCCCGCCGCGATCGGCGCCTACGCCCGCGAGGCGACCCGCGGCGCGACCACCGACTTCCAACGGGCGGTGCTGCTCAACAAGTTCTTCCGTGAGACCGGCGGCTTCGTCTACGACCTGCCCTCCTCGCCCGAGGACGGCATCGGCACCGGCGAGCTGGTCGACTTCCTGAACCCGCGCGACGGGGGGCGTCGGGGCTACTGCGAGCAGTTCGCTGCCGCGATGGCCGTGATGGCCCGTGACCTCGGCATCCCTGCGAGGGTCGCGGTCGGCTTCCTCAAGCCCGACCGGATCCAGGGCAGCGACACGTGGGTCTACTCCTCGCACGACCTGCACGCCTGGGTCGAGCTCTACTTCCCCGGAGCCGGGTGGGTGCGGTTCGACCCGACGCCCGCCGACCGCACCGGGTCGTCCCAGCCCGACTACGCCACGGCACCCGTCGGCACCGAGGCGTCCCCGACCGAATCGACGACCGCCTCCGCGCCGACCCAGCCCACCCGCTCCGAGCGGCCCTCGGCCAGCGCGCCGCCGCCGACCACGCAGACCCCGACGACCGGCGGCCAGGACGCGGCCGTCGACTCGTCGTTCCCGTGGCCGGTCGTCGTGGTGGTCGTCGTCGTCCTGCTCCTCGCACTGCTCGCGGCCCTCCCCCGCCTCCTGCGGCGCCGCCAGTTCGAGCGCCGGCTGGCCGGCGGGGCCGAGGCCGCCTGGGAGGAGCTGCGCGCCACCGCGGTCGACCTGCGCCTGACCTGGCCCGAGGGTCGCTCCCCGCGCGAGACCCGCGACCTGGTCGTGCGGTGGTTCGGACGTCCCGAGGGGACCGACGAGCGTCCCGCCCACGGGCCCGACCTCGCCCCCGAGGCCGCCGAGGCCCTCGGGCGCATCGTCGACCGGCTCGAGCGCGTGCGCTACTCGCGCGGCCACGTCGTCCCGCCCGGGTCGCTGCGCGCCGACGTCCTCACCACGGCCGAGGCCCTCGTCGCCGGGGCAACCCCCCGCCTGCGCCGCCGCGCCCGCTGGCTACCGGTCTCGGTGCTCCAACGCCGATGCTCGGCCGAGACGGAGACCGAGACCGACGGCAGGACCGGCGAGAGCGAGCCCGCAGCCGAGCTCGTCGGCGGCCGCACCGAGGTCCTCTGACCTCATCACCACGCTGACCCGTCGCCCATGGGCGACGGGTCAGCGTGAATTTCAGGGTGACCCGTCCTCCATGGGCGACGGGTCAGCGTGAAATTCACGGTGACCCGTCGTTCGCGTACGACGACGGGTCGGCCTCGAGCCGCGGTCGCACTGATGCCCGCAGCGGGCCGGGAGGTCCGGGGACCGGGTGGCTCTAGAAGCCGCCGTTCTCCCGGCGACGGCGCCAGCGCTCGTCCATGCGCTCCAGGAACGGGGCCCGGTCGCGACCGCGACCGGCGCGGGACCGGCGGGTGCGACGCCCGCCGTCGATGGAGGTGAAGCCGGAGGGGTGGGCGGAGCCCGCGCGCGGGTCGGCCGCAGCGGCCTGGCGCGTGCGGATGGTGCTGAGCGCGAGCGTGGCCGAGCCGAGCATCAGCACGAAGCCGACGATGCCGACGTACCACTCGGTGAGGACGCCGACGAAGAGCAGCGTGATGCCGAGGGCGAAGCCGAATCCGGCGATGGCGAGGCGGCGGCGGGCGCTCGTGCGCATCGCGGTGCCGCGGAGCGTGGAGGCGAACTTGGGGTCCTCCTCGACGAGAGCGCGCTCCATCTGATCGAGCAGTCGAAGCTCCTCTTCGGAGAGTGGCACCGGATCCTCCAGGTTGGCCATACATCACGGGGTGGGGCAAGTCTAGGCAGCCGGTCCCCGGGACGGTAGGCGGGACCGAAAATTGATGACACCCAGATTTCACCGTCCGCGACGGCGTGTCGACCCGCGGCCCGCGTACGACGCCGCCGGGGTCACCTCCCGGCGCCCGGACCGAGCAGCGACGCCGGGCGCACCGCGGCCGAGCCGAAGCGCCGCGCGGCCCGGTCGACGGCCCGGTCGGCGTCGGCCCAGCCGCGGTCGCGCTCGCCGAGGACGCCCTGCCGCTCGACCTGCTGGCGCGGCACCAGGCCCTCGACGCGGACCCCGACGAGGCGGATCCGGGCGCGCTGCAGGCCCTGCGCGTCGTAGAGGCGGACCGCGGCAGCGTAGACCTCCTGGGTCACGTCGGTGGCCTCGCCGAGGGTGCGGCTGCGGGTGATGGTGGTGAAGTCGGCGAAGCGGACGGTGATGGCGACCGTGCGTCCGGCGACGGCGGCGGACCGCAACCGGGCGGTGACCTTGGCGGTGAGCCGGAGCAGCTCGCGCAGCACCACCTCGCGGTCGTCGGTGTCGCGGCCGAAGGTCTCCTGCGCGCCCATGCTGCGGTCGGGTGGACCACCGTGCCCGAACACGCCGGCCCGCCCGGGACTCACCTCGCGGACGTCGACGCCCCACGCCAGGTCGTGCAGGTGGCCTCCGAGGTGGTGCCCCAGGTCGCGGCGCAATGTCGCGACGGGCGTGTGGGCGACGTCGCCGACGGTGACCAGGCCGAGGCGATGGAGCCGGGTCCGGGTCTTGTCCCCCACGCCGTAGAGCTCGCCGACGTCGAGGGGGTGGAGGAAGGCGGTCACCTCGTCGGGGGGTACGACGAGCAGTCCGTCGGGCTTGGCCCGGCGGCTCGCGAGCTTGGCCACCGAGATCGAGGCGGCGACCCCCACCGAGCAGGCGATCCGCTGCTCGTCGTGGACGGTCGCGCGGATCCACTCGCCGAGCTCGACCGGTCCGCCGGCGCGGCGCCCGGCCGCGCGGACGTCGAGGAACGCCTCGTCGAGCGAGACCGCCTCGACCAGCGGCGTGACCCGGCGGAACACCTCCATCACCGACGCGGAGACGGCGGTGAACAGGTCGTAGTCGGGCTGCAGGACGACGACCTGCGGGCACAGCCGACGAGCGCGGGTGCCGGTCATGGCCGAGCGGACGCCGTACGCACGGGCCGGGTAGTTGGCGGCCAGCACGACCCCGCGGTGGCCGCCACCGACCATCACGGGCCGGTCCTGAAGCTCGGGCCGGTCGCGGAGCAGGGCCGAGGCGTAGAACGCGTCCATGTCGACGTGGAGGATCGGGGTGTCCGTCACCACGCGGTCACCCGAGCCCCGCCGGGGAGGCGCTCAGGTGGCGAGCAGGTGCACCTGGGTGGCCAGGGAGAGGTACTCGGGGCGATCGGCGACGGCGCGCTCGAGCTCGACGAGGCCGGCGGACGCGCCGGGCTCGAGGTCGAGCAGCGAGCCGGGTACCAGGTCGGCGAACACGCGCACGCCGTGGGTCGCGACGACGCGGAAGCCCGCGCTGTCGAGCAGCGTGGCCGACTCGGCGGCGGTGTATCGCCGGGTCCGGCCGTGGACCTCGGTGGAGTCGAGCAGTGCGGCGGCCTGGGCGAAGTGGCCGGCCATGGCGCGCGCGACGACCGCGGCGTGGCGCTGGGCGACGAGCAGGGAGAGGTGGCCGCCGGGACGCAGCACCTCGCGGATCGAGGCCAGCGCGGCCGCCGCGTCGTCGACGACCTCGAGCACGCCGTGGCACAGCACGACGTCGGCGCCGTCGGGCCCCACGAGGGCGGGCAGGTCGGACAGGTCGCCCTGGCGGCCGACCACCTCGACGCCGCGCTCGCGCGCGCGGCGGCCCAGGGCCGCGAGGGCGTCGGGGCTGGGGTCGACGACGGTGACGCGGTGCCCCAGGCCGGCGATGCGGACGGCGGAGCCACCGGTGCCGCCGCCGATGTCGACGACGTCGAGCGACGCGCCGGCGAGGACCGGGTCGAGCACGTCCCACACCACGGCGGTCCGGGGGGCGGCTCGACGTTCGCTCGCGGACATGCTCGAAACCTTAGTGGTGTGCGGACGGTCGGGTCGGGCACGGCACCTCCGGCAATGGCTCGACCCGCCATGATCGAACGTGTGTTCGATCCCGAGCAGCCTACGTCGCGACGGCGCGACGCGCCAGCCGGGCGCCCGTCGGCCTGCCGCTGCCGGTCGCAGACCGGCTGTGGGGGGTCTCGACGCCGGTTCGCGACCTCGCCCCTCGGTCGGCGACCCCGCACGCTCGGCCGCCGTCGAGGACGGGTTCGGACGTCGTCCGGCCGTCCTCACCACACGGCGTCGGCCCACTCCGGGTGGTCGATGAACGGGTTGCGGTTGCCCTGGAACTGCTGCTGGATGACGTCGTTGCGGCGCAGCTCGGCGGCGCTGGGCGGGTCCTGGGCGTTCCACTGCAGCAGCACGGACAGCTTGCCGATGTGGGGGGCGGTGCCGTTGCCGGTGGCGTCGTTGACCTCGAGGTCGGCGAAACCGTCGTCCCCCTCGTAGCGCACCGACATGTAGAAGATCATCCGGGCCACGTCGCCCTTGTCGGCGTCGCGCGGCTCCCAGGAGTCGGCGTCGGCCCGGTTGCCGGGCGCCTCGGCGTTGGGGGTGCCGCCGTTGTCGAAGTCGAGGTTGCCCCGGGCGGAGTTGACCGTCACGTCGGTCGGGCGCAGGTGGTGCAGGTCGGTGCCGGGTCCGGTGGCGGTGCCGAAGTCACCGTGGGACTTGGCCCAGACGTGCTCACGGTTCCACTGGTCGACACCCCCGCCGTTGTCGGACGCCGGCACCGAGGTGCCCTGGTAGAGCAGGATCACGTGGTCGGCGTCGGCCGGGTCACGGTCGGTGACCTTGAGGGCGTTCCAGACACCGTCGTAGGACACCCGCGTGACGCCGGTCGAGATGATGGTGTGGAGCGAGGACTCCAGCTCGGGTCCGGTCTTGCCGATCGCGTTCTTCCAGTACGTCGTGTCGTACTGCGTCGTCCCGCCGCTCGTGCCGCCGGGCGGGGTCGTGGTGGTCGGCGTCGTGGTCGGCGGGGTCGTGGTGGGGGGCGTGGTGGTCGGTGGGGCTCCGGCGCGGGCGAAGGCGGTCGCGCCGGTCAGGCCCGGACGGGAGAAGTACGCCGCGAGGGCGCCGGTCACGTCGACCTGCTGGCCGAGCAGGCCGGGATTGGTCTTCAGGCCCCACGCCGAGCGGAAGGCCGACGGGACCTGGACGTAGAGCATCTGCGCGGGGTCGGTGACGCCGGCGGAGTCGGCCAGGGCGAGCGCGTAGTCGCTGGGGTAGCCGCTGCGCACGACGGTCGTGGCGGAGGTGGGCTGCCCGACGACGTAGCCGCGCACGGTGGCCGACGAGCCGTCCTGGGTGGCCCGCGCCGAGGCGACCGAGACCGTCGCGGCCTGGGCCGGCGAGGACACCAGGACCGCGACCAGCGGGACGAGGAGGAGGACAGCGAGGACGGCGGCCAGCGCATGGCCACGACGGAGCCCGAGAGTCATGGCTGAACCCTGGCGGGTGCGACCGCCACCGTCGACCAAGGAAACCCTCGTATCGGACCCGAGGACGGGCGAGGCCTCAGGACACCTGGCGGACGAGGTGCTCGCGGACGGGCTCGTGGGGCATCAGGCCGAGCGACTGCTCGACGACGGCGAGGAACCGGTCGGCGTCGCGGACCAGGTCGTCGGCCTCGCGCTCGCTGACCGAGCGCGTGGAGCCGGCCTCGGCAGCGGCGCGCTTGGCGGCTCCGGCGGCGAAGAAGGTGGCCCACTCGGACAGCTCGGGCGCGACCTCGGCCAGCAGGACCCAGGCGTTCTTCTGCGGACGGCGGCGTGCCGGCGCCGGTCGGGCCCGGGCGGCGAGCAGCGCGGCGGCAGCCCGCAGGGCTGCGACGTGGGCGCACGCGTAGCGGGTCGTGACCTCGGTCGCCGAGATCGCCTCGGCCAGGGACTCGGCCGACCGGGCGAGGTAGGAGTGGGTGGTCGCAGGCAGCAGCAGCATCGTCACGCCCTCAGTCCTGACAGCCCACGAGCGACCACGAGCCGTCGCTCCCGTCGAAGGACAGGTCGAAGACGCCGTCGCTCTCGAGCCCGCCACGGCCGGCCTGGACCCGCCACAGCTCGCGCTCGGGGAGGAGGTCGACCACCGGCGCAGCGGCCACCGCGGTGCCGCGGCCGGCCCTGGCGCCGACCGTCGGGCCGTCGGCGTCGAGCACACCGCGACCCTCGTCGCCCTGCCGCCACGAGCCGGTCTCGACCCAGTGGGCCACCACGGCCCGCACCTTCCACAGTCGCCCCCGCCACAGGAACTGCTCGGGAGACGGCCCGGGCAGCCTCTCCGGGCCGCGCTCGTCGTCCGGCGCGCCGCGCCGGACCTCCACGGGATCGTCGTAGTGACGCATGGTCGGCCTCCTGGCCCTGCTGAGGGGATCCGGCGGGGCCGGGGGTCGAGGTCGACCCCACCGGAGAGTTCGAACGCGTGTTCGAACAAGGAGAACGCTACCTCCCCCCACCGACAACCGGAAGACCCGACCGGAGAGCCCTACTCGAGCCGAGGCGTGACGTACGCCGTCAGGGCGGGCCGGTAGAGCAGGTGGACCAGCACGGCGAGCAGCACCAGGAAGACCACGATCGGCGGCACGAAGGCCACCGGAGGGGCGGTGCGCAGGACGGCCGCGGTGGCCACGGCGAGCAGGACCATGGCGAGCGCCAGGCAGTGCCGCGCCCAGTTGTGGGCGCCCCGCACGAACGCCAGCAGCACCAGCACCAGGCTGGAGACGACCACGTCGAGCACGATCACGACCGGTGTGAAGGACGGCGGGACGCGGGTGTCGTCTGCCGACACGGTGCCCGCGCGCGTGGAGCGGATGATCTCGTCGTCCAGGAGCACCGCGAGCACGGTGAGGGCGGCCCCGAGCAGCACCAGCAGCCAGACCCCGCGGGTCACCCGGGTGAGGGCGACCGGACGGGTCGGACGCGTCGCCCGGGTGAGCGTCGTCGGCTCCGTCACGTCGCGTCCGCCTCTCTCGATCGTGCCGCACCGCGCCAGGCCCTAGGGTCTGGGCCATGTCGAGTGAGCACCCGATGATCGCCCGGTTCCGGACCGAGCACGCCCGACTCGGTGGGACGGGCGAGATCGTCATTCTGCCCGACTCGGTCCACACGGCCGTGCTCGCCGCCCAGGCCCTGGGCTGCGAGCCCGGCGCGATCGCCAACAGCCTGCTCTTCGACGCCGGCGGGTCGCCGGTCCTGGTGCTGACCTCGGGGGCCCACCGCGTCGACACCGCGAAGGTCGCCGCGACCATCGGGGTCGAGCGGCTCGCGCGGGCCACGCCCGAGTTCGTGCGCGAGCACACCGGCCAGGTCATCGGCGGCGTCTCCCCCCTCGCCCACCCGCGTCCCGTGGCGACCTACCTCGACCCGTGGCTCGAGCAGCACCCGGTCGTGTGGGCGGCGGCGGGCCACCCGGCGGCGGTGTTCTCCACGACGTACGACGAGCTCGCGCGCCTCACCGGGGCGACCGTCGTCGACGTCGCGTAGGGCGCGCCGTGGAGTCACTCGCACTGTCGTTCTCCAGCGGCTGGGCCAGCGGGGTCAACGCCTACCTCGTGGTCCTCGTGCTGGGCCTGGGCGAGCGGTTCGGCGGGGCCGACGTACCCCAGGCGCTGGGACGATGGGACGTCCTCGCGGTCGCCGGGTTCCTCTACGCGATCGAGTTCGTGGCCGACAAGATCCCCTACGTCGACTCGACGTGGGACGCGATCTCGACGGTCATCCGACCCACTGCCGGCGCCGTCGTCGCGCTGCTGCTCTCAGGCGACGCCGACTCGCTCACCCAGGCGCTCAACGCCTCGGTCGGCGGCACCACCGCACTGGCCTCCCACCTGGTCAAGGCCGGCGGGCGCCTGGCCGTCAACTCCTCCCCCGAGCCGGTCACCAACATCACCGCCAGCGTCCTGGAGGACCTCCTCGTCCTCGGGGTGGTCGCCTTCGCGATCACCCACCCGGTCGCGGCCGCGGTGATCGCCGCGGTGCTCCTGGTCGTCGGGCTGGTGGTGCTGTGGTTCGCGCTCAAGCTCGTGCGCCGGGGATGGCGGCGCTTCCGGACCCGACGCGAGCGTCGGGGCGCGCGCTCCGGCGGACCGACGTGGACCTGAGCGACGACGCGACCCGGGGTGCCGTCACCGCCCGCCTCGGCGAGCTGTACGCCGGGCGTCCGGTGATCCTCGGGCCCGGCATCCTGGCCGGCTTCACCGCCCTGGTGGCGCGGCTGCGCACCCTGGGCTGCCCGGTGCTGGTGCTGTCGACCGGCACCGGCGCCGGCCCGGTGCCGGAGACCGGCGACTGCACGGTCGTCGAGGTCGCGCTGCCACCGACCGCGTCGATGACCGAGGAGGTGCGCCTGCTCGACCGGGCCACCCGTCACCTGCCGCCGCACGTCGTCGCGGCGATCGACGCCTTCGACCCCGAGCGCCGCGCGCGGTGGCGCACCACGCCGTTCGTCACGACCGACGAGCCCCTCCTGGGTCGCGTGGTCACCGGCGGCCGACCGGCGGCCTGGATGGCGCTCGAGGACAAGCTGCTCGCCGACGGGGTCTGGGACGCCGCCGGGGTGACCCGTGCCCCTCACCGCGCCTGCCCGGTCGACCGTGCCTCCCTGGCCGCCGCCAGCGCCGAGCTCGACGCCGGCCAGGGCGTCGTGTGGAGCGGCGATGCCCGCGACGGCCTCAACGGCGGCGGCAACTTCGTGCGCTGGGTCCTCGACGAGCGGGACCGCGTGGCGGCGTACGCGTTCTTCGCCCCGCGCTGCGACCGGGTCCGGGTGATGCCGTTCCTCGACGGGGTGCCGTGCTCCATCCACGGCATCGTGCTCGGGCCGGACGCGGGCGGCACCGCCGCGCTCCGGCCGGTCGAGCTGGCGATCCTGCGCCACCTCGAGACCCGCTCGTTCGTCTACGGCGGGCTGTCGACGTGGTGGGACCCGCCGGCGGCCGACCGCGACGAGATGCGTGCGGTCGCGCGGCGCGTGGGCGACCACCTCGCCGCGACCCACGGCTACCGCGGCGCGTTCGGGATCGACGGCGTGCTCACCGGAGACGGGTTCCGCCCGACCGAGCTCAACACCCGCGCGTCGGCCGGCGTGAGCACCCTCGCGCAGGTCGACCCGGGCTTCTTCGGCCTGCTCCAGGACCACCTCGTGCTCGGCCTCGACCCGGGGCTCACGGTCGAGGACGTCGAGTCCCTGGTGCCGCTGCTCGACGCCCGGCGCACCGGACGGCCCTCCGCCGTCGGGCAGGGCGTCTCGCTCGGCGGCACCCACTCCTACGACCTCGAGCGGCGCGAGGGGAGGCTCGCCCGGGCGCCCGAGGGCGAGGCGACCGGGACGACCCTGGTCGCCGCCGACACCCCTGTCGGGTTCTTCGCCCGGCTCGACCCGTGCGCACTGCTCGCACCCGGCGACCGGCTCGCGCCGCTCAACGTCGCCCTGACGACCTACCTCGACCAGACGTACGACTCCGGGTTCGGGCCGCTCGGGGCGGCGCCCGACCTGCGCTGACGGACGTCGGGCCGGGCGTCGGCCGGGCGTCGGCCGGTTCGGCAGGCGGTTCGGCAGGCGGTTCGGCAGGCGGGCGTCGTACGGGTCGAGGCCCGTCGCGACGAGCCGTCTCGTCACCGTAGGGTCCGCCCCATGGCGCGCGTGGTGGTGGTCGGTGGTGGCTACGGCGGCCTGGCGTCGGCGGCGCGGCTGGCCAAGCTCGGCCACGACGTCACGCTGATCGAGGCCTCCGCGCGACTCGGCGGGGCGCTGACGACCATCGAGTCGGAGGGCTTCGCCTGGGAGGCCGGGCCGACGATGCTGCACGTGCCGGCCGTCGTGCGCGACCTGTTCCGCAAGACCGGGCGCCCCCTCGAGGCCGAGCTCGGGGTCGCGACCGGGGAGGAGCTGCAGCCGCTGGAGGTGGTGCGCGAGCACCGGTTCGCGGACCGCTCGGTGCTGCGGCTGCCGACGGGCCGGCGGGCCCAGGTCGACGCCTTCGACGCGCTCGGTGCGGGGCTCGGGGCCGCGTGGGACGCCTACGTGACGCCGTACGCCGAGGTCTGGGATGTCCTGCGCCGCCACTACTTCGAGGAGCCGTGGACGCCCGGAGACCTGCCGCGCGAGGTGACGACGATCCTCGACGGCCGCGAGCAGCTCCACAAGCGGCTGCGCAAGGCCTTCCGCGACGACCGGCCGGCGACCGTCGCCGGGCACCCGTTCGTCGCCGACGGCCACGACCTGCGCAACGTGCCGGCGTGGGCGGGGGTCGCGACCCACCTCGAGCAGCTCTTCGGCGCCTGGACCCTGGCCGGTGGGATGCACCGGCTCGCCGGCCTGCTGGCCGCCCGGCTGGCGACCCGTGGGGTGAGCGTCGTGCTCGACAGCCCGGTGCTCGACCTCGTGGTGCGCGAGGGCCGGGTCGTGGCCGTGCGCACCGCACAGGGCGAGGTCGGCGCCGACGTGGTCGTGTGCGCGATCGACCCGCGCCGCCTGCCCGCGCTGGCTCGCCACGTCGAGCGCACCATGCCGTCGCTGCCGCCGTCGATCACCCACCTCGGCCTCGAGGGCGGGCTCGACCTGCCCCACGAGACCGTCGTGCACGGCGACCCGATGGTGGTGGTGCGCCCCGGCGGCACCGCTCCGCCCGGCCGCACCGCCTGCACCCTCCACGGCCGCGGACGGCTCTCCGAGGACATGCTCAAGGTGCTGGCCCGCGCCGGTCTCGACGTCCGTGACCAGGTGGTCACCCGCGTCGACCGCACGCCGCTGGAGACCGTGCAGGCGTGGGGCGGGTCGCCGTACGGCGTGCTGTGGCAGGGCCGCGGCACCGTGCGCCACCGCCTCGGCCCCACCACCCCGGTCGCAGGCGTGTACGCCGCCGGCGCGCACGCCACCCCCGGCTCGGGCCTCGCCTACGTCGGGCTGGGTGCGGCGCTGGTCGCGAGCGTGGTCGGTCCGGCCTGACGGGTCGCCTGACGGGTCAGCCGAGCTCCCAGGTCACGGTCACCGAGGTCGACACGTCCTCGGTGCCCCCCTCGAACCGCACGTCGGACTTGGCGGCGAGCGCCAGCCGTGCCGACGGGCCGGAGCCCGAGGGTGAGCCCTCGGCGACCGACACGACCGAGCCGAGCTCGGAGCCGGCGAGCCGGGCCAGGTGCTCGGCGCGGACGCGTGCGTCGTCGTACGCCGCCTCGCGGGCCGAGGCGAGGTGGTCGGCGCCCGGGGTCGCGGCCAGCGAGACGCCGTCGACCGAGAGCCGGTCGCCGACCCCGTCGGCCAGTGCCTGGAGCAGGGCCGCGGCGACCTCGAGCCCGGAGCAGCGGATCGCCAGCGAGTGTCGCGCCTCGAACCCGGCGGGCCGTCCGTCGTCGCCGCGCTGGGGCCAGGTGTCGAGGCTGCGGGTGGCGATCGCCCCAGTCTCGACGTGGGCGCGGGCGACCTCGACGAGCGCGGCCCGCGCCGACTCGGCGCCGGCGAGCGCCTCCGACAGCGTCGGCGCACGGTGGACCGCGGCGACGCTCAGCACGGCCGCGTCGCGCGGGACGGACACGGCGCCGGAGCCCGTGGTGGTGACGGTGCGGGAGGCGAGCATGTCGTCGACGCTAGTCGAGGGGTCGGGTGGGGGTCGGTGGCCCGGTCTCGGGCCCGCCCCACCCCGTTCAGTCCCCGGCCCCACCAACCCGTTCAATCGAACGAGTCGGTCACCCGATCCGACCCCGGGCCCGCTCAACTCGTTCGATTGCGCGAGTTGGCCGCCGCGACTCCCCCTCAGGCCGTGATCTGCAACCGCTCGAAGATCTCGAGCGTGGCCTTGGAGAAGTTGAGGGTGTAGAAGTGCAGGCCCGGCGCACCGAGGGCGAGCAGGTCCTCGCACAGCTCGGCGGCGATCGCGATGCCCTCGGCCCGGATGGCGGCGGGGTCGTCGTGGGCGGAGATGCGGGCCACGATCTCGTCGGGGACCGAGGTCCCGACGAGCTCGCCCTGCCGCTGGATCGCGTGCAGGTTGAGGATCGGCATGATGCCCGGGAGGATCGGGATGTCGACGCCGCGCGCCCGCACCCGCTCGACGAGGTCGACGTAGTCCTGGGCGCGGAAGAACATCTGGGTGACGGCGTACTCAGCCCCGGCGCGGGCCTTGGCGACCAGCACGTCGGCGTCGTGGTCGCGCGACTCGGCGTTGGGGTGGCCCTCGGGGAAGGCGGCGACGCCGATGCGGAAGTCGCCACGGGACGCCGCGAGCTCGACGAGGTCGAGGGCGTAGTCGAGACCGCCCTCGGTGGGTGTCCACTCCGCGCGCGGGCCCTCGGGCGGGTCGCCGCGCAGCGCCATCAGGTGGTGGACGCCGACCTCGGTGTAGGTGTCGAGGATCTTCTCGAGCTCCTCGCGGGTGTGGCCGACGCAGGTGAGGTGGGCGACGGGCGTCAGCGACGTCTCGCGGGCGATCCGGCCGGTGATCTCGACCGTCGTGTCGCGGGTGGCGCCGCCGGCGCCGTACGTCACCGAGACGAAGGTCGGCCGGTAGGGCTCGAGCGCGGTGATCGCACGCCACAGCCGCTCGACGCCGGCCTCGTCCTTGGGCGGGAAGAACTCGAAGGAGATGGAGCGCTCACCGCTCGCGATGAGCTCGGCGATGCTGCGCCCGCGACCCGTTGCCATGGGTCCGACTTTATGGGCCTAGCCTCGAGCGATGAGCATCGGCGACGGGTCCTGGGACGGCGACGCCTTCCGGGAGGCGCTCGACACGACGCTCGCGCGGTTCCTCGACGGTCAGGCCACGCTGCTCACACCCCTCGGCCCCGACGCCGACCGGCTCCTCGCCGAGGCGCGTACCGCGGTGGCCGGTGGCAAGAAGTTCCGGGCGACGTTCTGCCACTGGGGGTTCCGCGCCCTGCAGCCCGTCGTGTCCGGTCCCGAGCACGAGCGACTGCTGCGCGCGTGCGCGTCGCTCGAGCTGCTGCACGCCAGCGCACTGGCCCACGACGACCTGATGGACGCCTCCGACACCCGCCGGGGGCGGCCGGCGACCCACCGCGCTCTCGAGGCCGAGCACCGCGCGGCGGGGTGGCGCGGCGACCCCGTCCAGTACGGCGCCGCTGGCGCGATCCTGCTCGGTGACCTGCTCCAGGGCTGGGCCGACGAGCAGCTGCGGCGCAGCGGCTTCGGCTGGGACCGGGTGGGTCCGGCCCTGGAGGTCTTCGACCTGTGCCGCACCGAGGTGATCGCCGGGCAGTTCCTCGACGTCTCGGTGCAGGCCCGGGGCCGCGCCGACGTCGAGGCGGCGATGACGGTGCTGCGCTACAAGTCGGCCAAGTACTCCATCGAGCGCCCGCTCCACGTCGGTGCCGCACTGGCTGGTGGGGGTCCCGACGAGCTGGCCGCGCTGACCCGGTTCGGGCTCCCCCTGGGCGAGGCGTTCCAGCTGCGCGACGACCTGCTCGGCGTCTACGGCGACCCGGCCACCACCGGCAAGCCCGCCGGTGACGACCTGGTCGAGGGCAAGCGCACCGTCCTGGTCGCCCTCGCCCTCGGGTCCGCCCCACCCGCCGACGCCGACCTGCTCGACCGCTCCCTCGGCACGGCCCTCGGCGTCGACGACGTGCAGCGGCTGCGCGGCGTCATCGACGCCAGCGGTGCCCACGCCGAGGTCGAGTCCCTCATCGCCGAGCTCTCCGACATCGCCGTCGCGGCCCTCGACGACGCCGGCCTCGACCCGCACGCCACCGAGGTGCTGCGGGGGTTGGCGGCGACGGTCACGCAGCGGGCGGTGTGACCCGTGGCATGGATCCCCGGGTACCCGGGGATTCCTGCACTCCGGGACCGTTGCAACACCCCAGAAGCGGATGAGCCACCCCCGAAGTCCGGACGGGTACGCCCGAACTCAGCGCTCCCGCGACCTCAGTCCGACCTCCGACGTCACCGGCGCACGCGCGCGAACGAGTCCTGGTCGGCGGTCCAGAAGAGCTCGCCCCGGT
Organism: Nocardioides plantarum; assembly: GCF_006346395.1. Lineage (NCBI taxonomy): Bacteria > Bacillati > Actinomycetota > Actinomycetes > Propionibacteriales > Nocardioidaceae > Nocardioides > Nocardioides plantarum. The sequence goes on from NZ_VDMS01000002.1 coordinate 298,161, forward strand.
CGCCGGCCACGATCCGGCGGGCGCCGCGGTCGTCGGAGCCGGGGGTCTCGACGGTGTACTCCGCGTAGTAGCCGCGCGGCTGGTCGGGCAGCACACCCTTGTCGTTGCCGAACGTCGCGCCGTCCTGGTCGTAGCGAAACGGCCCGCCGTCGTCGATCAGCCGGATCGTCGTGACGGCCTCGTCGGGCAGGTCGTCGACCTCGACGTACGGGAGGCCGCTGTCGGGGTCGAGCGACCCGGCCTGCGCGGTCGACGCCGGACCGGGGTCGGTGCCGGTGCCCGGGTCGCGACCGTTGAGCAGCCAGATGCCGATGACGACGCCGAGCACGAGGAACATCGCCAGCGCCCCGGTCGGCCGCGGGTCGAAGCCCTCCGGGCGTGGGGGTACCCGGTGGACGGGCATCGGCTAGTCGACCATCAGAAGGCCAGGGCCTGGGCGCGCCGCTTGACCTCGGTGCCGCGGTTCTCGCGCAGTGCGTCGATGGCGCGCCCGGGGAAGTCCTGGTCGAGGAAGAGCCACGCGATGCACTCGCGGTCGTCGTAGCCGTTGTCGTGCAGCACGGTCAGCAGCCCCGGCAGGCCCTTGACCGGCAGGCCGTCCTGGATCAGGTCGGCGGGCAGCTGCTGGCCGGCGCCGGGGGCGGGCACGGCGGCCGCGAGCTCGTGGTCGCGGATCATCGTGCGGACCTTGGCGACCGTCACCTCGAGACGGCGTGCGGCCTCGGCCCAGTCGACCCAGTCGGGCACCAGCGCGGCCAGGTCGGCCTCGGCGAGGGTGGGTGGGGTGGCCTCACTGGGCGACGCGTCGGACATGGACGTCAGTTTTGCACGCCACGCCGGGACCCGCGGAGCCACCCGGGCGGCCGTGGCGCCCCGTACGATGGGGTTCTCCGGCGACTTCCCCCGCCGGGCAGGAGGGTCGACGTGCAGACACGCCCCGGCGCCGGTGACACGCGCCCGGCCGGTCGTGCCCACGACCGGGGCACCGACCCCCTGCAGGGCCGGCTCCTCGACGGGCGCTACCGCATCGGCCCGCGGATCGCGCGCGGCGGGATGGCCAGCGTCCACGAGGCCCTCGACGTCCGCCTCGATCGCACGGTCGCGGTCAAGATCATGCACGCGGGCCTGTCCGACGCCGGCGGCCACGACGACCACGACTTCGCCGCGCGATTCGTGCGCGAGGCCCGGGCCGCGGCCCGCCTCTCGCACCCCCACATCGTCGCGGTCCACGACCAGGGCGACGACGACGGCACCGTCTTCCTGGTGATGGAGCTCGTCAGCGGACACACGCTGCGCGACACCATCGCCAAGGAGAGCCCGATGTCGCCGACCCGGGCGCTGGCGTTGATCGAGCCGGTCGTGTCCGCGCTCGCCGCCGCCCACCGCGCCGGGCTCATCCACCGCGACGTCAAGCCCGAGAACGTCCTGATCAGCGACGACGGCCAGGTCAAGGTCGCCGACTTCGGCCTCGCCAAGGCGGTCAGCTCCGAGACCCAGCACACCACCCAGGGCGTGCTCATCGGCACCGTGTCCTACCTCGCGCCCGAGCTGGTCGTCGACGGCCGCGCCGACGAGCGCGCCGACGTCTACGCCGTCGGGGTGCTCCTCTACGAGCTGCTGACCGGCGTCAAGCCCCACGAGGGCGAGACCCCGATCGCGGTCGCCTACAAGCACGTCCACCACGACGTGCCGCCGCCGTCGGCGCGGGTGCCCGGCCTGCCCCCCTACGTCGACGCGCTCGTCGCCCGTGCGACCACCCGCGACCGCACCCGCCGCCCGGCCGACGCGACCGTGCTGCTGCGCCAGGTCCACCGGGTCAGCCAGGCCCTCGGCGAGCGCCTGTACGACGACCCCGAGCTCACCCAGGACCTGCTGCCCCCGACGGGGCCCGTGGGCGCATCCACCACGACCGACGACCTGTCCGGCTGGGAGCCGTCCTGGGAGCCCCACCCGGACCAGCAGCCCGGCGCCGCGCCCGACGGGGAGCCGGGTCCCGACCTGCGCGAGCCGACCACGATGATGCCGGTCCTCGGCCCGCCCCCGCCGCCGCTCGCGCCTCCCCGGCGTACGGAGACCGCGGCGTCGCGGTCGGCCCGCCCGACCCGACCCGCTCCCCCGCGGCAGGTCCGACGGCGCCGCCGCCGTGGCCCCCTGCTCCTGGTCGTCGCGCTCCTGCTCGCCCTCGGGCTGGGCGGCGGGGCGTTCTGGTACGGCTGGGCCCGCTACACGACCAGCCCCACCGTCGTGGGTCAGGAGCAGTCGCAGGCCGAGTCGATGCTGGGCGACGCCGACCTCGAGGTGGCCTACGCCGACGCCGTCTACGACCCCGACCTGCCCGCCGGCACCGTGGTGTCGGCCGACCCGGGAGGCGGCTCGCGGCTGATGCCCGGCGACACCGTGACGCTCACCCTGTCGCTCGGCGAGCTCCTCGTGCCGACGGTCCGCGGCCTCGACGAGGACGCCGCCCAGGACGCCCTCATCGACAAGCAGCTCGAGTTCGGCACGAGCACCGGCCGCTGGTCGGAGACCGCGGCGCCGGGCACCGTGCTGGGCAGCGACCCCAAGGCCGGCGTCGAGGTCGAGCCCGGCACCACCGTCGACCTGATCGTGTCCAAGGGCAAGCGACCCATCCCCGTCGGGCACTGGGAGGGCGAGCCGCGCGACGACGCCGTGGCGGCCCTCGAGGAGCGGGGCCTGGTCGGCGAGGTCGTCGAGGAGCGCTACGACGACTCCGTCGAGGCCGGCCGCGTGATCTCGCAGTCCCCGTCGTCCGGCACCCTGACCAAGGGCCAGACCGTCCGGCTGGTCGTCTCGCGCGGTCCCGAGCTGGTCAAGGTCCCCAACGTCTACCTCTACGGCGTCAAGGACGCCGAGAAGGCGATGCGGGAGGCCGGGTTCGAGACGACGGTCGAGGACGCGCCCGGCGGGTTCGGCCTGGGCTACGTCACCCGGTCCGACCCCGGCTTCGGCAGCCAGGCGCGCCGGGGCAGCACGATCACCCTCTTCGTCGTCTGACCACCTCGTCTGACCGCGACCGCTCGGCCCAGGCCGTCCCGCGCGGTGCGTCTGCGGGTGGGAGACTCACCACCGTGTCCGGACCCGGTGCGTGCTCGCACGGCGAGCCCCTCCGGTGACCGGGTTCGCCCGGCCACGGACCACGACCCTCGCCACGCTCGCCCTGCTGGCCATGACCATGGTGTGGGGCTCGACGTTCATCCTCATCAAGGACCTGCTCGACCGGGTGCCGACGCTCGACTTCCTAGCGGTCCGGTTCCTGGTCGCGGGGGCCGTCATGCTGGTGGTCGCGCCGCGCGCGCTCGGGCGGCTGTCCGCCCAGGGGCGCCGTCGCGGTCTGGTCCTCGGCGGCCTCTACGGCGTCGCGCAGATCCTGCAGACCGCCGGGCTGGCGAGCACCGCGGCGAGCGTGTCCGGCTTCGTGACCGGGCTGTACGTCGTCGCCACGCCCCTGCTCGCGGCGCTGCTGCTGCGCACCCGGCTGACCACGTGGACGTGGGGAGCGGTGCTGCTCGCGACGACCGGCCTGGCCACGCTCACGCTCGACGGCGTCGCGGTCGGCTACGGCGAGGCCATCACGCTGGTCGCGGCGGTCCTCTACGCCCTGCACATCGTGGCGCTCGGTGCCTGGTCCTCGGCCGAGGACGCGCTGGGGCTGTCGATCCTGCAGCTGCTGGTGATCGCGGTGATCTGCCTGGTCGCCACCGCCCCGGACGGCGTCGTCCTCCCCTCGCGCACCGGCGACTGGCTGTCGGTGGTCTACATGGCCGTGGTGGCCGGGGCCGCCGCGCTGATCGCGCAGACCTGGGCCCAGGCCCACCTCGCCCCGACCCGCGCGGCGATCGTGATGAGCATGGAGCCCGTCTTCGCCGCGACCTTCGCCGTCGGCCTCGGTGGCGAGTCGCTGACCTGGCGACTCCTCGCGGGCGGCGCCATGGTCGTGACCGCGATGGTCCTCGTCGAGGCCGGCCCCCGCCGTACGCCGTCCGGCCCGGACCCGGGCGAGGTCCAGCACCTGGTGGTGTGAGCCGGGGGCGGCGCGGCGGGTGGGTCACCGGGCTTGTTACTGACCGTTCGGACTTCTGACCTGCGCGTCGAAGCGCAGGGAAGCAGTCCGAACGGTCAGTAACATCCCAGCCTCGGCCTCAGCCTCGCCCCCGGCCTCGGTCCCGGTCCCGTCCACGGACTGGCACAGCCCCGCCCCGCCACCGCGGGTCGGCCTAGACTCCCCCTCGTGGCGCGCACCTATTTCTTTGGACACCTGCCGGGAGCTCCCGTGCAGGCTCGTTCCTAGACGCGCCCGCACCCACCAACGCCCCGGCCGAAAGCCCGGGGCGTTCGTCGTGCCACCACCACCCGGGCCGTACGCCGAGGCCCACACGAGAGGTACAGCCATGGTCGTCGTCATGTCACCGGACGCCACCGACGAGGACGTCGCGCACGTCGTCGAGCGGGTCGAGTCCGTCGGCGGTGAGGCCTTCGTCAGCAAGGGCGTCGTCCGCACCATCATCGGTCTGGTGGGCGACCTCGAGTCGTTCCACGGACTCAACCTGCGCACCCTGCGCGGCGTCGCCGACGTGCACCGCATCTCCGACCCCTACAAGCTCGTGAGCCGCCAGCACCACGCCGAGCGCTCGACCGTCTGGGTCGGCAAGGGCGGCGCGGGCAACAAGCGGGTCCCGATCGGGCCCGACACGTTCACCTTCATGGCCGGCCCGTGCGCCGTCGAGTCGCCCGAGCAGACGCTCGAGGCGGCCCGGATGGCGCAGTCGGCTGGCGCGACGATCCTGCGCGGCGGCGCCTACAAGCCGCGGACCTCGCCGTACGCCTTCCAGGGCCTCGGTGTGCGCGGGCTGGAGATCCTGGCCGACGTCGGCGCCGCCACCGGCATGCCGGTGGTGACCGAGGTCGTCGACGCCCGCGACGTACCCGTCGTCGCCGAGCACGCCGACATGCTGCAGATCGGCACCCGCAACATGGCCAACTTCGGGCTGCTCCAGGCCGCCGGCGACTCCGGCATGCCCGTGCTCCTCAAGCGCGGCATGACCGCGACCATCGAGGAGTGGCTGATGGCGGCGGAGTACATCGCCCAGCGCGGCAACCTCGACGTCGTGCTCTGCGAGCGCGGCATCCGCACCTTCGAGCCGTCGACCCGCAACACGCTCGACATCTCCGCGGTGCCCGTCGTCCAGGCGACCAGCCACCTGCCGGTCATCGTCGACCCGTCGCACGCCGCGGGCCGCAAGGACCTCGTCGTCCCCCTGTCGCGCGCGGCCATCGCAGTCGGCGCCGACGGCATCATCGTCGACGTGCACCCCGACCCCGAGACGGCGCTCTGCGACGGCCCGCAGGCGCTGCTCGGCAACGACCTGCGCGAGCTGGCCCAGGCCTGCCGCCGGCTCCCCCCGGTCGTGGGTCGGGTGGCCTCGCACGAGCGGGTCGGCCACGAGTAGCCCCACCTCGTTAGGGTGGCCCGGACCCCGGCCAGGACAACCGCCAGGACGACAGCCAGAACCGCAGGAGGAGCGACCCGATGCACCAGTGCGCGCGCTGCGGCCACGCCCTCGGCGTCGGTCGCTACTGCGTCAACTGCGGTCAGCCGCGTGACGACATCGCCGGCCCGCCCGACGTGACCGGCGACGTGACCGGCGGCGACCCCACCAGCACCGCCGAGCGCCCGGCGGTGCGGGTCGAGGACTCGCCGGCCCCGTCGGACCCGGCCCGGTCGCCGTGGCCGCCGGGCGCGGGTCCGACGGCACCGCCCCCGGTCTACGAGACCCCGGGTCGCCCGCGCTACCCGATGTACGCCGACGACCCGCCGCCCCCGCCGGCGACCCCCGCGACGCCGCTGCCCCCGGTGGCGCCGGTGGCGCCGGTCTCCCCCGAGGTGTGGGAGGCCGACACCTCGGTACCCGTCGCGTTCGTGGGCTACGACGACCACGCGGCGCCGACCGACGACCGCCGCAGCCACGCAGCCCGCCGTTCGGCGCTGCCGTGGCTGGTCGTCGCGGCGGCCCTGGTGCTGGTCGCCGGGATGGGCGTGTTCCTGCTCCGCGGCAACGACACCGACGACGACCGGGCCGGCGACCCCGCGCCCGGTGGGTCCGCGAGCGCCAGCGCACCCGGCACCAGCGCGCCGACCACCGATCCGTCGTCGTCCGAGCCGACCAGCCCCACGACCTCCACGACGACCGGGCCGAGCAAGGACGTCTCGGGGTCCGCCACGGTCCGGGCGCCCAGCACCGCCAAGCCGGGCGTCGACGTCGACGGCAACCCGGTCCGCTACGACGCCGCCAACATGCTCGACGACCGCCCCGACACGGCCTGGCGCGCCCCGGGCAGCGCCGCCGGTTCGACCCTCGTCTTCACCCTCGCGAAGTCGACCCGGCTGACCTCGGTCGGGCTGCTCAACGGCTACGCCAAGCGCGACCCCGGCTACGACGGCTACACCGCCAACCGCCGGGTCCTCGAGGTCGAGTGGGTCTTCGACGGCGGGGAGACGGTCACCCAGACCCTCGGCGAGTCCCGTGCCGTGCAGAAGATGCGGGTCGACGTCGTCTCCAGGACCGTCCGGATGCGGCTCGTCTCGGTCAGCGACCCGGCCCGCGCCCCCAAGGGACGCAACTTCACCGCCATCAGCACCGTCGAGCTCCTCGGCTCACCCCAGCCCTGAGCCGGCCGGGATGGACCAGGCCGTCGGCACTTACTGACCGTCCGATGCACTACCTGACGGCTGCAACCGTCAGGTGGTAGTGCTGACAGTCAGTAAGTGCCCACGCGGGTCGTGGACCGCTCGGGTCAGTGCCCGCGGACACGTCGTCGACCCGGCTTGGGCCTCGGCTCGTAGCCTGACCAGATGACCACGTGGCCCGGCTGGCTGGGGCGGCTCTCCCCCGCCCGGCGGCGTCTCCACCTCGTCGTGGCCGGGCTCCTCGCCGCGGTGCTCGTGACGCTCGTCGTCCGCTCGGTCGGCGACCCGGCCGCCGGCGCGCCGGCACCGGTCGACCAGGCGCGCCGCGGACCGGTCCTGCTCGTGCCCGGGTACGGCGGCTCGACGGCCGCCCTCGAGGACCTTGCGGCCGCGCTGCCCGACGCGGAGGTCGTCGTACCGCCCGGCGACGGCACCGGCGACCTGCGGGCCGCCGCCGAGGGGCTCGCCGACCGGGTCGCCGCGGCGCTCGACCGGACCGGGGCCGGCTCCGTCGACCTGGTCGGCTACTCCGCCGGGGGTGTCGTCGTGCGCTACTACGTCGCCGAGCTGGGCGGCGACGCCGTCACCCGCCGGGTCGCGACGATCGCCTCGCCCCACCACGGGACCGACCTGGCCGCGCTGGCCACCAGCCTGGGCGACGGGGCGTGCGCCGAGGCCTGCCGCCAGCTCGACCCCGACAGCGACCTGCTGCGCGGGCTCAACCAGGGCGACGAGACGCCCGCCGGTCCGCGCTGGCTGTCGTTGTGGACCGAGACCGACCGGACCGTCGTCCCGCCCGACTCCGCCGTGCTCGAGGGCGCGACGTCGATCGACCTCCAGGACACCTGCCGCACCGGACCGCTGTCGCACGGCGAGATCGTCCGCGACCCGCGCACTATCGGCATCGTGGAGTCGTTCCTGGCCGGTGACGCCGACGGCTTCGCCCTCGCCTGTTGATCGACCGTCAGTCGGCGACGTCCTTGGTCGCGAAGTTGGCCCAGGCCGCAGCGAAGAACACCGCGACGTAGGCGACCTGGAGCAGCACCCCCGCCTGCACGTCCTTCCACAGGATCGGGTCGCGGAACAGGTCGACGAACGCCAGCCAGTAGCGCGTGGGCAGGAAGTCGGAGAGGGCGTCGGCGGCGTCGAGCGTCATCAGCAGCGCCGAGCCGACGAAGACGGCCATGGTGCCCAGCGCGGCACCGAGCGACGACTGCACCGCGGTCGACAGGAACAACGCGATCGTGGCGACGCCGAGCATGCAGAGCATCGCGTAGCCCAGCGCCAGGAACGTGCGCCCGACGAGCTCGGGGGTCGACAGCGAGGAGCCCGAGACACTCGTGGCCGCGCCCGTCGCGGTCACCGACTCGTTGCCGAGCAGCACCAGCCCCACGACGTACGCCGTCGCGGCGACGACGAGCACGGTGATCACGACGAAGACCAGGACGCTGACCAGCTTGGCGACCAGGAACCGCAGCCGGCTCACCGGCCGGACCAGCACGTAGCGCAGCGTGCCCGCCGCGGCCTCCCCCGCCACGGCCTCGCCGGCGGTCACCGCGACCGCGATCGGCAGGAACAACGGGAGCACGATCGCCAACGCAGCAAGGGGGAACAGGGTGCCGTCGGTGAGGACGGCCGACAGGAACGCCGGCCCCTCCCCGGGCCGCGGGCCGAGGTCGGTGACCGCGAGCAGCACGCCGACCAGGGTGGGCAGCGAGTCGACGAGCAGGATCGTCGCCCACGTACGTCGGCTGCGCAGCAGCTTGCGCAGCTCGACCCCGATCACGCCGACACCCCCGCGGCGTCGCCCGTGGCGTCGCGGTCGCGATCACGGTCACGGTCACGGTCACGGTCACGGTCACGGGCGAAGGTGTCGCTGCCCGCGCTCGTGGCGGCCAGCACGATGTCCTCCAGCGAGCGACGCTCGGCGACGAGCTCGTCGACGGCGATGCCCGCGCGCACGAGCTCGGCGGCCAGCGCGGCCGGATCGGCGTCGCGCACCACGATCCGGTCGTCCCGGGCCTCGTCGATCCGGTGGTCCAGCAGCCGTCGCGCGTCGGCGACGTCGCGGGTGCGCAGCACGACGCGGCCGGTGGGGGCGCGCAGGTCGTCGAGGTGCTCCTGCAGCACCAGCCGTCCGCGGTCGAGCACACCGACCCGGGTGCACATCTGCTCGATCTCGAGCAGCAGGTGGCTGGAGACGAAGACCGTCGTGCCGGCGGCGTTGAGCTCGAGGAGCAGGGCCCGGATGTCGCGGATGCCCTGCGGGTCCAGGCCGTTGGTGGGCTCGTCGAGCACCAGCAGGCGGGGCCGGCGGATCAGTGCGTTGGCCAGGCCGAGGCGCTGCCGCATGCCGAGGGAGTAGGCGCGCACCGGTCGGCCGTCGACACCGCCGAGGCCGACCCGGTCGAGCGCGTCGTCGACCCGGCCCGCGCGACCGCGCCGTCGCGAGCCCCGGCCCATCGCGTCGAAGAGCGCGAGGTTGGCGCGCCCCGACAGGTGGGGGTAGGCCGCTGGCGCCTCGATCATGGCGCCCACCTCGGGCAGCACGTCGGGCGCGCCGCCGGGCATCGCCCGGCCCAGCACCTCGGCGGTGCCCGACGTGGCCAGGACCAGCCCCAGCAGCATCCGCACCGTCGTCGTCTTGCCTGACCCGTTGGCACCCAGGAAGCCGTAGACGTCGCCCTCGCGCACCTCGAGGTCGAGGGCGTCGACGGCCAGGAAGCGCCCGTAGTACTTGGTCAGTCCCGCGGTCCGGATCGCGAGGCCCGGGGCGGTCATCGCGGGCCGTCCCGGTCGACCCGGTCCAGGCGCACCAGCTCGTCGGCGGCCTCCTGGAGGACCTGGGGCGTGACGGTCCCGGCGACCAGCCACGCCGTGCGGTCGCCGCGGCGCCCGCCGCCGGTGAGCAGGACGGTGAGGGCCCCGTCGGCCGCGACCGTGCGCCGGTCCCCCAGCGTCGCGCCGGGCGCGGCGCGCAGCTGCTCGCGCAGCGGACCGGCCTCACGAGGGCGCAGCGGCACCGCGATGAACCGGGTGACGCCGATGCCGTAGACACCGGCGGCCGCGTCGGGCCCCGTCCGCCGGTCGAGGCCGGCCAGCCGCTCGGGCACGACGTACGGCGCGTAGCGGCCGGCCGCGTCGGCGATGTCGAGGGTGCGGGCCTGCTCGACCTCCACCGCCGGCGAGGGCCGGAAGTCGACCAGGTCGTCGGCCGGGCGCTCGACCTCGACCTCGTCGAAGGCCGAGACCACGTCGGGCTCGTCGGACCCGGCCGCGCGCACCTCGACCCGCAGCGGCAGTCCCGAGCCCGGGTCGACCCACACGTCGACCCGGTCGATCGTCGTCCGAGGGCCGGAGCCGGAGCCGGGATCGGGCGGGGTGTAGCGCAGGCCGGAGGCCGCGATCCCGGCGACCCGCCGCGGCGCGAGGCGGCGTACGTCGACGGCGGTGGCGTCCTCGAGGGCGGTGCGTGCCAGGGCCGGCGGCAGCAGGTCGGGGGCGCGCGGCAGCCGGATCTCGGGGTCGAGGGTGGTGGTCGCCCGTGCGTCCTCGTAGTCGTAGGACGTGGTGACCGGTCCGGCGTGGACGAGGTCGCGCTCGCCCGAGGCGAGCAGCCGGTCGACCCGCCAGGCGTCCTGGTCCTGCCACCACACCCGCAGCCGGCTCGTGCCGGCCAGCAGCTCGCCGACGTCGCCTAGCCGGTCACCGACCGGCAGCTGCACGGTGCCCTCGGTCTCGGCGTACCCCGAGTGCCCGACGTCGGCCGAGGCGCGGACCCGGTCGAGCAGGGTGGCCGCCGACACGTCGGTGTCGCCGACCGGCAGCAGCCGCGGCACCACCGGGACCGCGGCGACGGCCAGCACGACCGCCGCGACGACGGACCATCGACGCACGGGGGTCATCCTGCAGACGGTACGGGCCGGTGCCCAGCCTCAGAGGGCGGCGAGCACCTCGGCCGCGCGGCGGGCGTCGTCGGTCGAGACGCCGAGGTGCGTGACGAGCCGGACCTTGGTGGCCCCGACCGCAGCGACCCGGACCCCCTGTGCGGCCGCGCGCTCGACGTACGACGCCGCGTCGGACCGGTCGACCACGACGATGTTGGTCTCCACCGAGGCCGGGTCGGCGCCGCACGCGTCCGCGAGCAGCCGGGCGTGAGCGTGGTCGTCGGCCAGCCGCTCGACGTGGTGGTCGAGGGCGTGCAGCCCGGCCGCGGCGAGCACGCCGACCTGGCGCATGCCGCCGCCCATCCGCTTGCGCCACACGCGCGCCTCGGCCACGGTGTCGGCGCTGCCGACCAGCACCGACCCGACGGGCGCGCCGAGCCCCTTGGACAGGCAGACCGAGAGGACGTCGGCGATGGCGCCGTACTCGGCGAGCGGCGTGCCGGTGGCGACGTGGGCGTTCCAGAGCCGCGCGCCGTCGAGGTGGATGCCGACCCCCACGCCGGTCGCCCACTCGCGCAGGTCGCGCAGCTGGTCGATCGGCAGCACGGTGCCGCCGGCGAAGTTGTGGGTGTTCTCGACCGAGACGGCGGTCGTGCGCACGAAGTAGGGCCCCAGGTCGGGGGCGTAGAGGGCCTGCACCGCGTCGAGGTCGACGTGTCCGCGCGGGTGGGTCCAGGTGCGCATCGTGACGCCGCTGTAGGCGCCGTGGGCGCCGAGCTCGGCGCGGGCGATGTGGGCCGCGCTCTCGCACAGCACCTCCTGGCCCGGCTGCACCAGCGAGCGCACCGCCAGGACGTTGGACATCGACCCGGTCGGCATGAACAGCGCCGCCTCGTGCCCGAGCATCGCCGCGACCCGCTCCTGCAGCGCGAGCACCGTCGGGTCCTCGCCGTAGACGTCGTCGCCCACCTCGGCGGCGGCCATCGCGGCCCGCATCGCCTCGGTCGGCCTGGTCACGGTGTCGCTGCGCAGGTCGATCACCGATCCATCCTCCACGCTGACCCGTCGCCCATGGGCGACGGGTCAGCGTGAGATGACGATCGACCCGTCGCCCGTGGGCGACGGGTCAGCGCTCACGAGGGTCGGGTTCGTGGCTGCGGCCAGGTTTCGAGACGCGTCGCTGCAGGCCCTCGCGAGCTCGGGCCTCCAGCCGACGCTCCTCAACCTTTCGGGCCTGAGGTCGGTCTTCGCAGGCTCAGACCGACCGGGCCCTCAACATCTCCGCGACGAGGAAGGCCAGCTCGAGGGACTGCACGCGGTTGAGCCGCGGGTCGCAGACGGACTCGTAGCGGTCGCCGAGGTCGGCCTCGAGGAGGTCCTCACCGCCGCCGACGCACTCGGTGACGTCGTCGCCGGTGAGCTCGACGTGCACGCCGCCGGGCCAGGTACCGACCTGGTGGTGGACGTCGAAGAAGCCCTGGACCTCCTCGATCACGTCCTCGAAGCGCCGGGTCTTGTAGCCCGAAGAAGCCTCGAAGGTGTTGCCGTGCATGGGGTCGCAGACCCAGGCGACCTGCAGGCCGGCGGCGGTGACCTTCTCGACGACCTCGGGCAGGCCGTCGCGGATCCGGCCGGCACCGAAGCGGGTGATGAAGGTCAGCCGCCCGGGGATGTTGTCGGGGTTGAGCCGCGAGGCGAGCGCGATGGCGTCGTCGGCCGACGTGGTCGGGCCGAGCTTGACGCCGATCGGGTTGCGGATGCGGCTGAGCAGCTCGACGTGGGCGCCGTCGAGCTGACGGGTGCGCTCGCCGATCCAGACGAAGTGGGCCGACAGGTCGTAGGCCGCCCCGCTGCCGGAGTCGTGGCGCGTCATGGCGTGCTCGTACTCGAGCAGGAGGGCCTCGTGGCTGGTGTGGAAGTCGACGTGGTGGAACTCGTCGGGGTCGGCGCCGATGGCCTGCATGAACGCCATGGCCCGGTCGATCTCGAAGGCGAGGGCGTCGTAGCGCTGCCCGGCCACGGAGTCGGAGACGAAGTCGGTGTTCCAGGTGTGGACCTTGCGCAGGTCGGCGTACCCGCCGGCGATGAAGGCACGGATCATGCTGAGCGTCGCGGCCGAGGTCCGGTGGACCTCGAGCAGCCGCGCGGGGTCGGGCACCCGGGCGTCGCGGGTGAAGTCGAAGCCGTTGACGGCGTCGCCGCGGTAAGCCGGCAGCGTGACCTTCTCACCGTCGACGAGCCGGGTCTCGAGGTCGGAGGAGCGCGGCTTGGCGTACTGGCCGGCGAGGCGACCGAGCTTGACGACCGGGACCGAGGCGGCGTAGGTCAGCACCACGGCCATCTGCAGGAGCACGCGCAGCTTGTTGCGGGTGTTGTCGGCCGTGACACCGGCGAAGGTCTCGGCGCAGTCGCCGCCCTGCAGCAGGAAGGCCTCTCCCCGGCTGACCGCCGCGAGCTTGTCGGTCAGGTCGTCGCACTCGTGGCCCAGGACCAGCGGGCGCAGCGTGCGCAGCCGGTCGACGGTCGCGTCGACCGCGGCCCGGTCGGGGTAGGTCGGCTGCTGGGCCGGGGACAGCGCGTGCAGCGCCGCCAGGTCGGGGATTTCCACCAGCCGAGTCTACGGGGACCGGACGCTGCTAGCCCGACGCGGCCTCGGGGAGGAGATCGGTGCGCTCGGCAGCGAGGAGGACCGAGCCCACCAGGGCGGCCCGCCGGCCGAGCTCGCTGACCACCACCGGGGTCGCGGCGACCGCGTCGAGGGCGTGCCGCCGCAGGCCCACACGGGCCGAGTCGAGCAGCAGGTCGCCCGCGCGGGCGAGGTCGCCGCCGATCACGATGAGGGAGGGGTTGAAGAGGTTGACCAGGCTGCCCAGGCCCCAGCCGAGGTGGAGGCCGGCGTCCTCGAGGCTGCGTACGGCGGAGACGTTGCCCCCACGTGCAGCCTCGACGACGTCGTCGAGGGTCGCGTCGGGCATGTGGGTCGCCATCAGCTCCAGCACGCTTCCGGTGGAGGCGTAGGTCTCCAGGCAGCCGCGGCTGCCGCACCGGCACACCGGACCGTGCTCGTCGACGGTCAGGTGACCGACCTCGCCGGCGGTGCCGCTCGCGCCGTGGAAGAGCCGGTCGTCGATGACGATGCCGGAGCCGACGCCCGACGACAGCTTGAGGTAGATCATCGTCGAGTGCCCGCGGGCGCTGCCCAGCCGGTGCTCGGCGAGAGCACCCAGGTTGGCGTCGTTCTCGATGTGCACGGGTCCGGCGAAACGCTCCATGGCGACGCGCTTGGCGTTGACGCCGACCCAGCCGGGCAGGATCGCCGAGGACCGCACGACGTCGTCGATGATCGGGGCCGGCAGCCCCAGCCCGACGGTGCGCACGGCGTCGGCCTCGAGCGCCAGGTCGGTGAGCATCGAGGCGAGCATCTCCGCGGCGTGGCCGAGGCCCTCGTCGTAGTGGTGCGCCGGCCCGAGCGGACGGCTCGCCTCGCAGACCACCTGGCCGGTGAGGTCGCCGACGGCGACGGAGACGTGGCGGTGCCCGAAGTCGATGCCCGCGACGACGCCGGCGCTCGACGCGAGCTGCACGGTCGTGCCGCGACGGCCGCTGCCCTTGACGGTCGCGACCAGCCCGGCGCCGGCCAGCTCACGCACGATGCTCGACACGGTCGCGGGGGCCAGGCCCGTCGTACGCGCCAGCTCGGCCTGGGTGATCTGACCCTCGGCGGGTCCGTCCGTCGGCGCCACCACCGGGCCCTGGCCCCGCAGCACGTCGAGCACCCGGCGCTGGTTGGCCGTGCGCAGCGACGCGGTGGAACCCGGGGCCGGGTCGGAGGTGGACACGGGGTGAACTGTGCTGGACGACCACTTTGTCGTCAAGACATGTGCGGTAAACCGGCCGCATGACTCAATCGGGTGATTTTGCGTTCACCTCTTGACGACTACGGCGTGACCGATGACACTCCGAGGTACCACTGGCGCGCTCGCGCCGAGATCCTGCAGGAGGAACCGTGTCTTCATTCATCCGCCGTGCCGCCCTCATCGGCGCCGCGGTCACGCTGTGCGTCGGCCCGTTGGCAGCGTGCGGCTCCGACGACGACGACAAGGCCGGCGACGGCGGCAGTGGCGGGGGCGGCGGCGACATCACCGGCGCCTGCAGCCTCGACAGCCCGCCGGTCAGCGCGGCCGAGAAGCCCGCCGAGGGCAAGGCCGGCACCGCGAGCGGCAAGGTCGGCGTGATCCTGCCCGACACCACCTCGTCGACCCGCTACGAGACCTACGACGCCCCGCTGCTCAAGTCGGCGCTCTCCGAGGCCGGGCTGACCCCCGACATCCAGAACGCCCAGGGTGACATCAACAAGTTCGCCTCGCTGGCGCAGAACATGATCGGTGCCGGCGTCAAGGTGCTCATCATCGACTCCATCGACGCCGCCTCCGGTGCCGGTGTCGAGAAGCAGGCCGACGCGGCCGGCGTCCCGGTCATCGACTACGACCGCGTCAACCTCGGCGGCACCGCGCCCTACTACGTCTCCTTCGACAACGAGGACGTCGGCAAGCTCCAGGCCCAGACCCTCGTGGACTGCCTCGACAAGAGCGGCGCCGACAAGCCCAACATCATCATGATGAACGGCGGCACCGACGTCGACAACAACGCCGTGCTGTTCTCCAAGGGCGCCCACTCGGTGCTCGACCCGCTCCAGAAGGAGGGCAAGCTGACGATCACCCAGGAGGCGACCGTCAAGGGCTGGAAGGTCGAGAACGCCGCTCCGACGTTCCAGCAGGCCTTCACCGCCGACGGCGGCGACGTCGACGGCGTGCTCGCTGCCAACGACGACATCGCCAACGCGGTCATCGGTGTGCTCAAGACCAACGGGCTCGACGGCAAGGTCGTCGTGACCGGTCAGGACGCCGGCGTCCAGGGCCTGCAGAACATCATCACCGGCACCCAGAGCATGACGGTCTTCAAGGACGTCAAGCTCGAGGCCACCGCCGCCGCCCAGCTCGCCATCGCGCTCGCTGCCGGCACCGACCCCGCCGAGGCGGGCCTCACCCTGGCCCCCTTCGAGGACCCGGAGGCCCCGTCGCACAAGCTCGAGGCGCTGCTGCTCCCCGCCCAGGTCATCACCCAGGCCAACATCTCCGACGTCATCGACGCCGGCGCGCTGAAGGCCGACGAGATCTGCCAGGGCATCGAGGACGACTGCAAGAAGCTCGGCATCTCCTGATCCCGGGCCGCACCACCTGAGCACCAGCTCGACCCAGCACGACCCAGCACCACCAGCACGACGCGGTGGCCGGGCCGAACCGGCCCGGCCACCGTCGTATGCCACTAGCGTCCAGCTAGCCACACCACGTCCATCACCTGAACCACCGCACCGCACCTCCTGAAAGGCGGGACCGTGTCCGAACCGCTCCTCTCGGCCCGGGGGCTCAACAAGAGCTTCGGGCCCGTCCACGTGCTGCACGACGTCGACTTCGACGTCTACCCGGGAGAGGTCACGGCCCTGGTCGGCGACAACGGGGCCGGCAAGTCGACCCTCGTGAAGTGCTTCGCCGGCATCAACAGCGTCGACTCCGGCCAGATCCTCTTCGAGGGCAAGCCGGTCACCATCACCGACCCGCGCTCGGCCAGCGCCCTCGGCATCGAGTTCGTCTACCAGGACCTCGCCCTGGCCGACAACCTCGACATCACCCAGAACATGTTCCTGGGCCGCGAGATCCGCAAGATGGGCATGTTCCTCGCCGACGGCGAGATGGAGCGCCAGGCCCGCGAGACACTCGCCAGCCTCTCGGTGCGCACCGTGTCCTCGGTGCGCCAGCAGGTCGCCAACCTCTCCGGCGGTCAGCGTCAGACGGTCGCGATCGCCAAGGCCGTGCTGTGGAACAGCAAGGTCGTGTTCCTCGACGAGCCCACCGCCGCCCTCGGCGTCGCCCAGACGCGCCAGGTGCTCGACCTCGTGCGTCGCCTGGCCGACCAGGGCCGCGGCGTCGTGCTGATCTCGCACAACATGAACGACGTCAAGGAGGTCGCCGACCGCGTCGCCGCCCTCTTCCTCGGCCGGGTCGCCGCGGAGGTCAAGACCGCCGACACGACCACCACCCAGATCGTCGAGCTCATCACCTCGGGTCGCACCGGCGACCTCGGTCTGAGCAAGGCCACCACCAACGAGGTCATGTGATGAGCACCGAGACCCCCTCCCCCAGCCTGGACAAGCGCGAACAGCCCGCGGGGCAGTTCTCCCTCGACGTCGAGGAGCGCTCGATCGGCGGCGCCCTGACCGGATGGGTCACCAAGCTGCGCACCGGCGAGCCCGGTGCCCTGCCCTCGGTGCTCGGCCTGGTCGTCCTCGGCATCATCTTCATGCAGGTCAGCGACGCGTTCCTGACGAAGTACAACATCGGCAACCTCCCCGGCCAGGGCGTCTACATCGCGGTGATCGCGATGGGCCTGGTCTTCGTGCTCCTGCTGGGCGAGATCGACCTGTCGGCCGGCACCGCCGGTGGCATGTGCGCCGCGCTCGCAGCGGTCGCCGTCTTCGACGGCGACCTCAAGGACGGCCTCCCGGGCTTCATGTTCTGGGCCCTGGTCGTCGGGCTGCTCGTCGCCATCGGCCTGGCCCTGTGGGTCCGTGCCTGGACGGCGTCGGTGGTGATCTTCATCGGGTTCGTCCTGGTGGTCTCCAACCTCACCCAGCACCTCGTGCTGGCGCTCATCGCCGCGGTCTGCATCGGCACCGCCATCGGCGTCGCCAACGGCATCCTGGTCGCCAAGATCGGCATCCCCAGCTTCGTCGTCACGCTCGCGCTGTTCCTGGCCTGGCAGGGCGTCCTGCAGTTCGCGCTCGACGGACGCCCGGTCAACACGTCCAACTACGACTTCTGGCACGACCTGACCTACGGCACCCTCAGCCCGACCCAGGGCTGGATCTTCACGTCGGTCATCGTGTTCGGCTACCTCCTCTTCACGCTGCAGGGGGCGCTGCGGGCCAAGGCCGCCCACCTGACGCACGACGCGATCAGCCTGGTGCTCCTGCGCGGCGGCATCATCGCGGTCGTCGGCGTCGTCCTCACGATCCTGGCCAACCAGAACCGCAACCCCAACGAGCGCTCGCGGCTGGTCATCCAGGGCATCCCGTGGGCCGTCGTCATCGCGGTGCTGCTGATGATCGTCTGCGCGCTCGCCCTGACCCGTACGACGTGGGGTCGCCACCTCTACGCCACCGGCGGCAACGCCGAGGCGGCCCGACGCGCCGGCATCGACGTCGTGCACATGAAGGTCACGGCCTTCGCGCTCTGCTCCGCGTTCGGCGCCATCGGCGGCGTGCTGCTCGCGTCGTCACAGTCGTCGGCCTTCGAGCTGTACGCCGCCGCTCAGGCCACCGGCGTGCTGCGCGACGACGTACCCCCGCACTGGCTGAGCCACGCCGTCTACGGCCTGCTGGTCGCGGCCCGCGAGGCCGTGCGCGACGGCGACGTCGCCCGACGCGACCTCGACACCCTCGTCCTGTCCACCTTCCTGACCGGAGCACAGTCCCGATGACGACCTCGCTGTCCCCGACCGACCACACGCCGGCCCAGGCCGACCCGCGCCGTTGGGCCGGTCTGGCGGTCCTGGCCGCGAGCCTGCTCGTCGTCGTCATGGACATGACGATCCTCAACGTCGCGCTGCCCGACCTGACCGCCGACCTGCGGCCGTCGTCGGTCGCGCAGCTGTGGATCGTCGACTCCTACGCACTCGTCCTGGCCGGCCTGCTGATCCCGATCGCCGCACTGGGTGACCGCTGGGGGCGCAAGCGGATGCTGCTGGCCGGGTTCACCGTCTTCGGGGTCGCCTCGATGCTCGTGCTCGTGGCCGACTCGCCCGGCGACGTGATCGCCGTCCGCGCCCTGCTCGGGGTCGGCGGCGCGATGATCATGCCGACCACGCTGTCGCTGATCCGCACCCTGTTCACCGACCCACGCGAGCGGGCGACCGCGCTCGGCGTCTGGGGCGCGATGGCCGCCGTCGGCAGCGCTGTCGGCCCGATCGTCGGCGGGGCGCTGCTCGAGACGTTCAGCTGGCACGCCGCCTTCCTGTTCAACGTCCCGGTCATGGTCGTGGCGGTCCTCGCCGGGTGGCTGTTGCTGCCCGAGAGCCGCTCGGACCGCCCGGGCCGGCTCGACGTCGCCGGCGTCGTGCTGTCGTTCGGCGGCATGGCCGCGCTCGTCTACGGCGTCAAGGAGCTCGGCAAGCACGGCCCCACCGTCACCGCGCTCCTCACGCTCGCGGCTGGCGCGGTGCTGCTCACCGCGTTCGTACGCCGCTGCCTGGGTCAGCGCGACCCGATGCTCGAGGTGCGGCTGTTCGCACAGCGCGCCTTCACCGCTGGCGTGCTCGCCGCCCTCACCACCAGCATCGCGATCGTCGCGCTGCTCCTCCTCGGCTCGCAGTGGCTGCAGCTCGTGCACGGCTGGTCACCGCTGCAGACGGGCGCGGCCCTGCTGCCGATGGCGGCCGGCGGCATCATCGGCTCCCCGCTCGCCCCCGGCCTGGCCGCCCGGATCGGCGCGCGCGCCGTGCTCGCCGGCGGCCTGGCGGTCGCCGGCGTCGGGATGCTGCTGCTCTTCGTGCTCCCCCAGCCGCTGTCCTACGTCTCGGTGGCCATGAGCCTCGCCCTCGTCGGCGCCGGCACCGCGTCCCTCGCGGTCGCCTCGGCCGTGATCATGGGCTCGGCCCCCGCCGACCAGTCCGGCAGTGCGGCGGCGATCGAGGAGTCGTCGTACGAGATCGGCGGGGTGCTCGGCGTCGCCGTCCTCGGCAGCCTGGCTGCCTGGATCTACCGCGACGGCCTGCCTGCCGACGCCGGGTACGCCGCCCGCGAGTCGCTGGCCGGCGCCCTCGGCACCCCGGTCGGCGGGGCCGCGGTGACGTCGTTCGAGCACTCGTTCGCGGTCTTCGGCCTCGCCGCGGGCCTGCTGCTGCTGGCCGCCTCGGCCCTGGTCTGGTGGCTCACCCCCGCCGGTCTCGACCTGGCCGACGCGCACCACTGAGGAGGGCGAGCCTGCTCGCGCTCCTCGATGGTGGTCGAGCGTCCGGGTCGCCGACCGAGCCCCGACTCCGGGGGCAGTCCATCCGCTTCTGGGGCGTTGCAACGGGCCCGGAGAGCAGGAATCCCCGGGTACCCGGGGATTCCTGCCACCGGCCTCAGCCGAAGAAGACCTGCGCCTCGGCGTACTCCTCCGCACTGACGAGCTTGAGGTGAGCCGTGCCCTCGGCGAGCGGGACGCGCTCGATGTGGGTGCCGCGCAGGGCCATCATCGTGCCGAAGTCGCCCTCGGCGACGGCGTCGGCGGCCTGAAGACCGAACCGGGTGGCCAGCCAGCGGTCGAAGGCGGTGGGGGTGCCGCCACGCTGGACGTGGCCCAGGACGACCGCGCGGGCCTCCTTGCCGGTGCGGTGCTCGATCTCGGAGGCGAGCCGGTCGCCGATGCCGCCGAGGCGGACGTGGCCGAAGGCGTCCTTCTCCCCCGACACCAGGGTCATGTCGCCGCCGTCGACGGGGACGGCGCCCTCGGAGACGACGATGATCGGCGAGTAGGTCGACTCGAACCTCGCCTCGACCAGCGCGCAGACCTTCTCGATGTCGAACGGCGCCTCGGGGATGAGCACGGCGCTGGCACCGCCGGCGATGCCGGCGTGCAGCGCGATCCAGCCGGCGTGACGGCCCATCACCTCGACGACGAGCACCCGGTGGTGGGACTCGGCGGTGGTGTGCAGCCGGTCGATGGCCTCGGTCGCGATGTTGACGGCGGTGTCGAAGCCGAAGGTGAAGTCGGTGCCGGAGAGGTCGTTGTCGATGGTCTTCGGCACGCCGACGACCGACACCCCGAGCTCGGCCAGCTTCGTGGCGACGCCGAGCGTGTCCTCGCCACCGATCGCGACGAGGGCGTCGACCCCGGCCGCGGCGAGGTTGTCCTTGATGCGCTCCACGCCGTTGTCGAGCTTGAACGGGTTGGTGCGCGAGGACCCCAGGATGGTGCCGCCACGCGGCAGGATGCCGCGGCACTGCTCGACGCCCAGCGGCATCGTCAGGCCCTCGAGCGGGCCCTTCCAACCGTCGCGGTAGCCGACGAACTCGAAGCCGTGGGTCTGGACCCCCTTGCGTACGACGGCCCTGATCACCGCGTTGAGGCCGGGACAGTCACCGCCTCCCGTGAGCACTCCGACCCGCATGGGTCCCTCCTCGTGTTGTTGGCTTGGATCGATCCAACCTAACCACGTCGCCGGGTCAGGTGGCGAGCGTCACCACGAGCGTCCCGAGGCCCGCTCCGACGGCGGCTCCGACCACGAGCGACGCGACCAGCGCCACGTATCCGCCGACCACGGTCCGGTCGGTCGGCAGCCGTTCGGTCCCCCACCGGGGGTCGGCGTCGATCGCGACCAGCCGCTCGTGCGTCACCCGGTCGTCGACCACCGCCACGTCGCGATGGCGGGGGTGCACCAGCAGCTCCGCCGGCACGTGCCGCAGGTGCAGACCCAGGTCGGCCGGTACGACGGCCGCGACCCGGCGGGCCGGCCCGTCCCCGACGGCGGTCAGCACCACCATCACCGACGGTCCCGCGCCCGCACCACGGCCCGGCATCCACCAGGGCAGCCGCACGATCCGCCGTCGTACGACGCGGCCCAGGGCCGGCACCGGGACGACCGCCCCCGTCGCGATCTCGGCGCTGGCCGCCACCACCAGCTCGCGGAACCGACGCTCGGCCCGGCCGAGCACGACCGGGAGGCCGAGCAGCACGAGCACCTCGAGGCCGAGACCACCGAGGAGGAGGGCGAGCGCGACGCCACCGGTGCGGCCGGTGACCGTTCCGCTGACGATCACCCCGAGGGCGATCCCGAACCCGGCGAGCATCAGGCGGGTGGGCCGGGCGATGTCGTTGAGCACGGGGGCAGCATGCCCGCCCGGCCGTGTCCTAGGCCGTGTCCTGGCCGTGCCCTAGACGGGTGTCGACTCCGGGCTCGGCTCCTCGGCGGCGTTCGTGACCCGGGTCGAGGCCCGCGGCAGCACGTGCGGCAGCCGGACCACGCACGCCGCCCACACGGCGCAGAGCACCAGCGGTCCCGACCACGCCGCGACGGCACCCAGGTCGAGCAGGCTGGCGTAGGCGAGTGGTGCCACGGCGCTGGAGAGGTTCCAGCCGAGCTGCACGACCGACATGTAGGTGCCACGGTGCTCGTCGGGTGCGGCCTCCGCCGACAGCGCGCCGAGCACCGGCCCGGCGACCATCTCGCCGACGGTGTAGACGACCGCCGCGACCAGCACGACCGCGGTCGCCAGGGCGACGGAGAACGCGTCGGCGGCGAGCATCATCACGAACGACGACGCCGTGAAGCAGATCGCCACCAGCACCACGCGAGACCGGATCGCGCCGGTCATCGACCGCACGACGAGTCCCTGGCCGAGGCCGATCATCACCGTGTTGATCACGAACACGACCCCGGGCACCCAGCCGGGCAGCCCGAGCAGGTCGGCGAAGTAGACCGGCATGGTGACGTTGAGCGTCATCTCGGTCAGCGCGTAGAGGAAGATCACGAGCACGAGCAGGCGATAGCCGCGGTCGCGGGCGACGACCACGAACCCGCTCCGCCGTACCTCGGCGCGCTCCGGCCGCCCACCCGACTCGACCCCCGTCATCAACGCGAACGCCACGAAGTACGACGCCGCGTTGGCCAGCACCACGGCGTCGTACGCCGGCCCGGTGCCGACCGTGAGCGCGACCGAGGCGAGCAGGCCACCGACGCCGTACCCGGCGTTGCGCAGGGCCTGGACGAACCCGAACCACACCTCACGCTCCCCCGGCGGCGCGATCTGGGTGACCAGCGGGCCGTTGGAGCCCCAGAACATCGTGCGGCCGAGCGTCGAGAGGCCGACCACGAGACCGACCGTGACCATCGACCCGACCAGCGGGTAGAGCGCGAACATCGCGCCCTGCAGCAGGTTGCCGACCTGCATGACGCTCTTGGGCCCGAGCCGGTCGACGAGTCGGCCGACGAGCGGCACCAGCGGGGTGATCGCCAGGTTAGCGACGGTCATCACCAAGCCGAGCTCGACGAGCGTCAGGTCGGTCTGGCGCAGGAAGTAGAGCAGCGACAGCGGCATCCAGATGCCGCCGCCCAGGGCGTCGATGGCCAGGGCCGAGACGAAGGCGCGGTGCCGACCGACCGCAGGGAACCCGAGACGTGAGAGCACGTCCCCCATCGTGCAACCTCGACCGGGGTTGAGGGCAAGCAGGCAGGTGGTCGCGAGGGACGAGCGAGCACCGTGGGCCTGCGCAGGTCGAGCAAGCGCGCGACCGAGGAACGAGGTCGCGACCGCGCGTCGAGGCCACCGCAGCCGGCGCACTCAGCCTGACCGCGCGGCCGATAGCCTCGACGCCATGACGTTCTCCATCGTGGCCCGGTCCGACGACGGCGAGTCGTGGGGGGTGGCGGTGGCCTCGAAGTTCCTCGCGGTCGGCTCGGTGGTGCCGGCGGCCGTCGCCCAGGTCGGCGCGATCGCGACGCAGGCCCACGCCAACGTGGCCTACAAGGGCATCGCGCTCTCGCACCTCGACGAGGGCGCCACCGCCTCGGTCGCGCTGCAGCGCCTGCTCGAGGAGGACGACGGGCGCGACCACCGCCAGGTCGGCCTCGTCGACGTCGACGGCGGCGCGGCCTCGCACACCGGCGCTGCGTGCATCGACTGGGCGGGTGGCGTCACCGGCGACGGGTTCGCGATCCAGGGCAACTGCCTCGCCGGCCCGGAGGTCGTCGAGGCCATGCGGCTGGCGTGGGCGTCCGGCACCGACCTGCCCTTCGCAGAGCGGCTGCTCGACGCGCTGGCCGCCGGTGACGACGCCGGGGGCGACAAGCGCGGACGGCAGTCGGCGGCGATCCTCGTCGTCCGTGACGAGGCGGGGTACGACGCCGGCGACGACGTCGAGGTCGACCTGCGCGTCGACGACCACCCGGCCCCGGTCGGCGAGCTGGCCCGGCTCCTGGAGCTCAACCACCTCTACCTGGTCGCCTCGACCGACGACGAGAAGGTCGCGGTCGACGAGGCGCTGCGCACCGAGCTCGAGGACTTCGCGCGCACCCAGGGGCAGCCCGACTTCGCGACCTGGGTCGGCACCGAGAACTACGAGATGCGCGTCGACGACGCGCTCACCTGGATCGACCAGCGGGTCCTCGACATCGTGCGCGGCACCCGGACCGACTGACGGGCTGACCGGCTGACGGGCTGGCCGGTCAGCCGAGCGCGGCCAGGGCCCTCGCGGCGTCGTCGCGCTCGGCGGTCAGCTCGTCGAGGGTGCCCTTGGCCTCGTCGCGGACGGCCTCGGCGTCACCGAGCTCGTCGTCGACCTCGTCGTAGGTGTCCTCGAGCGCGGCGATCCGGCGCTTGAGCTCGTCGATCTCGGCCTCGATCTGCAGCTGTCGGGCGCGCAGCTCCTCGACGTCGGCGACGGCCTCGTCGTGGGCGGTACGGGCTTCGCCGACCTCGGCCTCGGCGTCGTCGAGCCGGTCCTGCGCCTCGGCGCGCGCCTCCTCGCGAGCCCTCTCGTCGGCGTCGGGGTCGGGCACCAGGCTCAGCTGGGGCGGGGCCGGCGCCTCGGCCTCGGCCTCGCGCCGGGTGGCCGCGAACCCGAGCGCCTGCGGTGCGGCGACCGCCGCCTCGACGTCGCCGTCGTCGAGGCCGGTCGTCGCCAGCGCCGCGACGAGCAGCCCGCTGCGCACCGCCTCGCCGCAGCGCGGCGAGACCATCGCCGCCGTGAGCGTCGCCTCGACCTGGTCGGCGACCGCCTCGGTGACCTTGACCCCCTCCTCGCGCGCCCACGAGCGGGCCTGCGTGGTGATGGCGGCGGTGAGCTGGCGCCGCTGCTTGGTGAGCTCGCGCAGCTCGGCGCCCGACATCCCGGCTTGGGCCTCGCGGAGCGCGGCCCCCATCGCGAGCACCTGCTCGACCTGGTCGGGGTCGCGGCGCACGAGCACGTTGACCACCCACGCCGCGAGCGACGGCTTCCTCAGCGCCTTGACCGCAGCCGCGAGGTCGGTCCCCTTGAGCTGCTTGGCCCGCGCGTCGCGGGCCGCCGTGAACTCGCCGAGCGGCAGCGCGTAGAGCTCGTCGGCGATCTCGAGCACCTCGCTCACGGCCGGCCCGCCGCGTCCCACGCCCGGTGCGACTCCCGCGTGCGCGCGAAGAGGTGGCGCAGGTCGTCGCCGCGGACGTCGTCGAGACCCAGGCCGATCGCGTCGAGGGCGTCGCGCCACGCGTCGTACGACGTGAGGTCGTCGCGGTGGACACCGGCGGCGTCGATGCGGGTGGCGACACAGCCGCGCACGGTGTCGGAGCCGAGCGGGTCGCGGCGCTGCACGACCAGGACGCGGGTGAAGGCGCCTGCGGGTGGGGTCGAGAGCGCGGCGTGGGCGACCGCGACCTCGCGCGCACCCGCCGGCAACCGGCGTACCTCGAGACCGGTGAAGGTTCCCGTCGGGTCGTTGGCGAACGACCAGCCGTCGACCCCGTCACCCCCTTCGCCCTCGTCACCGCTGAGGTCGCTCACCGCAAACCGGAACGGCCCGTCGACGACCACCCCCTCGACCAGCGGCACGGGGTCGACCGGTCCCTCGCCGAGACCGGCGTCGACCCACCAGCGGCCACCGGGGTTGGCGTCGGTGGGCAGTCCGCCGACCACCAGCACGAGGTGGGTCAGGTCGGTGGAGTCGCGATCCTCCGGACGGGTCCAGACGTGGCCGTGGCGGCGTTCGACGGCGAACCCGAGATCGTCGAGGACGGTCTCGAGAGCACCGTTCTGGTGGAAGCAGTAGCCGGCCCGACCGTGCGCGACGACCCGCTCGAGCGAGTCCCTCGGCACGACCGAGGGCGGGCGGCCGAGCATGATGTCGACGTTGGTGTAGGGCACCTGCTGCACGTGGGCCCGGTGGATCGCGACCAGCGTCGCGAGGCTCGGCGGCGGCGCGGCGTCGAGGCCGAGCCGCTCGAGGTAGGCCGCCGTGCTCACCCGCCCGAACCTAGTGGAACGGGGCCGAAGTTCTTGGACGCTTCGCGCACTGAGGGCACGCGCCTCGCGGCAGCGGCGATCCTCGGGAGACAACCGGGTATGCCGTCGGACCGCCGCCACCGCGAAGGCACGCACCCTGAGCACGCCAAGCCATCAAGAACGTCGGACCCGCACCACTAGGGCGTGTCTCTCGATCAGGGGTGGATGCCAGCGTCGTCCAGGTCGTGCGATGACGGTGTCCGCAGGTGCGTCGGCATACTCGTCGTATTTCGAGCAGCTGCGGTGCCGTCAGCGTGCGGCCTGGGCGGCGTGTGGCGCCGCCCAGGATTGAGAGACACGCCCTAGCGCCCCGGCCCCAGGCCGGCGACGAGCATCGCGGTCGCGAGGTCCACCAACTCGTCGCGGTCGACCTCGGGCGGGCGCTGCAGGGCGATCCGCAGGCAGGTCGAGACCAGCACCCCCATGGTCAGGAAGACGACGGCCTCGAGTCGCTCGGGGAGCAGGTCGGGCCGGTGCCGGCGCGGCAGCAACGACGCCAGCTGGTGCAGGTCGGCCTCGATCTCGGGCAGCACGTTGGCGTGGTGGCCCGCGGGCAGCTGGCTGACCATCGCCAGGATCACCGCGCGGTGCCGCTCGAAGGCGTCGACCAGGGTGACGACGATCGAGCGCATGGCGGCGTCGACGTCGATGTCGAGCGCGGCGACGACGCTGACCATCAGGTCGTCCTCGATGGCCCGCACCGCCTCGTCGCGCAGCACGGCGAGGATCGCGGCCCGGTCGACGAAGTAGCGGTAGAACGTGCCGGGGCTGACGTGAGCGCGCCGCACGATCGCGGTCGTGGTCAGCCGTTCGACCCCGTGGAGGGCCAGGAGGTCGACGGTGGCGTCGAGCAGGGCACGCCTCGTCTGCGCGGCGCGCTGCTGCTGGGGTCGTGCGCGCTGCGCCATCGTGCTCCAGAAGTGAATAGAAGGTGAGGACTTCTCACTTTAGGGTCGCTGCATGAGCAGCGCCAGGGTCCCGACCACGCTCCGCCGCCACGACGAGGCGCTCGCCCGGTTCGGCGGGTTCGCGACGTCGTACGTCGACGCGATGTGGGTGGGCGACCCCCTCGCCGACGCGTTCGTGGCCGACCTCGCCGCGCTGGGCCACGGCCGGGGGATGCGGATGCTGCGCCGGGCCTGTCAGTCGGGGATCGAGGCCGTGCCCGACGCACCGGACTCGCTGCGCGCCCTCTTCGCGCAGCTCGACGCCGACCCGCCGTGGCTCGACCGGACGACGATCACCCACGACAGCCGCTACGTCGCGCGCTACACGCGCCAGGCCGGCATCGTGCTCGGCGCCGCGTCGTTGGTCAGCGGCTACGCCAACTCCGCGGCCTCGCGACCACTGGAGATGACCGGGCGCTACGTCGAGAACGCCGGCGCCCGCACCGTCGAGGTCGCCTCCTGGCTGCAGGCCGTCAACGAGCCCGACGGTCTCGACCGCTTCTCCCCGGGCTTCGAGCTGACCGTCCGGGTCCGCGTCATCCACGCGCTCGTGCGCGCCGACCTGCGTCGCCGGCCTGACTGGGACGAGAGCGCGTGGGGGGTGCCGATCTGCCAGGCCTACCTGGCCTACACGCTGGTCGAGTTCGCGCTGATCCCGGTGCGGTCGATGCGTCAGGTCGGCGCGCCGTACCTGCCCCACGAGGAGGCCGCGTCCTACGCCCGCTGGCGCTACCTGGGCCATCTCCTCGGCATCGACGAGGCCCTGCTGCCGCGCGGAGCGGCCGAGCAGGAACGACTCGAGTCGATCTACCTGCTCACGCGCCCGCCCGTCGACGACTACTGCCGGGCCCTGGTCGCCAGCATCAACACCGACTTCCTCGTCCCCGAGATCGAGCAGCTGGTCCCCTCGCCCCTGCACCGGTGGGCACCGACCGTCGTGCAGGCGATGGAGCGGCTGTTCCTCGGCGACGAGATCGCCGACGAGCTGGCCATCCCGCGCACCCGCCTGGTGGCCGTCGTACGTCGGCTGGGCCCGGCGCTCGGTCTCGGCAACGCCCTGCTCGACCGGGCTGTCTTCACCCTGCCCTGGCGCGCCCGGCGGGGGCGGCGCTACCAGGAGCAGCAGGACGCCCGACTGCGCCGCGACTGGGGCGTCCAGCACGACCTGGTCGACGCCTCCCCCGGTGGCGGCCGGCCGCACCCGGCGCGCGGTGACGTCGACGGTCAGGTCGGGAGCGGGCCGGGCTGAGCGGGTCGGGCTGAGCGGATCGGGCTCGGAGCCGCGACCTCAGACCTCGTCGGGCTCGTCGAGGCCGCGCTCGATGGCGTAGCGGGTCAGCTCGACGCGGTTGTGCATCTGCAGCTTGCGCAGGGTGTTCTGCACGTGGTTCTGCACGGTGCGGTGTGAGAGCACCAGGCGCTCGGCGATCTGCTTGTAGGACATCCCCTTGGCGACCATCTTGAGGATCTCGGTCTCGCGGTCGGTGAGCTCGGGGTTGCCGGTGATCGAGGGGTCACCGGCCGGCTGCGAGAGGCGCCGGAACTCGCCGAGCACCAGCCCCGCCAGGCCAGGGGTGAAGACCGAGTCACCGCGGGCCACGCGGCGTACGGCCTCGATGAGCTCGGCCTGCGAGGCCGACTTGACCAGGTAGCCCGTCGCGCCGGCCTTGACCGCCTGGAGGACGTCGTCCTGCTCGCCCGAGGCCGACAGGATCAGCACCCGCGCGCCGGGGTCGGTCTGCAGCACCGACGCGGTGACCTCGACGCCGTTGGGGCCGGGGATCTGCAGGTCGAGCACGACGACCTGGGGTCGAGCCGCCGGGAAGCGGGCCAGGGCCTGGTGGCCGTCGGCGGCCACCGCCACCACGTCGAACCCGGCCGCCTGCAGGTCGCGCTCGACGGCGTCGCGCCACATCGGGTGGTCGTCGACCACCATCACGCGGATCGGCTGGTCGCTCGCCTCGTCAGTCACGCGCCGACCCTAACCGAGGCTCCGGACGGGTGCGGGCGGCCCGACGGTCCCGCCGAGCGGTCCTCACTCCCCACCCGACTCCCGCCGGTAGCGGCCCCGCCGGTGCAGCAGCGCGTCGTGGTCGTCACCCACCACGAGCCCCGGGACGACGAGCGGGCAGGTGAGCAGCAGCGACCACCCCACCTCGACCGTCGACTCCACCTCCACCGGGCCGTACGACGCCGCGCCGGCGAGCAGCGGACCGTGGGACGTGGCGGCGAAGGCGCCGAGGCGGAACGGTCCTCCCGGTGCGGGTGCGACACCCGCGAACGCGTCGGCCAGGTCGCGGTGGGGCCACGACAGCAGGTGGACGACCGCGCGTCCGGTGCGCTCGACGACGTCGGCGAGGTCGGAGTCGGGGTCGACCAGGGCCAGGAGCCGAGGCGTCTCGCCGTGGGCGAGCAGCACCGACGACACCGTGAGACCCGCCCAGTCCTGGGGGTTGTCGCCCTCCCCCGCGGTCCAGAGCGTGACGGCACCGCCGAGGCGCGCGCGCAGGCGGCGTACGGGGTCGTCGTCGGTGGCGAAGGGGTGCCCGGAGTGGATGGTCATCGGCACATCATCGGCACGTCATCGGCGGGGCACCGAGAGCTCCCACTCGGTGCCGAACGACCCGGTGGTCAGCACGGCGGTGCCGCCGAGGTCGCGGACGCGGCCCTGGATGGACTCGGCCACGCCCAGCCGGCCCTGGGCGGCGGCCTCGGCGAGGCGGCCCTCGGGGATGCCGGGGCCGTCGTCGCGCACGGACACCTCGACGTGGTCGGCGAACGACTCGAGCAGCACCCACGCCGGTGCACCCTCGCCGACGTGGCGCTCGACGTTGTCGAGGCAGGCCCGGACGACGGCGACCACCTCGTGCGCGGTGGCGGCCGGGAGGTCGACCACGCCACCGGGGACGGCGACGTCGACGCCGGGGCGGTCGCGCAGCCGGGTGAGGGCGTCGGCGAGGTCGACCAGGCCGGTGTCGACCTCGTCGCGCAGGGCGTCCTGGGTGCGGATGAGGGTGCGCAGCCGCTTCTCCTGCTCGCCGGCGAGACGGCCGAGCTCTGCTCCGTCACCACCGAGCTCGGCACCGCGGCGCTGCACCAGCGCCAGCACCTGGAGCACCCCGTCGTGGACGACGCGCGCGAGCCGGACGCGCTCGGCGGCGGTCGACGCAGCCCGCTGGGCCTCGTCGCGCTCGGCGGCCATCTGCTGCAGCGAGCCGCACGCGAAGCCGACGATCGGACCGCCGATCATGAGCAGGAAGAAGTTGCTGTAGTTGGTCTGGGTCAGCTCGTCGCGCAGGAACAGGTCGGCGCCGCCGATGAGCACCCCGGCCACGAGCCCGCCCGGGGTGCGGAAGCGGATCGCCCACGCGAACAGCGCCGCCATCACCCAGAACCCGGGGACGGTGGCGTTGAACCAGGGTCCCTTGACCAGGGGCGTGAGCGCCAGCAGCGTCAGCGTCAGGGCGAGGTCGGCACCGAGGAGGGCCACCCCGCGGCGAGCGGCGTCGGCATAGGCCCAGGTGGCGAAGGCGGTCCAGGCCACCATGACCGCGAGCAGCACGTAGCCCGCGGTGGGGTGGTCGTAGTTGTCGACGCCCCGATAGAGGGCGAGCCCGACGGCGTTGACCAGCACGACGACCCGCAGCACCGCGACGGCCCGGAACAGCCGGTCCTCGACGGCGACCGCCGCCCGGATCCCCACGGCGGTGCGGACCCCGCGCACACCGTCGCGGCTCAGGACGCCTTCTTCTGCTCGCTCGCCGTCTCGGCCTTCGCCTTGGCCTCAGCCTCGGCCTTCTTGGAGTCGTCCTTCTTGGCCTGGGAGGCGTACTTGTCGACGTACTCCTGGCCCGAGAGCCGCATGATCTCGTACATGATCTCGTCGGTGATCGAGCGCAGGATGTAGCGGTCGTTCTCCATCCCCTCGTAGCGCGAGAAGTCGAGCGGCTTGCCGAAGCGGACGATCGGACGGGTGAAGGAGCCGAACGTCTTGCCGGGCGGGGCCACGACGTCGGTGCCGATGACCGCGCACGGCACCACCGGTACGCCGGTCTCGAGGGCCAGGCGGGCCACCCCGGTCTTGCCGCGGTAGAGACGGCCGTCGTGGGAGCGGGTGCCCTCGGGGTAGATGCCGAACAGGTGGCCCTCGCCGAGGACCTTCTTGGCCGACAGCAGCGCGCCGGAGGCCGCGTCGGCGCCCGAGCGGTCGATGGGCACCTGGCCGGCGCCGGAGAAGAACTGCTTCTGCAGCCAGCCCTTGAGGCCCGGGGTCGTGAAGTACTCGGCCTTGGCCACGAAGGTGACCCGCCGCGGCAGGGTCAACGGCATGAACAGCCAGTCGGCGTAGGAGAGGTGGTTGCAGGCGAGGATCGCCGGACCCTCCTCGGGGACGTGGTCGACGCCGTCGGTCTGGGGGCGGAAGACGAGCTTGAGCACCGGACCGAGCGCGATCAGCTTGAGGAACCAGTAGAACAACGCAACCCCTTCGCCCGACAGAACATCCGCAGCGTAGTACCTCAGGGCGCCGGTGCCACCGCGCCGGACACGAACGTGCGCTCCTCGCGGTAGCCCAGCCGGCGGTAGACCCCGATCGCGGTGGCGTTGTCGGTGTAGACCCCGAGCGTGGCGAGCCCGGGGCCGCGGGCCAGCGCCCGGGCCGTGAGGGCAGCGGTGACCGCCGTGCCGAGTCCGCGGCGGGCGTGCGAGCCGGCGGTCACGATGCCGCCGAGGTGGCCGGCGCCGCTGGAGCGA
Source organism: Nocardioides plantarum (assembly GCF_006346395.1). Classification (NCBI taxonomy): domain Bacteria; kingdom Bacillati; phylum Actinomycetota; class Actinomycetes; order Propionibacteriales; family Nocardioidaceae; genus Nocardioides; species Nocardioides plantarum. The sequence goes on from NZ_VDMS01000002.1 coordinate 329,527, forward strand.
CGGGTGAGGGCACCGGCCGAGACGAGCCGGTGCCCGTCGTGGGTCCCGAGCCAGCACTCCGCCCCGGCGGTGGCCGGCCGGGTGAGCGAGTGGGGGGCCGCGTCGTCGAGGAGGGCGTCGACCTCGGAGAGGTCGGACAGCTCGCGCACCCGGCCGGTCGGCACGGGGTCCGTCAGGGCGGTCGTCGTCATCCAGAGCCAGGCCCGGGGGTCCTCCAGCGGCCACCGCGCGGGTACGTCGTCGGCGACCGACGCGTCCACGATCACCCGTCCGGGCCGCGCCGCCGCCGCGCCCACCACCCCGAGGAGCGGGGACAGGTCGTCGCGCGGGCCCAGGCCGACCACCACCGGCGCCCCGTCACCGCGACCCGTCTGCTCCACCACGACCGCGCGGCCCCGGGTCCAGGCGCGGCGCACGCGGCGGTGGTCGAGGAAGTGCCGGAGGACGGGATCGTCGGAGGCGGTCAGCAGCTGCTCGACGTCCATCTCGGCCACGCGTCCATCCTGCCCGACCGCCGTACGCCATGATCGGCACCATGGCGACCCAGCACTCCCACGACCCCCTGTACGTCGCGGCGCGGCCCGAGCTCACGGGCGGGCGCCGCATCGGGGTGCTGCTCAGCCACGGCTTCACCGGCTCCCCCGTCTCGATCCGCCCGTGGGGCGAGGCGCTCGGCGCGCGCGGCTACGGCGTCGCCGTACCCCGCCTGCCCGGCCACGGCACCACCTGGCAGGACCTCAACACCCGCCGCTTCGAGGACTGGTACGGCGAGGTCGCACGGGCCTTCGACCAGCTCTGCCTCGACCACGACGCCGTCGTGGTCGGCGGGCTCTCGATGGGCGGCTCCCTGGCACTCAAGCTGGCCGAGGACCACCCCGACCGCGTCGCCGGGCTGGTGCTGGTCAACCCCGCGCTGGCCACCAAGCGTCTCGACGTCAAGCTGCTGCCGGTGCTCAAGCACCTGGTGGGGTCCTTCCCCGGCATCACCGACGACATCAAGAAGCCCGGCGTCGAGGAGGGCGGCTACGCCCGGACCCCGCTGAAGGCCATCCACTCCTTCATGCAGGCCTGGCCCACGCTGATCGCCGACCTGCCCCGGGTGACCTCCCCGGTGCTCTACTTCCGCTCCAGCGAGGACCACGTCGTCGACGACACCACGATGCCGATCCTGCTCGGCGGGATCTCCTCGGACGACGTCACCCGGGTCGCCCTCCACGAGAGCTTCCACGTCGCCACGCTCGACCACGACGCGCCCACGATCTTCGAGCAGACGGCCGACTTCGTCGCGCGTGTGACCCGCTGAATCTCGAGACGGGTCGCGCAGGCCACCGCTGCGCGCTGGCCTGCGCCGAGCCCTCCTCGATCTCCCGGCCTCCCGTGGCCCGCGCGAGCGCGGCCCACGGGCCGTGAACTAGCCTGGCGAGGTGGCCAAGGAGGACGACGACGCCTGGCGGGCGATCGTCGACAACTACGGCGACCGGCCCGAGATCGATGAGCCGGCCGCGGCCCTGCCCGAAACCGACTCGTCCGAGTTCGTCGTGGACCCGCAGGTCGAGGACGACCGCACCTGGGACGAGCCCGACACCGACTGGGACACCGACCGGTTCGTCCCTCCTCCCCCGCCCCCGCTGCCCAGCACGACGCTCGACCGCCAGGCCGCCTGGGCCGGCGTGCTCGGGTCGCCGGTGGTCCTGCTGGCCTGCCTGCTCCTGCGCATCGACGTGCCCGAGCTGCTGGCCTACGCGCTGGTCGGGGCGTTCGTGGGCGGGTTCGTCTACCTCGTGGTCAAAATGACCCGCGAGCCCCGCGACCCGGACGACGACGGCGCGGTCCTCTGACGCCGGCCCGGTAGTCGCCGCGCTCGGCGGCGACCGCCCGGGCGGGTACGACGGAGCGCCCGGTCATGGCCGCGCGCGCCGATCCCGACCAGCGGGCCGCGCGCGCGAGCAGCGCGGCGCCGACGATGCCGGCCTCGGGCCCCAGCCGGGCCGCCACCACCCGCGGCGGGGTGCGGTGGGCCGAGCCCACCACGGTGCGCTCCAGGGCGGTGCGGGCCGGGTCGAGCAGGCGCTCGCCGGCCGCGGAGACGCCGCCGCCGACCACCACGAGCTCGGGGTCGAGCGCCGAGGTCAGCGCCCCGAGGCCGATGCCGAGCCAGGTGCCGACGGCCGCGAAGGACTGTCGCGCGACCAGGTCACCGGACTCGGCGGCGGCGGTCACCATCGGGCCGGTGAGCCGGTCGGGGCGGCCGTCGCACATCTCGGCCAGCACCGTGGGCTCGACCAGCACCCGCGCGCGGGCCAGGCGCACCAGTGCGTTGCCGGAGCAGTACTGCTCCCAGCAGCCGGTCATCCCGCACTCGCAGGCCCGACCGTCGGGGACCAGCCGCATGTGGCCGAACTCCCCCGCCATGCCCTGCGCCCCGCGCACCACCTCGCCGCCGAGCAGGTAGGCCCCGCCGATGCCGGTGCCGAGGGTGATGACCAGGGCCGAGGAAGCGCCCCTCGCAGCGCCGTACGCCGACTCCGCGACCGCGGCGCAGTTGGCGTCGTTGTCGAGCGCCACGGGGGCGCCCCAGCGACGGCTCAGCCGGTCGCGGACCGGGTCGCCGACCCAGGGCAGGTGGGGCGCGAACATGACCCGCTCACCGGTGGCGTCGACGAACCCGGCGGCGGCCAGGCCGACGCCGGCGATGCGGCGCCCGCCGGCGACGTCGAGCACCGCAGCAGTGAGCGCGTCCTCGACCGACTCGACGCTGACCCGGCGCCCGGGCGTCGTACGACGGGCGGTGCGCAGCACGGTGCCGGCGCGGGTGACCTCGCCGGCCAGGACCTTGGTCCCGCCGACGTCGACCCCGACGTAGAGCACCATGTCAGGAACCGACCGGGCTCAGTGACGCGCGAGGTCGGCGGCACCGATGACGCCGGCGCGGTTGCCGAGCGAGGCGGTGCGGATGTCGGGCACGGGCCGGTGGCCGCGGCCGGTCAGCTGTCCGAGGAAGGCCTCGCGCACCGGGTCGAGGAGCAGGTCGCCGGCCTCGCTGACCCCGCCGCCGATCACGACCGACCCGGGGTCGAGGACCGCGGCCAGGGATGCGATGGCCTCGCCGAGCCAGCGCGCCAGCTCGGCGACCTGGGCCATCGCGAACGGGTCGCCGTCGGCGGCGGCGGCCGTGATCATCGGGCCGTCGATCGCCGCCGGGTCCCCGCCGGCCCGCTCGAGCAGCGCCGCGGCCTCGGGGGTCAGGGCCTGGGCGCGGGTCTCCTTGACCAGCGCCGAGCCACTGGCGTACTGCTCGAGGCACCCGAGGTTGCCGCACCCGCACTGCCGCCCGCCCGGCACGACCCGCAGGTGGCCGATCTCGGCGGCCGCGCCGAAGCCGCCGCGGAACAGCGAGCCGTTGTGGACGATGCCGCCACCCACGCCGGTGCCGACGGTGACCATGAGCATGTCGTCGACGTCGGCGGCCGCCCCGAAGGCGAACTCGCCCCACGCCGCGGCGTTGGCGTCGTTCTCCACGACGACCGGGAGCTGCACGCGGGCCTGGATCTCGTGGCGGAGGTCCTCGTCGCGCCAGGCGATGTTGGGGGCGAACATGACCACGGCCCGACCGGCGTCGACGTAGCCGGCGGCCCCGATGCCGACCGCCGTCAGCTCGTGCCGGGCGGCCAGCTCGAGCACGAGCCGGGCGATGGCGTCCTCCACGGCGTCGGCGTCGGCCGCGGGCGAGACCACCCGGTGCTCGGCGACCACGGTGCCCTCGACGTCGACCACCGCCCCTGCGATCTTGGTGCCGCCGACGTCGATGCCGCACGTCAGGCCACGCAGGTCGGCACCGCCGACAGAACCTCTGTCACTCATCGTCGTCTCCGTCGAGGTCGATCCGCTCGAGACCGGTGCTGTCGCCCGGTCCGCGCGTGCCCGGTGGGGGCTGGGTCGCCAGGGCCGCGGCTACGGCCTGGAAGAAGGACGAGGCGGCGCCGGCGAGGTGCGCCTTGACCTCGGGGCTGGTCCCGCGGATGGCGTGGACCGTGCGGCAGACGGGGCAGTAGGTGCACTCGGCCGCCCCGGTGGCGAGGTGGTCGTTGACCTCGCTGAGCCGCTCGGCGGCCAGGCCGCCCAGCCCGCCCAGGGCCGCGCCGAGGGTCGCACCGAGGCCGGCGCCGGGCTCGCCGGCGTTGCCGGTGTCGCCGGCGTCGGTGGCCCAGCCGGACAGTGCCCCCAGCAGCTTGGCCGCCTCCTCGCCGACGCTGCCGACCTCGGGTCGGTCGGGGTCGGGCTCGTGGGACTCGGCCTCGTGAGGATCGGGCTCGTGGGGGTCGGTCACGTCACCGCTCCTGTCCGACGGTCGCGGTCTCGCGGAACCGCACCCGCAGCTCGCCGTCCTCGACGCGGGCTCCAGCGACCTCGAGGCGGGTCAGGCCCGCGGGCAGGGTGAGCAGGCGGCGGTAGGAGCCGACGGTGACGACCAGCTCGTCGTGGTGACGGGCCAGCCCGATGTCGGCGCGGCGTACGCCGGGCAGCGCCAGGTGGAGCACGGCTCCCTCGCCCGGCGTGCGGGAGACCCGGAACGGGCCGGCGCCGGTGGGCGCGGCGAGCGGGTCGGTGCCGGCGTAGAGGTCGGCGGCGAGCTCGGCGAGCGCCGCGACCCCCACCGGCTCGACGGCGCGGTACTCGGAGCGCCAGATCGGCAGCCCGGCGAAGGACTCCTCGACCTCGGCGAGCACGGCGTCCTGGGCCAGCACCCAGCGCGCGCGCCAGTCGTCGGCCCCGTCGGCGGGGAAGATCCGGTTGGCGACGACGCCGTCGACGCGGTAGCCGAAGAGCGACAGGCTGGTGTGGCTGCGCCGGGCCTCGGCGAGCACGACCTGCTCGGGGGTCATCACGATGCGCACGCTCGCCGAGGGACCCGACAGCAGGGCGTGGACCTCGCCGAGCTCGCCGTGCAGGCGCTCGAGGGCTTCGAACACGGTGCCTCCGGGCATCGGCACCCCGGCTGCGCGCGACAGCACCGGGCGCAGCGCCCTCATCACGCGCTGCTGGGTCGGGAAGACGCGCTGCATGTACCAGCCGAGGGCCTCGGGCAGCGCGAGCAGGCGCAGGGTCTCGGCGGTCGGCGCGCAGTCGACGACGATGACGTCCCACTCGCCGCGCAGGGCGTGCAGCCGCAGCTCCAGGAGCGCGAGGACCTCCTCGGCACCGGGGATGACAGTGAGCTCCTCGGCCGCGACGGGGTCGACCCCGGCGCCGTCGAGCACCGAGAGGAGGTAGCCCTGCACCTCGGCCCACGACTGCTCGAAGCGCAGCTGGGCGTCGACCTGCTGCACGAACAGCCCGTCGGCCACCTCGGTCGGCTCCGGGCCGACGACGGCGCCGAACGCGTCGCCCAGCGAGTGCGCGGCGTCGGTCGACAGCACCAGGGTGCGCCGGCCCGCGGCCGCGGCGAGCGCGGCGGTGCCGGCGGCGACAGTGGACTTGCCGACGCCACCCTTGCCGGTGAACAGGACGATACGCACGTCTGGACCTGGGACAGCCGGGCGTCAGCCCAGCGACTCGACGCGCTGCTTGAGGCCCTTCAACGCGGTGTCGATGAGGATCTTCTCGCCCTTGCGCTTGATCATCCCGATCATCGGGATCGACACGTCGAGGGCCAGCCGGTAGGTCACCTCGGTGCGACCGCCACCGAGGTCGTCGAGCACGTAGGCCCCGTCGAGCGCCTTGAGCATCTTGCCCTCGACGAGGGTCCAGGTGACCTGGCGGTCGCCGTCCCACACGTAGGCGAGGGTGTACTCGTCCTTGACCGGCGCCACGTCGAGGGTGAAGAACACCTCGCGCGCGCGGTCGGACTGCTCACCGGCGAACGACGAGCGCACGTCGGCGACCTTCACGCCCTTGGCCCACGTGGGGTAGGCGGGGAAGTCGGCGATCACGTCCATCACCGCCGAGGGCGGGGCGTCGACCACGATCGACGAGGTGGTCTGCTCCGGCACTGGGGTGACCTCTCTCGTCGCGGGTGGCCGCAGGATCTGGGGCTTGTCGGAGGCTACCGGATGCGTCGCCCACGACGACCGGCGCGCCGGTCGGTGGTCGGCACGGTGCACAATCGGCGACGTGCGTGAGTACTCGACACCCCTGACGGTCGACCGACCCACCACCGGCAACCTCACCGACGACGTCGTGCGCAACGCCGCCGAGGCTCCCGAGGCGGTCGTGCTGGCCCGCCGTACCCGCGTCCCGGGCGATGGCAGCACCGACGGCACCGACGACACCGCCTGGCAGGACGTGACCGCGGCGCGGTTCCTGGCCGAGGTCCGTGCCGCCGCCAAGGGCCTCCTCGCCGCGGGCGTCGGACCCGGCGACCGGGTCGCCCTGATCTGCGCCACCCGCTGGGAGTGGACGCTGCTCGACTACGCGATCTGGTTCGCCGGGGCCGTCACCGTGCCGATCTACGAGACGTCCTCGGTCGAGCAGGTCGAGTGGATCCTGCGCGACTCGGGGGCGGTCGCGGTCCTCGCCGAGGGGCCCGACCACCTGACGCGGATCGCCTCGGTGCGCTCGGGGCTCGACGCGCTGCGTCACGTGTGGGCGATCGACGCCGGTCCTGACGCCGGCCCCGACGCGGGTCCTGGCGACGGCGCGATCGACGTGCTGACCCGCCTCGGTGCCGACGTCGCCGACGCCGACCTCGACGTACGCCGGGAGGCCGCGACGCCCGAGAGCCTGGCGACGCTGATCTACACGTCCGGCACGACCGGACGCCCCAAGGGCTGCATGCTCACCCACGGCAACTTCCTCACCGAGATCGGCGTTGCCGTCCACGAGCTCGACGCGCTCTTCACGCCCGGCGACGACGGCGCCCAACCCTCGACGCTGCTGTTCCTCCCCCTCGCCCACGTCTTCGCGCGGATCATCCAGATCGGGGCGATCCGGTCGCGGGTGCGACTGGGCCACAGCAGCGACATCCGCAACCTCGTGACGTCCCTGCAGGAGTTCCAGCCCACGTTCGTGCTGGCCGTCCCGCGGGTCTTCGAGAAGGTGTTCAACACCGCCTCCCAGCGCGCCACCGCCGACGGCCGCGGCAAGATCTTCGACCGCGCGACCGAGACCGCGATCGCGTGGTCGCGTGGCCTCGACGGCCCCAAGGGCCGCGCGTCGCCCGCCGTACGCCTGCGGCACGCGGCGTTCGACCGCCTGGTCTACGCCAAGCTGCGCGAGGCCCTCGGGGGCCGGTGCACCTACGCCGTCTCGGGCGGCGCCCCGCTCGGCGAGCGCCTCGGGCACTTCTACCGCGGCATCGGCCTGATCGTCCTGGAGGGCTACGGGCTCACCGAGACCACGGCCGCGGTGACGGTCAACCTGCCCGAGGCCCAGCGGGTGGGCAGCGTGGGTCGCCCGATCCCCGGGACGGCGGTGCGGGTCGCCGACGACGGCGAGCTGCTGTTCCGCGGTGGCCAGGTCTTCACGGGCTACTGGAACGACGCCGTGGCCACGGCCGAGGCGATCGAGCCCGACGGGTGGTTCCACACCGGCGACGTGGGCGAGGTCGACGACGAGGGGTTCGTGCGCATCACCGGCCGCAAGAAGGAGATCCTGGTGACCGCCGGCGGCAAGAACGTCGCCCCCGCCGTCCTCGAGGACCGGCTGCGCGCGCACGCGCTGGTCAGCCAGGCCCTGGTGGTCGGCGACCGTCAGCCCTTCATCGCGGCGCTGGTCACCCTCGACGCCGAGGCACTCCCGCTGTGGGCCGAGGCCCACGGCAAGACCGGACGCAAGGGAGCCGGGCTCGCCGAGGACCTCGTCGACGACCCCGACCTGCTCGCCGAGATCCAGCGTGGTGTCGACGACGCCAACGCCGCGGTCTCCAAGGCCGAGGCGATCCGCAAGTTCCGGGTGCTCGCGACCGACTGGACCGAGGAGGACGGGCAGCTGACGCCCAGCCTCAAGCTGCGTCGCAACGTGGTGACGCGCGAGCTCAAGGACGAGATCGCCGCGCTCTACCTCTGAGCCGCCGCCTCCACGTCGTCCCGCTGTCGTCCCGCTGTCGTCCCGCTGCCGTCCTGCTGCCGGCCTGCTGCCGGCCCGAATCGTCGCGATTCCCGGCCGGAGGAGCGTCGCGGCCCCTAGGGTGGCTGCGACCAACGGAGACGTGTGGCGTGTGATCGCGCCGCCGGTCGAGCGAGAGGCTCTGCCTGTGTGGACCGGTCGGGACCGTCCCCGATGACCGAACGACGCGCCCTGCGGATCACCGTCGGCGCCCGGCTGTTCGCCCTGCTCGCCATCGGCGCTCCGGTCCTCTACGAGCACGACCGCGCGGCGGTCGTCGCCCTGGTCGGGCTCTCCGCCATCTGGGTCGTCGCCAGCCTCCTCGAGCGGCTGCCGACCCACACCGTCGCGGCGCTGACCGCCGAGGCGGTGCTGACCGGGGTGGCGTGCGGTGCCGCCATCGGGTCGACCGAGGCCGTCCTGCTGGCGCTCGCCGTGCCGCCGTTCGTCGCTGCCGTCGTCCGCGGCGCCCTCGGCGCCCTGCTGGCGCTGGGAGCCGAGCTGGCCACCGCGGTCGGTCTCGTCCTGGTCCTGGGAGAGGACCTCTCGGCCGACGAGAGCTTCGCCCTCTTCACGTGGAGCGTGGGGGCCTTGGGCCTGGGCATGATCGGCACCTTCCTGCACGCCAGCTTCCAGTCGCAGACCGACGAGCTGGCCCCCTACCTCGACGCCCAGCGGCTCCTGCGGCAGCTGGTCGACCTGTCCTCCGACCTCAGCTCCGGTCTCGACGTGGCCTCGCTGGCCGGCGCCATGGCCAGCGAGGTCGGGGACCGGCTGCCCACGACCGAGCTCGCGATCTACGTGCCGCGCGGGGAGGTCCTCGTCCCGCTGGTCTCCCACGGCGGCGTCGACGACCGGGGCACCCGCGGCCGGGCCGAGCAACTGGCGCTCGAGTCGTGGGCCCGGTCGGCGCCCATCGTCGACGAGCACGTCTTCGCGTTCCCGCTCGGCTCCTCCGTGGTGGTCGCCGGACGGCTCTCGCCCTCGGCCGGCCTCGACGTCGCCGAGGTCGAGCGCACCATCCTCGGGCTTCCTCGACTCCTCGAGGCCAAGTCGGTCCAGCTCGACACCGCGCTGCTCTTCGCCGACTTCCGCGACTCCGCCTCGGCCGACGAGCGCAAGCGCCTGGCCCGGGAGATGCACGACGGCGTGGCCCAGGACATCGCGTCCCTCGGCTACCTGGTCGACGCCCTCGCCGCCCGGCCGGCCGACGAGGCGCAGGCCGGGATGCTCGTCCTGCTGCGCGACCGGATCAGCAACATCGTGGCCGAGGTCCGCCAGTCGGTGCTCACCCTGCGCACCAGCATCGGCGAGGCCGACACCCTCGGGGTCGCGATCGGGGCCGTCGCCCGCCACCTCAGCGAGTCCTCCCAGATCCCGATCCAGGTGACCCTCGACGAGCACTCCACCCGGCTGCGGCCCGAGGTCGAGGCCGAGCTGTTCCGGATCACCCAGGAGGCGATGAACAACGCGATCAAGCACGCCGAGTGCACCAAGGTCGAGGTGCACTGCCAGGTGCACGCTCCCTCGGCCCTGATCACGATCACCGACGACGGCCGGGGCCTGCAGCCTCCGCGCAGCGACTCCCACGGGTTGAAGATCATGCGCGAGCGCGCGCGGCTCGCGCGTGCCGACCTCGCGATCATCGACCGCCCCGAGGGCGGGCTCCGGGTCACGGTCAGGCTCGCGTGATGCCCCGGTGACCCGCACCCGCCACCGTTCGACCGCCCGGCCCACCGGCCGGCCCCGCCTGAAAGAGTCGTCTCATGAGTGACCACCCCATCCGTCTGCTCCTCGTCGACGACCACGACCTCATCCGCAGCGGCCTGGGCGCGGTCATCGACCTCGAGGACGACATGGACGTCGTGGGCTCGGCCGGCTCGGTCACCGAGGCCGTGGCGCAGTACGAGGCGCTCTCCCCCGACGTCGTGATCGCCGACCTGCAGCTGCAGGACGGCACCGGGCTCGACATCGTGCGGACCATCCGCAAGTCGAGCAACGAGACGGGCCTGATCGTCCTCACGATGCACTCGGGCGACGACCAGATCTTCGCGGCCATGCAGGCCGGCGCCTCCGGGTTCGTCGGCAAGGACGCGCCGTCCGCCGAGGTCGTCAAGGCCGCCCGGCACGCCTTCGTCTCCCCCCGTGCGTTCGTCTGCGCCGGCCTCGTGGGCGCGATGATGCGCCGGGCGTCGGGCGAGTCGACCAACCTGACCGAGCGCGAGCACGACGTGCTCCTGCTCCTCGCCGACGGGCTCGGCGCCAGCGCGATCGGCGAGCGGCTCTTCCTCAGCGAGTCGACCGCCAAGTCCCACATCGCCCGCATCTACCAGAAGCTCGGCGCGGCCAACCGGGCCCAGGCCCTGGTGACCGCCATGCGCATCGGCCTGCTGTCGAGCATCCAGCCCACCGAGCGGTGACCCTGCGTGGGCCCGACGGGGCCCGTGTGATGCCCCGGCCCCGCTAGTCACAAAGGACTAGGGACGTCGACGCGTTCTGCTGATGGCAGCCCGCAGCGCAGCCGCGAGGATGCGCTCGGGGACGTCGTGCCCCGCACTCGCACGGCACCTCGCACCACACCCCCGTGGCCGCCGGCAGCCCCGGAGCCACGCACCCCTAGGAGACCACCGTGCTCGCCTACGCACGCATCCTGCTGCAGGCCCGCCTGGCCGTGCGGCACGAGCGCGGTGTCTCCGCCGTCGACTACGGCCTGCTCGTGACCGGTATCGCTGCGGTCGTCGTCCTGGTCGCGGTCGCGTTCGGCGGCGACATCCTCGACGCCCTCACCGACGGCTGACGCCGACCACTCGATCGGGGGTCAGCCCTGGGGAGCCGCGCCGGGCAGTGTCCTCAGCCGCTCACGCCACCCGCGGAGCAGGTCGGCCTCGGACCAGTCCAAGTCACGACGCAGCTCGGCCGCGAACGGCTTCCCGTCGCTCACGGACTCGTAGAGCCTCAGCAGGGCCTCGGGCCCGCGCCGCCCGGCGAGCGCGACGCACGCCAGCCAGGACGCCTCGTAGACCGCGCCCAGGTGGGGTCCCCCGGTGTCGAACTCGGCCGAGGTCGGGAGCTCGGTCGGCAGGCCGTCGTCGCGCACCTGCCGGGCGACCTGGCCCGCCGTCGTGGTCAGCGGGAGCGTCGTACGGCGCAGGGCGACGTAGTCGGCGAACCCCTCGGTCAGCCAGGTCGGCGCCTTGCTGAGCGGGGCGTCCGTGGCGACATGCGTCGCCTCGTGGGCCAGGACGACGTCCTGGCCGTCCTTCCCCAGCTCGTCGAACACGTCGGGGTTGACGAACACGTGGCTCGGCGCACCCTCCTCGATCGTGCCGCCGGACCCCGTCACCGCCGCGATCTGGGCGTAGTAGCCGTCCTCGGCCCCCAGGGCCGCCTCGAGGGCGCCCACGTCGGCCGGCACCTCGAGGACCAGACGCGGTCGCCACGTGCGGACCACGCTGGACACCGTCGGGACGGCCGCCCGGGCCCGGCGGACGTAGGTCGCCAGGTCGACGCCGTCCGCCGCGACGACCAGCAGGTCGGCGGTCCGGCTGACCTGCATCGGCCCGCTCATCCAGACCGGCGTGCGCAGGTCGCCGCCGCCCACGCCGGCCACCACGACGCCGTCGGCGGTCGACCGGAACCGGAACGACACCTCGGTCGAGCTGGGCTCGGGATCGAAGCCGGCGTAGGCCCAGGTGACGTCGACGGCGGCCGCCCACGTGCCGTCGGCGGCGGGGCCGCCGTCAGCGTCGATGTAGCGCAGCGCGACGTCGCTCAGCCGGGCCTGCGCGGCCACGTCGGCCAGGTCGCCGAGCCGGTCGACGGTCGCGGTGTCGTCGGCTGCGGCCAGCGCGGTGGCCGCCGCACGGTCCCGTGCCCCGAGGGCCGTGGCCAGGCGTTGCAGGGCCCGCGCCGCACCCGCGGGATCGATCGCCGCGGGCCTCGCGCTCGGCTGCGGGACGACGTACGGCTCGTCCTGGTCGTCGGGGACCGCCAGCCTCCAGACGAGGAGCGCGGCGACCAGGGCCACCAACAGCAGAGGACCGGCCACCCACCATCGTGGTCGGCCGGTCCTCGGGTGCTGGACGTCGCTCAGCTGGGTGCCGGTCAGCCGGGCCGGACGGCGCCGGAGAACGGCATCGAGAAGACGCTGGCGATGCGGACGCCGGTGCCGGGGTTGGCCGCGTCGACGATCTGGCCGTTGCCGATGAAGATGCCGACGTGGCTGATCGGGCTGTAGTAGAAGACCAGGTCGCCGGGCTGCAGGTCGGAGGCGGCGACGGGGGTGCCGGTGCCGGACTGGGCGCTCGAGGAGTGCGGGAGCGACACGCCGGCCTGGGCCCAGGCCATCATCGTGAGCCCCGAGCAGTCGAAGGCGTCGGGGCCGGCGGCACCGTGGACGTAGGCGTCGCCGACCTGCGCGAGGGCGTACTGGACCGCGGCGGAGGCGCGACCCGAGACCGGGACGTCCGGGGGGGTCCGCGTGGTGGTGTCGCGCGAGGTGGTGTCGGGGCGGTCCTGCGTGCCGGCGGGCGGCTGCGGGGTCCGGGTCTCGCGGGCCTCGGCGGCCTGGAGGGCCGCGCGCTCGTCGGCCTGGAGCTCACCGAGGAGCTCCTTGGCGTCGCCGAGCTTGTCGTCGACCGTGGACTTCTCGGTGGCCAGCTTCTTCTCGAGCTTGGCGACCTGGGCGATCCGGTCCTCGGTGGCGTCGCGGCGCAGCGAGAGCGCCTGGAGCCCGGTGGCGTAGTCGTCGAACAGGCTCTGCTGGAGCTGGCGGTAGGTCGACAGCGTCGAGACGTCGGACAGGAAGCCGTCCACGTCACCGGCGGTGGCCACCTGGCTCACCAGACCGAGGTCGCCGCCGCCGGACTGGCGCAGCACCGAGCGCCGGGCCTCGCGCCGCATCGCGTCGAGCGACGTCTCGGCCCGCTTCTCGTCGGCCTTGACCGAGCCGAGGTCGGCCTTGAGGTCGTCGAGCTGGATCTTGACCGCGTTGTAGCGCTCGGAAGCCTGCTCGGCCTCGCGGTAGAGCCGGTCCACGCGGGTCTTGACGTCCTTGACATCGGGCTCGGCCTGGGCCGGCGAGCTGGACACGAGACCAAGACTCGCGACGAGCGCGACTCCCGTCACGGCGGAGGCGAGGCGCGTCCGAGGGCTGATCACAGCGGCGGTGGGTCCTTTGCGTTGTCGTACGCCTACCAGGTGAGCTGACGGGTTCGGGCACGACATGCCCTCCCTCTGCTCCTCGCCACCGCGATGGTGCTACGGCGGCGCCTCGCAGAGGATTCACCCCAGAAGAGTTGGTTCCCCGGCTCCCCCACCGCACGCGGCGGGGGACTCAGCGCGACGTCCGTGTGGGACCGGTTGGACCCAGGGCCACGAACGTCTGAGGGACCACCGTAGTGGGCTGGCCAACCGCCCGGCAAACTTCCCCGAGAACGTCGGCATGGCGCGTCACACCAGCCCCACGAGCCTCGTGGGTCACAGGTGCCGACGGCCGCTCACGCCGGTCGTCAGGCCGACTCCGTGTGGGGGCCGGCCACCGGGCGCACCAGGCGCAGCGGTGGCACGAGGCCGCCGTCGGCCAGGACGTCGAGGGCACGGCGCTCCTCCTCGTCGATGGTCAGCGCGGCGAGCTCGGGCGGCGGACCGAGCAGGACCGTCACCACGCAGTCGTGACAGGCGAGACCGCGGACCAGGCAGGTGTCGCAGTCGATGTGTGTCGTCATGTCGCGAAGGCTGGCACCGACCACGGACAGTTTCGCGAAGCTCGCCCCCGACAGGGTGTCGGCACGCGAACTGTCCGTGCCCACGCCTACGGTCCGATCCATGACCACCACCGCCGGTGAGCGAGCCCGACCGGGGAGTCGCTGGGAGTCGCAGCGCAGCTTCGACGAGCTGGGCCGTCCGCTGAGCGACATCACCTTCTGCGTGGTCGACCTGGAGACCACGGGCGGGTCGGCCCAGGCGGGCTCGATGATCACCGAGGTGGGTGCGGTCAAGGTCCGAGGCGGCGAGGTCCTCGGGGAGTTCCAGACCCTGGTCAACCCCCGCACCGACATCCCGGCCTTCATCGCGGTCCTCACCGGCATCAGCAACTCCATGGTCGCCGACTCCCCGCCGATCGAGTCGGTGCTGCCAGCGTTCCTCGAGTTCGCGGCCGGCTGCGTCCTGGTGGCCCACAACGCTCCCTTCGACGTCGGCTTCCTGCGCCACTTCGCCGCCCAGCAGGAGCGTCCCTGGCCCGCCTTCGAGGTCGTCGACACCGCCGTGCTCGCCCGCCGCGTGATCACCCGCGACGACGCACCCAACTGCAAGCTGTCGTCCCTGGCCCGCGCCTTCCGCTCCACCACGACCCCCGACCACCGGGCGCTCTCCGACGCCCGGGCGACCGTCGACGTGCTCCACGGCCTGATGGAGCGGGTCGGCGCCCAGGGGGTCTCCACGCTCGAGGAGCTGCAGACCTTCTCGTCGCGGGTCAGCGCCGCGCAGCGCAAGAAGCGCCACCTCGCCGACGGCCTGCCCCACGCGCCGGGCGTCTACCTGTTCCGCGACGACGCCGACCGCGTCCTCTACGTCGGCACCTCCCGTGACGTCAGCCGGCGGGTGCGCTCCTACTTCACGGCGTCCGAGACGCGCTCGCGGATGGGTGAGATGGTGCGCCTGGCCGCCCAGGTCACGGCCATCGAGTGCGCGACCCCGCTCGAAGCCGAGGTGCGCGAGCTACGTCTGATCGCCCAGCACAAGCCGACCTACAACAAGCGCTCGAAGTTCCCCGAGAAGACCACCTTCGTCAAGCTGACCCGCGAGCCCTGGCCGCGGCTGTCGCTGGTGGCCAAGGTGCTCGACGACGAGGCCGACTACCTCGGTCCGTTCTCCTCGCGCGCCGCAGCCGAGAAGTGCCTGGCCGCGCTCCACGACACCTTCCCGGTCCGACAGTGCTCCGACCGGTTCGGCCGGCGCCCGTCGCGCACCGCCTGCGTCCTGGCCGAGATGGGCCGCTGCCTGTCGCCGTGCGACGGGAGCGTCGACGAGCACACCTACGCCGCCGTCGTCCGCCAGCTCCGCGAGACCCTGCTGCGCCGCCCCGACGACGTCGTCGACCTGGTCAACGCCCGGATGGCCGCGCTGGCGGCCGACGAGCGGTTCGAGGAGGCCGGCGTCCACCGTGACCGGCTGGCCGCGTTCGTCCGGGCCGCCGCCCGCACGCAGCGGCTCACCTCCCTCACCTACTGCCCCGAGGTCGTGGCCGTCCGCCGTGAGGACGACGGCCGCTGGGCCGTCCACGTCGTGCGCTACGGCCGGCTCGCGGGGGCCGGCGTCATCCCGTCGGGCACCGACGCCCACGCCTACGTCGCCGCCCTGCGCACCACGGCCGAGACCGTCCCGGCACCGTCCGGCACCCCCGGCCCGACGCCGGCCGCCACGGCCGCGGAGACCGAGCGGGTGCTGCGGTGGCTCGAGGCGCCCGGCGTACGCCTGGTCGACATCGACGGCCAGTGGACCTGTCCCGTCGCCGGCGCCAGCCGTCAGCTCGCCCGCCACGGCTCGCTCGACGATCCCGCGGCGTTCGTCGATCACTAGTGGCACGGGGCCGAGGTTCTTGGCCGCTTCGCGCACTGAGGCCACGCACCTCGCGGCACCGGCGATCTCCGAAGACGACCAGGTATGCCGTCGGACCGCCGGCACCGCGAAGGCACGCACCCTGAGCACGCCAAGCCATCATGAACCTCGGACCCGCACCACTAGGGTGGGCCCCGTGATCACCGCCATCGTGTTCGTCAAGGCCGCGGTCGACCAGATCCCCCAGGTCGCCGAGGCCATCGCCGCGCTCGACGGGGTGACCGAGGTCTACTCCGTCACCGGCCAGATCGACCTGATCGCGATGGTCCGGGTCCGCCATCACGAGGACGTCGCCGCCGTGGTGGCCGACCGGGTCAACAAGGTCCCGGGCGTGCGCGAGACCGAGACCCACATCGCGTTCCGGGCCTACTCCCGCCACGACCTGGAGTCGGCGTTCTCCCTCGGGCTCGACTGATCTCGACCTGCGATCCCGCTGGCCTGGTGACCACGGTGACCCGGACACTGTGACTGTCGTTACAGTCGCGCGATGACCTGGCTCGATCTCGTCGGCTGGGGCGGCAGCGCCCTCCTCGTGTTCTCCCTGCTGCAGGCGCGGGTGCTCCGCTTCCGGGCGCTCAACCTGGTGGGCTGCCTGATCCTGCTGGTGTTCAACGCCCTGCTCGAGGTCTGGCCGATGGTCGGGATGAACGCCGTGCTCGCCGCGATCAACGTGTGGTTCCTGGTGCGTCTGCTCCGCGACCGGCACGACGCCACCGCCTTCGAGGTGATCGAGGTCGGCCGCGACGACGCCTACCTGCGGCACCTGCTCGCGGTCCACGGCGACGACATCCGGCGCTACCAGCCGGACTCGACCTGGGCCCCGGTCGCCGAGCGCGACCACGCCTTCGTGGTGCTGCACGGCAACGAGACCGTCGGCGTCGTGCTCGTCGACGCCGACCACGACGTCGCCCGCGTCAGGCTCGACTACGTGACCCCGCGCTACCGCGACTTCACCCCCGGCGAGTTCGTATGGCGCCACAGCGGGGTGCTGGCGGCGCTCGGCTTCCGCCACGTGATGAGCCCGCCCGGCATGGTCGACGCCTACTACGCCCGCGTGGGGTTCCGACCCAACGGGCGCGAGTACGTCCTCGACCTCTGAGGCGGCGCTCCTCAGGACCTCAGGACGCCGCGGCGGCCACCCACCGCTCGAGGGTGGCGTGGGCCGCACCCGAGTCGATGGCGGCGGTCGCCCGCACGATGCCGGCGGCCAGGGCGTCGTCGAGCGCCGATCCGTCGGCGGTGTGCACGGCGAGGGCCGCGCCCGCGTTGAGGACGACGGCGTCGCGGACCGGGCCGGGATCGCCGGCGAGGAGGCGGCGTACGACGTCGGCGTTGTGGGCGGCGTCGCCACCGACGAGGTCGGCGGTCGTGGCGGGGGCCAGGCCCAGGGCGGTGGGGTCGACCGTGAACGGACCGGTCACCGCTCCCCCGGTGGCGACGTAGACGGTCGAGGTCGTGGTCGTGGTGAGCTCGTCGAGGCCGTCGTCCCCGCGGAAGACCCAGGCGTCCGAGCCCCGCTCGGCGAACACCCCCGCCATCACCGGCACCATCCGCGGGTCGGCGCACCCGATGGCCTGGGCCGCGGGGCGCACGGGGTTGGCCAGGGGGCCGAGGAAGTTGAAGGTCGTGCCGATCCCGAGCTCGCGCCGCGGCACGGCCGTATGGCGCATCGCGGGGTTGAAGGCGGCCGCGAAGCAGAACGTGATGCCGGCCTCCTCGGCGACGGCGGCCACCCGGTCGGGCGGCAGGTCGAGCCGGATGCCGAGAGCCTCGAGCACGTCGGCGCTGCCGGCCAGGGACGAGGCCGACCGGTTGCCGTGCTTGACCACGGTGACCCCCGCGCCCGCGGCGACGATGGCGGCCATGGTCGAGATGTTGACCGAGTTGGAGCGGTCGGCTCCGGTACCGACGACGTCGAGCAGTCGACCCTCGACGGTGATGCGCGTACGCCGGG
Organism: Nocardioides plantarum; assembly: GCF_006346395.1. Taxonomy (NCBI): domain Bacteria; kingdom Bacillati; phylum Actinomycetota; class Actinomycetes; order Propionibacteriales; family Nocardioidaceae; genus Nocardioides; species Nocardioides plantarum. The sequence continues at coordinate 347,144 of NZ_VDMS01000002.1, forward strand.
CGTACATCGCGTCGGCCAGGCCGGTCACCTCCGCGACGGTCTCGCCCTTGGCGCGCAGCGCGACGGCGAAGCCGGCGATCTGGGCGGGCGTGGCCTCGCCCGCGAGGATCTCGCCCATCGCCCAGGAGGCCTGGTCGGCCGACAGGTCGGTGCCGGCGACCAGCGCCGACAAGACCGCGGGCCAGGTCACGGCGCCGCCGCCGAGCCTGCGAGGCGGCGGATCACGCCGGGAGGTCGAGGAGCCGGGCGAGCGAGGAACGAGCTGGCCACCGGCGTCTCGAGACCCACGACCACGGTCAAGACGTCGCGGGCACGCGCGAGCGCAGCAGCCCCACGACCGACTCGGCCAGCTGGATCGGGTCGATCGGGTGCGGGACCGCGGCGTCGGCGCGGGACCAGGTGGCCAGCCACGCGTCCTGCGGGCGACCGGTGAGCACCAGGAGGGGCGGGCAGCGGTAGATCTCGTCCTTGAGCTGCTTGGCGATGCCCATGCCGCCGGCCGGCGCGGCCTCGCCGTCGAGGATCGCCAGGGCGATGTGGCCGGCGTCCATGTTCTGGATCACGACCGGCTCCGTGGCCACCTCGACGTACTCGACCTCGGGGAGGTCGGGGTGGGGGCGACGGCCCAGGGCCAGGATCACCTGCTGGCGCACGGAGGAGTCGTCGCTGTAGACGAGCACCTTGAGGCGGGGCGCGGTGGCCCCGGAGGCGGCGGAGGACGAGGCGTCGGTCACGGCGCTCATGCTAGCCGTGGGAGGGCGACGCGGGCTCGGCCGCCTGAGCGGCACGCGCCTCGCGCGCCTCGATCAGGTCGAGGCGCCGGTCCTCCCGCTTGGCCTCGGCCATCGACTGGCGGACCCACTGCACGAACAGCACGACGAAGAACGACAGCCCGATCAGGTCGCCCGAGGCCCACAGGATGCCGCCGGCGAGGTTCTGGTCGGCGGCGGGACTGGGCAGCCACTCGCCCATCGGCCCGTCGTGGAGGCGGGGGTACCAGTCGCCGCCGAGCAGGGTGGACTGCCCCATGATCGTGATCCCGAGGAAGGCGTGGAAGGGCAGCGTGCCGACCGTCAGCGCCACCCGGAAGGGGTAGGACACCCGGCCCGGCACCGGGTCGATCCCCATCAGCGGCCAGAAGAACAGCGCACCGACCACGACGAGGTGCACGTGCATCGCCTCGTGCACCCACACGTGCTCGAGCGACGCGCGGTACCAGCCGGAGAAGTAGAGCGCCCACGGCGAGATCACGTAGAGCCCGAAGGTCAGCGGAGGGAACGACAGCACCCGGGCGACCCGCGAGTGCAGCAGCGTGAGCAGCCACCGGCGCGGTCGGGCCGGCAGCGTGCGCAGGGCCAGGGTCACCGGGGCACCGAGCGCCAAGAAGAGCGGCACGACCATCGAGAGCACCATGTGCTGCACCATGTGGACGCTGACCAGCGTCGTGTCGTACGCCGCCAGGCCCGACGTCGTCGCGACGAGGAACGCCCCCATCCCGACGCCGACGAAGGCCACGGTCCGGCCCAGCGGCCACGCGTCGCCGCGGCGTCGCAGCCGGGCCACACCGAGCAGGTAGAGACCGCACGCCCACACCGTCACCACGACGGGCAGCGGGGCCGGCGACCACTGGCTGAAGAAGGCTCCGGGCGTCAGTCGCGGGAGCACCTCGGAGGCGCTCAGGACGGCTACGGAAGCAGCGGCGGACATACCTGTGAGCGTACGGGTCGGGCTCGCCCGGGGGGTGTGGTGCCATCGGCCAGCGGCCACGCCATAATGATCCCGTGGCGACCACTGCAACGATCCCAGCCTCCCGGCTTCACGGGCACCACGACCGCCCGTCGATGGTCGCCGTGGGCACCATCATCTGGCTGTCCAGCGAGCTCATGTTCTTCGCGGCGCTGTTCGCGTCCTACTTCACGATCCGCTCGGTGAGCCCCGAGCTGTGGAGCCAGAACACCGAGGCCCTCAACGTCCCGTTCGCGGCCGGCAACACCACGATCCTGGTGCTGTCCTCCCTGACCTGCCAGCTCGGCGTGTTCGCCGCCGAGCGCGGCCAGGTCGGACGCTCCGGCGGGCTGCTCGACATCCGCAAGTGGGGCCTGCGCGAGTGGTTCATCCTCACCTACCTGATGGGCGCGGTGTTCATCGGAGGCCAGGCGCTCGAGTACGCCGAGCTGATCCACGAGGGCATCACGATCCCCGACTCGGCCTACGGCACGATGTTCTACCTCACGACCGGCTTCCACGGGCTCCACGTGACCGGCGGCCTGATCGCCTTCCTGCTCGTGCTCGGGCGCACCTACCTGGCCCGCAAGTTCACCCACGAGCAGGCGGTCAGCGCGATCGTCGTGTCCTACTACTGGCACTTCGTCGACGTGGTCTGGATCGGGCTCTTCGCCACGATCTACCTGATCAAGTAGCCCCGACACCACCGACCTGACCCGCTTGACGACGAGACGACTAGGGACCAAGACAGTGCGACTCCTCACCCGATCCGCCGGCAGGCTCTCCCGTCACCGGCGCAAGCCGCTGGCCGGGCTTGCCGTGCTGTTCCTCGCGCTGCTGCTCACCGGCGGCGCCTACTCCCTGTTCTCCCCCGGTGCGCAGGCCGAGCAGACCGGCACCACCAGCGACGACATCGAGGCGGGCCGTCAGCTCTTCCTCGTGAGCTGCTCCACGTGCCACGGCACCAACGGCGAGGGCATCCCCACCGTCCGGGCGGGCAGCCAGTACGGCCCGCCGCTGACCGACGTCGGCGCCGCCTCGGTCGACTTCCAGGTCGGCACCGGCCGGATGCCGCTGGTCCAGCCGGGCCAGCAGGCCGTCCGCAAGCCCCCGGTCTTCGACGAGGAGGAGACCCGCCAGCTCGCTGCGTTCGTCGACTCCCTCGGCACCGGCCCGGAGATCCCGGACAAGTCCGCCTACACGCTGCCCGACGACCTCACCGAGGCCGAGCGCGAGGCCGCGATCACCCGCGGCGGCCAGATCTTCCTGACCAACTGCACGGCCTGCCACAACTTCGACGGGTCCGGCGGCGCCATGCCCCGCGGCGGCCACGCCCCGACGCTGCGCGGCGTCGACTCCCGCTACATCTACGAGGCGCTCCTGACCGGCCCCCAGCAGATGCCGTCGTTCTCCGACGGCAACCTCACCCCTGAGTCCAAGCGCGACGTCATCGCCTACCTCAAGGAGACCGAGAAGACCCCCGGCTACGGCGGTTCCGGCCTCGGCAACCTCGGCCCGGTGAGCGAGGGCCTGTTCGCCTGGCTCGTCGGCATCGGCGGCCTGGTCGGCTTCGCGATCTGGATCGCGGCCCACACCACCCGATCCTCGAAGGGCAAGCCGTCCACGACCGCGGTCCGCCTCCCTCCCGGGGCAGCGGGTCCGAACGAGAGCGGAGCGAGCGCGTGAGCGACCTCGACAAGCACCCTGCCGGCGACACCGGGCACGACGCGCACCTGCCGGCCGTCGCCGAGGAGCCGATCGCCAACCCGGGCCTGCCGGCCCACACGTGGCGTCCGACCGACATCGACGAGGGCCTCGCCAAGCGGGCCGAGCGCCAGGTGTCGGCGCTCTTCACGCTGTCGGCGGTGTTCACCGTCCTGTTCGTCGTCTCCTACTTCGTCTTCGACATCGGCGACAACTGGGAGACCGTCGGCGGGCTCGGCGCCTCCACCGTGATGCTCGGGGTCTGCCTGGGCCTGGCGCTGATGCTCATCGGCGTCGGCATCATCCAGTGGGCCCGCAAGCTCATGGCCGACCAGGAGATGGTCGAGATGCGGCACCCGGCCCGCTCCTCCGACGAGGACCGCGCTGCCACCGTCGCGGCCCTCAACGCCGGCCTCGAGGAGTCCGACCTGGCGAAGCGGCCGCTGATCCGCCGCTCGATGCTGCTGGCCATGGGCCTGCTCGGCGCGCCCGTCGTCATCCTGCTGCGCGACCTCGGCCCCACGCCGTCCTCGGTCGCCAGCGCCGCCGAGGGCACTGGCCTCAAGCACACGCTGTGGGGCACCCGCGACAAGATCCGCGTCGTGCGCGACGTCGTCGGCACCCCCATCCGGGTCTCCGACCTCCAGATCGGCGACCTGGTCAACGCGGTCCCCGACGGCATCTTCGACCTCGAGGGCGTCGACCTGCAGGTCGCCAAGGCCAAGTCCGCCGTGATCGTCGTCAAGATGGCTCCCGAGGACGTGAAGTCCCAACAGGGTGAGGGCTGGGGCATCGACGGCGTGCTTTGCTACTCCAAGATCTGCAGCCACGTCGGCTGCCCGATCTCGCTCTACGAACGCACCACGCACCACGTGCTGTGCCCGTGTCACCAGTCGACGTTCGACCTGGCCGACTCGGCGAAGGTGATCTTCGGTCCGGCCGGGCGGCCGCTGCCCCAGCTGCCCCTCGCGGTCGACGAAGAGGGTTACCTCGTCGCCCAGAGCGACTTCAAAGAACCCGTGGGACCGAGCTTTTGGGATCGTGAGAAATGAGCATCGACACCAGCAAGGTGGCCGACAGCAACACGACGACCGCCGCCACCGCCAAGAAGCCCGGCAAGGCCGGAGCGGTCGCCACCTGGGCCGACGACCGTCTCGGTCTCGGCGGGGCGATGAAGAAGAACCTGCGCAAGGTCTTCCCCGACCACTGGTCGTTCATGCTCGGCGAGATCGCGCTGTGGAGCTTCGTCGTGCTGCTCCTCAGCGGCGTGTTCCTCACCCTCTGGTACGTCCCCAGCATGGGCGAGATCGAGTACCAGGGCTCCTACGACCCGCTGCGCGGCGTCGAGATGTCGGAGGCCTACGCCTCCACGCTCAAGCTGTCGTTCGACGTACGCGGCGGCCTGCTGATGCGCCAGATGCACCACTGGGCCGCGATGATCTTCGTCGCCTCGATGATGGTCCACCTGCTGCGCGTGTGGTTCACCGGCGCCTTCCGCAAGCCCCGTGAGCTCAACTGGGTGATCGGCTGCATCCTGCTGCTGCTCGGCACCCTCGAGGGCTTCACCGGCTACTCGCTGCCCGACGACCTGCTCTCCGGCACCGGCATCCGAGCCGCCGACGGCTTCTTGAAGGCCACCCCCGTGGTGGGCTCCTACATGTCGTTCTTCCTCTTCGGCGGGGAGTTCCCCGGCGAGGCGATCATCCCGCGCCTCTACACGATCCACGTGCTGCTGATCCCCGGCATCCTGCTCGGCCTGATCGCCGCCCACATGCTGCTGCTCGTCTACCACAAGCACACCCAGTGGCCCGGTCCCGGCCGTACCGAGGAGAACGTCGTCGGCTTCCCGATGCTCCCGGTCTACGCCGCCAAGGCCGGCGGGTTCTTCTTCATCGTCTTCGGCGTCGCCGCGTTCATGGGTGGCCTGCTGTCGATCAACCCGGTGTGGAAGTTCGGCCCCTACGACCCGACCAAGGTCACGGCGGGCTCCCAGCCCGACTGGTACATGGGCTGGCCCGACGGCCTGCTGCGCATCATCCCCGGCTGGGAGTCGGTGATCTTCGGCTACACCATCTCGTGGAACGTGATGATCCCGATCCTCATCGTTCCCCCGCTGATGCTGGTCGTGCTGATCCTGCTGCCGTTCGTGGACGCCTGGATCACCGGCGACAAGCGCGAGCACCACCTGCTGCAGCGCCCGCGCGACGCTCCGACGCGCACCGCGATCATGGTCGCGCTGATGACCTTCTACGGCCTCGCCTGGGCCGCGGGCGGCAACGACATCATCGCGATCAAGCTGCACCTGTCGATCAACCAGATCACCTACTTCATGCGTGTCGCCGTCTTCCTCGGCCCCGTCATCGCCTTCTTCGTCACCCGTCGTTGGTGCATCTCGCTCCAGCGTCACGACCAGGACCGGCTGCTGCACGGCTACGAGACCGGCATCATCATGCGGTCCCCCGAGGGCGGCTACAGCGAGCGTCACCTGCCGATCAGCGAGACCGAGGCCTACCGCCTCACGGCTCGCGACCGCGATGTCGTCTACACCGCCGACGGCCACGTCGACGAGAACGGCGTCGCCGCCCCGGGCGGCAAGCTCGACGGCGTGCGCGCCAAGCTGTCGACGCTGATGTTCGCCGACACCCTGCAGAAGCCCACCGCGGCCGAGATCGAGGCGGCGCACCACCACGCCGAGCACGAGCACGCACTCACCGCGGCCTACGACGGCAGCCCCGCCGACGGCCACCAGTTCGACGGCCACCACGCCGTCGAGGGCGAGAGCCTGCGCGGCCACGACGACCAGTAGGTCGCCCCCGCACCACCAGATCAGCACCACCCAGATCGACCCGTCGCCCATGGGCGACGGGTCGATCTGCATCTCACGCTGACCCGTCGCCCATGGGCGACGGGTCAGCGGTCGTTCAGGGGGTGACGGGGCGTGCCGAGCGGTGTCGCTGCCACTCCAGTCGGAGCAGCTGCTCGAGGTCCTGCCGGGGCCCCACCACGTTGTCCCTGCGCGCCACGACGAGCGACCACCGCCTCGTCGTGCGCAGCCACTCGAGCCGGGCCCCGTCAGCGGGCTCGTCATCGACACCGTGGAACTCCTCGCCGAAGTACTCGCACCCGAAGAGCTCCCCGGGGAGACCGACGTCGATGAAGTACTCACCACCGTCCGGGGCCACCTCCGGCACCTGGCACTGCGGCCGGGGCAGCCCGGCTTCGATCCAGCGCTTGCGTGCGATGGACTCGAACGGGGAGTCCGAGCCCCCATCGACCCACGGTGCCCACTGACGGGCCTGGACGATCCCTCGGTAGCCCTTGAACCGGTCGAGCTCCTCGACGAGCTCGGGGACGTCGAAGCAGCGCAGCGTCGCCAGGCTGTCCATCGCGGCCAGGCCCTGGTCGGCCGTCAGCAGCCGTCCCTGGTCGCACGCGGTGCGCAGGGGCTTGGTGACCCTCAGCCCACCGAGGTCCACCACGTCGCGATCGAGCAGCCTGCGCTCGCCGCTGTCGGTCAGGTCGTTACGCAACCGCCTCCCGGGCGGTGCGAAGACCGACGCCCGCGGCGTACGACGGTGGTCCCCGGGGGCCAAGGCCCGCTCCCCCACCCAGGCCCAGGCGGCAGTCCGGTCGGTCACCACGCAGTCGGCGGGCACGACCAGGGCCAGGCATTGCAGGCGCAGGTCGAGCGTGTCCGGCAGCGCGGCGACGTGGAGCACGCCGGGCAGCGGCCGCCGCAGCAGGCCCTTGCCGACGAGCAGACGACGCTGACCCGACGACACCGACAGGTCGTCGGCCTCCGCCGAGCTGAACGCACGGTCGCCCGGGAGCATCGCCAGCAGCTCGGCGAGCAGGTCACCGGTCAGGGGTCGCGTCATGCGGACGATGGTGAGGCAGATCCACCAAGCCCGCATCCGGTCATCCACAGGCAGCGCTGACCCGTCGCCCATGGGCGACGGGTCAGCGTCGATCTGGCATCGACCCGTCGCCCATGGGCGACGGGTCAGCGGGGGGTCAGAGAGCGGAACCCTTGCGGTACTGGCCGAAGGACTTGTTCCAGTCGCCGTAGCCGTTGTCGAAGGTCATCGGGCGGTCGGTGCCGGTGTATTCGACGACGTCGCCGCGGCGGCTCATGGCGTAGAGCCAGGCGGCGTCGGCGGTGCTCATGCCCGTGCACCCGTGGGAGACGTTGGCGTGGCCCTGGGACCCGACGGACCACGGCGCGGCGTGGATGAACTCGCCGGAGTAGGTCAGTCGCATGGCCCACTGGACGTTGTCGATGTCGTAGGACTCCGAGCTGCCCTGGGGGATGCCGACGGTCTCGGAGTTCATCCGCTTGGAGTCGAACTTCTCGACGATGACCTTGACGCCCGAGCGGGTCGTGAAGCCCTCCTTGCCCGTGGTGATCGGGAGGGTGCGCAGCAGCCTGCCGTTCTCGAGGACCTTCATCTGGTGGGTCTGGGCGTCGACCTTGTAGACGTGGGAGGCGCCGACGTCGAACTTGACCGTGCGGTTCTCCTGGCCGTAGATGCCGTTGCCGGCATCGACGCCGTTGACGTCGACGTCGACGTCGACCTTGGTGCCGGCCTTCCAGTACGTCGCGGGGCGCCAGTGGGCCTCGGTGTCGCTGAGCCAGTACCAGGAGCCCTTCTGGGCCGGCGAGGCCGTGACCTTCATGTGCCGCTCGAACTCGGCGTGATCGGTCACCGGCAGGTCGAAGGTGACGATGACGGGCATGCCGACACCGACGGTCTCGCCGTCGAGGGGCGCCACCGACGGGTAGGTCTGCTCGTCGAGGCTCAGCGCCTGGGCGCGGAAGCTGGTGCGGGCCTTCGACGAGGCGCCGTCGGCCTCGGCGGCGGCCGTGACGACGTACTTGGTGTCGGGCTCGAGACGCTCCGAGGCGGTCCACGAGCGGCCGTCGTCACTCAGGGCACCAGCGACCTTGCCGGCCGGGGAGGTGACCGCGACCGAGGTCAGCGAGCCGCTCGCGGCGGTGACCTCGACCAGCGTCGAGACCGGGACGTCGCGTGAGCCCTGGGCCACGTTGACGTCGATGGCGGGGCCGGTCGGCTCGGGTTCGTCGCCCTCGGCGACGCTGGAGCCGGTCGCGCCCCCGTCGGTGCTGCCCGTGGCGTCACCCTGGCGACTCGGGGCGGCGCCGTCCGAGTCGTCGGAGCTGCTGCACGCCGCCAGCGACAGTCCGAGGACGACGGCCAGTGCGGCCGCGGCCTGGCGGCGGCGCAGGTGACCAGAGGCAAACGACATCGGGGCTCCCGGGATCAGACGACTGAGCACCCAGGGTAACTCCCGGTCGGGCACAGACCCGATTCGCCGGTCGACCGACGCGCGTCGTCAGCCCTCAGTGGGCGTGGACGCCTCGGTAGTACTCGAAGACGAGGCCGGCCAGGGCGACCGCACCGAGGATGCCGCCGATGATGAACAGCCACCAGGCGCCGGCAGCGACGCCGAAGACCATCACGCCGAGGGTGGCACCGCACCACAGCGGCCACCAGGAGTACGGCGGGAAGAACCCGAGCTCCCCGGCGCCGTCGGCGATCTCGCCGTCGAGGCGGTCCTCGGGACGCGGGTCCATCTTCTTGGCGTGGAAGCCGAGGTAGAGGGTGACCATGAGCGTCAGCAGCCCGGTCATGGCCAGCGCGGAGGTACCGGTCCAGTCACCGCCCTTGTCGCTGCTGTCGGTGACCAGCCAGTAGGCGGGGGTCACCAGGACCACGAAGACGGTCGTGATCCCGAAGATCCAAGCCTCGGACTTCATCGCGTGGGGTTCCCGTCTTCGTCGTCGTCGCGCGTGGTGTCGCGGGCGGTGTCCTGGTCGAGGCGCTCCTTGAGCAGGGTGTCGCGACCCTCCATGTCGGGCGCGTCGGCGAACTTGCCGTCACGCGCCGAGACGTTGTCGTCGAGCTCGATGGCCGCGACCTCGGGGTGGTGCAGGTCGAAGGCCGGCGACTCCGAGCGGATCCGCGGGATGGAGTGGAAGTTGTGTCGCGGCGGCGGGCAGCTGGTGGCCCACTCGAGAGAGCGGCCCCAGCCCCACGGGTCGTCGACCTCGACCTTGGGGGCCTTGCGGGACACGTAGACGTTGTAGAGGAACGGCAGCGTCGAGGCACCCAGCAGGAAGGCGCCGATGGTCGAGACCTGGTTGAGCGTCTCCCACCCGTCGGAGGCCTTGTAGTCGGCGTAGCGGCGCGGCATGCCCTCGACGCCCAGCCAGTGCTGGACCAGGAACGTGGTGTGGAAGCCGACGAAGAGCAGCCAGAAGTGGAGCTTGCCGAGCCGCTCGTCGAGCATCCGCCCGGTCATCTTGGGCCACCAGAAGTAGAAGCCGGCGAACATCGCGAACACGACGGTGCCGAAGACGACGTAGTGGAAGTGGGCGACCACGAAGTAGGAGTCGGAGACGTGGAAGTCGAGGGGCGGGCTGGCCAGGATGATGCCCGTGAGCCCGCCGAACAGGAAGGTCGTCAAGAACCCGACCGACCACAGCATGGGCGTGTCGAAGGAGATGGACCCGCCCCACATCGTTCCGATCCAGTTGAAGAACTTCACTCCTGTCGGGACCGCGATCAGGAAGGTCATGCCGGAGAAGAACGGCAGGTTGACCGCGCCGGTGACGAACATGTGGTGGGCCCACACGGCGACCGACAGGATCGCGATGCCGAGGGTGGCGCCGACCAGGCCGACGTAGCCGAAGATCGGCTTGCGGCTGAAGACCGGCAGGATCTCGGTGATGATGCCGAAGAACGGCAGGGCGATGATGTAGACCTCGGGGTGCCCGAAGAACCAGAACAGGTGCTGCCAGAGGATCGCTCCGCCGTGGGCGGTGTCGAAGACGTGCGCACCGAGCTGGCGGTCGGCCTCGAGGGAGAGCAGCGCGCCGGCCAGGATCGGGAACGCGACGAGCACGAGCAGGCTGGTGACCAGCGTGTTCCAGACGAACAGCGGCATCCGGAACATGGTCATGCCGGGTGCGCGCATGCAGATGATCGTGGTGATGAAGTTGACCGCACCGAGGATGGTGCCGAGACCGGCCATCCACAGACCCATGATCCACAGGTCACCGCCGACACCCGGTGAGCGGATGGCGTCGGACAGCGGGGTGTAGGCGAACCAGCCGAAGTCGGCCGCACCGCCCGGGGTCAGGAACCCGGACGCCGCGATCAGGCCGCCGAACAGGAACAGCCAGTAGCTGAACATGTTGAGCCGGGGGAACGCCACGTCGGGCGAGCCGATCTGGATCGGCATGATCACGTTGGCGAAGCCGAAGAACAGCGGCGTCGCGAAGAGCAGCAGCATGATCGTGCCGTGCATCGTGAAGAGCTGGTTGTAGAGCTCCTCGTTGACGATCTGGCTGCCCGGGAAGGCCAGCTCGGAGCGGATCACCAGGGCCATCAGGCCGGCGAGCAGGAACCACGTGAACGACGTGACGAGGTACATCTTGCCGATCAGCTTGTGATCGGTCGTGGTGAGGATCCGGACGAGCTCCTGGCCCAGGGGCTTGCGGGCCGGGGCATCGACCTTGGTCGGGTCGGCGGTCGTGGTCACTGGCAGATCCCCTGTTCGGAGTCGGTGTCGTCGAGACCGACCTGGGTCTCTGCGAACTTGCCGCCGCAGATGGGTTCGTCGGAGGTGTCACCGGCATCGACCAGGCTCTGGAGGTAGGCGTTGTAGTCCGCGCGGGACTCGACCTTGACCTCGAAGATCATCCGGGAGTGGTAGACCCCGCAGAGCTCGTAGCACTTGCCGGTGTAGGTGCCGGTGGTCTTGGGCGTCACCTGGTAGTGGTTCTTCTGACCGGGGATGACGTCCATCTTGATCAGGAAGCCCGGGACGCCGAAGTCGTGGATGACGTCGGGGCTGCGCAGCTCGAAGCGCGTGGTCTCGCCGACGGGAAGGTGCAGCGTCGGGACGTCGCTGCTGGTGCCGACCTTGTAGACGTTGACCGGCTTGCCGGAGTCGTCCTTGACCTCGTCGGGGTAGTTGAAGGTCCACTGCCACTGCTGGCCCACGACGTAGATCGTGTTCTGCGGCTTGACGTCGGGGTCGTTGAGGACCGCGTTCTGCGTCGAGATCGTGTGGTCGAAGAAGACGATGACCATGATGATCGGGAAGATCGTGTAGAAGATCTCGAGCGGCAGGTTGTAGCGCGTCTGGACCGGGACCTCGTCGTCGTGACGACGCCGGAACTTCCAGATGGCGAAGAAGATGAGGCCCCACACGACCACACCGGTCGCGAGGGCGGCGATCCACGCGCCCTGCCACAGGTCGAGGGTGTGCTCACCCTCCTTGGTGATCGGCTTGGGCATGCCGAGGCGCTCGCCCTGGCTGTCGGAGCCGCACCCGGCGAGCAGGACGAAGATGAGACCCAGCATGCCGGCCAGTCCGATGCGGCGAAGCCGCGTCGGTGCCGAGCGCTCGGGGAGCTGCAGACCCACGAAGGAGACTTCCTCTCAGGCGGTCATGAACAGGAGCACAGTATCGCGATCAGGTCGTTCGGGGCCCCCCGGGTGGGTGGTTGGATCGTGGTGTGTCCGAGTCCGGAGTCGAATCGTCGCGCTACCTCGACGCCGCGTCGTCCGAGCCGCTCCATCCCGCTGCCCGCGCGAGCCTCCTGGCGGCCCTCGACGTGGGGTACGCCGACCCGCGCCGGCTGCACCACCCGGCCCGCAACGCGCGACTGCTGCTCGACAACGCCCGGGCCGTGGTGGCCGAGTCGCTCGGCGTACGCGCCGACGAGGTGACGTTCACGGGGTCGGGCACCGAGGCGGTCCACCGGGGGCTGCTCGGCCTGCTCCGGGCCGACCCGACGGCGACGATCGTGCACAGCGACGTCGAGCACTCCGCGGTGCTGCACGCCGCCGCGTGGTCGGGTCGTCCGACGCGGTCGCTCCCCGTCGACCGGCTCGGCCGGGTCGACACCACCAGCCTCCACCCGCCGTACGCCGAGGCCGAGAGCTCCCGGGTGGTGGCGGTCCAGGCGGCCAACCACGAGGTGGGGACCGTCCAGCACCTCCCGGACCCCCCGGCGGGCGCAGCGGTCTTCGTCGACGCCTGCTCCGCGATGGGCCGGCTCCCGCTCCCCCCGCACTGGGCGGCACTGGCCGGCTCGGCCCACAAGTGGGGTGGGCCGGCGGGCGTCGGGGTCCTGCTGGTGCGCCACCGCGCGCCCTGGCTCACCCCCTTCCCCGACGACGACCGCGCCGACCCCCGCGCCACCGGGTTCGAGAACGTCCCGGCCGCCCTGGCCGCCGCCGCGGCCCTCCAGGCAGTGGTCGCCGAGCGCGCCGAGGTCAACGCCCGCCAGCACGCCCTGGTCGACCGGATCCGGGCGGCGGTGGGCGCCCTCGACGACGTCGACGTGGTCGGCGACCCGGTCGACCGGCTCCCCCACCTGCTCACGTTCTCGGTGCTCTACGTCAACGGTGAGCGGCTGGTCACCGAGCTCGATCGCCGCGGCTTCGGGGTGGCCAGCGGGTCGGCCTGCACCGCCTCGACCCTCGAGCCGTCCCGAGTGCTCGCCGCGATGGGCGCGCTGACCCACGGCAACGTGCGGGTCTCGCTGACGCGCGACACGACCGCAGCCGACGTCGAGGCGTTCTGCGCGGCGCTGCCCGAGGTCGTCGCGGGGCTGCGGTCGTGAGTCCGCCGTCGCGGGTCGACCTCGAGCTCGACTGCCGCGCGATGCTCTGCCCCGCGCCCATCATCGAGCTGGCCAACCGCGTGGGCGAGGTGCCGGTCGGCGGGCTGCTGGCGGTCGTCGCCGACGACGTGGCCGCCCGCTACGACGTCCCCGCGTGGTGCCGGATGAAGGAGCACGACTACCTCGGCGAGGACCTCGCCGACGACGCGACGCCGCGCTACCTGGTGCGGCGGACCCACTGACCCCGACCAGCCGAGGAGCCAGGACCCGCCATGGTGCCGATCACGATGACCTTCGACTGCGCCGACGCCCGCGCGCAGGCCGCGTTCTGGGCGGTCGCCCTGGGCTACGAGGAGGCTCCCCCGCCGACCGGGTGGGACACCTGGGAGTCGTGGCTGCGCGACCACGAGGTGCCCGAGGACGAGTGGGACGACGGTGCCTCGATCCGTGATCCCGACGGCGTCGGCCCCTCGATCGGGTTCCTGAGGGTGCCCGAGCCCAAGACCGCCAAGAACCGGCTCCACCTCGACCTGCAGGTCGCCGGCGGGCGGCACGTCGCGCAGGCCGAGCGCGAGGGCGCCATCCGCGCCAAGGTCGAGCAGCTGCTGCCGCTCGGCGCGACGGTGCTGCACGAGGCGTTCGGGCCGCGCGGGCTCGACCACGTCGTCCTCGCCGACCCCGAGGGCAACGAGCTGTGTGTCGTGTGACGAGGGACGTGGGAGCCTGCGACCACGTGCCCTCGTCGACGGTGGTCGAGCGAGCCGTCGCGGACCGAGCCTGCGAAGGACGCGAACCGGCGGGTCGAGACCCCCGCAGCTGGCGCGCCCAGGCCGCTAGCGAAGGTGCTGGGACACGTCGGCCGCCGCGGCCGCGCCGTACGACGCCTCGACGCGAGCCACGAACTCGGCCGGCGTGAAGGTGTACTCCTGGGTGCCGACGGTCTCGACGACGTAGGCCGCGAGCACCGAGCCGACCTGGGCGCCGCGCTCGAGGTCGAGACCCCAGTCGAGCGCCGCCAGGAAGCCCGCCCGGAAGGCGTCGCCGACGCCCGTCGGCTCGACGGCGGTGACGTCGGTGGCGGCGGGGACCAGGATCGACTCCTGGCCGGCCCGCATCACCCGCGAGCCGTGCTTGCCGAGCGTGGTGACCTGGGTGCCGACCCGGGAGAGGACCTCCTCGGCCGACCAGCCGGTCTTCTGCTCGATCATGTGCGACTCGTACTCGTTGGAGAACAGGATGGTCGCGCCGTCGACGAGCTTGCGGATCAGTTCACCGTCGCTGAACGCGAGCTGCTGGCTCGGGTCGGCGATGAACTTGTAGCCGCGCTGGCGGCACTCCTCGGTGTGCCGCAGCATGCCGTCGGGGTCGTCGGCCCCGATGAGCACGTAGTCGGGGACACCGACGCGGGCCACGATCGGGCCGAGCTCGATCAACCGGGCCTCACTCATCGCGCCGGGGTAGAACGAGGCGATCTGGGCGCCGGTCGGGTCGGTGGTGCACACGAACCGGGCCGTGTGACGGGTGTCGGAGATGCGCACGTGGGTGCAGTCGACGCCGTGGCGGGTGAGCCAGGAGCGGTAGTCGGCGAAGTCCTCGCCGGCCGATCCGACCAGGACCGGGTCGAGGCCCAGGCAGCCGAGCCCGAAGCCGATGTTGGCCGCCACGCCCCCGCGCCGGATCTCGAGGTCGTCGACGAGGAACGACAGCGAGATCTTGTCGAGCTGCTCGACGACGAGCGAGTCGGCGAACTTGCCGCCGAAGCTCATCAGGTGGTCGGTCGCGATGGACCCGGCGATGAGGAGAGACACGTGTCGGAACACTACCGATCGGTATGCGTTCCGGTACCACTCGGTAGCTCCTAGCGTCGTCCCCATGACCTCCTCGTACGACGACCTGGCCGCCCTGTCCGAGATGCAGGCCGACTGCCGCGCGACGAGCGCCCGCCTCGAGCAGGCCGCCCGCCTGGCCACGCGGCCGGCCCCGAGCATCCACTTCGACGAGCAGCCGACCGAGCAGCCCAAGCGCGAGATCACCTACTCCGCGGCGGCCGTGCGGATCGCGGGAGCCCTGCACTTCCATCTGGAGTGAGCTGACAAAAACGCGACAACCCCGCCGGTGATTCGGCGGGGTTGTTGCGTTGGTCTGCCGCTGCGGTGATCTCGACGCGCTCACACGACTTCGTTCCTCAGTCGTGTCGCTTGCTCGATCTTCGCTCGCCACGCAGGTCCGCTCGTTCCTCGCGGACCTGCTGCTCGCTCGCTCAGTGGAAGCTGTCTCCACACGCGCACGAGCCCGTGGCGTTGGGGTTGTCGATCGTGAAGCCCTGCTTCTCGATGGAGTCGACGAAGTCGATCTCGGCACCGTTGAGGTAGGGGACGCTCATCCGGTCGACGACGACGGACACGCCGTCGAAGTCGGTGACGACGTCGCCGTCGAGGGTGCGCTCGTCGAAGAAGAGCTGGTAGCGCAGGCCGCTGCAGCCGCCCGGCTGCACGGAGATCCGGAGCGCGAGGTCGTCGCGTCCCTCCTGCGCCAGCAGGCTCTGCACCTTGTCGGCCGCGACCGGGCTCAGGTTGATCTGGTCGGTGCGACGCTCTGTGGTCTCGAGCTGCTCGGTCATGTGTGTGCTCCCGTTTGCGAGACGTAGTGGTCTGTCCTCACCTCAATGGTGTCACACCAACGGCTATTCCCGTCAGGGCCGGCCCGGCCCGTGGGTCAGGGGTGCGACCAGGTCCGGGCGACCCGGGTGGCGAGGTCGGCGAGGCTGGCGGCAGGGTCGGCGAAGGCGCGCTCCTCACCCACCAGGTCGACGAGGGAGTAGGCCGACTCGATGCCGAGCGCGCGCATCTCGCGGGAGCCGACCAGGACCTGCCCCGCCAGCGCGATGCACGGTCGCAGGGCCTCGGCGGCGACCTCGGCGACGCCGTACGGCACCTTGCCGGAACGGCTGGAGAAGTCGAAGGCGCCCTCACCGGTGACGACCAGGTCGGCGGCGCGGGCGCGTTCGGCCAGGCGGACCGCGCCCGTGACGAGCTCGATGCCGGGCTCGCGGCGCGCGCCCAGGCACAGCAGCGCGAAGCCCAGGCCGCCGGCGGCGCCGGCACCCTTCTCGAGCGCCGTACGCCGGTCGGTGGCGTGGGCGAGACGCTCCAGCCAGCCGTCGACCTCGGCGATCCGGTCCTCGGCGATGCCCTTCTGCGGCCCGAAGGTCTTGGTGGCGCCGAACAGCCCCGTCAGCGGGATGTCGACGTCGCTGGCCATCACCAGCTCGACCCCGGCGAGCCGCTCACGCGCTGGGGCGAGGTCGACCGCGGAGAGCCCGCCGAAGTGTGCGGGGCCGCCGTCGAGGGGGCCGTCGGCGGTAGCGCCGAGCGCGGCCAGCAGGCCCGCTCCCCCGTCGTTGCTGCCCGATCCGCCGAGGCCGACGACCACCCTGGCCGCCCCGCCGTCGACCGCCGCGAGCACCAGCTCGCCGACGCCGCTGGTCGCGGCACGCTCGGCGTCGCCCTCGCCCAGCAGGTGCAGGCCACAGGACTGCGCACTCTCGACGTAGGCCGTGGTGCCGACCCGCAGGATCGTCGCCGGCACCCGCTCGCCGCTGACCGCCTCGACCGTCACCACGTGCAGCTCCCCGCCGAGGGCGGCGTGGAGCACGTCGACGAAGCCCGGTCCCCCGTCGGCCATCGGCGCCAGGTCGAGCTCGTCGTCGGGCGCCCGACGGCGCCACCCGGTCGCGATCGCCTCGGCCGCCTCCACGGCCGTGAGGGTGCCGGCGAACTTGTCGGGGGCCACCAGGATCCTCATGTCCCCCATCCTGCCGGTCACCTCGTGCGCCTACGGTGGGCGGCATGGGCGAGGTGCTGGTGCGACCGATGCGCGCCGAGGACGTCGCGGCGGCCGAGCAGCTCTCCGGCGAGGCCTTCCTCGCGCTCGACCGCCAGGTGTACCGGCGCGACGAGCCCGACCCCCAGCCGCGCACCGCCGAGCACCGCGCCGGCTGGGTGGCCCGCACCCGGCACTTCCTCGACACCGATCCCGGCGGCTGCTGGGCGGTCGACGACGCCGACGGGACCATGGTCGGCTTCGCGACCAGCATCCGGCGCGAGGGCACCTGGATCCTGGCGACGTACGCCGTGCGGCCCGGGCGCCAGGGCCGCGGCATCGGCAAGCAGGTGCTCGACGCCGCGCTCACCCACAGCCGCGGCTGCCTGCAGGGGATGCTCTCCGCCTCCGACGACCCCCGGGCGGTGCGCCGCTACCTGCTGGCCGGCTTCACCATGCACCCGCAGATGCACCTCACGGGCACCGTCGACCGGCGCGCCATCCCGGCGGACACCGGTCGGAGGGTGCGCGAGGGAACCCCCGCCGACACCGAGCTGATGGACTCCCTCGACCGTCGCGCCCGCGGCGCCGGGCACGGTCCCGACCACCCGATGCTGCAGGGCCTGTTCCGCACGATCGTCAGCGACACCACGGCCGGCTCGGGCTACGCCTACCTCGGCGCGACCGGTGCCGTGGTGCTGCTCGCCGCGAGCAACCGGCGTACGGCGCAGGCGCTGCTCTGGTCGGCGATCGCCGACGGCCCGGCCGAGCAGACGATCGGGCACGTGACTGGCGCCAACGACTGGGCCGTCGCCGTCGGCGCGGCCGCCCGCCTCGACGTACGCACCCGGGGTTACCTCGCGCTGCGCGGGCTGCGTCCGCCGACGACCTACCTGCACCACGGCGCGCTGCTCTGAGCGCTGCGCGACGTGGGGTCGACGTGGGCCGACGCGGGGACGACGTGGGTCAGCGGTCGGCGCGGACGGCCGAGGTCAGCCGGTAGTCGAGGTAGGGGCGCAGCGTCTGGACGTAGGTCCGCGTGAGGTGCAGCCCGTCGCGGTAGAGCAGCACGCCACCGGCCGCCGAGGGGCAGGTCGTCGCGGTGCACGTGCGGTCCGTCAGGTCGATCAGACCGGCGCGGTCGCGACGCAGCCGGGCGCCCGCGGCGTACAGCGGGTCGTCCTCGACCCAGGCCTCGCGGCTGTCGCTGCACCGGAGGTAGCGACCGATGTTGGCCCGCAGGCACCGGGGTGGCTCGCTGTCGAGGGTGAGCGACGGGTGCGGGGTGGTGCGCACGACCTCGACCAGGACGCCCGCCGTCGTCAGCGGCCGCAGGTAGTCGAGGTAGCCCTGCTCGGCCTGGCTCCGGTCGACCGCGGATCCCGACGAGGCCGACACCACCACCACGTCGACGCCCTGGCGGATCATCCGCGCGCGCACGGCCCGGCCCCAGTCGTGACAGCGCTTTGCCGAGCCGGGCTCGGGGAACGTCGAGTCCGGGACCACGAGGTCGGTCGGCGGGCAGGACGAGGCGAGGTAGGTCGTCACGCGCCAGCCGTGGTCACGACCGACCTGGGCCATCGCGTCGGCCCACTGCGACGCGAGGCTGTTGCCGAGCAGGGCGACGTGCAGGCGCCCGCGGGTCAGGGCCTGCTCGCAGCTGACGACGGGGAACGTCGGCGGCTTGGCGATGCAGCCGCGGGCGTAGACGTCGGGCCGGTCGCCGACGGCACGTGTGGTGGTCGGCGTGACCGCCCCGGAGCGCTGCAGGGGGTCGCAGCCGGCGACCGCGAAGGACCGGGCCCCGCGGCAGTCGCTCGACGTGGCGACCGGCTCCAGCACGCCCCGGTCCTCGCCCGGGCGGGGCACATCGGGGGCCGACAGGAGCAGGCTGGCGAGCAGAACGCTGGGCAGGACGCCGGACAGGACGCGGCGCAGGGGGGTCAGCAGGCGGCTGAGCGGTGGGGGGCGCATGGGGGGTCCCTGGGGTCGGCACGGGTATCGCGAGGGTATCGGCAGGGGTCGGGAGGAGTGCGTACTTGAGGCGTCGCACGATAGGGCAGCAGCGTCGCCCGTGGAGCCAGGTCAGCGCTCCTGACCCAGCACCCGCTGCAGGTGGTCGAGCTGGCGTCGGCGCCAGAACCAGCCCGAGAGCCTCAGCTCCCCGGTCGCGGTGTGCAGCACCAGGTGGGCCCGGACGGCGCCGTGGACGGGGTCCATCAGGTGCAGGTCGGTCTCGGCCCACTCCCGCGCGACCCCGGTACGCCGAGGGGCGGCGAGACCGACGACGGCGGCGAGCAGCGCCAGACCCAGCACGACCCAGCGCGCGGGCGGGGCGGCGTACCAGGAGGCCACGGCGGCGGTGGCGGCCGTGGCGACCAGGACCGACCGGTAGCGGTCGAGCCGGTCGCGCAGGCCGCGCAGGACCACCAGGCGTAGCCGCAGGCCGTCGAAGTGCACGTCGGCCAGGCCGACCGACGTCCGGAACGGGCCGATGGCGACCGGGTTCCTCAGCGGCTCGACGGGGTCCACGCCACGCTCGTCTCGCACGGGGAACGAACCGGACCGACCGGTGGTTGAGCCGATGCGTGCTCCGTCCCTGACATGGCGGCCACCTTGGCACACGTCGAGGGCCCCGACCGGCAGACCTAGGATCCAGACATGACGACCGTCGACCTCCCGCTCCTCCCCCTCGGCCGCGGCATCGATCGTGGCTCCGAGCGCGGCGTGGAGTGCCCGGGCGACCTGCCCGCGGCGTCCGACCCCTCGCTGGTGGCACGCGCGCTCGCGGCCAAGCAGGCCCTCGGCGAGCGGGTCTTCGTGCTCGGGCACCACTACCAGCGCGACGAGGTCATCCAGTTCGCCGACGTCACCGGCGACTCCTTCAAGCTCGCCCGCGACGCGGCGGCCCGTCCCGACGCCGAGTTCATCGTGTTCTGCGGCGTGCACTTCATGGCCGAGTCGGCCGACATCCTGACCGGACCCGAGCAGCAGGTGATCCTGCCCGACCTGGCCGCCGGCTGCTCGATGGCCGACATGGCGCGGCTCCCCCAGGTCGAGGCGGCCTGGCGGGCCCTGGGCGAGGCGGGCGTGCAGGACCTCGTCGTCCCCGTCACCTACATGAACTCCAGCGCCGACATCAAGGCGTTCTGCGGCCGCAACGGCGGCGTCGTGTGCACGTCGTCCAACGCCGAGGTCGCCCTCGAGTGGGCCTTCGCCCAGCACGGCCCCGACACCAAGGTCATCTTCTTCCCCGACCAGCACCTCGGCCGCAACACCGCCGTGCTGCAGATGGGCTACTCGCTCGACGACTGCGTCCTGTGGAACCCCCACCTGCCGGGAGGCGGCCTGACCGCCGACCAGCTGCGCGCCGCCAAGGTGATCCTGTGGAAGGGCCACTGCTCGGTCCACGGCCGGTTCACGCCCGAGGTCGTCGACGAGCTGCGCGCCACCATCCCCGGCGTCCAGGTCCTGGTGCACCCCGAGTGCCGCCACGACGTCGTCCTCAAGGCCGACCTCGTCGGCTCGACCGAGTTCATCATCAAGACCATCGAGGCGGCGCCCGCCGGGTCGTCGTGGGCCATCGGCACCGAGCTCAACCTCGTGCAGCGCCTGGCCAAGGCCCACCCCGACAAGCAGATCACCTTCCTCGACAAGGACGTCTGCTACTGCTCGACGATGAACCGCATCGACCTCCCCCACCTCGTGTGGGCCCTCGAGTCGCTGGTCGACGGTGCGGTCGTCAACCGCATCGAGGTCGACCCCGAGACCGAGCGCGACGCGCTGGTGGCCCTGACGCGGATGCTCGACCTCCCGGGCAAGTCGCACAAGGACTGATCGCGCCGGCCCGAGGAACGAGGGCCGGCCGATCGACGGTGATCGAGCAAGCCGCGGCCGGGGCCGAGCTTGCTCGGCCCCGGCCGACCGGCGCGTCGAGACCTGGCGACCGATCTCGACAAGCCGGGTCCACCCGCGGACCACAAGGCTCCCGCGACGCAAACGATCCCGCGACCCGTCCGTGAAGGGACGGGCCGCGGGACCGTGTGGTGGTGCGGTCAGGGCGCGGTGGTGGGCTCCAGCCTGACCTCGGCGCTCCCGGTGAGCTCGCCGTCGTCGTACTGGGCGACGAAGACCGCGCTCAGGTCGTCCTGACCCGGGTCGTGACCCCCGGGCACCGTGGTGGTGAGCGTGCCGGTGCAGCCGTTGGCCGTGCTCTGCGGGTGGCCGTGGCTGTCGTGACCCAGGATGTAGGTCACGGTGACCTTGCTGCAGTCGACCTCGGTGTCGTCGGTGACCGTCACCTCGTAGGACACGGTGTCGCCGAACTGGAAGGTGTCGTCGGGCGTGGGCGTCACGAACTCGACGACCGGCGTCTGGTTGCCCACGACGATGTCGACGTCGGCCGATGCGTGCCGGCCGCGGTGCTTGCCGCCGACGTCGGTGACGGTGAGCGTCGCGCGGTAGCTGCCTTCGTCACGGTAGGTGTGCGACGGGTTCTTGGCAGTGCTGTCGACGCGGCCGTCGCCGTCGAAGTCCCACGCGTACTTGAGCTGGTCGCCGTCGGCGTCGGTGGTGCCAGCGCTGGAGAACTTGACCTTCAGCGGGGCCAGACCGGCCGAGGGAGTGGCGGTGACCTTCGGCTCGGGGCTGTGGTTGCCCTTGGCGCCGATGAAGTCGATGCGCGAGAGCTGGGCGTCGGGGTTCTCGGCGAAGTAGCCGTCGCCGTACTCGAGCACGTAGAGGGCGCCGTCGGGGCCGAACTCCATGTCCATCGGGTTGTCCACGACGATGCCGGGGATCACGTCCTCGATCGCGGCGACCTCGCCCCCGTCGAGGTGGATGCCCTTGATGTAGTCACGGCTCCACTCGTAGAGCAGCGGCGTGTTGTCGTACTGCTCGGGCCAGGCGACCGGCGTCTTGCCGCGGGTCTTGCGCACGTCGTACTGGTAGGCGGGACCGGCCATCGGCGAGATGCCGCCGGTGCCGAGCTCGGGGAACTCGGGCGAGACGCCGAAGCCGTAGAAGATCTCGGGCTTCTCGACCGGCGGCAGCTTGACCAGACCGGTGTTGTTGGGCGAGGTGTTGCGCGGCGCGGCGCAGTTGAACGGCTTGCCGGAGGTCTTGGTGGCGAAGTCGTAGTCGACGTAGGGCAGCTCGTCGGTGGCGCAGTAGGGCCAGCCGAAGTTGGCCGGCTTCTCGATCTGCACCCACTTGCCCTTGCCGTCGGGGCCGCGGGCGGGGTCGGGCGTCTTGGAGTCGGGCGAGTAGTCGCCCACCCACAGCTTGTCGGTGCGCGGGTGGATCTCGATGCGGAACGGGTTGCGCAGCCCCATGGCGTAGATCTCGGGGCGCGTCTTGGCCTTGCCCGGGCGGAACAGGTTGCCCGCGGGGATGGTGTAGCCGCCGCGCTTGCCGGGCTTGATCCGCAGGATCTTGCCGCGCAGGTCGTTGGTGTTGGCGGCGGTGCGCTGGGCGTCGAAGGCCGGGTTGCGGTTGGGGCGCTCGTCGAGCGGAACGTAGCCGTCGGACTCGAAGGGGTTGGAGTCGTCGCCGGTGGCGAGGATCAGGTTGCCCTTGGAGTCGAAGACGATGTCGCCGCCGACGTGGCAGCAGATGCCCCGGTCGACGGGCACGTCGATCACCGGGCGTTCGGTGTTGAGCTTGACCTTGTCGTTGACGAGCTTGAACTTCGAGACCCGGATGACGCCCTTGTACGGCGCGAAGTCGGCCTTGGTGCCGTCGAGCGGCGCGTCGCCCTCGTTGATCGAGGCGGTGGTCGGGTCGTCGGCCGGTGTGTCGAGCTTGGGTGAGTAGTAGAGGTAGACCCAGGAGTTCTTCTTGCCGTCGAAGCCGGGGTCGAGGGCGATGCTCTGCAAGCCCTCCTCGTCGTGGTTGTAGACGGGGACGCGGGCGGCGATCGAGTTGACCCCGGTCTCGGCGTCGTTGTGCCAGATGACCCCCGCGCGCGTCGTGTGCAGGACGTCGCCGTTGGGAAGCACGGCGAGGTCCATCGGCTCGCCGGGACGGTCGTTGAGGGTGACCTTCTGGAACTGGGCGTCCGGCACCGGGTCCGGAGGATCGTCGTGGCCGGGGTGACCGGCCGCGGGAGAGGTGAGGCCGCCGACGGCGGCGAGGGACAGGGTGACCGAACTGGCTGCGACCGCGGCCAGCACGCCCGAGAGACGTCGTTGCACGTAGTTGCTCCTTGCGGTGGGTGCTGCTCGAGAGACGACCGGGACCTCCCATGCGCCGCACCGGGGCGGCGAGGTGATGGTCGTCACACCGAACCTAGGAGGCGGTCTAGACAACGTCAACCAGGTGACCAACTTACGAAACTCATTTGCGTAAGCGGGAGGGCGTTCTGGGTCAGGTCGAGGCCGCCGCGAAGACCGTCGAGCTGACCAGGCGGGCGGCCCCGATCACCCCGCCCCGCTCGGGCAGCTCGCTGAGCACGATCGGGAGGTTGCCGGTGGCCAGTGGGAGCGAGCGTTGGTAGGCAGTCCCACGGATCTCGGCGAGCAGGGCGTGCCCCAGGCCGCTCACCCGTCCGCCGATGACGATGAGCCCCGGGTTGAAGAACGACACCAGCCCGGCGACCACCTGGCCGACCCGCTGCCCGCTCTCGCGGAGCAGGGTGGCGGCCTCCAGGTCGCCGCGGGCCACCGCCGTACCGATGTCCTCGGCGGTGAGGTGGCCGCGCTCGGCGAGCATCTCGGCCAGGACCGGCGACCGGCCCCGGAGAGCGGCGGCGGTGGCGTCCTCGGCCAGGGCCGCTCCCCCGGCGTAGGCCTCGAGGCAGTCGAGGTTGCCGCAGACGCAGCGTCGGCCGTCGCCGCGGACCTGCATGTGCCCGATGTCCCCGGCGCAGCCGTTGACCCCGCGGTAGAGGTCGCCGTCGACGACCACGCCGCAGCCGATGCCGGTCCCGATCTTGACGAAGAGGAAGTCGCGGGCGTGACGGGCCACTCCGGCGTGCCGCTCGCCCACCGCCATCACGTTGACGTCGTTGTCGAGCACCGCCGGGCAGCCGAGCTCGCGCGCGAGCGTGTCGCGCACCGGGTAGCCGTCCCAGCCGGGCATCAGCGGCGGGGCCACCGGCACGCCCCGCCCGAAGTCGACCGGGCCGGGGACGCCGACTCCCACCCCCATGGGGTGCTCGACGCCGAGGTCGCGCAGCAACCGTCGTACCGCCTCCAGCGCGACACCGAGCACCGCGTCGGGCCCACGGCGGATGTCGCCCGGCACGTGCTCGGTGGCCAGGACCGCCAGGCGGCCGTCGGTGACCCCCACCACGAGGCCGGTGGCCCCGATGGCGATCCCGACGAACCGGATGTCGGCGGCCAGGTCGACCATCGTCGAACGGCGTCCGCCGCGCGAGACGGCGGGCCCGGTCTCGTGGGCGAGCCCGATCTCGGCCAGCCGGCCCACCTCGGCGCCGATCGTGGTCCGCGACACCTCGAGCCGCTCCCCGAGCTCGGTGCGTGACAGCGGGCCGTGGTCGCGCAGCTCGGCGAGCACCCGGGCCTGCATCGCGGTCTCGGCGCGACCGGAGAGGGAGTGCGGCACCGCCTCATCGTGCCACCCCCGGCGGCACCGTCGGACCCGGAAGCAGATCGTCCGCGGTGCGTGGCACCGTCGGGTCCATGAGCCGTGAGCTGCAGGTGACCTTCGACTGCGCCGACCCCGACACGCTGATGCGCTTCTGGTGCCAGGCGCTCGGCTACGTCCCCGACCCGCCCCCGCCGGGCTTCGAGACCTGGGACGCAGCGCTCGACGCGTACGACGTACCGCTCGAGGAGCGCAACACGCGCTCGGCCTGCCACGACCCCGAGGGCACCGGTCCACGACTGTTCTTCCAGCAGGTGGCCGAGGCCAAGACGGCCAAGAACCGGGTCCACCTCGACGTCCGCGCGGCTCCCGGCCTGCACGGCGAGGAGCGGATGACGGCGATCGAGGCCGAGGCCGAGCGTCTGGTCGCCGCCGGGGCCACCCGGCTCGCGCGCTTCGAGCCCGACCCACCGCTCAGCCACGGCTTCATCGTGCTCGCCGACCCGGAGGGCAACGAGCTCTGCCTCGACTGACGCGAGGTGCTGCGTGGGTCAGACCAGCAGCTCGAAGGTCACGGTGGCGCCGCCGCCGGGGGTCTCGGAGATGGCGATCGAGCCGCCGTGGGCCTGCACCACGCGTCGTACGGTGTCGAGGCCGATGCCGGAGCCGCGGTCGTCGTCGCTGAGCCGGACCCGCGGCTCGAAGACCCGCTCGCGATCGGCGGCGGGGACGCCCAGGCCGTTGTCGGCGACCGAGACGGCGACCCGGGTGTCGTCGACCCGGGCGGCCGAGACGGCGATGGCCAGCGGGCGCGTCGGGTGGCGGTACTTCGAGGCGTTGTCGAGGAGGTTCTGCAGCACCGAGCGCAGCTGGGTCGCGTCGCCCACCACCGTCGGCAGCGGTCCGCGCGAGACCTCGACCCCGGACAGCGAGCCGGACAGGTCGCTCAGGACGTCGCCGAGCACCTCGCCGAGGTCGACCGGCTCGGCCGACATCGCCCCGCCGAGGCTGGCGTAGGACAGCACCTCGTCGATCAGCGAGGCCATCCGCCGCGACCCGTTGATGGCGCGCTCGAGGAGCCAGACCGCGTCGTCGGCCTGGTCGTCGTCGGCCAGGCGCTCGCGCAGCATCTCCAGCGACATCGACACGCTCGTCAGCGGGGACTTCAGGTCGTGGCTGACCCGTCCGGCGAACGACGACAGCCGCTCGTTGGACTGCGCGAGCTGGCGGCTGCGCAGCGAGAGCTCGAGCACGTCGACGACCCGCTCGGCCAGGGTGCCGAGCGCCTCGACCTGCTCCGCGTCGAGGGTGCGGGGCTTGTCGTCGAAGACGCAGAGCGTGCCGATGACGACGCCGTCGAGGCTGGTCAGCTGGTGGGAGGCGTAGAAGCGGACGCTGCCGATGGCCCCGGTGACGAACGGGTTGTCGCGGAAGCGGACGTCCTCGCGCGCGTCGGGCACCACCAGCGGCGTGTCCTGGCCGAGCACCGCGGCGCACATGGAGTCCTCGCGCCGGCAGATGCCGGCGTCGAACCCGTAGGCCGCCACCTGGTGCTGCTCGGTGTCGGTGATCAGGTTGACGGTCGCCATCGGGGTCCCGCAGACCTTCGCGGCGAGCTCGACGATCGCCGTGAGCTCGAGTCGTGGGGGATGGCCCAGCACGTCGTACTGATCGATGCTCGCGCGCCTCAGCGCGCCCGTGGTGTCGGTCATGTCGCGACGAGGGTAACCAGAGCGGCGGGTGCGCGCGATCATCCGGATGCCGCCCGGCGTTGCCGGACGCCGTGGCGACGGCTCGGGTGTCAGGTCAGGCCGGGGGCGCCCCAGATCGCCAGCCGGCGAGCCGGGTCGTCCTCGACGGGCAGCTCGGTGCGCAGCAGGTCGCGGACCTGGATCTCGAGCAGCTCCTCGCGGCGCTGCCCGCCCCCGGCCGCGGGGGCGAAGGGATAGAACGTGCCCTGCTTGTAGAGGTAGACCAGACCGACGCCGCGCCCGCTGCTGTCGGCGAACGGCACCAGCGAGCAGAGCAGCGCCGGACCGAAGCCGGCCCCCTCGAGCGTGGTGTTGACGGCATGCAGGTCGGTACACAGCCCCCCGAGGTCGCCCTCCTGGGGGTCGTACGGCGGGTGGTCGACCTCGAGCCAGGTGAAGCCGAACCCGTCGGTGCTGACCCGGACCTGCGGCGCGTCGGTGGCGGCGTCGAGCAGCTCCAGGACACCGCTCTGGGCGTCGGCGAACGCGGGCCCGGCAGCCGCCCGGTAGCAGACCGATCCGTCGCCGGTCGGGACCAGGCCGAGCGCGGCCTGCAGGGTGATCGCCGCCGAGGGCACCTGGAAGAGCGCGTCGAGGTTGGCCTGCTTGGGCTTGGTGCGCCCGAGGATCGAGTCGAGGAGGCCCATCAGCGGGGCCGGTCGAGCTCGGACTGGATCGTGGCGAGCTGCTCGAGTCGCCGCTGCAGCGGCGGGTGGGTCGAGGCGAGGCCCTTCAGGCTGATCGGGCTGATGCACAGCGCGCTCCCGGCGCTGACCTGGCGCAGGTCGCGCGACGTCGACCGCTCGACCCCGCCGGCGATCTTCTGCAGGGCCGAGCCGAGGGCCGCGGGCTTGAGGGTGAGGTAGGCGCCGGCCCGGTCGGCCGACAGCTCGCGGTAGCGCGAGAGGAGCCGCAGCAGCACGAAGCTGACGGCGTAGACGACCATGCTCACGACGAGCACCAGCAGCCACACCGGCGGTCCGTTGTTGTCGCGGCGGCCGCTGTTGAAGAGGCCGAGGCCGCCGTACTGGGCGCCCTGGGTGAGGGTGCCGGCCGCGATGCCGGCCGACGACGCCACCGTCATCACCAGCACGTCGCGGTGGGCGACGTGGGAGAGCTCGTGGGCCAGCACGCCCTCGAGCTCCTCGGCGGTCAGCAGCTGGAGGATCCCGGTGGTCACGCAGACGACCGACCGTGAGGGCGAGCGGCCGGTGGCGAACGCGTTGGGCACGCTGGTGTCGGCGATGCCGACCCGCGGCTTGGGCATGTCGGCCAGGGCGCAGAGCCGGTCGATCATGCCGTGCAGCTCGGGCGCCTCCTGGGGCGTCACCTCACGCGCGCGCATGGCCCGCATGGCCAGGGTGTCGCTCTTGGCCCACTGGTAGACCGCGACACCGATGCCGGCCACGCCGATCAGCACGCCGATGGTGCCGCCGACCACGGCGGCCAGCACCACGACGAGCGCGACGAACAGCCCACCGAGCAGGAACATGACGAGCGTCATCCGGGCGGTCAGCCCGGCGTCGCCGACGAAGCGTGTGCGTGCCATGACCCCAGTGTCCCGGAGGCCCGAAACGGGGCCGACGTCAGCCGGGGATCAGCCCGTCGTCGGCGAGCAGGTCGCGGACCTCGTCGAGGGAGGACTCGCCGTGGGGCAGGATCAGGTCGGACTCGTCGAGGGCGTCGGCCGCGTGCGGGACCCCGACGGTGCGGACGCCGTCGAGCAGGGCGAGCAGGGCCGGGCGGAACGACTCCTCGTCGCCGGCGGCGACCGCCGACTCGACGGCCGCGTCGAGCTCGTTGAGCCGGTCGAGCGCGGTGGCGGCGACGTCGTACTGACCCTCGCCGAGGATGCGGACGATCAGGCCGTCGCTCATCGGGGGGTCTCCCCCTCGGTCTGCTTGGCCAGCGGGTCGGCCGCGCCGGGCTCGGCGGCACCGAGCTGACCGGGGGCCTGCGGGGCCGAGAGACCCTTGAGCCGGGCCAGCTCGAGCTCGACGTCGGACTGGTGGCTCATCGACTCCAGCTCGCGAGAGATGTCGTCGCTCGGGCCGCCGCCGGTCACGTCGTCGAGGGCGCCGGAGGCGATCAGCTCGTCGATGGCGCCGGCGCGGGCCTGCATCTGCGCCGTCTTGTCCTCGGCGCGCTGGACGGCCAGGCCGACGTCGCCCATCTCCTCGCCGATGCCGGACACGGCCTCGTTGATGCGGGTCTGGGCCTCGGCGGCGGTGTAGGTCGCCTTGATCGTCTCCTTGCGGGTGCGGAAGGCCTCGACCTTGGCCTGCAGCCGCTGCTGGGCCAGGACGAGCTTCTCCTCCTCGCCCTGCAGCTGGGCGTGCTGGGCCTGCAGGTCGCTGATCTGCTGGGCGAGCCCGGACTTGCGGGTCAGCGCCTCGCGAGCCAGGTCCTCGCGGTCCATCTGCAGCGCCTTCTCGGCCTGGCCCTGCAGCTTGGCGGCCTGCTGCTCGAGCTGGGTGACCTGCAGCTCGACGCGCTTGCGGCTGGTCGCCACGTCGGCGACCCCGCGGCGTACGTTGGCGAGCAGCTCGAGCTGACGCTGGTAGCTGTAGTCGAGCGTCTCGCGGGGGTCCTCGGCCCGGTCGAGCGCCTTGTTGGCCTTCGCCCGGAAGATCATGCTCATCCGCTTCATCATGCTCATGCGAGCACCCTATGCCGCGGCGGCAAGATCGGCGACGGGCAGCCGCGATGGCAGCCGGTAGGCTGAGCGCGTCATGAAGCTGCGTCGTACGAAGTCCGAAGAGTCCTCCCCGACCGTCACCCTCACCAAGGCCGACGGCAAGGGTCGGCCCACGCCGACCCGCAAGGAGGCCGAGGCCGCCGCCCGTGAGCGCGCCAGGGTCCCCCGCACCCGCAAGGAGCAGAACGCCCGGGCCCGGGCCACGCGCGGCGAGTCGAGCCAGCGCATCCGCCAGGGCATGAAGGACGGCGACGAGCGCTACCTGCTCCCCCGCGACAAGGGTCCCGTCCGCCGCTTCATCCGCGACTTCGTCGACGCGCGCTTCGGCTTCGCCGAGGTCGTCATCCCGCTGATGTTCGTCGCGCTGATCTACTCGCCGCTGGTGATCCCGTTGTTCCTGGTGCTGCTGGTCGACCTGGTCATCCTGCGCCTGCGGCTGCGCAAGCAGCTCGCGCTGCGCTTCCCCGACGCGCCCCTCAAGGGCACCACCTACTACGCCGTCACCCGGGCGATGCAGATGAAGTTCATGCGCCTGCCCAAGCCCAAGGTCAAGATCGGCCAGGCGCTCCCCGAGCACTACCGCTGACACGTGATCGACCCGTCGCCCATGGGCGACGGGTCGATCGCTTTTTCACGCTGACCCGTCGCCCATGGGCGACGGGTCAGCGTCAGCCGAAGCTCTCGGTACGCCGCGGGGACTGGGTCTTGGCGGCGTCGCGCTCGGCGACGTCACCGACGATCTCGTCGATCGCGGACAGCACGTCGGCGTCGAGGGTGACGCCGGCGGCCTTGACGTTGTCGGTGACCTGCTCGGGGCGGGACGCGCCGATGATGGCCGAGGCGACGTTGGGGTTCTGCAGGGTCCAGGCGACCGCGAGCTGGGCCATCGAGAGACCGGCGTCGGCAGCGACGGGCTGCAGGCGCTGGACGCGCTCGAGGACGTCGTCCTCGAGCCAGCGCTTGATCATGTCGGCGCCGCCCTTCTCGTCGGTCGCGCGCGAGCCCGCGGGCAGCTCGGCCCCGGGGAGGTACTTGCCGGTGAGCACGCCCTGGGCGATCGGCGACCAGACGATCTGGCCGAGTCCGAGCTCCTCGCAGGTCGAGACGACCTCGGACTCGATGACGCGCCACAGCATGTTGTACTGCGGCTGGTTGGAGACCAGCGGCACGTGCAGCTCGCGTGCCAGCGCGGCCGCGGCGCGGATCTCCTCGGCCCGCCACTCCGAGACGCCGATGTAGAGCGCCTTGCCCGCGCGTACGACGTCGGCGAAGGCCAGCATCGTCTCCTCGAGCGGGGTCTCGTGGTCGTAGCGGTGGGCCTGGTAGAGGTCGACGTAGTCGGTCTGCAGGCGCTGCAGCGACCCGTCGATCGACTCCAGGATGTGCTTGCGGGACAGGCCGTGGTCGTTGGGCCCGCCGGGGCCGGTCGGGAAGTAGACCTTGGTGAAGATCTCGAGCCCCGCCCGGCGCTCGCCGGCCAGTGCCTTGCCGAGGACGGTCTCGGCCGCGGTGTTGGCGTAGACGTCGGCGGTGTCGAAGGTCGTGATGCCCTCGTCGAGGGCCTGGCGCACGCACGCGAGCGCGGCGTCCTCCTCGACCTGCGAGCCGTGGGTGAGCCAGTTGCCGTAGGAGACGGCCGAGACACGCAGGCCGCTCGCTCCGAGGTTGCGGAATTCCATGCCACCCAACCTAGGAGGTGGATGGGCGGCTGCGATGATCGGGCCATGGTGACTCGGCGATGAGCAACGGACCCACGGCCGACGTCTCGGTGCGCATCGCCTGGGCCGACGACGCGGAGGCGATCGCCGCCCTGCAGGTGGCGGCCTGGAGCGAGCAGTACGCCGGGGTGCTGCCGGCCGGATCGGTCCCCGACGACGCCGCGCCGGTCGCCGAGGCCTGGCGCGCGTCGCTGGCGCGGTCCTCCGACGCCCGCAACCGGGTGCTCGTGGCCCTGGAGCGCAACCGGGTCGTGGGCTTCGCCGTGACGACACCGGCCACCGACCCCGACTGCGACCCCGTCGCCGACGGCGAGCTCGCCGAGCTCGTGGTGATCCGTGCCGAGCAGGGCAAGGGCCACGGCAGCCGGCTGCTGCAGGCCGTGGCCGAGACCCTCGAGGCCGACCGGTTCACGCGGGCGGTCACCTGGGCCATCGCCGGCGACGACGTCCGCCGGGCGTTCCTCGTCGGGGCCGGCTGGGCCGCCGACTCCGCCCACCGCGAGCTCGACGTCGACGGCGGCGGGACGAGCACGATCAAGCAGGTCCGCCTGCACACCGCCCTCGTCTGACCCGGTCGGAGACGGCGAAAGGGCCCGTGCCGGTTCCGTCCGGCACGGGCCCTTCCGATCGGGGTGCCCTCAGCCGACCGCGACCGCGCTCCACGCGGCGGCGACGGCGTCGTACTGGGTGCCGGTGCCGTAGAGGTCGCGAGCCGCGCTGAGGGTGGCGGTGCGGGCCTGGGCGTAGGTGGTCCCGCTGGTGAAGTAGGTCGTCAGCGCGCGGAACCAGATCCGCTGGGCGGCGTCGCGGCCGATCCCGCTGACGGTCGAGCCGTTGCAGGTCGTCGAGCTGTGGGCCTTGCCGCCGATGGTCTTGGCGCCGGACCCCTCGGCGAGCAGGTAGAAGAAGTGGTTGGCCACGCCCGAGGAGTAGTGGACGTCGAGGTTCTTGGTGTCGGCGCTGTAGCAGTTGGGCGAGGACCCGTCGGAGATCGGGTTGTCCATCCGGCGGAAGCCGACGCCCTGGGCGAGGTCGAACTCCTCGCCGATGTAGTAGTCGCCCGGGTCGTTGGCGTTCGCGGCGTAGAACTCGACCATGGTGCCGAAGATGTCGGAGGTCGCCTCGTTGAGGCCGCCGGACTCACCGGAGTAGGTCAGGTTGGCGGTGTTCTCGGTGACGCCGTGCGACATCTCGTGGCCGGCGACGTCGAGGGAGACCAACGGGCCGAAGGAGGTGCCATCACCATCGCCGTAGGTCATCTTGGTGCCGTCCCAGAACGCGTTGACGTAGTTGGCGCCGTAGTGGACGCGGCTGGGGGCGCCGGTGCCGTTGCCGAAGATGCCGTTGCGGCCCAGGACGTTCTTGTAGTAGTCGAAGGTCACCGCGCCGCCGTAGTGGGCATCGACGGCCGCCGACTCGCGGTTGGCGTTGGTCCCGCTGCCGAAGCTGTTGTCGGGGCTGGAGTAGGCGACGCCCTTGACGCAGCCGGCCCCGAGGATCGAGCAGAGGACCGAGTCCTCCTTGTTCTGGGCGTCGGTGGTCTTGGCGTTGCCGTGGGCGGCGTCGGTGAGCGTGAAGGTGCTGCCGCTCCGGGTGACCGAGATCGGGACGGTGCCGCTGTAGAGCGAGGTGCCCTGCCCGTCGGCGGTGTGGATGCCCTCGACCCGGCGGATGACCTGGCCGGTGCGGGCGTCGACGTACGTCGCCAGGCGGCTCGGCGTGCCGTCGGCCTGGACACCGGTGGTCCTGACCTCGTAGGCGAGGCGGGGCGTCGTACCGAGGGCGTCCACGACGAGGCGCGGAGCGGCCTGGGACGCGCGGAGGCCGTCGATGCCGCGGGTGGCGCGGGTCGGCGCGAGGGCCTTCGATCGCGCCGAGGAGGCGCCGAGCACCGGCGCGACCGAGAGGGTCAGGGGCGCCCTCAGCGTCTGGGTCACGCCCTCGAGGGTGGCGTCGGGTGCCTGGTGGACGACGAGGTCGCCACCGAGGACCGGCAGCCCGCGGTAGGTCCGGTCCATCCGCACGTGGGTGGTGCCGTCGGGGTCGGTGAAGGCGTCCTTGGCGACGAGCTCCTGCTCGACGCTGGCGCGGGCCGCGCCCGGGTGGTCGGCCAGGGCGGCGATCGCCCGCGCGGCGAGACGGTCGAGGGACGCGGCCGTCGTGGCGCCGGTCGTGGTGCCGGTCGTGGCGCCGGTCGTGGCGGTCGTGGTGGCGGACGAGCCGCTCGACGGCGCGCTCGTCGCGGGTGCGACCTGGACGCCGAGCGTGCCGACGACCAGGACCGATGCGGCGGCGAGACCCATGGATGTGCGCATGCTGATGCCTCTCGAGAGGTGCGACGCCGGGAGCAGACGCCGTCGCCGACACCATGTCGCGCACACCGCGGCGCGGTCGACCAGGCGTCGGCCCCACGTTTGTGCAACGCAGCAACCTGCAACCCTGCGACCTCGACGGCCGCCCGACGCGGTCAGCCCAGGTCGATGAGGTGCTCCAGGCCGACGGTCAGCCCCGGGTGGTCGCCGATCGCGCGCACGGCGGCCAGCACGCCGGGAGAGAACGACGACCGGTCGAGTGAGTCGTGGCGGATGGTGAGGGTCTCGCCGGGGCCGCCGAGGACGACCTCCTGGTGGGCGACGAGCCCGCGGACCCGCACCGAGTGGACGGGGACGCCGTCGACGTCGGCGCCGCGCGCGCCGTCGAGCGCCGTCGACGTCGCGTCGGGCGCCGCCGCGACCCCCGCCGTACGACGGGCAGCCGCGACGAGCTCGGCGGTGCGGCGTGCGGTGCCCGAGGGGGCGTCGGCCTTGTCGGGGTGGTGCAGCTCGATGACCTCGACCGACTCGAAGTGGGGCGCGGCGAGGGCGGCGAAGCGCATCATGAGCACGGCGCCGATGGAGAAGTTGGGCGCGATCAGGATGCCGCTGCGCGGCGCGTCGCCGAGCTGGTCGCGCAGGGTCTCGAGCCGTGAGTCGTCGAAGCCGGTCGTGCCGACCACGGCGTGGATGCCGTGCTCGACGCACAGCGCGAGGTGGTCCATCACGACGTCGGGGTGGGTGAAGTGCACCACCACCTGGGCTCCGGACTCCACCAGGACGCGAGGGTCGTCGCCCTGGTCGACCTCGGCCACGAGTCGGAGGTCGGGGGCCGCGGCGACCGCACGGCACACCTCGGAGCCGACCTTGCCCCGGGCTCCCAGCACCCCGACCGCGATCTGGTCGACCGCCGTTGCCGCCGTCGTCGTCGCTGCCCGGTCCGCCACGGCGCTCACGTTATATGCCGGTGAGTGATTGCGGGACTCGGTTCTGGCAGGGTGGACGCATGGTGGCGCAACAGATTCCGGCACGGATCCGATGGGCGGTGGACTTCATGGACCCCCAGCCCGCTGACCACGTGCTCGAGATCGGCTGCGGCGCAGGCGCCGCCGCCGAGCTGATCTGCTCCCGCCTCGAGACCGGCAAGCTGTTCGCGATCGACCGGTCCGAGTCCGGCGTCGACCGCACCAAGCGCCGCAACGCCGACGCCATCAAGGCCGGCCGCCTCACGGTCCGCCAGATCGACCTGGCCACGCTGCGGGTCCCGGTCAAGCGGCTGACGAAGGTGTTCGCCTTCAACGTCAACCTGTTCTGGGTGCGCGAGTGTGCCGACGAGGTCGCCCTGCTCCACGAGCGGGTCGTGCCGGGCGGGGCGGTCCACCTGTTCTTCGAGACCAAGATCCCCGAGGACGTGCCCAAGATCGTCAAGGGCGCCTCGGCCGCGCTGTCGCAGGGCGGCTTCCGGGTCTCGGTCGTCGACAACAAGCAGCCGCCGGTCGTCGGGATCATCGGGCGCCGCTGACCCTCGCGCCTGGGGGGACGGTCGTGGACCGTCCCCACCGATGCCTGCCACGCGACGATATGACTAAGGTAAGCCTTACCTCATTTTCAGGAAGGCTTCATCCGTGCCCACCTCGTCCTCCGGCCGCGACCACGGCCCCGTCCGCCGTCGCGGCCGTCGCCGCGCCGCGGTCTCGGCGTCCGCGCTCCTCCTCCCCCTGCTCGCCACGGCCGGGGCGACGACGCTCTCGGCGAGCGCCGCCTCGGCCGACGAGCCCGGCGCCGGCCGGGCAGCCGCGCTGGGTCCCACCGAGCTGCTCCGGTGGCAGGGGGACGTCTCGAGCGCCACCGGCAACGCGCTGGCCACCGGCCGCTGCGACGTCGACGGCGACGACCGTGCCGACCTCGTCGTCGGCGCATGGTTCTGGGACAAGGCGCCGCTCACCAACGTCGGCGCGACCTACGTGATCCTCGGTGCCGACGACGTCCACGGCGCCTCGCTGTCCAGTCCATCGGCCGCCGGCGCGGTCCGCATCGACGGGCCCGCCGTCGCCAGTGCGACCACCGCGTTCGCGGTCGGCTGCCTGGGAGACGTCAACGGGGACGGCTTCGACGACCTCGGCATCAGCTACTACGTGGCGCAGAAGGCCTACGTGGTGCTCGGCTCCGAGGACTTCGACGGTCTCGACCTCGACTCCCTCGGCGACCGCGGGTACGTCGTCGACGGTGGCGCCGACGCCGGCAACCTGAGCTTCTCCTTCGCCCCCGTCGGCGACGTCGACGACGACGGGCTCGACGACTTCGGCCTCGCCGCCGTGGTCGCCGACACCCGCGGCCGCGACAACAACGGCCGGGTCTGGATCGTCG
Source organism: Nocardioides plantarum (assembly GCF_006346395.1). Lineage (NCBI taxonomy): Bacteria > Bacillati > Actinomycetota > Actinomycetes > Propionibacteriales > Nocardioidaceae > Nocardioides > Nocardioides plantarum. Next base: position 382,450 of record NZ_VDMS01000002.1, read on the forward strand.
CCGGCCAGGACGACATCACCGACGTCGACCTGACGGCACCGGCCGCCGGCCAGGTCCTCGTCACGATCGACGGCGCCCTCACGGGTGAGCGCCTGGGGGCGATCAGTCGCGCGGGCGACGTCGACGGCGACGGGGTCGACGACATCCTCCTGGGTGCCTACACCTCCACCCCGTGGGGCACGGCAGTGGCGGCCACCGGGGCGGCGTACGTCGTCTTCGGTGGCGGTACCGGCACCACCACGCGCGAGGTCGACCTGGCCGCCCTCGGCGACGCCGGGTTCAGCGTGCGCGGGCCGCAGCGGCAGCGCGACCGTCTCGGGATCTCGGTGGCCGCCGCCGGTGACCTCGACGGCGACGGGCTCGCCGACCTGCTCATCGGTGCCGACGGCGTCGGCAACGCGACCACCGGCCCCCGCAACGGTGGCGCCGCGGTCGTCCTCGGCGCCGCCTCCCCCGCCACCGTCTACACCGACCCGACCGCGGCGGTCCAGGTCTTCACCTGCACCTCCGACCCGGGCACCGGCACCTGCACCGACCCCGCCGACGTGCGACCCCGCGGGTTCTGGATCGACGGCGCGGCCGCGTCCGACGCCACCGGCTACTCGGTCGCCGGCATCGGCGACGTCGACGGCGACGAGGTGCCCGACCTGCTGCTCGGCGCCTACGGCTACGACCCGGTCGACACCACCGGCGGCACCCTGAGCGGTGCCGGGGCGGCGTACGTCGTCCGGGGACGCTCCGGCACGACGGCCGTCTCGCTGGCGAACCTCGACCCCGAGGCCGGCTACCGCATCGACGGGATCGCCGCCGGGGACCGGTTCGGCCGCCAGGTCGCGGGGCTCGGCGACGTCGACGGCAACGACGCCGACGACTTCGCCGTGACCGCCGACCTCGCCAACCGCGGCGGGGCCCAGGCCGGAGAGGTCCTCGTCGCCCTGGACGGCGACCTGCTCTCCCGCACCACGCTGAGCACCGACGACGACACCCTCCTGCCCGGAGACTCGGCCACGCTCACCGCCGACGTCACCCGGCCGGCGGGCTCGACGATCGTGCCGGGAGGAACCGTCACCTTCGCCGACGCCGACGGCCCGCTCCCCGGCTGCACCGACCTCGCGCTCGTCGACGGGTCCGCGACCTGCGACGTCACCGCGACCGCGAGCGGCGAGCTCTCCGTCGTCGCGAGCTATGCCGGGCAGGCCGGTCTCGCCTCGTCCGCCTCGGCCCCGGTCGTCCTCACGGTGGACCGGTTCGCCAGCACCGTGGCCGTGGCCCCGGTCGCCCCGACCTACGGCACCGCCTGGAGGCTCGTCGCCGACGTCACCGGCGAGGGACCCGCGCCGGACGGTGAGGTGATGTTCACCGCCGGGGGCGCCGTGCTCGGCACGGCCCCGCTGGTCGAGGGCCGCGCCACCCTCGGCGTCGCCCGGACCCGGGTCACGCCCGGTCGCGCCACCGTCGTGGCGTCGTACTCCGGAGACGGCACCCACGCCACCGCCACGACGAGCACCTCGGTCGTGGTCGCGAGGACGCCGTCCCGGGTCGTCGCCGGCCTGCAGCACGCGCGCATCTCCGCCGACCGGCGGGGCGTCGTGGTCGTGAGGATCGTCGACGGGGTCCCCACCACCGGCTCGCTCGTGCTGACCGGTGCGCGACAGCCGGCCCGGACCGCCTGGGCCTCCGACGGCGTCGTCAGGTTCACCCTCCCCCGGCTGCGTCCCGGCACGCACCGGCTGCGGGTCACCTACCGCGGCAGCGGCCTCGTCGCCCCGTCGAGGTCGTCGCTCGTCACCCTGGTCGTCGTCCGATGAGGCGCGCGATCGCGCCGGCCGTCCTGGCACTCGTCGGGGTCCTCGGCGCGCTCGGCGCCCCGGGGACCCCCACCCCGGCCGCTCCCGCGGCCGCCGCGAGCGCGCACCAGGGACACGGGGTCCACGACGACCCCGCCGCCCGGGTCCAGCCCCAGCTGGCCGTCACCACGACCCATGCGGTGGTGGCGGCCGACCGGGTCCTGCGGGTGCGGCTCTCCTGCTCCGCCGCCCAGCGCTGCACCGGTCAGCGGTGGCTGCGCGTCGGCACCGTCGTGGGGCGCCGCGTGTCCTACTCGGTGCCGGCCCGGCGTACCCAGACCGTGTCGTTCACGCTCACCTCGGCGCAGCTCGCCCTGGTCCCGGCGTCGGGCGCCGTCCAGGCCAAGGTCGGGACCGCGGCGCGGACCCCGGCCCGGCGGCCGGACCGTCACTTCGTGGTGGCGCTGCGCCGTCCGGCGACCGCGCCGGTCCCGGCGACGTCGTACGCCTACACCGACCGCAACTGGACACCGTCGGCCTACGACACCTGCTCGGCAGCGCTGCACCGCAGCTACGCGGTGGTCGGCCCGGACGGCAAGCTCTACCCCGGCTGGCACCCGCCGGTGGTGACCGACCCGGCCACCGGGGAGTCCTGCACCTTCGGCCACGAGCACGGCGACGACCCGCGCACCTCCGACGTCTACGACCTGGTCGTCGACCAGTTCCGCTCTCTGGATTTCCCGGACCGGGCGGGGCTGCCCTTCGGCTACGTCAGCGAGCAGCTCACGGCCTACGCCGGCCAGCACGCCGACGTCGCGACCCGCCACGAGGACAACGTGGGCCACAAGGTGATCGTGCGCAACGACGTCCGGCTCGTCGCCGCCGAGCCGCGCGGCTACGTCTACACGACCGACGCCGACGGCAACCGGGTCCCGGTCACGTGCGACTTCCTGATGAAGGTCCACCAGGGCTCCCACTCCGCCGACGCGACCGCCAACAACGCCCACGAGCTCGTCTACGCCGCCGCCTGCAACGACGGCACCCGGCTGGTCACGTCGCTGATGACGCGGTTCGGCAACCCCAACGAGTTCACCCGCAGCTGCGACGCGTCGGTCACGGTCCCGACCAGCGGCAGCAACCTGCCGGCCGGCGACGGCGGACGCCGACGGATTCCCGATCGGGAGTGCATCGACGACTACGTCCTCGTCGACCCCGACCTGGGCGGCGCCCACACCGACCCGTGGGGCGTCTACGAGGTCTGGGAGTCGACCAACCGGATCGTCGCCGCCGACGGCCGCACGCTCGCGGCCTTCGATCCATGGTTCGGGGTCCGCAACCCGGCCCGCTACTACGACGCACCGGGCCTGCCCGCCGCCCCGGTCGTCGGTGCGGCCTGGCTCACCGACCCCGCCGACGGGGGCGTCGTGGACGCCGACCCCTGGCTGCCGTTGACCGGCCAGGAGCCCTTCGCCGCGAGCGACCCGCGCTCACCGTTCGACGGCGCCGAGCGCGACTTCTACCTCGGCCAGACGGTGGTCACCAACGACGGCGGACCGACCCGCTGGTGGACCGACCCGTACGGCGAGCACGGCGGTCCGGTGCCTTTCGTCGGCGCGGTCCCCCAGCTGGTCTCGGCGACCGACACGTCGTCGTACCCCTTCCTGGAGCGGCGGACCTTCGACAAGGACGCCGACTTCGGCGACGGCCAGCACGTGCACGCCCCCAACTGATCACGCGACCCGATCACGCGACCGAGCTTGCTCGGCGCGTGATCGACGGTGGTCGAGCAGGTCGAACCGGCGCGTCGGGACCTGGTGGGGCCGAGGACGACTCGACCACCGTCGGGGTGCGCAGGATCAGCTGGGCCCGACGACCGCGAGGATCTCGCGGCGGGAGAACACCTCGGCGGCCACCTCGCGCACCTCGTCGAGGGTGACCGCGTCGATGCGGGCCATGATCTCGTCGATCTCGAGCAGCTCGTCGTGGATCAGCTCGGCCTTGCCGAGCCGGATCATCCGCGAGGCGGAGTCCTCGAGCCCGAGGACCAGCCCGCCACGCAGCTGGCCCTTGCCGCGGACCAGCTCGTCCTCGGTGATGCCGTCGGCGGCGACCCGTGACAGCTCGAGACGGACGTTGGCCAGCACCTCGTCGAGCTTGGCCGGCAGGCAGCCGACCGCCACCCCCACGACACCGGAGTCGGCGTAGTGGGAGGTGAAGGAGTACACGGAGTAGGCCAGGCCGCGGCGCTCACGGATCTCCTGGAACAGCCGCGACGAGGTGCCGCCGCCGAGCGCGGTGTTGAGGACGCCCAGGGCGAAGCGACGCTCGTCGTCGCGGCCGAACGCCTCCATGCCGAGCACGACGTTGACCTGCTCGAAGGGCCGGGTGGTCTCGACGTGGCCGGGGTGCACCCGCACCCGCTTGGCCCCGCGGCGCGGGCCGACCGGCTCGGCCTCGCCGGCCAGCCAGTCGCGGCGGCCGAAGAACCGCTTGACGTGGCGTACGACGGCGGCGTGGTCGAGGCTGCCGGCCACCGACACCACGACGTGCTCGGGACGGTAGTGGCGGCGGTAGAAGCGCTGGATCGTCGCGCGGTCGAGCCCGGCGATCGACTCCTCGGTGCCGGAGATCGACCGGCCCAGCGGCGACGTCGGCCCCCAGGTCTGCTCGGCGAAGAGGTTGTGCACGACGTCGTCGGGGTCGTCGTCGTGCATCGCGATCTCGTCGAGGATCACCTCGCGCTCGGCCTCGACGTCGTCGGGGCTGAGCAGCGAGCTGGTGATCATGTCGCCCAGCACGTCGACCGCGAGCGGCAGGTCCTCGTCGAGCACGCGCGCGTGGAAGCAGGTGTACTCCTTGGCGGTGAAGGCGTTGAACTCCCCGCCCACCGCGTCGAGGGCCACCGAGATGTCGAGGGCGGAGCGCTCGTGGGTGCCCTTGAAGAGCAGGTGCTCCAGGAAGTGGGAGCAGCCGTGCAGCTTGGTCGTCTCGTCGCGCGAGCCGACGTCGACCCACACGCCGATCGTGGCCGAGCGGGCCCCGGCCATCTGCTCGGTGACCACCCGCAGCCCTCCGGGCAGGACGGTACGCCGGACCCGCGAGGTGATCGCTCCCTCGCTGTCGCGCACCGTCGACAGGGTGCGGGTGGTGCCGGTCTTCTGCAGGGCCTTCTGGGGGGCCTCCTGCGCGGTCTTCTGCGGGGTCTTCTGCATGGTCCTCATCGCTCTCCCGAGCCTGTCACAGGCCGAAAAACACGCTGACCCGTCGTACGTGTACGACGGGTCAGCATGGGTGGATCAGTCCTCGGAGTCGACCTCGGCGTCGGCCGGAGCCTCGGCGTCCTCGACGACGGGGATCAGCGACAGCTTGCCGCGGTCGTCGACCTCGGCGATCTCGACCTGGATCTTCTGACCGACCGCGACGACGTCGTCGACGTTCTCGACGCGCTTGCCGCCCACCAGGCTGCGGAGCTTGGTGATGTGGAGCAGGCCGTCCTTGCCGGGCATCAGCGAGACGAACGCACCGAAGTTGGTCGTCTTGACGATCGTGCCGAGGTAGCGCTCGCCGACCTCGGGCATCATCGGGTTGGCGATCGCGTTGACCGCGTTGCGGGCGGCCTCGGCCGCAGCGCCGCTGGTCGCCCCGATGTAGACCGTGCCGTCGTCCTCGATCGACAGGGTCGCGCCCGTGTCGTCCTGGATCTGGTTGATGATCTTGCCCTTCGGGCCGATGACCTCACCGATCTTGTCGACGGGGACCTTGACCGTGATGATCCGCGGCGCGTGGATCGACATCTCCTCGGGGGCGTCGATGGCCTCGGCCATGACGTCGAGGATCGCCAGGCGCGCGTCGCGGGCCTGGGTCAGCGCGGCGGCCAGCACCTCGGCGGGGATGCCGTCGAGCTTGGTGTCGAGCTGCAGCGCGGTCACGAACTCGCGGGTACCGGCGACCTTGAAGTCCATGTCGCCCATCGCGTCCTCGGCACCGAGGATGTCGGTCAGCGCGACGTACTGCGTCTCGCCGTCGACCTCGCCGGAGATGAGGCCCATCGCGATGCCGGCGACGGAGGCCTTGAGGGGCACACCGGCCTGCAGCAGCGACAGGGTCGAGGCGCAGACCGAGCCCATCGAGGTGGAGCCGTTGGAGCCCATGGCCTCGGAGAGCTGGCGGATCGCGTAGGGGAACGTCTCGCGGTCGGGCAGCACGGGGAGCAGCGCGCGGCGCGCGAGCGCACCGTGGCCGACCTCGCGGCGCTTGGGCGAGCCCACGCGACCGGTCTCGCCGGTGGAGAACGGCGGGAAGACGTACTTGTGCATGTAGCGGCGGTGCTTCTCGGGGCTCAGCGTGTCGAGCTGCTGCTCGAGCTTGAGCATGTTGAGCGTGGTGACACCCAGGATCTGGGTCTCGCCGCGCTCGAACAGCGCCGAGCCGTGCACGCGCGGGATGACGCCGACCTCGGCGTGCAGCTCGCGGATGTCGGCCAGGCCGCGACCGTCCATGCGGACCTTGTCGCGCAGGACGCGCTCGCGCATGAGGGACTTGGTGACCGACTTGAACGCGGCGCCGATCTCCTTCTCGCGACCCTCGAACTGGGCCCCGAGCTGGTCGAGCACGGAGGCCTTGACGACGTCGAGCTTCTCGTCGCGCTCCTGCTTGCCGAAGGTCGCGAGGGCCTCGGTGGTGCCGGCGGACGCGGCGGCCTCGACGGCGGCGTAGACGTCGTCGTCGTAGTCGAGGAAGACCGGGAAGTCCTGGACGGGCTTGGCGGCCTGCTTGGCCAGCTCGGCCTGGGCCTCGCACAGCTGCTTGATGAAGGGCTTGGCGGCGTCGAGGCCACCGGCCACGATCTCCTCGGACGGCGCGGTGGCGCCACCGGCGACGAGCTCGTAGGTGTTCTCGGGCGCCTCGGCCTCGACCATCATGATCGCGACGTCACCGGAGTCGGTGACCCGACCGGCGACGACCATGTCGAACACGGCGCTGTCGAGCTGGCTGTGGCTGGGGAACGCGACCCACTGGCCCTCGATCAGGGCGACGCGGACGCCGCCGACCGGGCCGGAGAACGGCAGGCCGGAGAGCTGGGTCGAGAGCGACGCGGCGTTGATGGCCAGGACGTCGTAGGGCTGGTCGGGGTCGAGCGCCATCACGGTGATGACGACCTGGACCTCGTTGCGCAGGCCCTTCTTGAACGTCGGGCGCAGCGGCCGGTCGATCAGGCGGCAGGTGAGGATGGCGTCCTCGCCCGGACGACCCTCGGAGCGGAAGAACGAGCCGGGGATCTGGCCCACGGCGTACATCCGCTCCTCGACGTCGATCGTCAGGGGGAAGAAGTCGAAGTGGTCCTTGGGGTGCTTGCCGGCCGTGGTGGCCGACAGGAGCATCGTCTCGTCGTCGAGGTAGGCGGTCACCGAACCGGCGGCCTGACGGGCCAGCAGCCCGGTCTCGAACTTGACGGTGCGGGTGCCGAACTTGCCGTTGTCGAGAACGGTCTCGACAGCACTGATGACGGGTTCTGTCACGGTGTTCCTTCGTGTTCGCGGTGCGATCCGCGGCTCCCGCGCACATGCCGGGGCTCCTCCTGTGGGAGCCGGGCGGTGGGCCGATCTTCGATCGAGATCCGCAGGGCCGCCGCACCGTGGTGCGTGACGGGCTCCTGAAGATCACTACCGAGGACCGGGCCGGACGGTGGCGCGGATCGCTCCAGTGGGTGGGTGTTCAGTTGTGTCGGGCCCGCAGGCCCGCAACGCAGACGTCGGGACCCACCAGGTGGTGGATCCCGACGGCGAGGTCAGCGGCGCAGACCGAGGCGCTCGATGATCGAGCGGTAGCGCTCGATCTCGGTCTTCTTGAGGTAGTTGAGCAGCCGGCGGCGCTGGCCGACGAGCAGCAGCAGACCACGACGGCTGTGGTGGTCGTGCTTGTGGGTCTTGAGGTGGTCGGTGAGGTGCGAGATGCGGTGGCTGAGCAGCGCGATCTGGACCTCGGGTGAGCCGGTGTCGCCCTCGGTCGTGGCGTACTCGGCGATGATCTTGCTCTTGGTCGCAGCGTCGGTCCCGATGGACATACGGCTCCTTCTCGTGGGTTGTCTGCGCGGCGCGCCGGGGCCTGTTCTCCCGGGCACTCTGGATCCGCGGCCGTTGCACGGCGGTCAGGGTGGGTCGTCGTCCCTCACGGGACGGACATCACAGGCTAACGCGCCGGTGCTCAGGCACCCAAACCCCGGCTCAGTACGCCGCCGCGCGCACCACCAGCACGTCGGGCAGGTTGGCGACCAGGGGCCGCCAGCTCGCGCCCGCGTCGGCCGAGCCCCACACCGCGCCGTTGCGTGCCCCGACGTAGAGCCCGGTCGGGTCGTGGTCGTCGCTGACCATCGCATCGCGCATGACGCCGACGTAGAAGCGGTCGGGCAGGCCGTTGTCGAGCGCCTCCCACGAGGCCCCGGCGTCGCGCGACCGCCAGACCCGGGCACGGCCCCCCGGTGGGTAGCGGCTGTCGCCTGAGCTGTTGGGGAACACGTAGACGGTGTCGGGGTCCTGGGGGTCGACGACGACCGGGAAGCCGAAGTCGACCGGGAGCCCGTCGTGGATCGGGACCCAGGTGGCGGCGTGGTCGTCGGAGCGGTAGACGCCCCCGTGGTTCTGCAGGAACAGGCGCTCGGGTCGCGACGGGTGGCGCGCGACCTTGTGCACGCACTGCCCGAACTCGGGGTACTGCTGCCCCTCGGGCAGGAAGTCGGCGCGGATGCCCCGGTTGCGTGCGTGCCACGAGGCGCCGCCGTCGGCGGTCTGGTAGACGCCGCCGGTGGAGATCGCGACCGTCACCGACGCGGGGTCGGTGGGGTGCGGGAGGATCGTGTGGAAGGCCTGACCTCCGTAGCCCGCGCCCCAGTCCGCACGGTCGGGGTGGTCCCAGAGAGCCTGCTCGAGGGCGAAGGTGCGCCCGTCGTCGTCCGAGCGCCAGACGGCTCCCGGCTCGGTGCCGGCCCACACGACGCCGTCCTCGGTGCCGGCGACGAGCTGCCAGACACGCTCGACCGAGGTGCCGGTGCCCTCGTCGAAGCGCGGGCCGCCGTCGGGCCCCTCCTGCCAGGTGGCGCCGAGGTCGTCGGACCACCGCACCCGAGGACCGATCCAGGGCGACGACGCGCCCGCGAACAGGCGCGGGACTCCCCCGCGCCCGCGACTGCCGCGCGGGTCGATCAGGCAGGAGTAGACCTCCTCCATGTCGTGGTGGGGCCCGGTGAGCTCCCAGTCGCGGCGCTCGTCGTCGGACGTGGCGATCCACAGTCCCTTGCGGGTGCCGATCATCAGCACCGTGCTCATCGGGTCTCGCTCATGGGGTCTCCTCGGGTCGCGACGACGTCCGTCAGGAGGTGAGACCTGCCGCCCTCCGCGAACTCATCGCGTGCTCGGCCAGCCACAGCGCGATCTCCTCACCGGCGCGTACGCCGGTGGCCGAGGTGATGGCGCCGTCCCACCCGTGGGACTCCAGGTAGGCGCCTCGCGGGACCAGGGCGTGGCGCGCAAGGCGCAGCATGCCCTCGTCGAGGCGCGAGTCGCCGGCGGCGGCGAGCAGCTCGTCGTCGTCCTGCTCGACCATCCGCGCCAGCCCGGCCTCCTTGGTCAGGGTGTCGGGCATCGCGTAGACCTTGGTCTGCTCGGGGGTCAGTCGCCAGCCGTCGGCCGCCGCGATCTCCTCCAGCTCCGCGAGCCAGCCGTCGGCGACGGGCTCGTCGTTGAGCAGGAAGTAGGCGAAGGTGCCGTCGGCGTCGCGCAGGCCGCGCACGTGGGGCGCGGTGACGAGGTGGGCGACACGCTCGGCGAACTCGCTCATCGGCCGGCGCTGGGCGAGCAGGGCGGCGGTGGCCCGGGCGTGGTCGGCGTCGGGCACCCCGTCGACCAGGAGCACTCCCCCGTTGAGGCACAGCACCCGCCGGTACGACGGCAGCTTGAGCCGCAGCACCTGGGCGGGCGTGCGCGTGGTGCACAGCACCAGGTCGTCGGCGTCGAGCACGGCCAGCGCGTCCCACGCCCGGGCCGTCACGTAGGCCCAGTCACGGCCGTCGAGGACCTCAAGGCAGACGAGCTCGTCGGGGGGCACGTCACCGACGCGCTTGTGGGACCACAGCAGGGTGCGGTCGATGTCGGAGGCGATCACGAGACGGTCATCCTTCGCTCCGGGAGAACCCCGGGTGGATCAGGCCCATGCAGGAGTAGGCGAGGTCGTCGACGACCTCGACCGGGACGCCGCGCTGCTCGGCGAGCAGCTCGACGTGGCCGAGCTCGTGGCGCCGGTCGGGTCGTACGAGCACCCGCCAGGGCACCCGGCGAAGCAGCACCCGGGTCGTCTCGCCGACGCCCGGCTTGACGAGGTTGACGTCGCCGATCTCGTAGGCGGCGCTGACCTCCTCGACCGCGGCCCACCCCGACCACGTCGGGGTGCGGTCGGCGGCGCGCAGCCGGGTGGCCTCGGCGCGCGCCTCGTCGGCGACCGCGCCGAAGTGGGACTCGACGGTCTCGACGTAGGTCATCGAGACGTCGGCGGCGGCGAGCTCGGCGTAGAACTTGGCGCCGTGGAAGTCGTCGGGCCCGATCAGCCGGTCGTTGAGGACGGTGCGCGAGACGAGGCCCGAGACGGTGGAGTTGAGGCAGGCCGACGGGATCAGGAAGTCGTCGCGGGTGCCGTAGACCTCGGTGCTGGAGCCGGGGTCGGCCAGCACGGCCAGCGACGGGTCGAAGCGCAGCCCGAGCCGCTGCTCCATCTCGGCGCAGGCCGCGGTCAGCTCGCGCGAGATCGCGCCCTTGCCGGTCCACCCGTCGACGAAGACGACGTCCTCGGCTCGGTGGCGGTCGGCGAGGTGGCGCAGCGCGACCTCGTCGAGCCCGCGACCGCGCACGATCGACATCGTGTAGTGCGGCAGGTCGAGCCCCAGTCGGCGCGCGTAGCGACGCAGCAGGATCCCGATCGGGGTGCCGGCCCGTGCGAGCGAGACGAGCACGGCGTCGGGCCCGCGCAGGTCGACGACGAGGTGCACCAGCGTCGCGGCCGCCAGCGCGACCCGGCGGGCCTGCTCGGACAGCGCCTTGTCGAACAGGGCGTAGTAGTCGTCACTGGGCTGGTACTCGACCGGGAGCGACTCGGCGTAGTGCGCGCGGCCGGCCTGGATCGCCTCCTCGCGCTCCTCGACCGGAGCCTCCAGCTCGACGTGGCTGAGGTCCTTGAGGAGCCACGTGACGTCGTCGGCGGGGTAGGACCCGAAGCCGGGTCCGTGCAGCGGGGTCGGCATCAGGGCGCCACCCGCACCACGACGACGCGGTCGGTCAGGCTGCGCAGGGCCGCGCGCAGCTCGACGGCCCCGTCGACGGGGGTCGCCTCGTCGAGCACGAGCACGATCACGTCGAAGCGCCCGGGCTCGAGGTTGTAGGCGAACCGGGGCTGGTCGTCGGCGGCGCCGTCGTGCGCGGGGAAGGTGATGCCGTGCCGTACGGCGTAGGCCGGGTCGTCGCGGACCACGACCGGCGAGCGCGTGGTCGACGAGACGGTGACGGCCAGCGCGGGGCGGGTCGCCTCGAGGTGCTCGGCGAGGCGGTGCGGGAGGTACATCAGCTCCTCGGTGCCGAGCACGTGCACCGCGCCCGAGCCGCCGACCAGCCGGCCGAGCTCCTCTCCCAGCTCGACCACAGCGGTCTCGAACCCGTCGGCGTCGGCCGGACCGAGGCCGTGCCGACCGCCGTCGGGGACCCCCTCGGGCCACGCGTACGACGTCCTGACCTCCTCGGTACGTCCGGTGGCCGGGCGCACCGTGACGGGTCCGGCCGCCACGGCCGCACGGACCTCGTCGTCGGGCTCGCGCAGCGTGCGGACCTCGCCCTGGAGCAGCGCGACGAACGTGATCGAGGTGCCGAGCTCGGCGGCCACCTCGAGGGCCAGCGCGCGGGCGGCGTCGGGGCGCAGGTCGACCAGCGCCGCGACGACGTAGGCCGGACGCGGCGAGATCGCGTGCAGCTCACGGACCGTGTTGAGGATGGTGCGGCCGGTGGTGAGCTCGTCGTCGACGAGCACGAGGGGGCCGGTCCCGCGCAGCAGGGCGGGGTCGCGCGGCTGGAGCCGGTGGGTGGTGGCGTGGCTGTGCTCCTCCTCGAAGCTCAGCGCCGACCAGCCGGGACGCCGGGTCGAGTGGATCGCCGTCGCACCCAGGCGGTCGGCGACCAGGTGTCCCAGGCCGGTGGCGGTCTCGGCGTAGCCCAGGACCAGCTCGGCCCGGGCTCCCCCGAGGGCGTCCTCGACGAGCACCCCGAGGTCGGACCCGTGCCGACGCGCGGTGCCGGGCGAGACGGGCACGTGCTTGGCGAGGACGGTGCTGACGACCAGGTGGACACGACGCGGGTTGCGGCGTACGGCGAGCCCGACCAGGTCGGCGACCGGCGCGCTGTCGGGGCGCGAGACCAGCTCGACCCCGGCGTGCTCGGTGACCCAGTCACCTGACCACACGGTGCGGGGGTCGGCGCCGGCCCCGACCTCGGATGTCGCGCTCACAGGGCCCCCTCGTCGGCGGTGGCCGCGGCGAGCAGGTCGACGTAGGTCACGTCGGGGGCCGCCACGCCGAACACCTCGGCGCGCAGGAGCAGCTGCTGGGCCCAGGCGTGGTGGGGGTTGGCCTCGTTCATCTTGTTGCGGTAGGACGAGCGCGCCACGCCGCCGCCGTCCTCCTTGGCCGACAAGACGCCGAGGGCGTCGTCGTACTCCTCGTGGGAGACGACCGACAGGGCGTGCACGACGGGCACGTGGCTGGGGTGGATCACCGTCTTGCCGATCAGGCCGTTGGCGCGGTCGAGCAGCACCTCGCGGATCAGGCCGTCGAGGTCGCGCGCGAGCAGGCGCGCGCGGAGCTCGCGGTCGTCGCTGCGCACGAACGGCGACTCACGCAGCTGGGGCTTGAAGAGCCGGTCGGGTGCGGTGAAGTACTCCCAGACCGGGCCGGTCACCGCGTGACCACCGGGTCGGCCGAGCACGTTGACGACGTCGGCGACCGCCCCGGCGATGATGCGGACGTCGTAGATCGTCAGGTCGCGGGGGCGGCGCAGCGCGAACACCGAGGCCATGTCGGTCGCGCCGATGCGCACGGCCAGCACCCGGTCGGCGTACTTGGCGAGCAGGGCGCGCTGGCCGAGCAGCTCGTCGATCCGGGTCTCGCGGTACATCACCTCGGGCGTCTCGATCACCGGCATCACCATCAGCCGCCGCCCGACCCTGCTCTCGCAGTCACCGACCGCGTCGAGGAACTCGGGACCGTGCACGGTCGAGAACTTCGGCAGCACGAACCCGTCGATCACGTCGGCGGCCTCGCCCATCAGCCCGGCCAGCCGGCCCGGCTGGTCGGGGGTGCGGACACGCACGAAGATCAGCGGGAGGTCCGCCCGCCCGCGAAGCAGCGCGAGCTCCTCGGCGACGTGGGTCACGGCGTACTCGACGGCGCTGTCGGGGATCGCGTCCTCGAGGCAGATCACGCAGCTGGTGGAGCCCTGGCTCGCGACCCGCAGGACGTCGGCGGCGAGCGACTCCCGGGTGGCCGGGATGTAGAGCGTCGCGCCCAGGGCGTGCGACAGCACCTCGAGCGAGCCGTCTCGGGAGAGGTCGGCCGGCTCACGGTGGAACAGCTGAGCGCGGTCGGCCGCGTCGAGGAAGTGGAACTGGCGCAACGTCGGCCCGCTCTCGTGGTGAGGTTCGGAGGTTCGGACGCGTGGGGTCGCCTCCGAGGATTCCGCACAGGATAGGTCGGGCAGGTAACCGGCTGCCCCCCGGCGAGTAGCCTGCGCTCGAACAACGGCGTTCGCTCGCCGTCCCCATCGCAGAGGAGAAAACATGCCCGTCTCGCTGTCCAAGGGTGGCAACGTCAGCCTCACCAAGATCGCCCCGTCGCTGCAGTCGGTGCGCGTGGGTCTCGGGTGGGACGCACGGACCACCGACGGGGCCGACTTCGACCTCGACGCCACCGCCCTGGTCTGCGGCGAGGGCGACAAGGTGCTCTCCGACCAGCACTTCATCTTCTACAACAACCTGACCTCCCCCGAGGGCACCGTGCGCCACAAGGGCGACATCCGCGACGGCGCGGCCACCGGCGACGACGAGAGCATCGAGGTCGACCTCTCCCAGCTCACCCCGCAGACCGACAAGGTCGTCTTCAACGTCACCATCCACGACGCCGACTCGCGCGGCCAGAGCTTCGGCCAGGTCAAGAACGCCTACATCCGCGTCATCGACACCAGCAACGACTCCGAGCTCGCCCGCTACGACCTCTCCGAGGACGCCTCGACCGAGACCGCCATGGTCTTCGGCGAGCTCTACCGCAACGGCGCCGAGTGGAAGTTCCGCGCCATCGGCCAGGGCTACGCCTCCGGCCTGCAGGGCATCATCAGCAACTACGGCGTGACGCTCTAGGTCTCGTCGTACGACGGCAGCCACACGTCGGTCGAGGTGCGAAGGCCGCCAGGCCTGAGCCTCGAGACCCCCGCCGCCGAGGCAACCGACCCGACCGCGGTGTCGTTGGAGCGGACTCTCGCCGGCGTGGGTCTCGCCGGGTCGGGGTGTCCGCGCGCCTAGCATTCCGGGTCTCGCCGTCAAGGACGCCTTCGGCGCCGCTTCGCGGTCGCTTCGCGATCCTTGACCGCGAGCCTCTCCCGGAATGCTTGACGGCGCAGACAAGGGCGGGCTGCGCCGCGCCCTCGTCCAGCGCGGACACCCCGACGACCACAGTGATCCGGGTCCTGGCGACTGGAGAGGATCCCGTGAACCTGGTTCAGGAGAATCGCTCCGGTCGAGCCACCGCCCGGGCCGGCGGTGCGTCAGCCACCGGACCGACTCGTCCAAGGCCCCACAACGGTGGCTCAGCCACCGCCCCGACCAGGCGGCCGGACCAGCGGTGAGCCAGCCACCGAACCCACCCGGTCAGAGCTCCAGAACGGTGGCTCACGAACCGCCCACACAGCCCAGGGTCGGGCGGCGGCGCAGGCGACGGCGAGCGAGCGAAGCGAGGCCTCGCCGTGGTGCGCGCCGAAGCAGACCGCGAGAGGCTCGGGGTCAAGGACCGCGAAGCGGCCGCGCAGCGGCGCCGCAGGCGTCCTTGACGCCGAGACGCGGTCTGCTACGCGCGCCGCCGCCCAACCCGGACGCCACGAGACCCGGTACGAGAGGACGTCGCTGCAGACCGGCGTACCCTGCGGGGGTCTCGAGGCTCGGCGCTAGCGCGCCTCGCACCTCGACCGACGTGTGGCCCTCGCACCACGACCGACGTGAGCCCTACAACCCGCGGAACCGCTCGACCTGCGCCTTGACCGCCGCGGTGATCCGGTCGGCCTCCTGCAGGAGCGCCCAGTAGTCGGGGTGGACACCCTGCAGGCCGCTGCGCAGGCCGTCGAGGCGGCGGGCCAGGCCGTCGAGCTCGCGGCCGACGGCGTCGCCGCCGGGCTTGCGGCCGTTGGTGACCATGAGCTGCGCGTCGCGCAGGCGGAAGCGCACCTGGCGCATCAGTGCCTCGGGGTCGGCCTTGACCTCCCGGAGCGCGGTGAGCCGCTCGGCGGGGGCGCCGACCTGGGTCTTGGCGGTGTCGAGGGCGACGCGGGCCTCGTCGAGCAGGCGCAGGGGCAGGGCCCAGTCGGACCCCGCCTCGACCAGGCGGTCGAAGTCGTGAAGCTTGGACCGGGCCAGGGCGAGCTGGTCGCGCACGGTCTGCTCGACCGGCTCCAGGTCGCGCCAGTTGCCGATGCTGAACTCGCGGCGCAGGTGGGCCAGGTCGTCGGGGACCCGCTCGATCCGCGACTCGACGGCCTCGGCCGCCGTGCGCAGCGTCGTACGACGGGTGCGCGCCTTGGCGACGCGCTGCGGGTAGTCCTCGGCGAGGGTCTCGGCGGCCTGGGCCAGGGCGGTGAGCTCGGTCCGGGCCTGCTCGAGGGCCGCGAACCCGGTCGCCGGCTGCCAGCCGCTCGCCGCGAGCGCCGCCGCGCGGGTGCGGGCCAGGAGGTCGTTGAGCTCGGGGACCTCGAGCCCGCTCGCGCGCAGGGTGGCCGCCGCGGCCGCGACGCGGGAGGTCTGGGCCGCCGCCTCCTCCTTGAGCTCACGGCCACGCTGGACCTGCTGGCCGATGCGGGTGAGCTCGGCGTCGTAGTCGAGCACGACCTGGTCCATCGCGTCGGCGTGCTTGGCCAGGCGCGGCCCCACGTCGGCGTACGCCCGGTGGGCAGCGCCGAGGGCTCGCTGGTCGAGGCCCTCGTCGAACGGGTGCTGGTCGAGGACCTGGAGGTACTCGGCGATCAGCTCCTCGGCCTCGCGGTCGATGACGCGGAAGCGGGGCACGAGCCCGGAGGAGGCCGCCCGGTCGGGCAGGTAGGCCTGGAAGCTCTCGACCATCCCGCGCAGGGTGCGCTGGGAGCTGTCGAGGTGCTGGAAGTCGAGCATCAGCTGGTCGAGCGCACTCCGGGTCGCCTCGCGCTGCTGCGCGGCAGGAGTTCGGTTCGACACGTCCTCATCGTACGAGCGGCCGGGGGCCTCGAACCGCACCGGCCCGCCGTCCGCGAGGACGACGGGCCGGGGCGGTCATGCGAGTCGGTAGCGACTAGGCGTGGACCACGTGCTCCTCGTCGGCGTGCGCCTTGTTGTAGCGCACGCTGGACCACAGGGCGGCCAGGATGAACGCGACCCCGATGAGGCCGGTGACGACCTCGGGGATCTCGGGCCCGATGCTGACGAACAGCAGCAGCGACAGCGCGCCGATCGCCCAGTGGGCGCCGTGCTCGAGGAAGACGTACTCGGCCAACGTGCCGGCGTGGACCAGGTAGATCGTGATCGACCGGACGTAGAAGGCACCGACACCCAGACCCAGGGCGATGATGATCGGGTCGGTGGTGATGGCGAAGGCGCCGATGACGCCGTCGAAGCTGAAGCTGGCGTCGAGCAGCTCGAGGTAGAGGAACAGCGAGAACGCCGCCTTGCCGGTCGCCACCACGACCGCGCCGGTCGCGTCGCGCCTCGACGGGACGGGGTCGTCGCTCTCGTCGTCCTCGTCGAAGCCCTGGTCGAAGTAGTCGCCGAGGCCACCGACCAGGAGGTAGAGGATCATGCCGAAGACGCCGGCGACCAGGATGTCCTGGGCCTCCTCGTGGAAGATCCGCGAGAACGTGAACAGCCACACCAGCGCGACCAGGGACGAGATGGCCGGGAAGGCCGCGGCCTTCGACATGGCCCGCTCGATCGGCCCGAGCCAGTGGTGCTCCTTG
The DNA here is from genome assembly GCF_006346395.1 of Nocardioides plantarum. Classification (NCBI taxonomy): domain Bacteria; kingdom Bacillati; phylum Actinomycetota; class Actinomycetes; order Propionibacteriales; family Nocardioidaceae; genus Nocardioides; species Nocardioides plantarum. The sequence goes on from NZ_VDMS01000002.1 coordinate 399,506, forward strand.
TCCTCGTCGAACACGAAGTCGAGGAAGATCATCAGCAGGAACATCCCGCCGAAGGCGGCGATGAGCGGGTGCGCCTCGGTGAGGATGTGCGCGTACGACGTGGGGTCGCTCTCGGGCTTCTGCTCCAGGGCGAGCCGCCAGGCCTCGAGGGGCGACAGGTCGGCCGTCACGAACACGATCACCAGCGGGAACAGCAGCCGCATGCCGAAGACGGCGATGACGATGCCGACCGTCAGGAAGATCTTGATCCAGAACTCCGACATCCGGTTCAGGACCTTGGCGTTGACGACCGCGTTGTCGAACGACAGCGAGACCTCGAGCACGATGAGGATCGCGGTGACCGCCAGGCCGGTGGTCCCGTCGTAGATGAACGCGACCGCGAGCCCGATCACGGTGAACAGGAACGGCCAGCGAAGCGTCTTGAGCAGCAGCACGGGGATGACTCTCTAGTCAGCGAAGAGGGGCCGGCCCCGCAGGAGGTGCGGGGCCGGCTCAGGCAGGTGTGGCGGTGTACGTCAGAGGTTGACGCCGTAGTCGCGCACGATGCCCGCGAGACCCGAGGCGTAGCCCTGGCCGATGGCGCGGAACTTCCACTCCGCGGCGTTGCGGTAGAGCTCGCCGAAGACCATGGCGGTCTCGCTCGAGGCGTCCTCGGAGAGGTCGTAGCGGGCGAGCTCGGTGCCGTTGTCGGAGTTGACGACGCGGATGAACGCGCCGGTCACCTGGCCGAAGTTCTGCCCGCGGGCGTCGGCCTGGTCGATCGAGACGGCGAAGACGACCTTGTCGACGTCGGCGCCCATGCCGGCCAGGTTGACCTCGACGACCTCGTCGTCGCCGTCGCCCTCACCGGTGCGGTTGTCGCCCTGGTGGACGACGAAGCCGTCGGGCGAGGTGAGGTTGTTGTAGAAGACGAAGTGCTGGTCGGTGACGACCTTGCCGTCGGCGCCGCACGACAGCGCCGAGGCGTCGAGGTCGAAGTCGGTGCCGGTGGTGGTGCGCACGTCCCAGCCGAGACCCACCAGCACCTTGTTGAGCCCGGAGGGCCCGGCCTCCTTGGTCAGAGAGACGTTTCCACCCTTGGACAAGCTGACGACCATGTCGACTTCCTCGTTTCGATCGGGGTCGGGCGCGCTGGTGCGCGGCCCGTCGTGTGGCAACCCTACAAACGCACGAAGGGGACAGACAGTTTCGGGGCCGAGAACTTCTCTCGACGTCCCGGTACGCCGTACTGGTTCTATGGCTCCATGGGCATCCTGCGCCAGCCACCCGTCCCCGCCGGGTTCACCGGCACCCGCCTCGGCGTCTGCAACCTGTGCGAGGCGATCTGCGGCCTCGAGCTGACCCTCGAGGACGGCGCCGTCACCGGCATCCGGGGCAATCCGGACGACCCGCTGTCCCGCGGCTACATCTGCCCCAAGGGCGTGTCGTTGGCCGACGTCTACACCGATCCCGACCGGCTGCGCCGTCCCGTACGCCGGGTGCCCGGGCCCGACGGTGCGGCCGACACCTGGGAGGAGCTCGGCTGGGAGGAGGCCCTCGACCTCGTCGCCGACCGACTGGCCGCGACGATCTCCGAGCACGGCGGCGACGCCGTGGGCGTCTACCTCGGCAACCCCAACGCCCACTCCCTCGGCTTCGGCACCCACGGCGCCGGGTTCGTCCGCGCGCTGCGGACCCACCACCGGTTCAGCGCCTCGACCGTCGACCAGGTGCCCCACCAGCTGGTCGCGTGGCAGATGTACGGCCACCAGCTGATGATCGCGATCCCCGACCTCGACCGCACCCGGCTGTTCCTCGTCGTCGGCGCCAACCCGATGGCCTCCAACGGCTCGTTGATGACCGTCCCCGACTTCCCGAAGCGGGTGCGCGAGCTCAAGGAGCGTGGCGGCCGGATGGTCGTGCTCGACCCGCGCCGTACCGAGACGGCCAAGGTCGCCGACGAGCACCACTTCGTCCGACCCGGCACCGACGCCCCGGTGCTGCTGGCGATGCTGCACGTGCTCGTCAGCGAGGGCCTGGCCCGCCCCCCGGCGTACGTCGACGGCCTCGAGCACCTCGCCGACCTCGTCGCGCCCTTCACCCCCGAGCGCGCGGCCGCGGTCTCGGGCGTCGACGCCGGCGCGATCCGGTCCCTGGCGCGCGAGCTGGCCGGCGCCGGCCCGGCCGTCGTCTACGGCCGGATGGGTGTGTCCACGCAGGGCTTCGGGACCCTGTGCCAGTGGGCGATCGCCTGCCTCAACCTGCTGTCCGGCCACTTCGACTCCCCCGGCGGCGCGATGTTCACCGAGCCGGCGGTCGACACCGTCGGGCTGCGCATCGCCGGTCCGGGTCGCCGCGACCGCTGGCGCAGCCGGGTGCGCGACGTACCCGAGTTCGCCGGGGAGCTGCCGTCCTCGGTCATGGCCGAGGAGATGCGCGAGCCAGGCGAGGGCCAGGTGCGGGCGATGGTCACCGTCGCCGGCAACCCGGTGCTGTCCACGCCCGACGGACCGGGCCTGGCCGAGGCGCTCGACGGCCTGGACTTCATGGCCGCCGTCGACCTCTACCTCAACGAGACGACGCGGCACGCCGACGTGGTGCTGCCGCCGACCAGTGCGCTCGAGCGCGACCAGTACGACCTGGTGTTCCACGGCTTCGCGGTGCGCAACACCGCGCGCTGGACGCCGGCGGTCTTCGCGCGCGACGAGGACCAGCGCCACGACTGGGAGATCTTCGGGGCGCTGGCGACCCGGATCGCCGAGCGGCTCGGCAGCCCGCTGTCCGACGACGCGGCCGGGCAGCTGGCCGCCGAGCCCGCCGACCTCGTCGAGCGGCTCCTCGACAGCGGCGGCCGGGCCACGGCGGCCGACCTCGTCGAGCACCCCGAGGGCGTCGACCTCGGCCCCCTGCGCCCGACGATGCCCGCCCGTCTGCAGACCCCCGACCAGCGGATCGACCTGGTGCCCGACCTGCTCGTCGGCGACCTCGACCGCCTCACCGCCTGGCTGGCCGACCTCGAGGCCACGCCCCGGGCCGCCGACGAGCTGGTGCTGATCGGCCGCCGCCACCAGCGCGACTGCAACTCCTGGCTGCACAACACGACCCGGCTCACCAAGGGCCGGGCCCGCCACCAGCTGCTCATGCACCCCGACGACCTCGCCGACCGGGGCATCGCCGACGGCGGCACCGTCGTGGTCACCTCACGCGTCGGCTCGGTCGAGGTCGCCGTGGCCGGGGCGGACGACATGATGCGCGGCGTCGTCTCGCTCCCCCACGGCTACGGCCACCAGCTGCCGGGCACCCGCCTCGCGCACGCCAGCACCGTGGTCGGGGTGTCGATCAACGACCTCACCGACCCCGACCTGCTCGACGTCGTGTCCGGCAACGCCGCCCTCAACGGAGTGCCGGTGACGGTGTCGCCGGCCTGAGGGCGGCCGTCTCGTCGGGCGTCTCGTCGACCGGCGCTGCGGCCGTCGCGGTCGGCGTACGACGCCACACGCGCTCGCCCAGCAGCACCAGGATCGCGGGCAGCATCACCAACCGGATCAAGGTGGCGTCGAGCAGGATCGCGGCGGCCAGGCCCACGCCCATCATCTTCATCTCGAGCATCGACAGCGTCGCGAAGATCGCGAAGACCGAGACCATCACCGCGGCCGCGCTCGTCACGACCCCGGCCGTCTCGGAGATCCCACGCTCGACCGCGAGGCGGGCGGGCAGCCCGGCGCGCACGTGCTCGCGGACCCGGCTCAGCACGAACACGTGGTAGTCCATCGAGAGCCCGACGAGCACGACCAGCACGAACAGCGGGAGCCAGTCGATCACGAAGCCGGGGGTGGTGAAGCCGAGCAGGTCGGCGCCGACGCCGTGCTGGAAGACCAGGACCAGGCAGCCGAAGGCCACGCCCACCGAGGCCAGGTTGAGCAGGACGGACACCACGGCCAGGAGCAGGCTGCGGAAGGTCGCCAGCATCACCAGCGCGGTGAGCAGCAGCACGAACCCGATCACCAGGGGCAGCCGGTCGCCCAGCCGGGCGTCGAAGTCGTAGCTCTCGGCCGCACCGCCGCCGACGGCCGTCTCGGCGTCGAGGCCACCGAGCGCCTGGGGCACCAGGTCGTCGCGCAGCGCCTCCAGCGCGTCGCCGACGCGCTCGTCGGACTCGTCGTACGGCATCACGAGGTCGAGCACGGTCGTGCCGCCGTCGGCCGACACCACCGGCGCCTCCCGGGTCGCGACGAAGCGTCCGGACGCCGCCGCGCGGGTCGCGAGGTCGTCCAGCGCGGTGGCGACCCGTCCGGCCAGCGCCGGATCGGCCTCGACCACCACGGTGGCCGAGGTGCCCTCGGCCGGGAACGCGGCCGTGAGGTCGCGCATCGTCTGCACCTCGGGGATCGAGGACGGCATCGTGTCGAGGTTGGCGGAGTGGATCCGCAGGCCCACGGCGGGCAGGGCCAGCGCCAGGACGACGAGCCCGGCGGCCAGGAGCGCCGCCACCGGCCGGCGTACGACGGGCCGCAGGATGCGGCGCGACAGCCCGCCCTGGCTGATCCGGGCGTTGGCGCGCCACAGCAGCGGCACCCGCGGCCGGTCGACCCAACGGCCCAGCCTGGCCAAGAGGGCCGGCAACACGGTGATCGAGCCGAGCACCGCCACCGCGACCACGACGATCGCGCCGACGGCCAGGCTGTCGAAGGTCGTGTCCCCGATCAGGAACAGCCCCGACATCGCCACCACGACGGCCGCGCCGGACACCAGGATCGAGTGGCCGGAGGTCTGGGCGGCGATGTCGATGGCGTCCAGCGTCGAGCGCCCGGCGAGCCGTTCCTCGCGCTCCCGCTTGAGGTAGAACAGCGAGTAGTCGACGCCGACCGCCATGCCGATGAGCACGATCATGCTGGTGACGGTCGGCTCCGCGTGCACCAGGTGCGAGAGCGGGGCGAGCACCCCGATCGTGGCGGCCACGCTCGTCGCGGCGAGCAGGACCGGCAGCCCGGCGGCGATGAGCGCCCCGAACGCCAGGAGCATCAGCACCAGGGTGATGGGGAGGCTGATGCCCTCGGCGGCGTGCAGGTCCTTGCCGACACGCTCGTCGATCGCGGCGTCGAGCGTGGCGTCCCCGGACACCCGGATCTCCAGGCCGGGATGGGATGTGGCCACCTGAGACACGGTGTCCCCGATGTCGTCGGCGAGGTCGTCGGGCAGGTCCTCCTCCTCGCCGAGCAGCGCTGGGACGAGGACCTCGGACCCGGCGGGACTCGTCTGCGGCTCGCCGACGGACGTCACGCCGTCGACGCCGGCGAGAGCACGGGCCACGTCGCCCGCCGCCGCGTCCAGCGCTCCGGGGTCGGATGCCCGCCCCGTGACGAGGACGTACTCGGTCCCGGGCTCGTCCAGGCCCGCCGCGTCGACCAGGGCGTCGGCCCGACCGGACTCGCCGATCCGGTAGTCGGCGTCGTCGGCCTCGACGGTCGGCACGAAGGAGGCGAGCACGACGGCCAGCGCCACGAAGGCGAACCAGGCGCCGATGGCCCGCCAGGGGTGGGTGGCGCTCCAGCGGGCGGCGCGGCGAGGGACGGTGACCAGGGGATTCGACATGGCCCCAGCGTCACCGCCGCGGACCCGGCCGTCAGGGGCGCGGCCACCACTCCCGAGGTGGTGCCTGCACCACTGCCCGACGGTCTCTCGACCCGCGATGATGGGGACGTGACCGAACCGAGCCGTCTGCGCCTGACGGCGTACGCCGCCGCGCAGCTCGTGCTCGGGATCCTCGCCCTGGTGCTGGCGATCCTCACGGTCACGGGCGCCGCCCTGATGGTCGTCTGGGTCGGCGGGCTGCTGCTCGCGATCTCGGTGCCGCTCACCCGCGTGGTCGCGGACGCCCACCGGCGGATGGCCACCGACGTGCTGGGGCTGGAGGTGCCGCGCCCCTACCGCCCGGTACCGAGCCACCCGTGGCACGCGCTGGTCGCCGTGGCCCGTGACCCGATGACCTGGCGCGACCTGGCCTGGCTGGTGTGGGCATGCACGTTCGGCTGGGTGATCGCGCTGATCTGCGTCCTCGAGCTGCTGGCCCTGGTGACCTGGCCGCTGTGGTGGTGGACGCTGCGTCCCAAGATGCGCGCACGCAGCCAGATCGACCTGTGGTTCCTGGCCACCAGCCGCACCGAGCGGCTCCAGCAGCGGGTGCAGGTGCTCACCGAGACCCGCGCCGAGGCCGTCGACAGTGCCGCTGCCGAGCTGCGCCGCCTCGAGCGCGACCTGCACGACGGCCCGCAGGCGCGGCTGGTGGCGCTGTCGATGAGCCTGGGGCTGGCCGAGCAGCTGCTCGCCGAGGACCCCGACGCCGCACGGCGCCTGATCGGCGACGCCCGGACGACGACCTCGGCCGCGATCGGCGACCTGCGCTCCGTCGTGCGCGGCATCCACCCCCCGGTGCTGGCCGACCGCGGCCTCACCGGGGCGGTCCAGGCCCTCGCGCTCGACATGGCGGTGCCCGTCACGGTCGTCGCCGACCTCGACGGCCGCCCGCCGGCGCCGGTCGAGTCGGCCGTCTACTTCGCCGTGGCCGAGTGCCTGGCCAACGTCGGCAAGCACGCCCGCGCCGACGCGGTCACCATCGCCATGACCCACGTCGACGGACGGGTGCGGGTCCGGGTGCACGACGACGGGGTGGGCGGCGCCGATCCGGGCGCCGGGACCGGCATGCTGGGGGTCCGACGCCGGTTGGCCGCCTTCGACGGCACGATGTCGGTGTCGAGCCCGACCGGCGGGCCGACCGAGGTCATCCTGGAGGTGCCGTGCGACTTGTCCTCGCCGAGGACCACGCCCTCCTCCGGGCCGGGATGATCCAGCTCCTCGAGGCCAACGGGTTCACGATCCTGCACGCGGCGGTCGACGCCGCGTCGCTCGACGCCGCGCTCCGCGACCCCGACGCGCAGGCCGCGGTGGTCGACGTACGCCTGCCACCGGGGCAGACCGACGAGGGCCTGCGCGCCGCGATCGCCGTGCGCCAGGCGCGGCCGGGCTTCCCGGTCATGGTCATCTCCCAGTACGTCGAGCACCTCTACGCCCGCGAGCTCCTGGCCAGCGGGGAGGGCTCGGTCGGCTACCTGCTCAAGGACCGGGTCTCCGACGTCGCCGAGTTCGTCGACGGCGTACGCCGGGTGGCCGCCGGCGCGACCGTGCTCGACCCCGAGGTGGTCGCCACGATCATGGCGCGGCGTCGCGAGGAGCCGCTGGACCGGCTGACCCCGCGGGAGCGGGAGGTCCTCGGGCTGATGGCCGAGGGCCGCTCCAACGCCGCCATCGCGGCCCGGCTGGTCGTCACCGACAAGGCCGTCGCCAAGCACATCAACAGCATCTTCGCCAAGCTCGACCTCGGCGCCGCGGACGACGACCACCGCCGGGTGCGGGCCGTGCTCGCCTGGCTGCGCGTCTGAGCCCCCGCCCGCTCAGGAGAGCAGCGCGAGCACGGCGGCTCGGGCGGCCGCGGGGTCGGCGGCGGCCAGAGCCGCCTCGGCGGCCTCCTCGCACTGGTCGTGGGTGACCGAGGCGAGCCGGGCGCCGACGGGGCGCGCGGCGGCCGCGGCCATCGACAGCGACGTGACCCCCATCCCGACCAGGGCGCACGCCAGCAGCGGATCGGCGGCGGCCTCACCGCAGACCCCGACCGGCTTGCCGGCCTGGCGACCGGCCTCGGCGGTGATCGCCACCAGCTGCAGCACGGCGGGCTGCCACGGGTCGGTGAGGTGGGCCAGGTCGGTGGCCATCCGGTCGGCGGCCATCGTGTACTGGGTCAGGTCGTTGGTGCCGATGGACAGGAAGTCGACGACCTCGAGCATCCGGTGGGCCAGCAGCGCCGCCGACGGCACCTCGACCATGACCCCGGCCTTGAGCCCGCGGCTGCGGACCGCGCTGGCGAAGTCGGCAGCCTCGGCGACGGTCGCGACCATGGGCGCCATCACCCAGGTCTCGGTGCCGGTGGCCCGCGCGGCCGCGGCGATCGCGTCGAGCTGGCGGGACAACAGCCCGGGGTTGCCGAACGACAGCCGCAGGCCGCGTACGCCGAGCGCCGGGTTCTCCTCGCCGGCCAGGGTGGCGAACGCGACGGGCTTGTCGGAGCCTGCGTCGAGGGTGCGGACGACGACGTGGCCGACGTCGCCGAACGCCGCGAGCACCTCGGTGTAGATGGCGGCCTGCTCGTCGACGCTCGGCTCCTCGGAGCGGTTGAGGAAGCACAGCTCGGTGCGGAACAGGCCCACGCCCTCGACCGGCGCGGTCGCGGCGCTGCGCGCCGACTCGCCGTCGGCGACGTTGGCCAGCACCTTGACCGCGAGGCCGTCGGCGGTGGCGCCGGGGCCGCTCCACGTCTCGAGCGCGGCGCGCCGCTCGGCGTCGTCGGCGACCAGCCGCCGCGCCTCGTCGGCGTCGGGGTCGGGGGTCAGCAGGCCGGTGGTGCCGTCGACGAGCAGCAGGGTGCCGGCCTCGACGGCGAGCAGGTCGGCCACGCCGACCACGCAGGGGATGCCGAGCTGGCGGGCGATGATCGCGGTGTGGCTGGTCGGGCCGCCGCGCTCGGTGACCAGGGCGACGACGACCGCCGGGTCGAGCCCGGCGGTATCGGCGGGGGCGAGGTCCTCGGCGACCAGCACCGACGGCTCGGAGGGGGTCGGCACCCCCGGCTCGGGCTCGCCCACGATGCGGGCGACCAGGCGCTTCTCGATGTCGCGCAGGTCGGTGACCCGCTCGGCCATCAGCCCGCCCATCTTGGTGAAGGTGCCGACGAACTGCTCGACCGCGTCGTGCACCGCGACCAGCAGCGGGCTCCCCCCGCGCAGGTTCTTGCGCACGGCACCGCGCAGGCCGCGGTCGCGGGCCAGGCCGGCGCTCGCGCCCAGCACCTCGGCCGCCGCCCCCGTGGCGCTCTCGGCCTTGGTGGCGAAGCCGTCGGCCACCTCGGCCGCGGCGGCGTCGAAGGCCGCCAGCGCGCCCTCGTCGTCGGCGTACCCCCCGTCGCCGAAGGCGGCGACCGCCTCGGCCGACACCTCCCCGCGGGCGACGACGGCGGGGCCGTAGGCGACGCCGGGGACGACGGGGGTGCCCCGGAGCTCGGGGACGGAGGACGGGGAATCGGTGACCACGATCACAAGTTACCCGGCCCCACCCCTTGACAGTCAACACATACGGGCATAAAACAACACATACACAGAATGTGAAGGAGGTCACCGTGTACGCCGAGGAACGCCAGCAGTCCATGTCCAGGCTCGTCGCCGAGCGACGCCGGATGTCGGTCGCGACCCTGGCCGCCGAGTACGACGTGACCACCGAGACCGTGCGCCGCGACCTCTCCCAGCTCGAGCGCCTGGGGCTCGTACGCCGGGTGCACGGCGGCGTGGTGCCGGCCGACGCCCTCGGCCCGATCGAGGCCGGGCTCGGCGAGCGCGACCGCACCAACGCCGACGTGAAGGACCTCATCGCCAAGGCGGCGGTCGCCCTGCTCCCCCGCGACGGTGGCACCGTCGTGCTCGACGCCGGAAGCACCACCGCGCGCCTGGCCGCCGCGATCCCCTCCGACCGCCGGCTCGTGACGTTCACCCACGCGGTGCCGGTCGCGGCCCGCCTGGCGGGCCTGCCGGCCGTCGAGCTCCACCTGCTGCCCGGCCGGGTCCGTGCGGCCACCCAGGCCGCCGTCGGCGCCGACACCGTGACGGCCCTCGGCCGGCTGCGCGCCGACGTGGCCTTCGTCGGCACCAACGCGCTCACCGTGCGCCACGGGCTGTCCACCCCCGACGCCGACGAGGCGGCGACCAAGCGCGCGATCGTCGCGTCCGCCCGCCGGGTCGTCGTCCTGGCCGACTCCTCCAAGGTCGGCCGCGAGTCGACCATCAGCTTCGCCGCGCTCGCCGACGTCGACTGCCTGGTGACCGACACCGGCATCGAGCCCGGCGACCGCCGCGCGATCGAGAAGGCCGGCGTCGAGGTGGTCCTCCCGTGAGCACTCCCCCGCCCGACGCCCGCGGCCTGATCGTCACCCTCACCCCTAACCCCAGCATCGACCGCACCGTGGCGCTCGCCGGTCCGCTGGTCAGAGGTGGCGTGCACCGCACCGCCTCGGCGTTCTCCCAGGCCGGCGGCAAGGGCGTCAACATCTCCCGCGCCTGCCTGTCCGCCGGCGTCGCGACCACCGCCGTGCTGCCCGCCGCCGGCGACGACCCGTTCGTCGCCGACCTGGCCGCCGCCGGCATCGCCCACCGCCTCGCACCGGGCGACGGGCCGGTGCGGGTCAACCTGACGATCAGCGAGCCCGACGGCACCACCACCAAGCTCAACAGCCCCGGCGCCACCGCGAGCCCGGCCACCCTCGACGCGCTCGCCGCGACCCTGCGCTCGCTGGCCGACGAGGCCGACTGGATCGTGCTCGCCGGCTCGCTCCCGCCCGGCGCCCCCGCCCGCTGGTACGCCGACCTCGTCGCCGAGCTGCGCACGACCACCACCACCCGCATCGCCGTCGACACCAGCGACGAGCCGCTGGTCTCCCTGGTCGACCGGCTCGGCCCCGACACGGCCCCGCACCTGATGAAGCCCAACGGCGAGGAGCTGGCCTCGTTCACCGGCGCCGACGGCGCGGCACTCGAGGCCGACCCCGCCGCCGCGGCCGCCGCGGCCCGGACCCTGCTCGACCGTGGTGTCACCGAGGTCCTGGCCACCCTGGGCGGCCACGGGGCGGTGCTGGTCACGGCCGACGGCGCCTGGCACGCCATCCCGCCCCCGACCGACGTCGTCAGCACCGTCGGTGCCGGCGACTCCAGCCTCTTCGGCTACCTCCTCGGGGGCCTGCGCCAGCAGGACCCCGCCCACCGTCTCGCGCTCGCCGTCGCCTACGGCAGCGCGGCCGCCGGCCTGCCCGGCACCACCATCCCGCAACCCACGCAGGTGCGACCCGACCTGGTCGTCGTACGCGCGCTGCCCTCACCACTGGAGAGTGACCGATGACCGACCTCATCACCGTGGATCTGGTCCGTCTCGATGCCGACCTCGGCACCGAGAAGCACGACGTGATCCGGGCGCTGGCCGCCGTGGTCGCCTCCGCGGGGCGGGCGACCGACGTCGACCGCATCGTCGAGGACGCCCTGGCCCGCGAGGCCAAGTCGGCCACCGGGCTCAAGGACGGCATCGCGATCCCGCACTGCCGCACCGCCGGGGTCGACACCCCGACGCTGGTCTTCGCCCGGCTCGCGCCGCCCGTCGACTTCGGCGCCAAGGACGGCCCCGCCGACCTCGCGTTCCTGATCACCGCCCCCGAGGGCGGCGACAACGCCCACCTGCAGATCCTCACCAAGCTCGCCCGCGCGCTGGTCAAGAAGGACTTCACCGACGGCCTGCGCGCCGCCGCCACGCCCGAGGAGGTCGTCGCGCTGGTCGCCGGCGTCGTCGACCCGGCCCCCTCGACCGCGGCGACCACCGGGGCCGCCGGAGTCGCTGGGGCCACGGGGGCTGCCGCAGGCCCGCTCGACAAGGCACCCGCCGCGACCGCCGCGACCACGCGTCGCCTCGTCGCCGTGACCGCGTGCCCGACCGGCATCGCCCACACCTACATGGCCGCCGAGGCCCTCGAGGCCGCCGCCGGTCGGGCCGGCGTCACCATCGACGTCGAGACCCAGGGCTCGGCCGGCGCGACGCCGCTCGACCCGGCGGTCATCGCCGCGGCCGACGCGGTCATCTTCGCCGTCGACGTCGGGGTCCGCGACCGTGGCCGCTTCGCCGGCAAGCCGCTGGTCTCCTCCAGCGTCAAGCGCCCGATCGACGAGGGCGACCTGATGATCGCCGAGGCGCTCGAGCGCGCCGACGACCCCCACGCCCCACGCGTCGAGGGCAGCGCCGACGGCGGCGGTGACGCGGCCGCGTCGACCGGCACCGAGTCGTGGGGTGGCCGGATCCGTCGGGTGCTGATGACCGGCGTGTCCTACATGATCCCCTTCGTGGCGGCCGGCGGTCTGCTGATCGCACTCGGCTTCCTGCTCGGCGGCTACGAGATCGTCGGCCCCTACGGCGACATCGCCGTCAACAACACGTTCTTCGACCTGCCCGACCCTGGTGCGCTCGGCCTCGACCACGCCCTGTTCGACTCCGGCCTGATGGCCTACCTGGGCGCGCTGTTCTTCATCATCGGCAAGACCGCGTTCATGTTCTTCATCCCGGCCCTGGCCGGCTACATCGCCTACGCCATCGCCGACCGGCCCGGCATCGCCCCCGGCTTCATCGTCGGCGGGCTGGCGGCCAACATCTTCGCCGTCCAGAGCAGCGCGGCCGACCCGGTCTCCCTGCCCGCCACCGGCTTCCTGGGCGCAATCGTGGGTGGCGTGCTCGCCGGCGTGATCGCTCACTGGCTGGCCCAGCGCAAGGTCCCCTCGTGGGCCCGGGGCCTGATGCCGGTCCTGGTGATCCCGCTGGTCACCTCGATCGTCGCCGGCCTGCTGATGATCGTCGTCTTCGGCAAGCCGATCGGTTGGCTGATGGACCGCCTCAACGACGGCCTCACCGACATGAGCGGCAGCTACGCCGTCCTACTCGGCGTCGTCCTGGGCCTGATGATGGCCTTCGACATGGGCGGTCCCCTCAACAAGGTCGCCTACTCGTTCGCCGCCGCCGGGGTGGGCGGTGCCTCGCTGGCCAGCGACGCTCCTCAGCTCAAGATCATGGCGGCCGTCATGCTCGCCGGGATGGTGCCGCCGATCGCGTTGGCCCTGGCCACCGTCGTCCGACCGAAGCTCTTCAACGCCGCCGAGCGCGAGAACGGCAAGGCCGGCTGGCTCCTCGGCGCCTCCTTCATCACCGAGGGAGCGATCCCGTTCGCCGCGGCCGACCCGCTGCGGGTCATCCCGGCCATCATGCTCGGCAGCGCCGTCACCGGCGGGCTGTCCGAAGCCCTCGACGTCAGCGTCCGGGCCCCGCACGGCGGCATCTTCGTGCTCTTCGCCGTCGACGGCGTGCTCGGCTTCCTGATCTCGCTCGCCGCCGGCGTCGTGGTCGGCGCGGCCGCGGTCATCGCCCTGAAGTCCACCGCGAAGACCCCCGCCGCCGCCGTGGCCGTCTGACCTACCGTCCTACCCACCACCACCACCACCGTCACCCGAGCACCCGAGGAGCACCCATGCCCACCAGGACCGTCGTCGTCGGCTCAGCCGTCGGCCTGCACGCCCGTCCCGCCGCGATCATCAGCGACGCCGCCGCCGAGCTCGACTCGGAGGTGCTCATCGGCCTGCCGGGCGAGGAGGCCGTCGACGCCGGCTCGTCGCTGCTGATCATGACCCTCGGCGCCGAGAACGGGGCGAGCGTCGAGGTCTCCGGCGACAGCCAGGCCGACGTGGACGCCATCGCCGCGCTGGTCGAGAAGGACCTCGACGCCGAGGAGTGATCCAGCAGTAGCCCCACGCGTGGCCAGCCGCGGCCGTCCCCCCTCGTTGCCGCGCTGTCCCGGAGCGCCCCTCGGCAGGACTGCCGAGGGGCGCTCGTCTCGTGCTTCCCGGCTGCGCGGACCCGGACCGCTCTGTCCCACCCATGCGGTCCGGAGTGCGCCGGTACCTGGGCCCTCCCCACGACCAGAGTGACCCAGGGTGCGTCAGTTCTCAGGACCCCCTGCGGCCAGGGTGACCCAGGGTGCGTCAGTTCTCAGGACCCTCTGCGGCCAAGGTGACCCAGGGTGCGCCGGGATCTGGGCCCTCCCACGACCAGAGTGACCCGGAGTGCGTCAGATCCCAGGACCCCCTGCGACGGAAGTGACCCGGGGTGGGTCACATCACGATTCGAGGTGGCCCCAGAACCGACGCGGGGTGGGTCACATCACGATCCGAGCAGGCCCCAGAACCGACGCGGGGTGGGTCACATCACGATCCGAGCAGGCCCCACAACCGACGCACGATGGGTCACATCACGATCGGGACGTCAGTCGGTGGCCGTGCTCGCGGTCGTCCGCCGACGCAGCTCGCGGTAGACCACCCGGACGCCCACGGCACGGGCGAGCTCGTCCATCACCGTGGTGAAGAACTCCTTGCGGTAGAGGTCGTCGGTGATCGCCACCACCGTGAAGTAGAGCCCCGAGAACGCCGCGAGGAACACCGCCACGTGGGCCAGCTCGCGGCTGACCAGCTCGGGCCCGAACGGCGGGTAGTGCGGCTTGTCGCCGAGCCAGCTGACGATGACGGAGTCCTCGATCACGACGGCACCGAAGACGATGAAGAAGACGAACACCGCGAGCGCGAGCAGCAGCACCTGCACCGCCTGGGCGACGACGAGCACCAGCACCAGGTTGACCATCTGCAGCCCGGTGACCTGGGCCTCCTCGGGCAGGTCGATGTCGGAGTCGACGACCTCGCGCGCGAGCGCAGCCAGCGAGGTGTCGGCGGTGGCGCGCAGGACGTCGTCGGCCTCGACGTGGTCGTCGAAGGCGTCGAGCTCCTCGGCCAGCCGGGGCACCAGGAAGCCGATCGCGGCCGCCGCGAAGAACAGCACGGCTCCCCACAGCACGCCACCCTGCAGTGCCGAGGCGACCTGCCAGACCTCGGTGTTGATGAACAGGAACGTGATGAACAGCAGCAGCATCGGCAGGGCCCGGGTCGCCAGCGGCAGCAGCAGCCCCAGGCTGCCGAACGCGCGGCGCAGCGCCCAGGCGGCGATCGTCGAGGCTTGCAGCGCCCGCAGGCCGTACAGCACCAGGACGCCGAGCACGACGCTGGCGCCGGTGGGTGCCCCGAGGGAGCTGTCGTGCGCCGCGAGGGCGACCGCCGCGCCGGCGAGGCCGCCGAGGACCAGGGCGACCAGGAGCACCGAGACCACGCGCGCGCGGCTCAGCCGGTCGGCGACCAGCGACCGGGTCTCGTCGACGAAGTAGGGCAGGCCGTGCCGCTGGAACCAGACCTCCGCGGCGGCCACCGCGGCGCGGTCGTCGCCGCGCTCAGGCGAGGAGCTCACGCGTCCGGCGTACGTCGTCGGCCATCTGCTCCAGCAGCGGGTCGATGCCGTCGAAGGCGGTCATGCCGCGCAGCCGCTCCACGAACGCGACCTCGACCTCCACGCCGTAGAGGTCGAGGTCGGTGCGGTCCAGGACGTAGCTCTCGATGCGCCGGTAGCGCACGCCGTCGAAGGTCGGGTTGGTGCCGACGCTGATCGCGGCCGGAAAGCTCTCCCCGGTGTCGAGGCGGCGCAGGCGCCCGGCGTAGACGCCGTCGGCGGGGGCGGCGGTGAGCCCGTCGGTCGGCACGTTGGCCGTGGGATAGCCGAGCTCGCGACCGCGCTGGTCGCCGCGCACGACCTCGCCGCGTACGGCGAAGGGCCGGCCGAGCGCCTCGGCGGCACCCCCGACGTCACCGGCGGCGAGGCAGGTGCGCACGTAGGTCGACGACCACACCTGCGGCCCGCCGTCGAGCGCGACACCCTCGGCTGTGAACCCCGCCGACTCCCCCGCCGCCACCAGGAACGCCACGTCGCCGGCGGCCCGGTGTCCGAAGCGGAAGTTGGCGCCGACGACGACGGCCCGGGCGCGCAGCGTGTCGACCAGGACCTTCTGCACGAACTCGTGCGGGGTCCACGAGGCGACGTCGACGTCGAAGGGCAGGGCGAAGACGTGGTCGACCCCGATGTCGGCGAGCAGGGTCGCGCGCTCGTCGAGCGTGGTCAGCATCGAGGGCGCGTGATCGGGGCGCAGCACCGCCATCGGGTGCGGGTCGAAGGTCACCGTCACCAGGGGCACGCCGAGCTCGTCGGCACGGGCGCGGGCCCGGGCGACGACGGCGCGGTGCCCGCGGTGGACGCCGTCGAAGTTGCCGATGGTCACGGCGGTCCCGGAGCCGACCAGGTCGGCCGGGACCTCCGCGAAGGAGCGCCAGATGGTCACGACGGTCAGACTAGTCGTGGCGCGCCGGGGTCCGATGTCGACCCGGCGGGCTCCACGGAGCCTCAGACGAAGACGGCCACGGCGCGTGAGCCCTCGTCGGCCGGCTCGTAGAGGGCGAGGAACGCGCCGTCGGGCGCGAACACCGCGGTCAGTCCGTCGAGGGGGCGCTCGAGCCGGCGCCCGACCCTCACGTCGACCGCCTCGGCGTCGTCGAGGTCGGCCGCGGCGAAGGTCGCCCGCGCCGCGTCGGCGATCGGCACCGTCACGAAGTCGTCGGCGAGCTGGTCGAGCGTGCGCGCGGCAGCCAGGTCGAAGGAACCGACGGCCGTGCGCCGCAGGGCGGTCAGGTGACCGCCCACCCCCAGGTCGCGACCCACGTCGCGGGCGATGGCCCGGATGTAGGTGCCGCTGGAGCAGCGCACGGAGACCTGCACCTCGGCGCCGGCCACCGCACGCACCGTGAGGTCGTGGACGGTCACCCGACGGGCCGGGAGGTCGACCTCCTCGCCGTCGCGCACACGCTGGTAGGCCCGCTTGCCGTCGACCTTGATCGCCGACACCGCGGTCGGGACCTGGTCGATCTCCCCGACGTACGACGTCAGCGCGGCGCGCACCCGGTCCTCGGTGACCGCCTCGAGGTCGGCCGCAGCAGCGGTCGCCACGACCTCGCCCTCGGCGTCGTCGGTCGTGGTGGTCACCCCGAGCCGGATCGTGGCGTCGTACTGCTTCTCGGTGAGCATCAGGTGACCCAGCAGCCGGGTCGCCCGGTCGACCCCGAGCACCAGCACCCCGGTGGCCATCGGGTCGAGGGTGCCGGCGTGCCCCACCTTGCGGGTCCCGGCGAGGCGCCGCACGCGGGCCACGACGTCGTGCGAGGTGATGCCGGACGGCTTGTCGACCACGACGAGCCCGGGTGCGGTCACGCCCGGTCGTCCCGGTCCGCGCGCTCGTCGTCCTCGTCGTCCTCGTCGTCGCCAGCGTCGTCGCCAGCGTCCTCGTCGAGGATCTCCCGCGGCTTCTTGTAGGGGTCCTCCTCGCCGGCGTAGGCCGACCCGCGCGCGGCCGCGACGGCGTCGTCGAGGGCCTTGGCCCGGGCCAGGACCTCCTCGAGCGCGCGCGCCTCGTCGGGCAGCGCGTCGTGGAAGAACGTCAGGGTCGGGACGATCCGGGTGCCGAGCTGCTTGGCGACCTCGGAGCGCAGCACCCCCTTGGCGGACTCGAGCGCCGCGGCGGTGCCGGCCATCTCCTCCTCGCCACCGAGCACGGTGTAGAAGATCGAGGCCTGCTGGCCGTCGCCGGTGATGCGCACGTCGGTGATGGTGATGAACCCCAGTCGGGGGTCCTTGATCCGACGCTCGAGCATCTCGGCGACGATCACCTGGATCCGATCGGCGATCTTGCGCACGCGGGGGCTGGCCATGGGAGCCATTGTCCCGGCTCGGCCGCAGCGCGACCACCCACCCCCACCGCCGAGCCTCCGAGCCGGTCCACGACCGACGAGCGCCTCACTTGATGTCGAGGTCGACGACCCGCCACGCGCCGTCCTCCCGGCTCACCCCGACGGCCACCTGGGCGGCGCCGACGTTGACCTTGCCGTCGGTCCCGCGCCGGGTCGACTGGTCGAGGAACACCAGCAACCGTCCGGAGTCGCCGGAGAGCTCCTGCACCGAGACCGCACTGACGCGCGCGTCCATGGTGAGCTTCTGGTCGGGAGCGAGGTCGACGAGCGTGGCGTAGAGATCGTCGAACTCGGAGCGTGCCTGGCCACGCAGCAGCTCGTCGGCCGCCGCCCGGGTGGCATCGGGCCGGGAGTAGTCGTAGGTGAGGATCCGGGCGATGCCGGTGCTCACGACGCCCTCGACCTCGCTGGTGCCCGCCACGTCGTAGAGCGCCTTGTTGTCGGCGCCCGGTCGCGAGGCGATGTCGTGGGCCCGCCACCACCCGAACGCCCCGACCCCGAGCAGGAGCACGGAGACCACGACGACCAGCAGGACCACCGGTCGGACCAGGGTCTGCCTCACCGAGCCGCTCATCCTGCGTTCACCTCCACCGGGAGCAGGCTGGTGAACCGCCACTGGTCGTCGTCGCCACGCACGAGGTCGCCGACGTAGCGGTTGCGCTTGGGCTCGGCGGGTCCGGTGCCGTCCTGGACGGTGATCTCGACGACGAAGATCCCGGTCGCGGTGCCTGCCCTCAGGTCGAGGGCGGTCAACCCGGCGTCGAGGACCTGCGCGGTGCTCGCCGACCCGGTCGCCCCGAGGGCCTTGCGGTCCTCGGGCCGCAGGCTCGTCAGCTGGTCGTGCAGGGTGCCGGCCGACACCTCGCCCCAGCGCGCCAGGCCGGCGTCGAGGTCGTCGTGGTCGAGGGTGTTGAGCACCTCGACCGCCTCGGTCGCCTCGACCAGCACCCGGTCGCGCGCCTCGGCGTAGGAGATCGAGGCGTCCGGCTCGGCCCGGGACCACGCCAGCAGGCCGGTGACCAGGACCACCAGGGCCAGCACCACGAGCGCGGCCAGCAGCCCGCGCAGCCGGGTGCTCGGTCCGCGGTCGCCGTCGGCCTCGGTGTCGCCGTCGGCCTCGGTGTCGGACTCGACCGGATCGGACTCGACCTCGTCGTCGGCGGTCGAACGTGCGTCGATGCTCATCGGGCTCCACCCATCAGGTCTCCCAGGTCGTCGGGCACGGTGACGTTGGTCGGCGTCACCGGCGTGGCTGCGCGGGGCGCGGCTGCGGGTCCACGCACGTTGGTCTTGTCGTCGGCGGTCCGGCACCCGGCGTCCTGGTTGAGCGGTGCACCCGGCGAGGTGTCGCTGCCGGGTCGTACGTCGGTCCCGTCGTAGCCGCGGGTGCAGGGCAGCGGGGCGAAGAAGGTCGGGACGGCCCCGACCTTGATCCCCCGGGGACCGTCGAGCACCCAGCCGACGCTCATCACCTTCGGGAGCGTCACCAGCACGTCCTGGACCCCGGCGGCGTTGGTGCCGAAGACCTGCGCGGTGCTGACCAGGTTGCTCATCAACACCCCGAGCGGCCGCCCGACGCTGTCGACGAGCGTCTCGATCTCGCGGGCCGCCGCGGGGGCCGTCTCGATGAGGTCGCGCAGGTCGCCGTCGGAGTCGCGCAGCGTGCGGGTCAGCAGCGCGAGGTCGGAGCTGAACGCCGCGATGTCGCCGGCCGAGCGTTCCTGGGTGGCCAGGACGGTCTCGGAGTTGTCGATCAGCCCCTGGGTGACCAGGAAGCTGCGATCGGCCGTGCGGATCAGGTCCTGCGAGGACGTCAGCAGCCGGCGCAGGTCGTCGGAGGAGCCGCGCGAGGCGAGGTAGAGCTCGTCGACCACGGTCCGCAGGTCCTTCTCGGGGACCGAGCGGACGAGGTCGCGGGAGTCGCGGAGCAGCACGTCGACCTGGGGCGGCAGGTCCTCGGCGCCCGCCTCGACGACGTCGTGGTCGGCCAGGAACGGTCCGGCGTCGGTGTGCGGCCGCAGGTCGACGTACTGCTCGCCGATGGCCGAGCGGTTGGCCACCACGGCGTCGACGTCGGCCGGGATGCGCGGGGCGTCGGCGTCGATGCGCAGGTGCACGCGTACGCCGTCGCCGGTCAGGTCGATCGACTGCACCCGACCGACGGGGACGCCTCGGTAGGTCACCTCGGCATTGGGGAAGACGCCACCGGTCTCGGGCAGGTCGACGCTCACGACCAGGCTGTCGTCGTTGACGACGCGCCCCAGACCGACGTAGCGGGCGCTCACGAAGCTGACCCCGGCCAGGGCGATCACCACGAAGGCGATCACCTGGAGCTTGATCCGTCGGGTGAGCATCAGCGTCTCCTCGTCGCACGGCCGGCGGCCGTGGGCTCAGGGGTGGTCGGGGCCGGCGACTGGGACGGCGGGGCGGTCGTCGACGGTGAGGTCGTCGACGGACTGGTCGTCGACGGAGCCGTCGTCGACGGAGCCGTCGTCGCCGGGTCGGTCGGCGACTGGGTCGCCGACGGTGCCGTCGGGCCGGTCGTCGGCGGGACCGTCGCCGGCGGCTCGGTCGATCCACCCGGGGAGCCGTCGGGATCCGTCGTGGTGCCACCGTCGGAGGGCAGCATCAGCGGTGGTGGACCGATCTGCCGCAGCCCGTCGCGCGTGGTGCCGACAGCACCGTCGAGCGGCCACAGCGACACCTGGGGCCAGGTCCCGCCAGGGGTCCGGTAGGCCGTGGCGATGAAGGCGTTGAGGTAGTCACCCTGGACCGCGGGCAGCACCGAGTCGGGGAACGGGTAGGTCAGCAGGATCTCGAGGGCGCGCGGCAGGTCGGACCCGGCGTCGGCGAGCTCGCGCAGGATCGGCGTCAGGAGGTCGAGGTCGGCGACGATGTCGTCCTGCGAGGCCTCGAGGGTCCGCACGGTGACGGTCGAGAGCCGGTCGAGCGCACGGAGCATCCGCACCAGGTCGGTGCGCTGGTCGGCCAGCACGGCCAGGCCCGGCTCGACGTCCTCGAGCGCGGTGACGATCTTGCCGCGGTCAGCCCGCAGGGCCTTGCCGAGCCGGTCGAGCCCGTCGAGGGCCAGCACGATGTCGTCGCTGTGGTCGTCGAGGCTGGCCACGAAGGTCCGGGTCTCGCGCAGGAAGGCCCTGATCTCGTCGGTGCGTCCGCCGCCGACCTTCTGCAGCTCGCGCGAGATCTCCTGGAACTGCCCGATGCCGCCGCCGTTGAGCAGCAGCGACAGGGCGCCGAGCACCTGCTCGACGCCGACGGCCTGCGAGGTCGAGGCCAGCGGCAGCACCGCACCGTCGCCCAGCAGGCCGGCGGCGCCCCCAGAGCCCCCAGAGCCCCCAGAGCCCTCGGTGCCCTCGGTGCCCTCGGTGCCCTCGGGACGCACGATCGCGACGTACTTCTCCCCCAGCAGCGTCGTCTGCTGGATCCGCGCGGTGCTTCCGACGGGGAGCACGACGTCGCCGTTGAGCTGCATGGTCACCATCGCCCCGGTGCCGTCGGCGTTGAGGCCGATCTCGGTCACCACGCCGACCGGCACGTTGTCGACCTGGACGGCCGAACGGGGCACCAGGTCGAGGGCGTCGCCGAACTCGGCCGTCAGCTCGTAGGGGTGGTCGCCGACGTCGGCGCCGCCGGGGAGCGGGAGCTCCGAGGCACCACCGGTGAGCTGGCTGCACCCACCGAGCACGGTGCAGAGCACCGCCAGGGTGACGGTGACGGCGATCGTCCTGAGGCGGGTCACGGGGTGTCCTCCAGCCCGGGTAGCAAGAGCGGCGGGGCCGAGTCGGAGCTGCCGCCGCCGGAGGCGGCCGAGGTCGGCGACGCCGACGGGCCAGACGGGTCCGTCGGGTCAGTCGGGTCCGCCTGGTCGGTCGCGGTCCCGTTGGCCTGGGCCCAGATGCTGACCTCGTTGAGGTCCACCCGGCCTCGCAGCCTCTGGTTGCCGCGGTCGAAGGCCCGCAGGAAGTTCTGCAGGGCGACCGGTGCCGTGCGCAGCATCTCGTCGAGCGAGTCTCGCTGCCGGGCGAGCACCTGTGAGGTGCCGGTGAGCTTCTTGACGCTGCTGCGCAGTGCACCGCGGTTGTCGCGGATGAAGCCCTGGACCCGGCCGAGCGCGCCGGCCAGGCTCTTCATCGCGGCTGCGAGGTCGTCGCGGTCATCGGCGAGGAAGGCGGCCACGGTGGCGAACTGACGGTTGACGTCGCCGACCTGCGTGTCGTTGGCGACCAGCATGTCGTTGAACCGCTTGAGGTTGTCGACCGTGGCGAACAGGTCCTTGTCGTTGCCCGACAGCGTGGAGGTCATCTTCGAGAAGTCCCGCACGGCCCGGTTGAGGTCGGCGCCGACGCCGTCGAGGTTGTCGGCCCCGGTGGTCAGCAGGTCCGACAGGGCGCCGTCCTTGTTGGCGCCGTCGGGCCCGAGCGCCACCGCGATGTCGTCGAGGCTCTCGTAGAGCTGGTCGAGCTCGACCGGGACGGCGGTCTTGTCGACGCCGATCTCGTCCCCCGACTCGAGCCGGGGCCCGGACTCCCAGGGTTCACTGAGCTGGACGAACCGGTCGCTGACCAGGCTGGGCGCCAGGATGACGGCCCCGGTGTCGGCGGCCGCCGCGAACTCGGGGTCGATCCGCAGGGAGACCTTGACCTGGGTGCCCTCCGGCTCCACGGCGGTGACGACCCCGACCGGGACGCCGAGCATCCGTACGTCGGAACCGGGGTAGAGGCCCACGGTCGAGCGGAAGTAGACCGCCACGGTCGTCGCGTCGGACGACGGCTGACGCACCAGGTAGACGCCGGTGCCCGCAGCGACCAGGCACGCGACGATCCCCAGGCGCAGCAGCACCCGGCCCACCCGGCGACGGGCGGACACCCCAGTGACCGCGGCTTGCTCGCGCCCGTCGGGCTGGCGGCGCTTCTCGCGCTTCTCGCCGCGGCTCATCGCCCCTCCCCTCTCGGCTGGCAGTCACGGGGCGCCTGGGCGTCCAGCTCCGGAGCACCGCTCTCGTCGAACAGGCCACACAGGTAGGTGTCGACCCAGGGGCCGTTGCCGAGCGAGGAGGCGAGCAGCCGGTAGTAGGGACCGAGCATCCGGGCGGCCTTGTCGAGGTCGTCCTGGTGCTGGTCGAGGATGCCCGCGACCCGGTCGAGCTCGGTGAGTGCGGGACGCAGCGTCGCCTCGTTGTCGGAGACGAGTCCGTCGAGCTGGCGGGCCAGGTCGCGGGTGCCGCGCAGCATCGAGCCGATCGCCTCACGGCGTCCGGCCAGCTCCTCGAGCAGCTTGCTGCCGTCGGTGATGAGCTTGCCGATCTCGTCTCGGCGATCGGCGAGCAGCCCACTGACCTGCGCGGTGTTGTCGAGCAGCGTGTCGAGCTCGTCGTCTCGCGAGGAGATCACCCGCGCCAACCGGCTCAGCCCCTCGACGGTGCCGCGCACCTCGGCGGGCGTGTCGGCGAACGCGGTCGAGAGGGCCTCGAAGCTCTGGGCCATCTGGTCGGTGTCGATCTCGCCGATGGTGTCGGACAGGCCCGAGAGGGCGTCGGTGACGTCGAAGGGCTCCGTGGTGCGCTCGACCGGGATGGCCCGGTCGGGGTCGAGCTCGTGGTCACCGAGCGGGTCGATGCTGAGGAACTTCTGGCCGAGCATCGTCTTGATCTTGATGTCGGCCGTCGACCGGTCCCCGATCCAGGCGTCACCGACGCGGAACGCGACCACCACGGTGCGGCCCTCGAGGGTGATGTCGGTGACCTCGCCGACCTTGACGCCGGCGACGCGGACCTCGTTGCCCTCGCGCAACCCGCCGGACTCCTTGAAGACGGCGCGGTAGGTCGTGCCCCCGCCGATGACCGGCAGGTCCTCGGCGAAGAAGGTCGCGGTGAGGGCGAGGGCCAGGGTGAGCAGGCCGACGACCGCGATCACGATCGGGTTGCGCTCGGCGAAGGTCTTCATGCGCCGCACCGGGAGGCCGTCAGGTCGACACCGACGCCGCCGAGGTAGCCCTCGGGGTCGGGGATCGCCCCGCCGACCTGGCACAGGTAGACGTTGAGCCAGGATCCGTAGCTGCTCAGTCGACCGATCGCGTCGAGCTTGTCGGGCAGCCGCTCGAGGAAGCGACCGAGCACCGGTCCCTCGTCTGCGAGGTTGCCCGAGAGCCGGCCGAGCTCGGTGATGGAGGTCTTGAGCGGGGCCCGACCCTGGTCGAGCAGGCCGGCCACGCTGCGGGTCAGCTTGCTCATCCCGTCGAAGGACCGGCCGATGACCTGGCGGTCCTCGGCCAGGCCGGTGACCAGGCCCTGCAACGTGGTGATCATGGTGTCGAGGTCCTCCGAGCGGGAGTTGACGACCTGGAGGACGTCGTTGAGGTTGTCGATCACCGAGCCGATGACCTGGTCCTTGTCGGCGAGGGTCGAGGTGAGGCTGGCCGTGCTGGACAGCAGGTCCTGGACGGTGCTGCCCTCGCCCTGGAAGACCTGGATGATCTGATAGCTCAGCTCGTTGACGTCCTTCGGCGACAGCAGCTGGAACAGCGGCTGGAAACCGTTGAACAGCATGGTCAGGTCGAGCGCGGGCTCGGTCTGATCGACCCCGAGGACGGTGCCCCTCGCGATCGGCTCGGCCCCGACCTCGCCCTGGGCGAGCGAGAGGAAGCGCTGGCCGACGAGATTGCGGAAGCGCAGCGCGGCCGTCGTACCGCGGCGCAGCGCGATCTCGTCGTCGATCGAGAACCGCACCCGGGCCAGGCGCTTGTCGGTGATCTCGATGCTGTCGACCTGGCCGATGCGGACACCCGCCATCCGGACGTCGTCACCCTTGTTGAGGCTGGTGGCGTCGGTGAAGACGGCGGTGTAGGTCGCGCCGGAGCCAGTGCCGCCGGCGTTGCGGATCGTCGCGCCGAGCACCGTGGTGGCCGTCACCGTGACCAGCACGAAGACCAGGCTGCGCACGAGCAGCGAGACGACGCTCGGCGGTGTCGTGGACGAGCGGCTCATCGCAGCGTCACCTCCGTGCCGCGCACGAGCGGACCAAGCATGAGGGTCCCCCAGCTCGGGAACCCCGAGGGGCGTACGCCGAGCCTGCCGGCGAACAGCTCGGCGGTGAGCTGGTTCTCGTCGGGGCTGTTGGTCGGCCCGAGACCGGTGGCCTGGGGGAACGACCGGGCCGCGGGCGCGGCACCGCGCCGTGCCGGCGCCGGGTCGACGGCCCGGGCGTCGGAGGGGACGTAGGGACAGCTGGGCCCGGACGCTGTCGCTCCCGAGGCGTAGGTCACCTCGTCACGTCCGGCGATGTAGGGGCCGGGGTCGGGCACGACGGTGACCTCGATCCGCAGGCCCGGTCGACCGGTGCCGGCGCCGAGCTGCGCGTCCATCGCGGGCACGAACTTGCGGGCCGAGGCCATCACGCAGGGGAACTCCTCGGCATAGGGCTCGACCGCGCGCAGGGCCCGGCGGCTCTCGGCGGACAGGACCCGGATGGTGTCCTCGTTGGCATCCAACCAACCGCGGGTGGTGTCGGCGCTGCTCACGACGGCGGAGAACAGGGTCTGCAGCTGGGCACGCTCGTCGACCAGCGTCGCGCTGGTGACGCTGACGTCGTCGAGAGCCGTGAGCAGGTCGGGCAGCGCCTCGCTGTAGTTGCCCGCGACGCGCCCCAGCGCACCCAGGTCGTCGGTCAGCTGCGGGATCTCGGGGTTGAGCTTGCGGACGTAGGCCGTCCACTCAGCCATCGTGTCGCCGAGGTCGGCGCCGTTGCCGCGGAGCAGGGCGACCAGCTCGGACAGCGTGGCCGAGATCTTCTCCGGCTGCACGGCGGTCAGCACGGGCAGCAGCTCGTCGAAGACCTGCTCGAGCTCGACGGCCTCGCGCGAGGTGTCCTGGCCGATCCGGTCGCCGTCGGCGATCGGGTCGGCCACCTCGAGGTCGGTCCCGGCCGGCACCTGCAGCGCGACGTACCGCTCGCCGAACAGGGTCTTGGGCAGCAGCCGTGCCTTCACGTCGGCCGGGATCGCGCCGGTGCGGTCGGGGTCGAGGGCCAGGGTGAGCACGGCGCCGGTGTCGGAGACCTCGATGTCGGCGACCCGGCCGACCTGGACGCCGCGCACCTTGACGTCGGTGCCCGGGCGCAGGTTGTTGCCGACCGAGCCGGTGGTCAGCTCGACCTCGACGGTGTCGGTGAAGGTCTGCAGGTAGACCAGGACGGAGGTCAGCACGAGTGCACCGGCCACGGTCAGGTAGACCAGGCCGAGGCCCACGTCGAGCAGGCGCCCTCGCGCGGTCATCCGGCGATCCGCACGGTCGTCGTGGAGCCCCAGAGGGCCAGCGAGAGCAGCAGGTCGACCACGGCGACCGTCACCATGCTGCGCCGTACGGCCCGCCCCACGGCGACCCCGACCTCGGCCGGGCCACCGCTGACCCGGAAGCCGTAGTAGCAGTGGATCAGGATGATCATGACCGCGAAGAACAGCACCTTCAGGAAGGACAGCAGGATGTCGATCGGGGGCAGGAAGAGCTCGAAGTAGTGGTCGTAGGTGCCGGCCGACTGCCCGTAGAAGCTGACCGTCACCAGGCGCGAGCCGTAGTAGGAGGTCAACAGCCCGACGACGTAGAGCGGGATGACGGCCACGAACCCGGCCGCGACCCGCGTCGAGACGAGGTAGGGCAGGCTCGGCACGGCCATGACGTCGAGGGCGTCGACCTCCTCGGAGATCCGCATCGCGCCGAGCTGGGCGGTGAACCCCGAGCCGACCGTCGAGGACAGGGCGAGGGCGGCGACCAGGGGGGCGATCTCACGGGTGTTGAAGTAGGCGGAGATGAAGCCGTTGAGGGTGGCGGTGCCGATCTGGTCCAGGGCGTCGTACCCCTGCATCCCGACGACCGTGCCGGTGAACAGCGACATGCCGACCATCACGCCGATCGTGCCGCCGATGACCGCGAGCGCACCGGACCCGAAGGTGACCTCGGCGAGCAGCCGGACGACCTCGCGCGGGTAGCGCACCAGGATGACCGGGATCCAGCCGAGGGCCCGGGTGTGGAACCGCACCTCGCGGCCGAGCTCGGTGAGGGTGTCGACCGGGACGGCGGCGGTGTCGCGTGCTGCCCGGGCGGCGGTGTCGCCGAGCGAGGACCGTCGGGGCTGCAGGGGGGACTCGGCCACGTCAGGCTCCCTTGCCGGGGACGAGCTGGAGGTAGAGCGTGGTGATGACGAAGTTGGCGGCGAACAGGAGCAGGAAGGTGATCACGACCGACTGGTTGACGGCCTCGCCGACCCCCTTGGGGCCGGGGGCCGGGTGCAGACCGCGGTAGGCCGCGACGAGCCCGGCGATGAACCCGAAGATCGCGGCCTTGATCTCGCCGACGAACAGGTCCTGGATCTGCGCGAGGGCGGTGAAGCTGGCCAGGTAGGCACCGGGGGTGCCGCCCTGCACGACGACGTTGAAGAAGTAGCCGCCCATCACCCCGACCACCGAGACCAGGCCGTTGAGCAGCATCGCGACGGCGACCGCCGCGACGACCCGCGGCACGACCAGGCGCTGGGTCACCGAGATGCCGAGGACCGTCATCGCGGAGATCTCGTCGCGGATGGTCCGCGAGCCGAGGTCGGCGCAGATCGCAGCGCCACCGGCGCCGGCGATCACCAGGGCGGTGACGATCGGGCTGGCCTGCTGGACCACGGCCAGGACGCTCGCGGCGCCGGTGAAGCTCTGCGCCCCGATCTGGATGGTCAGGGTGCCGAGCTGGAGCGCGATGACCGCGCCGAAGGGGATGGCGATGAGGATCGCCGGCAGGATCGACACCGAGGCCAGGAACCAGAACTGCTCGAGCGTCTCGCGCGGACGTACGCCGCGGGTGGCCACGATGCGCACGGTGTCGAGGCCCAGGGCGAAGAGCCGGCCGGTGGGGGTCAGGGCCCGGGCGGACAGGCCCGGACGGCGGGGAGGGGCCGGTTGAGGTTTCTCGTCGTCGTCGGCGACGTAGAGGCGGGCCCGGCCCGAGGTGACGTTCTCGCGGTGCCGCTCACCGCTGGCGCGCAGGCTCCCCGAGCGCGGCAGCAGCTGGCGGGGCAGGACCTCGATCGCCCGGGCGCCGGCGTGGCGGTTGAGGAGCGCGGTGCCGTGCGGGTAGGACGGGTCCAGCTCGGGCAGCGGGTCGTTGCGGCGGTGGTCGGTCTCCTCGCTCATGCCGATCGGGCCCTCGGGGTCGCCGCTCATGAACTGCGACACGACGGGGTGGTCGGTCAGCAGGAAGTCCTCGCGGGGTCCGAACATGACCAGCTCGCGGCGGTAGAGCATGCCGAGGTTGTCCGGCAGGGTGCGCGCGAGCTCGATGTTGTGGGTGACGACCAGCATGGTGGCGTCGGTGGCCGTGTTGACCTCCATCAGCAGCTGGGCGAGGTTGGAGGTCCGGACCGGGTCGAGGCCCGAGTCGGGCTCGTCGATGAGGATGATCTCGGGGTCGGTGACCAGCGACCGGGCCAGGCCGGCGCGCTTCTTCATGCCGCCGGAGATCTCCCCGGGCACCTTGTGCTCCTGGCCGAGCAGACCGACCATGTCGAGCTTCTCCAGCACGTTCGCGCGGACCTCGCGCTCCGACATCCGGGTGTGCTCGCGCAGCGGGAAGGCGACGTTGTCGTAGACGTTCATGGACCCGAACAGGGCGCCGTCCTGGAACAGGACCCCGAACTTCTTGCGCATCTTGAGCCGCTGGGACTCCCGCGAGCTGACCATGTCGACGCCGTTGACCAGGATCGACCCGCGCTCGGGCTGGACCAGGCCCATCACCGACTTGAGGAACACCGACTTGCCCGTGCCCGAGGGCCCGAGCAGAGCGGTGATCTCGCCTGGAGGCAGCGTCAGGGTCACGTCGTGCCAGATGTTCTGCGATCCGTAGGTCTTGCTCAGACCGTGGACCTCGACGGTTCCGCCCATGCCAGGCTCCCTTCTCCCCCGTGCCCCGAGGCACGTCCCGCGTCCGGTCGCCGCTGTGGCACCGGTGGACCGGTGGGCGCCGGCTGCCTCCTCCGAGTAGCCGGCGCCGCGTCCGCAACCTAGGTCTCCGACGAGGCGGGGCGGAAGGTCCGCCGACGTGCGCGGAGCCCTCGCGACGGGTTGGTCGACTTTCTTGTTACGCGCATCACAACTTTCAGGTCCGGCCGTCCTCGACCGGCCCCGCCCTGTTGCCCGGGTGCTCGTGGACTCCTTGAATGGGGCTGTCGCCTCCTCCACGACTGTCCTGCCGGGCTACCGGCATCTCGAGGGGAGGGAGCCCCCATGACGATGGTGCGCGAGGCGGAGGGCCTCACGACATCGCGCGCGACCGACCGGTCGCGGCATCTACGACCGTCGGCCCACGCCGGTCGGCCGACCCATCTGGCCCTGGTGCCACACGGGCGCCGTACCCGGGCACGCAGCCAGATCGTCTGGGCCGTCACCGGCTCGGTCGGCGCGCACCGCGACGTCGCGCACGACCTGGTCGACGAGGCCATCGAGGCCTTCCTCGACCAGGACGGCGATCCCGTCCGGGCCTTCGAGCGGATGGCGCCGCGGGCGTGGGAGTTCGGCGAGCTGCAGGCGCGGTCCGGGGCCGTCGCCGCCGACCTCGAACGCGGGTTCCGGGCCGCGCGGGCCGCCTCGCTCCAGGCGGTCGCCCGGGCCTTCGCCGAGGTCTCGGGTCACGACCGCATCCGATTGCAGCAGGCGGTCGCCCTCTACGTGCAGCGGCTCCTCGACCACATCGCGGCCGCGCACCAGCAGATGTCGCGGCTGGTCGGCCTGGACGCCCGGGAGCGGTCGGCCTGGCTGGCCGACGTCCTCTTCGGCGCACGTCCGGCCTCGCTGCTGCCCGCGCTCGCCGACCTCGTCGCCGGCGACTCCGCGTCCGGCGAGGAGCGCCGCCTGGTCGCCGTGGTCTCGCTCGGCGAGCCGATCCCCGCCGCCCAGCTGTCCGACCCGGCGGTGCTACGGCACCGCTCGCGGCACGAGGTCCTGGTGCCCGACACCTGGACCCACGAGGAGCTCGCGTCGTTCCTGACCGGGCCGGCCGTCGTCGGACCGCCCACGACGCTGCTCGACGCACCTGGTGGCCTGGCGCTGGCGCGTCGGGCCGCGGTGATGCTGCGCGACACCGCCGTCGACCCGTCCCGGCGGGTCATCCCCGCCACCGACCACCTCGGCGACCTGCTCGTGCGCGGCAACCGGCTGCTGACCGACCTGCTGGTGCACAAGCACCTGGCGCCGCTCGAGCAGATCTCCGGCGTACGCCGTCTCAACCTGGCCGAGATCACCCTGCTGTCCCTCGAGAGCGGCCTGCCCATCAACCAGCTCGCCCGCGAGATGGGGGTGCCGGCCCAGACCGCCCACAGCCGGATGCGCGCCGCTCGCGAGCTGCTCGGCGACCGGCTCGACGACCCGTCCCAGCGGCTCGAGCTGATCGTCGCGCTGCGAGCCGTGCTGCCCGGCTGGCGCTGACCGGCCTGGACCACCCGGCCTCGACCAGCTCCCGCACCGCCGTACGACGAAAGGCCCCGTCCGAGTCGGACGGGGCCTTCGCCGTGGGAGCTCGCCCGGCTACACGACCGACACCGACACCGTGCCGGTCCGGTTGGCCTGGACGCCGGTGGCGCGCACGGTCACCTTCCCCCGCTTGGTCGACGAGGACAGCCGCTTGGCCACCGAGTAGGCACCGCTGGAGCTGGCCCGGCCGCGGGCGATGACGGTCGAGCCGAGCTTGACCACGACGGTCTCGCCGGCGCTGAGGCCGGCGACCTTCACCTTCAGCGTGCCGCCCCGCTTGACCCGGGAGGTCGCGCTCACGCGCAGCTTGGCCGCGGGCAGCACGACCGCCGCGGTGGCCGGCGAGCTGACCGAGCGCGAGGGGAAGCCGGCCTTGACGGCCGTCACCCGGGCGGTGATCCGCTTGCCCCGGTCGGCCGACCGCACGCGGTACGACGTCGCGGTGGCGCCCGAGATCGGCGAGCTGTTGGCGAGCCACTGGTAGGCGTAGCGGTCGGCCGCCGGGGTGGAGACGACCGTCGAGGTGGCCCGCAGCGTCTTTCCCGCGACGGCCGAGCCCGAGATCCGGACGCTGCCTCGCACGGACAGCTCGGACCCGGTGACGGGTGCGGTCCGCGCCGAGGTCGCGACCGCCTGGTCGGCGCCGCGGACCGCGGTCACGCGATAGCTGATCCGGGCACCGGCCAGGGCTGCGGTGAGGGTCAGCGAGCGCCCCGTGGCGCCGGCGATCGGCGTACCGTCGCGCAGCCACTGGGAGGTGAGCGAGTCGGGGGTCTGGGTGAACTCGGGGTCGGTGGCCGTCAGGGTGCTGCCGACCCGAGGGGTCCCCGCGATGGTCGGCACGCCACCGGCCTGGATGGTCGTGACGAGCGCGACGGCGTGGTTGTTGCCGAGCGCGACCCGGACGACCGGCTGGCCGGACAGGGCCTCGGGCGGCGCGGCGCTGGTGGCGCTGGCCCCCCACACGTAGACGTGGCCGTCGGCAGTGGCCGCGATCGAGCTGTTGCTGTTGGCGTCGATCGCGACGACCGGGGAGGCGCCGGGAGCGGTGAGCTCGGCGGGGACAGAGGTCTGGCCGGCGGAGTTGAACCCCCAGGACAGCACGTGACCGGCGTCGGTCAGGGCCAGGGAGTGGCTCCCGCCCGAGGCGACCGACACGAACTTCTCACCGGACGGCGGTGCCGGGACCGTGGTCTGTCCGTTGGTGTTGCGGCCCCACCCGGTGAGGGTGCCGTCCTGGAGCAGCGCGATGTGGAAGTTCAACCCCGAGCTGAGTGCGGTCACGCCCGTGAGGCCGGGGGGT
This sequence comes from Nocardioides plantarum, assembly GCF_006346395.1. Lineage (NCBI taxonomy): Bacteria > Bacillati > Actinomycetota > Actinomycetes > Propionibacteriales > Nocardioidaceae > Nocardioides > Nocardioides plantarum. Next base: position 430,652 of record NZ_VDMS01000002.1, read on the forward strand.
ACGACGTTGTCGCCCGAGCCGGCCGCGCCGGGGCCCCAGGCCACGACGGTCCCGTCGGAGCGCAGGACCGCCTGCGACGCGGTGGCCATCGACAGGGCGACGGCGTCCGTGAGCCCGGCGGGCTGACCGTCAATGACGGCGGGGTTGCCCCAGAGCTCGACGGTGCCGTCGGTGTGCACGACTCCGGCGTTGTTGGCGGCGACCGCGACCTGCTTGACCGGCTTGGCGTTGACCGAGGCCGGCACGGAGGCTGCGGTCGCGCTCTCGCTGCCCCAGCCGGTGACCTTGCCGTCGGCGGTCAGGGCCAGCGTGAGCTCGAAGCCCGCGACGACGGCGGTGACCGGACGTCCGGCGAGCGTGGACGGGACCGTGGTGACGGCAGTGTTGTCGCTCCCCCACGCCACCAGCCGCCCGGCCCCGGAGGACGGCACGGGGAAGCCGCTGGGCTCGGCGTGGACGGGGCCGGCTGCGGCACCGACGGCGAGCACGCCGGCAAGCAGCCCGGCGAGCACCCGTGCTCGTGACCCGGGTAGGACGGTCAGACTCATCTGCGGCATTTCCCTTCAAGCGACGACGAGTGCGGCCCGAGCTCCCACTCGACCCGGCGGAGCCGAGCCGGACCCACCATGCGCTCTGGCGAGCAGGACGTCGGACCAGGACGGCGGACAGGTCTCGAACTCGTACGTCCGTACCGGTGCGGCTCGTCCGGACCCGCTCAGTCGCGCGAGGGAAGGCGCAGCAGGTCCATCGTCTGGTAGGTGGGATCCTCCTGGGTGAAACCGCACGCCGAGAGCTTGGCGCCGTCGCCGGGGGCGATGCCCTTGAGGGGCTCACGTCCGGCGCACCGGGGACCCGAGAGCTGGAAGACCAGGGGGTTGTCCGGGCCGGAGATCGTCGCGGTCAGCAGCGGCGAGAGGTCCTCGGTCCCGTGGCGGCACCCGGCAAACGGCGGGATGTCGACGTTGCCCGTGAGCCGCCCACCACCGCCCGCTGCGTAGTAGCGCTGCAGACCGGCGACCGTCGACGTCAGTGCGGCGCGGTCGATCGTCGCCACGTTGGTGTAGCCCTCGCCGCGCAGGACCAGGTCCGAGGCCCGGACCGGACGGCACGCCGGACCGAGCGGGACGGGCTGGCCGTCGATGGAGAGGTCGGAGAGCCGGAGCTCGAGCTTGGCCGTGGCCGAGGAGTCGTAGAGCGTCCAGCGTGGCTGCTGCTCGCCCTCGACGGTCTTGAGCTGGTCCTCCTGCGTCGAGAGCTTGATGGGGACCGGGGTGCCGTCGGCGTTGCGCTGCTGGTTGATGTGGACGGTCACCTGGACCGGGATCGCCCCGAACGCCAGCGAGCGCACCACCACGGGGGCGAGGTCCCCGTAGTCGTGGCTCGATCCGGGCGGGGAGACGAAGAACGCATTGTTGGTGTTGAGGATGCGGAAGTTGACCCCCGGCTCCGGGTTGGGGATCGCGCTCGCGACGACGTCGGCCGTCGCGACGTTGGCCGGCACGTAGAACCACTGCTGGGCCCGACCCGAGGAGGCGATCCCGCGCTGGGCCACCCCGCCCCACTGGGCGCCCTCGCCCGGCGGCAGGCCCGGGTAGGGCGGAGGCGTCGCTGCCTGCGCAGTCACCAGCGGCAGCGCGACCGCCGAGGCGGCGAGCGCGAGCAGGGCGCGCCACCGGCGCTTCGGGGGGCTCACGCCGTCACCCTCGCCCCAGGTACGACGCGGGTCAAGCGTCGAGCCGTCCGGTGCGGCTCGGGGTCCCGGGAACGGTACGTCCGTGCGAGATCGGGTTCGGATCGGCTGACGGGACGCCCCGAGCCGGCGCGATGGCGTAGGGCGCGACGGCACGCCACAGCGGCGCCGCGAGGCGGACCGCCCCACCAGCGGATCGGTATGTCCGTACGAGTTCCGGCAGAATCCCGGCTCGTGACGGCCGTCACGTTCGCCATCGGGCGTAGACCTCTCCCGACCACAACGGTTGTGGTCCTCGGATCGAAGGAGCCCCTCGATGAAGCGCACCCTCCTCTCCACCCTCGCGGTCGCCGCGAGTGCCGCCATCCTGGCCATGGCCGGCCCCGCCACCGCGGCCGGTCCCTACACGTTGACGGTCGGGGGCTCGAGCACCGGCACCCCCGCCTTCACCGGTACGACGACGTCGGCAGGCATCAGCTTCAACACCCCGCTGGTGGCGATGTCGTGCACGAGCGCCACGGCCACCGGCACGCTGGCACCCGGCACCGGTGTCTCGGGCGCGGCCATCGCCTCGATCAACGCGACCACCTGGTCCGGCTGCATCGGGCCCCTGGGTCTGCCGATGACGGTCTCCGGCAGCGGCTCGTGGAAGCTCAACGCGACCGGCACCGCCACGACCGGCACCAGCGACAACGTCGCCGGCAACATCAGCGGCGTCACGGCCACCGTGTCCCAGACCGGGAACCCGACGGCCTGCAGCTTCAAGGTGACCGGCGTGGTCGACGGCATCTTCAAGGAGGGCACCTCGCAGCTGCAGGTCACCCCGCCCACCGCCGTGGGCTCGCTGGTGATCAGCAACGTGGTGGGCTGCTACGGCCTGGTCGCCAACGGCGACCCCGCCGACTTCAACGGCACCTACAACATCGCCTCGCCCGGTGGTGCCATCCGCATCAGCTGAGCCTGAGCCGAGGCGGGCCGGGGTCGCGTCCTGTCGCGATCCCGGCCCGCGCCGTCCCCGCCCACCCGATCCTCCGAACCCCCGATCCCGCCATCCCTTCCAGGAGACCCCCATGCACCTGACCCTCCGCCGCAGCGCCGGCGCCGCCGCCGCCCTCGCCACCGTCCTCACCACCGTCCTCGGCTCGACGCTGATCGGCTCCTCTCCGGCTCAGGCCGCCACCCTCGACGTCACCTACGACGCCGTGGGCACCAGCACCATCAAGTCGACCGGGTCGGTGGTCGACCTCGGACCCACGACCTTGACGACCGCGCTCGAGAGCGCCGACGGCTCCTTCACCGGCCACCTCCCGCTGCCGACGTCGACCGCGGAGTTCAAGCTGGCCGGGTTCCTCCCGGTCCAGGCGACGGTCGACTTCATCGAGGCGGCCCCGGTCACGGGCGCCCTGGTGCGGTCCGGCGCGACGACGACCGTGACGTCGACCGCGACCTACTTCATCAAGCTCTCCCACGTGAAGATCGGCGGCATCCCGGCCTTCGTCGGCAACCAGTGCCGTACGGCGGCGCCCGTGGTCATCCCGGCCAACTCCCCCGCCGGTCAGACGTTCAACATCATCTCCGGCGGCCGCCTGGCCGGGACGTACACGATCGGCTCGTTCCAGAACTGCAACCTGTCGACCGGGCTGCTCAACCTGATCGTGCCCGGTGCCGGCAACACCGTCGACCTGACCGTCTCCAACGGTCGGCTCGGCTGAACCACGCCTGCTGGCGAGAGCCGGTCCGTGCGGACCGGGTCCGCGAGAACCGGCGGACGAGGCCGGACCCTCCCGAGGGTCCGGCCTCGTGCCACGCCCGGGCGACCCCGCTCGCCGATACCCCCCGCGGGATGAGAATGTGAGGTACGACACCGATGTCTCGGGGGAAGCATGCCAACGACGACGACCACGCACGACGGATGGCGCGAGCCATGACCGACCTGCGCGCCGAGCTCGACCAGCTCCTCGACCCCGGTGAGCCCGTACGTCGCTTCCGCGCCCTCGCCCCGACCATCGCCGCCCGGTGCGGCGCGCGCATCCAGGCCCAGGTGCCGGCCTACGCCGGACCGGCGGCCGGTCGCCGACGTCGGCTGATCGAGCTGGCCATCACCGGGTCCCTCACCGAGTTCCTCGACGGCCTCGACGGGGGCTCGGGTCCTCCGCGCAGCGTCGACGAGCTCTTCCGGCAGATGGGCGCGGGCGAGGCCAACGACGGTCGTGGTCTCGACGCCATCCAGGCCGCGATCCACCTCGCGATCCGCACCATCTGGGAGTCGCTGCGCACCTTCGCCGTCGACGAACGGCTGCCCCCGACGCTGGTCTGCGAGCTGGGTGACGTGCTGTTCGCGTGGACCGAGCGCCTGGTCCAGCTGACGACCGAGGGCCATCGCGCGGTCACGGGGGTCCGCGAACGCAGCGTCGAGCTCGCGCGGGAGCGGCTGCTGACCGGGCTGCTGCGCGGACAACCGGTCGGCCGCCGGGAGGAGCTGGCCGCGGCGGCCGGCTGGACCGTCCCGACCGAGGTCGTGGTGCTGGCCGTCGACACCCGGGGGCAGGACCGTGACCTGGTCCTCGGGGGTGCCCCGCTGGTGCGTCCTGGGTCCCGGACGACCGTGGTGGTCGCCGACGCCGCGACCGCCGACGACGTCCTGGCCGCAGCGCAGCGGGCCCGACCCGGCGCGCGGGTCGCCCTGAGCTGGGCGATCGACCCCGCCGACGTACCCGCCGCCCACCAGTGGGTGACCCGGGCCCTGCACCTGGTCGAGTCCGGCGTCCTGCCCCGCCACCCGGTGCTGCGGTGCGCCGACCACCTGACCCAGCTGTGGCTCCACGCCGAGCCCGTGCTGCGTCGCGCGCTCTGCCAGGACCACCTGCGCCCGCTGCTCGCCGAGACCCCCAACTCCCGCGAGATCCTCTCCGAGACGCTGCTCGTCTGGCTCGAGACCCGCGACAGCGCCCCCGCCATCGCCGCCCGTCTGGGGGTCCACCCCCAGACCGTGCGCTACCGGTGGAAGCGGATCAACGAGCTCTTCGGCGACGACCTCCACGACCCCGAGTTCGTCGTCCAGCTCACGCTCCTGCTCAAGGCGAGCGTCCCGCTGTGGAAGGCCGGTGACCAGAGCGACTTCGAGCGCTTCCGCGCCCAGGGAGAGCCGTGAGCGCCCGCGCGGTGGCCGCGGCCGCCACCCTGGTCGGACTCGTCGTCGTCGCGGTCCTGCTGTCGCCCGCTGTGCCGGATGCCTGGTCCGACGGACCGTGGGTCGCCGGGTGCGCCGCGGTCGGGATCGGGGTCGCGGCGGTCGCGGTGCTGCTGTCCGGGCGCGGCTCTCGGCCCGGCTCCCGGCGCGGCGCCCGGGCCGTGCCCGCGGTGGCGGCGGTGGCTGTCGTGCTCGTGGCGGTCCTCGGCGCCGTGGTGACTGCCGTCGACGACGACCCTGCTCGCGGCGTCGCGGCCCTGGTCAGCGCGCTGGTCGTCGCCACCCCGTGCCTCGTCGGTCTCGCGGCGGCGTCGGCGACGCGCGCCGGCCTGGGCCGGGCCCGGCGGCTCGGCGTCCGCTTCGACGGGGCGACGGCCCTGGAGCAGGTGGCGGCACTCGACCTGCTGCTGCTCCCGGGCGACGGGGTGCTGACGACGGGCGAGCTGCGGGTCGACGAGGTCCAGGCGATCGATCCCGACGACGAGCGCACCCTGCGGTGGTTCGCCGGCGCCCTGGCTCACGGCGCCGACGACCCGGTGGCCCGCGCCGTACGCCGCCTCTCCGCCCGCGGGACCGTGACCGACCTCGACTCGCGGCCCGGGGAGGGCTTCTCGGGCGCGGTCGACCGCCACCCCGTCCGCGTCGGCCGGCCCGACTGGATCGGTGTCACCGCCACCCCGGGGCCGGGCACCTGTGTCGGCGTCGAGGTCGACGGCCGTGCCCTGGGGTCGCTGCGGCTGCTGCCCGAGCTGGTCCCCGACGCAGCGGATCACCTGACCCGGCTGCGCGCCCTGGGCGTCGCCCCGCGCCTGGTCGCCAGCGCCTCCCCCGACGCCGATCGCGAGCTCGCCCAGCGGCTCGGGCTCGACGGGGACGGCGGTGACGCCGGGGACGCCGGGGACGCCGGGGTCGCCGGGCCGGGAGCGAGCCGTACGACGAGCACGGTCGGCGTCGTCGTCGAGTCCGTCACCGCGGCGGGCACCGACCCGATCACCCCCGACGTCACCATCTCCCGCACCGCCACGACCCGTCCCGTGGCGCTGGACCTCAACGGCGGCGACGTCGGCGCGTTGGCCTCGGCCGTGGGCGTGGCCCGCGCGAGCCGACGCGCGGCGGCCGTCACCGGTCGGATCGCCGTGGTGAGCCTCGTGGCGGTGCCGGTCGCCTCCTTCGGGCTGCTCGCCCCGGTGGTCGCCGCGTGCCTGGCGCTCCTCACCGCGCTCGGCGTGGCGGCGTACGCCTCCCTGGAGACCCGCACCTCACCGCCACGACCCGCCGCGGCGACCGCCCCCGTCTGATCGCCCCGTGTCGTGCCGGGTCGACCCCGCGCACTCGTGCCGGTCGACCCCGCGCCCCTGACCGCCCCCGGTGTCGTACGACGCGAACGGCCCGGGTGCCAGGAGCCACCACCGCAGTGGTGGGCTCCCGCACCCGGGCCGATCAGGTCCGGCGGCGCCTGGCCCTCAGGCTAGGCCCGCGGGATCTCGCGCATCTCGAACGCCTCCACGACATCGCCTTCCTTGATGTCCTGGAAGTTGCGCAGCACCAGACCGCACTCGAAGCCCTCGCGGACCTCGGAGGCGTCGTCCTTCTCGCGCTTGAGCGAGGCGAGGTCGAGGTTGTCGGCCACCACCTTGCTGTCGCGCAGGATCCGGACCTTGGCGTTGCGGCGGATGGTGCCGCTGGTGACCATGCAACCCGCGATCTTGCCGATCTTGGAGCTGGAGAAGATCGCGCGGATCTCCGCCTGGCCCAGGGTCGACTCCTCGAACTCGGGCTTGAGCATGCCCTTGAGGGCGGCCTCGATCTCGTCGATGGCCTGGTAGATGACCGTGTAGTAACGGATCTCCACGCCCTCCTTGTCGGCCATCTCGGTCGCCTTGCCCTGCGGGCGGACGTTGAAGCCGATGATGATCGCGTCGGAGGCGGCCGCCAGGTCGACGTTGGTCTCGGTGATCGCACCGACACCGCGGTCGATGACCCGGATGCTGACCTCGTCGCCGACGTCGATCTGGGACAGGGCGTCCTCGAGGGCCTCGACCGAGCCGGACACGTCGCCCTTGAGGATGAGGTTGAGCTCCTGGCTCGCGCCCTTCTCCATGGAGGCCATGAAGTCCTCGAGCGTGCGACGCACGTTGCGCTTGGCCTGCATGGCCGCACGCTGACGGGACTCGCGCTTCTCGGCGATCTGGCGGGCCATCCGGTCGTCGTCGACGACCAGGAAGTTCTGACCCGCACCGGGCACCGCACTGAGGCCGAGGACCATCGCCGGACGGGCCGGCAGGGCCTCGGTGATCTCGTCGCCGTGCTCGTCGAGCATGGCGCGCACCCGGCCGTACGCCGCACCGGCGACGATCGAGTCACCGACGCGCAGCGTGCCGCGCTGGACCAGGATCGTGGCCACGGGGCCGCGACCTCGGTCGAGGTGGGCCTCGACGACCAGGCCCTGGGCGTCCTGGCTCGGGTTGGCCCGCAGGTCGAGCGAGGCGTCGGCGGTCAGGACGACGGCCTCGAGCAGCTTGTCGAGGTTGAGCTCGGACTTGGCCGAGACGTCGACGAACATCGCGTCGCCGCCGTACTCCTCGGGGACCAGGCCGTACTCGGTCAGCTGGCCGCGGACCTTGGTCGGGTCGGCGTCGGGCTTGTCGATCTTGTTGACCGCGACCACGATCGGGACACCGGCGGCCCGGGCGTGGTTGAGCGCCTCCACCGTCTGCGGCATGACGCCGTCGTCGGCCGCGACCACGAGGATCGCGATGTCGGTCGCCTGGGCACCACGAGCACGCATGGCGGTGAACGCCTCGTGACCGGGGGTGTCGATCAGGGTGATCCGACGCTCGTTGCCGTCGACCTCGGTCGCGACCTGGTAGGCACCGATGTGCTGGGTGATGCCACCGGCCTCCTTGTCGACCACGTTGGCGTTGCGCAGCGCGTCGAGGAGCTTGGTCTTTCCGTGGTCGACGTGACCCATGACGGTGACGACCGGCGGTCGGAAGACCAGGTCGGACTCGTCGCCCTCGTCGGAGCCGAACTCGATGTCGAAGGACTCGAGCAGCTCGCGGTCCTCGTCCTCGGGCGAGATGATCTCGATGACGTAGTTGAGCTCCTCACCGATGAGCTCGAGCGTCGCGTCGTTGACCGACTCGGTCGCGGTGACCATCTCACCGAGGTGGAACAGCATCTGCACCAGCTGGGCGGCGTCGATGCCGGCCTTCTCGGCGAAGTCGGTCAGCGAGGCGCCTCGGGCCAGACGGATGGTCTCGCCGCTGCCCTTGCGGACCCGCATGCCGCCCAGCGTCGGGGCGTCCATGGCCTCGAACTCTTGACGACGAGCGCGCTTCGACTTGCGACCACGGCGCGACGGACCACCGGGGCGACCGAAGGCACCCTGGGTCTGACCACGCTGACCGGGTCGGTTGGGGCGACCTCCACTGGGGAAGCTGCCGGGCGCGCGACCGGGGGCACCGGCACCGGCGCCGGGGGCACCGCGGCCGGGAGCACCCCGACCGGGGGCGCCACCGGGGCGACCGGGGCCACCTGCGCCGCCGGGTCGGCCCGGGCCACCGGGGCCCGCAGGTCCGCGGCCGAAGGCGGCCGGGGACTTGGGCATCATCGCCGGGTTGGGGCGCGGCATGCCGGGGCGAGGAGTCGCGCCACCCTCGCGGGCGGCGGGCGGACGCGGCGGACGGGCGTCGCCGTCCTCGACGGTGGGCTCGGGCCTCGGGGCGGCGGGACGACGTCCCATGCCCTGGTTGGACGAGAACGGGTTGTTGCCCGGTCGCGGTGCACCGGGGCGACCCACGGGGCGCGGTGCGGGAGCACCGGGGGCCTTCGGGGTGGCCGACGGCGCGGCCGGGGTGGCCGGGGCGTCGGCGGTGGCTGCGGGAGCAGCCGGGGCCTCGGGCTCGGCGACAGGGGCAGCGGCCGCGACGGCGGGCGCTGCGGTCTCGACGACCGGGGCCGGGGCGGGCTCCGGGGTCGGCTCCGGCGCGGGCTTGGCCTTGGGACCGGGCCTGGGACCGGGCCGGGCGCCGGGCTTGGCCGACGCGGCAGCGGCCGGCTTGTCCCCGGCGGGGGCAGCAGGGGCGGCCGCCTGGAGCGACGCACCCACCTCCTTGCGGAAACGCATCTCCGCAGGGAGCTCGACGGTGGAGCTCGCCGACTTGACGAACTCGCCCATCTCCTTGAACTTCTCGAGAACGAACTTGCTCTCGACGCCGAACTCCTTGGCGAGCTCGTGTACGCGGGTCTTAGCCACAATTCTCCTTAGTGGCCCGACCCGCGGGAGCGGTGATCGGACCTAGTGGTGGTGCAAACTCATCGGGCCGTGCTCATCGGTGTGGCCTCATCGAGTGCTCATGAGCTACTGCTCCAGTTCCTGGTCGTCATCCGGTGATCGTGCGAGTCGAGCGGTCCTGCTGGAGGTAGTCGCCCACCGGCGCGTTGCCGAGGCCCGGATCGGCCCGCAAGGCCCGACCGAACGCCCTACGGCGCACCGCGAGGTCGTAGCACTCGGTGGTGGGGTGCAGGTGTGCTCCCCGACCGGGTGCGGTGGCTGTCGGATCGGGCACCACGGCCGGGCGGCCGTCTGCGTCCGAGCCGGCGGTCACCCGCAACAACTCGCTCTTGGCGGCCCGCCGGCGACAGCCGATGCACGTGCGGACAGGTCCGGCAGGCGCAGGGGACGACGATCGGTGAACCACCACACCGAAGTCTAGCGGGCGCCCCGCCCATCACCGAATGCACCGTGACCCCCGTCTCGGCCACTCCCCCGGCCGATCCCCCCGGCCGACCCTGTCGGCGCGGACCGCCAGGATGTGGACGTGCCCACGTCGCTGACGTTCGACTCCCCGCAGCTCGACGGGACCCGGTGGTCCCCCCACTACCTGCCGGCCTGGTCGTCACGTGCGGCCAGCTCGGCGTCGTACCGCATCGAGTCGGGGTCGCTGGTCCTCGACGTCCCCGTCGACCACCCCCCGTGGTGCCCCGGCGACCACGAGCCGCCGTTGCGGGTGTCGGGCATCCAGTCCGCCAGCTGGTCGGGACCGGTCGGCTCGCCCCGGGGCCAGCAGCGCTTCCGCGAGGGGCAGGTGGTGCGCGAGGAGCAGCCGCGGTTCGACGGCTGGCTCCCCCGCGGCGGCACCGTCGGCGCCCGGGCGTCGATGCGGCTCTCGCCGCGCTCGATGGCCGCGCTGTGGCTCAGCGGCCTGGAGGACGACGACGACCAGCTGCGGTGCGGCGAGCTGTGCGTGTTCGAGGTGTTCGGCAAGGACGTCGTCCCGGGCCGGTCGGCCGCGCTCGGGGTCGGCATCAAGGCCTTCCGCGACCCCGCGCTCACCCAGGACTTCGCCGCCCCCCGGGTGGCGGTCGACGTCACCGAGGAGCACGACTACGCCGTGCGGTGGGACGCCGAGGTGGCGGTCTTCACCGTCGACGACGTCGAGGTACGCCGGTGCCCGCGTCCCCCGACGTACCCGCTGCAGCTGATGCTGGCGGTGTTCGACTTCCCGGAGTGGTCGACAGGCGACGACGACCACCTCGTGCCCGAGCTGCGGGTCACCCGGGTGTGGGGCGACTGACGCCCAGCACCCGCAGCAGGTGCGGCCACAGCTGCGCGCCGAGCGCGGCGTCGGCCTCGTCGGTGCCGCCGCGGGCCATCGGCTGTCCACCGGTCGCCGGGCGCTCGCCCGGGAGCACGACGCGGTGCCCGGCGTCGGGCCGTCGTACGACGGTGGTCGCGAGCCCGGCGGCCTCGCGCCGGGCGGCGATCGCGTCGGCGAAGTCGCAGGCCGGCCACACCTGGTCGTCCTCACCGGCCGCGAGCAGGACCTCGCCGGTGATCCTCTCCACCGCGATCCTCGCGGCGGGCACCCGGTCGGCGTAGCGCTCGAGGCAGTGCTCGTAGTGCCCGACGTACGCCGGGGGCCCGGGCCGCTGCGGCGGCTCCCACCGGTCGTCGTAGGGGACGAACGGCAGCGGCTCGCCGCCCGAGGTCCACGAGGACCGCTGCGGACGCAGGCCCGACAGCGACGCCCACACGACGTCGCTCGGCGCGAGGCCCACCACGACATCGATCTCGCGGTGCCGCGCGGCCAGCAGCAGCGCGGCCTCGGCCCCGCGGGACGACCCGAGCACGACCAGCCGCTCGCACCGCTGGTGCAGCATCGCCAGCGGCTCGTCGAACGACTCCAGCGGCACCAGGTCGACCGCGTCGCCGAACCAGCGGTACGACGCCGCGACCACGCCCCCGAGCCCGGCCAGCACGTCGCACCGCTCGGTCTCGACCCGGCCGCTGGACCCCGAGAGGACCAGCACCCCGGTCGGGCCGTCACCGATGACGTAGGGAGCCGGACCGCTCATCGACGCGCAGGCTCGTCCTCGTCACCGTGGATGTCGATGCGCCAGCCGGTGAGGCGGGCGGCGAGGCGGGCGTTCTGGCCCTCCTTGCCGATCGCGAGCGACAGCTGGAAGGACGGCACGACGACCTTGGCCGAGCGGGCGTCGAGGTCGACGACCTCGACGCTCTTGACCTGCGAGGGCGACAGGGCGTGCGCCACGAACCTCGCCGGGTCCTCGGACCAGTCGACGATGTCGATCTTCTCGTCGTTGAGCGCGGCCATCACCGCCCGCACCCGCTGGCCCATCGGGCCGATGCAGGCCCCCTTGGGGTTGACCCCGGGCACGGTGGCCTTGACGGCGATCTTGGTGCGGTGTCCGGCCTCGCGGGCGATCGCGGCGATCTCGACCTCGCCCGAGGCGATCTCGGGCACCTCGAGCGCGAAGAGCTTGCGGACCAGGTTGGGGTGCGACCGGGTGAGCGTGATCTGCGGGCCGCGCATGCCCTTGCGGACCGACAGCACCAGGCAGCGGATCCGGGTGCCGTGGGCGTAGGACTCGCCCGGCACCCGCTCGCTCACCGGCAGCAGCCCCTCGACCTTGCCGAGGTCGACGAGCACGTCGTCGGGGTTGCGGCCCTGCTGGATGATGCCCGAGATCAGGTCACCCTCCTTGCCGGAGAACTCGCCGAACTTGATCTCGTCCTCGGCGTCGCGCAGCCGCTGCATCATGATCTGCTTGGCGGTCGTCGCGGCGATCCGGCCGAACCCGGCGGGAGTGTCGTCGAACTCGCCGACCTTGGTGCCCTCCTCGTCGACCTCGGCGGCGTAGACCACCACGTGGCCGGACTTGCGGTCGAGCTCGACGCGCGCGTCCTCGATCGCCCCGGGCGACTTCTGGTAGGCCGTCAGGAGAGCCTGCTCGATGGCCTGCACGAGGACCTCGAACTTGATCTCCTTCTCGCGCTCCAGCTGTCGCAGGATGTTCAGGTCGATGTCCATCAGTCGTCGTCTCCCTCGTCGGCGCCGTCATCGGCGTCCTCGTCTGCGACCGGTTCCTCGGCCGGCCTCCGGTTGAACTCGATCTGCACCAGCGCCTTGCGCACGTCGACGTAGGCGAGCCGACGTACCTCGCCGTCGACCTCGAGGTCGACGCCGGTGTCGTCGCTGTCGCCGATGCGGCCCGTGAGGACCTCCTCGTCGAGGGTGACCTTGACCAGGCGGTCGGCGTTGCGACGCCAGTGCCGCGCCAGGGTGAGCGGCCGGTCGACCCCGCGTGAGGTCACCTCGAGGGTGTAGGCCTGGTGACCCATCGCCGCGGACAGGTCGGTGTCGAGGACGTCGCCGACCAGGCGGGTGGCCTCGGTGACGTCGTCCATCGTCACGCCGCCGTCCTTGTCGACGGCCACGCGGACGACGCTGCGCTTGCCGGCGCTGCTCACCTCGACGGCCTCGAGGTCGAGACCGATCTCGGCCAGGGGGTCGGTGAGCGCTGTCTGGATCGCGCCGGTCATTGCCTGTACGGCGGACATCTGGACCCTCCTGTGTAGTTGTCGTGGAGCGGGTGGTGCCGTGCTCGGTGGTGCTGGCCCACCTTAGGGCATCAGCCGGGGAGGACCGGATATCGTCGCCCGGTGCCGACTCCCCTCCCCTCCGTCAGCCGGCGGGCCCTGCTCGGCGCCTCTGCCGGGCTGGTCGCGCTGGGGGCGGCGGGGTGCTCGCTCGACTCCCTCGACCCCACCGCGGACGACCCGACGATCACGCCGACCACCGCCGCCGCGGGGTCGCCCACCGACGGCTCAGCCTCCCCGACCGGGGCGGACGACGGTGCCGACGACGGCGCCTTGGTCGAGAGCGTGCTGGCGGCGATCGCCGCGGCCCACCGCACCGCCCGGGGCACGCGCCGCGTCCACCGCGGTCTCACCACGGCCCTGCGTCGCGCCGAGTCGCTGCACCTGGCGCACGCCGAGGAGCTCGGCGGTCTGCCGGCCGCGACGGGGCCGGCCACCCGCCCCGGGGAGACCGCCAACCAGGCCCTGGTCCGTGTCGACCGCGGCGAGGGTCGCCTGCAGCGCACCCTGGTCGACGCGGCCGGCTCGGCCGGCAGCGGCGCACTCGCGCAGACCCTGGCCTCGATGGCCGCCGCCGTCGCCCAGCTGCGGACCACGCTGACGCCGGGAGCCGCCTCGTGACCTACCTCGACGCCCTGCAGACCACGCTCGCCGGCGAGCACGCCGCGCTGTTCGTCGTCGGCTACCTCGGCGCGCAGACCTCGCAGTCCAGGAGCCCGCAGCTCTACGCCACCCTGCGCGAGTCCTACGACGGGCACCGCGACCGACGCGACCGGCTCGAGGACCTGGTCCGCGAGGCCGGCGGCGAGCCGGTCGCGGCGGGGGCGTCGTACGAGCTGCCGCAGGTCCGATCCGAGGACCCGACGACCATCGCCGCGGCCGGGCTGGCCGTCGAGCGGGCGTGCGGCGCGACGTACGGCTTCCTGGTCGCCAACGCGACCGGCCACGGCCGGCGCTGGGCGGTCGCGGCGGTCGTCGACTCGGGCCTGCGCGAGATCGACCTCGGGGGCCGACCGCGGACCTTCCCGGGCCGCTGAGCCCGCAGAGCCGGGTGTGGGGCAAAAACTGAGCGGTCCGCGAACTCATCCTCCGGGGAACTCCCGAGATGCTCCCCGGAGGGACGAGTACGCGGACCGCTGGTGGCCTGGGACAGAGGCCAGTTCGAAGGGACCGGGTCAACCCCGGGGGGACACCCTTCGTGCAGAAGTCTGCAACAGACGGCAGTCCCGGCGACATGCGCGGAGATCATCACAAGTCTGCAATGCAGAAACCTGCAGAGCGACCCGAGCCGTCAGGCCACGACGCTGTCAGGTCACGACGTGACCGGCACGGGCGCGGCTTCCTGCTCGACCTCCTGCTCGACCTCCTGCTCGACCTCCTGCTCGACCTCCTGCTCGACCTCCTGCTCGACCGACGAGCCCGCGAGGCCGCCGGCAGGTGCTGCGGCCCCCGCGGAGGCGACCGGGGCCCCGGCCACGACGACCAGGCCGGCAACGCCGAGGGCGGGGAGCCGGGCGAGACGGGCGAGACGGGAACGAGACGAGCGGTGCTGCTGAGTCATGGGGGCCTCCGTAGGTCTCGGTGCCCGGCCGAGTCCGGGCACTCGTGCGCCACGACCCGGGACCGGCCCGGATCACGACACCCTCGACCATCCCCCGGCCGGGGCGCCACGACGATGTTCGCCCACGTGCGGGTTCGTGCGATGCACGAACTTGCAGGTGCGGACGCTCACGCCGGACCGTCAGGCCCAGCCGTCGAGGATCCCCACCACGTCGAGCAGCGTCGTGATGACCGCGTCGGGCTCCCCCTCGGTGTGGCCCACCTGCGTGCGCGGGATGGCGCTGTGCGGCACGTGGATCGCGCGCAGGCCCGCGTGGTGGGCACCCCAGACGTCGTCGAACAGGCGGTCGCCGACGTAGACGCAGCGCGCCGGATCGGTGACGCCGACGGCGTCCATCGCGGCCCGGAAGGCGTGCGGGGACGGCTTGGTCCAGGGGATCTCGCTGGAGTAGACGTCGCCGTCGATCAGGTGGCGCACACCGTCGCGCTCGAAGATGCCCTCGTGGACCGTGCGCGGCCAGATCGTGTTGGACAGCACGCCGATCGCCAGCCCGCGCTCGCGCAGGGCCTCCCACAGCGGCCCGACCTCGGGGTCGGTGAGCGTGTGCGGCTCCCAGAACGCGTAGTAGCCGGCCAGCAGCTCCGGGTCGTGATCGAGGCCGGCCTCGACGAAGAGGTCGGCCACCGTCGAGCTCTGCTGGTGGTCGCGGCTGCGCCCCCAGACGACGTCACCGGCGCGGTGCAGCCGCTCGGCCGACACGCTGACGTCGTGGTCGACGCCGACGACGGCCTGGGCCAGGGCCAGCGACTCGGCGTGGAAGTCGATGTCGTGCCACTTCGTCAGGGTGCCACCCCAGTCGAAGATCACCGCGTCGATCGTCGGGTGCCGAGCCATGACCGAGCCCGCTGCCCTCAGGAGCGGACGAGGGACACCAGGTGGTCGACCACGGAGGCCGCGGCGATGTCCTCGCGCTCGCCCGTACGCCGGTCCTTGACCTCGACCACACCGTCGACGAGGCCCTTGCCGACCACGACGATCGTCGGGACGCCGATGAGCTCGGCGTCCTTGAACTTCACGCCCGGGCTGGTCTTGCCGCGCCGGTCGTCGTAGAGGACCCGGACCCCGGCGGCGTCGAGCTCGCGGGCGATCTCCTCGGCTGCGGTGAACAGCGCGTCGTCCTTGCCGGCGGCAACGAGGTGGACGTCGGCGGGCGCCACCTCGCGCGGCCAGCACAGCCCGGCGTCGTCGAGGGTGCCCTCGGCGACGGCGGCGACCGCGCGGGTCACCCCGACGCCGTAGGAGCCCATGGTGACGGTGACGAGCTTGCCGTTCTCGTCGAGCACCTTGAGGTCGAGGGCCTCGGCGTACTTGCGGCCGAGCTGGAAGATGTGGCCCATCTCGATGCCGCGGGCGCTGACGAGCACGCCCGCGTCACCGGTCTCGGCGCAGCGGGGGCACGGGTCGCCGTCGCGGACGTCGGCCGCCTCGACCGTGCCGTCACCGGTGAAGTCGCGACCCGCGACGAGGTCGACGACGTGGCTGCCGTCGACGTCGGCACCGGTGACCCAGCGGGTGCCTTCGACGACGCGGGGGTCGAGGAGGTAGCGGATGCCGGACGTGCTGTCCTCGCCGAGGACGCCGGGTCCGATGTAGCCCTTGACCAGCGCGGGGTGCTTGCGCAGCTCGGCCTCGTCCATGGGCTCGACCGTGATGGGCTCGAGCTGGCCCTCGAGGCGCTTCTGGTCGACCTCGCGGTCGCCGGGCAGGCCGATGGCGACGGGCTCGCGGGTGCCGTCGGGGTGCGTGAAGACGACGAGCACGTTCTTGAGGGTGTCGCCGGCGGCCCAGGGGCGGTCGTCGCGCGGGAGCTTCTCGTTGAGGAAGTCGACCAGCGAGTCGATCGTGGGCGTGCCGGGGGTCTGCTCGGCGTGGGCCGCGGGCACGCCGTCGTACGACGAGGGCGCGGGGGTGGGCACCTCGACGGCCTCGACGTTGGCGGCGTAGTCGCAGACGGTGCAGCGGACGTAGGTGTCCTCGCCGACCTCGGCCTTGGCCAGGAACTCCTCGGAGCGCGAGCCGCCCATGGCGCCCGAGGTCGCCTTGACGATCACGTAGTCGAAGCCGAGCCGGTCGAAGATCCGGACGTAGGCGTCGCGGTGCTTCTGGTAGCTGGCGTCGAGACCGGCGTCGTCGACGTCGAAGGAGTAGGAGTCCTTCATGACGAACTCGCGCCCGCGCAGGATCCCGGCGCGGGGTCGCGCCTCGTCGCGGTACTTGTTCTGGACCTGGTAGAGCGACAGGGGCAGGTCCTTGTAGGACGAGTAGAGGTCCTTCACGACGAGGGTGAACATCTCCTCGTGGGTGGGGCCGAGCAGGTAGTCGTCGTCCTTGCGGTCCTTGAGCCGGAAGATGCCGTCGCCGTACTCGGTCCAGCGGCCGGTCGCCTCGTAGGGCGCGCGGGGCAGCAGGGCGGGGAAGCTGAGCTCCTGCGCGCCGATGCCGTCCATCTCCTCGCGGATGATCCCCTCGATGCGACGCAGCACGCGCAGACCAAGCGGCAGCCAGCTGTAGATGCCGGGTGCGGCGCGCCGGATGTAACCGGCGCGGACCAGGAGGCGGTGGCTCGGGACCTCGGCGTCGGCTGGGTCGTCGCGCAGGGTGCGCACGAACAGGGTCGACATCCGGAGAATCATGGCGTCAGGCTACGGGTCTGGTTCCGGCGACGACCAACCAGTTCTCCAGCACCCTCATCACCCCGCAGGCCATCAGCGGCGCTCCGGGTCGCCGGCCCGCCTCCCACGAGCTCGGCCAGCACCGGCCCTCGGTGGGGGTCAGGCTGCGCGGTCGAGGCTCTCGCCGGGGCCGTCGGGGTCGGGCCGGGCCACGAGGTCGTGCCCGCGCTCGTCCTCGGCGGGCACCGGGAGGCCGGAGACGGCGAGGCGGGTGAGTGGTCCGGCCACCACGGAGGTGGCGATGCCGATCGTCATGATGACGGCGTGCCATCCCGCATCGACGACCCCCGCTCTCAGAGCGAGGTCGGCGAGCATGATCTCCATCGCTCCGCGCGCCGAGAGGAGGGTGCCGATGGCCCGCGCCTCCCTGCGCTCGAAGCCCGCCAGGCGGCCACCGGCCCAGCCCCCGACGATCTTGCTGACGAGGGCGAGACCGACCAGCGCGACGGTGACCAGCACCAGACCGGGAGAGAGGGCCCCCAGGTCGATCGTCAGGCCCATGCTCGCGAACGCCAGCGGGGCCAGCAGCCTCGAGACGGTCTCGTCGAGGGCCCGGGTCTGGGCCGGGTCGCCGTTCGCGGCACCCGCCGCGCAGACCCCGACCAGGAACGCCCCGATCACCCCGTCCAACCCGAGCAGCCCGGCCGTGGCGGCACCGCAGAGGACGGCGATGACCAGGGTGCAGCTCTCGGCGTGCGGCACGGAGCGCCCCGGGCGGTTGATCCGCAGGACCAGCAGCGCCGTCACGGCCAGGCTCGCACCGGCCAGGACGAGGGAGACGACCGTGGGGCCCGTGCCGGTCGAGCCGACGGCGGCGCTGAAGAGCAGCCAGACGACCAGGTCCATCGCGACGGCGGCGGCGAGCGCGACCTGGGCCCAGAGCTGGTGCGCCACCCCCAGCTCGGACAGGATCCTGATCGCGACCGGGACCGCGGAGACCGCGAGCACGACGCCGATGACGAGCGTGAACCGCCAGGTCTCGGTGTCGGTGTCGAGCGAGGGGGCGGCCCACAGTCCGACCCCGATACCGAGCGCCAGGGGCAGCAGGAACGCCGGGGCACAGACCAGGAGGACCCGTCCGGCGTGGCGCCGGATGATGGCCGGGGACATCTCGAGGGCGCTGACCCCGACCACGACCAGGAGCGCCAGGTGCGCGAGCTCGGCCAGCGTCCCGCCCGGGGGGAACAGTGCGTGCTGCGCGTCGGGTGCGAACCATCCCAGGACCGAGGGCCCGAGAAGCAGGCCGGACACGAGCTGGCCGAGGACCTGAGGCATCCGCAGCGCGGATGCGGTCCGGGCGCCGACCGACGCGCCAGCCAGGAGGAGGGCGACCGCGAGGCAGAGCAGGGTCGCCTCGGGGACCAGCGGGCTGCTCACGGTCACACCAGGTCGTGGGCGGCGCGGAAGCGTTCGCGGTCGACGATCCCGCGGACGTGGGTGCCCGACAGCACCGGTCGGTCACCGTCGTGGGCGGCGACCTCGAAGGTGAGCGACGCCCCCTCGACCTCCACCAGGGTCGCGCTCACCCGCACCGTCGCGCCCAGGCGCGTCGGCGCGAGGTGGCGCACGTCGTGCGCCGCGCCGACGCTCATCCACCCCGGTGCGACCTCGGGCCCCACGTCCGGCGCGATCGCGGCGATCGCGGCCAGCTCGGCCCACCACAGCAGCACCGGCGTGGCCAGCACGGGCAGGTCGTTGGCCCACGCGGTGGCCAGGTGCCCGGTCTCGACGACCCGGGCCAGGCTGGCCGTGCGCGCGAGCGGCGGGACGGGCCTGGCCCGCGCCACGGGGGGAGCCTGGCGCACGGGGGCGGTCATGCCGCCCGCTCCCCGGCGGCCTGGCCGGCGCGGCGAAGCGCCACCATCTGGTTGAAGACGTTCTTGCGCTGCATCTCCGAGGTGCCACCGGCGATGATCGTGCCGAGCCCGTCGAGGAAGCGGCGCGACGCGGGGCCCGTCATGTAGCCGAGGTGACCCAGCAGGCGGATCGCGTTCTCGGTGCCGGCCACGAGCTGCTCGGAGCCCTGGTACTTCGCGATCGAGCAGAGCATGGAGGCTTCGGGGCGCTGGGCCAGCACCGCCTCCAGGGCGGCGTACGACGTCCAGCGCGTGGTCTCGATACCGAACCGGATGTCGGTCAGCCGACCCTGCACGTACTGGTGCTCGGCGATCGGCTGCTTGAACGCCGTCCGCCGCTCGGCGTGGTCCATCGACTCCTCGAGCACGGGCTCCAGGAACGCCGCGGCGGCCACGCCGTACAGCAGCCGGTCGAGGCTGATGGTGTCGTAGATGATCTCCAACCCGCGCCCGACCCCCGCGAAGACCCCGTGCCGGTCGAGCTGCACGTGGTCGAGGTGCAGCGGACCGGTCGGGCTGGTCCGGTTGCCCAGCATGTCCTCGACCTCTCCGTGGCGCACCCCGGGCGTGCTGGTGTCGACCAGGAAGAGCGTGATGTCGCGCGATCCCACCTCGGGGACCCGGCCCAGGACCAGGGCGATGTCGGCGATCGGTCCGTGGGTGATGTGGTCCTTGGTCCCGCTCAGCACGTAGCCGTCCCCGTCGCGACGGGCGGTCGTCGTCGTCCCCGCGACGTCGGAGCCGCCCCGGGTCTCGGTCAGGGCGGTGGCACCCACCGCACCGCTCATCAGCCGCGGGAGGAAGCGGTCGATCTGGGTCTCGCTCCCGTGCTTGAGCAGCGAGCGGATGAGCCCGGCCTGGGCGACCATCGAGAGGTTGAAGCCCAGGTCCCTCCCGCCCGAGGCGATGCCCTCGAACGCCGCGACGAAGTCCCACCAGGTGCCGTCGGCGCCACCGAAGTGGCGTGGGACCGCCAGGCGCCACACGCCGGCGTCCGCGACGGCCTGCCAGGACTCGTGGTCGAACTGGCCGGCGCGGTAGCAGGCCTCGGAGTTGACAGCGACCGTCGAGCTCGCGACCTCGTGGAATCGGGTCCGGATGCGTGCGGATGGCTGGTGCATGGTGACGGGCTCCTCGATGGGTGATGGATCGGGCTGGGACGGGATGGAAAGGGCTAGTGGTGCGGGTCCGAAGTTCTTGATGGCTTGGCGTGCTCAGGGTGCGTGCCTTCGCGGTGGCGGCGGTCCGACGGCATACCTGGTCGTCTTCCGAGGATCGCCGGTGCCGCGAGGTGCGTGCCATCAGTGCGCGAAGCGTCCAAGAACTTCGGCCCCGTGCCACTAGGACGGGCTGGGACCGGGTCCCTGGTCGATCTGCGGGGTCGAGCGCGATGGTCGCCGCCCCGGCGTCTCGGTGGCGTCACGGACGACCTGCAGGGTGGCCAGGGCGGGGTCGGCCGCGTAGGCCACCCGGCCTCCGTGGTCGAGCATCGCCCGCAGTGACGCGATCACCTCGGCGGTGATCTGCTCCCCGGGTGCGAGCACCGGCACCCCCGGCGGGTAGGGCGCGATCAGCTCGGCGCTGGTCCGACCCACCGCCTGCTCGGGTGCCAGCGCCTCCCGCTCGGCGAAGTGGGCCTCTCGTGGGCTCAGTACCGGGCGCGGGGTCACGCTCCACGCCGCCGCCGGGACCGGTGCGCGCGGCGCGCCCCGGTGTCGCTCGATCGAAGCCCCCAGCGCGGTCACCAGCTGATCGAGGTCGTCCGCCGAGTCGGCGATCGTGATCATCGGGATCAGGGTGTCCAGGTCGGCCATCTCCAGCGGGAGCCCCAGCGCGTCGAGATCGGCACCGACGTCGAGCCCGTTGGCGCCGGTGCCGGCCAGGCACACGACGAGCTTGACCGGGTCGACGACGGCTCCGTCGGGCAGTCGCCCCGCGAGCACCCTCACCCCGGGGATCGCGGCGAGCCTCGTGCGGGCCCGACGCACGGCCGGCAGGAGGAGGTCGAAGAGCCCCCGGCCGTCGCGCTGGAGCAGCGCCCGGGCGGCGTCGATGCTCGCCAGGATCGAGCCCGAGGGGCTGGTGGTGTGGGTCGCGTCGAAACCCGACTCCAGGCGTTGGGGCGAGAGGAGCCCGCCGGACCGGGTGGTCCGGGCGAGCACCACGGCCGCCTGGTTCATGGCCGGCAGGGACTTGTGGGCACTGATCACCACGGCGTCGGCGCCCGCGCGCAGCGGGAACGGCGGCAGGTCCGGGTGGGCTCCGAAGTGCGCTCCCCAGGCAGCGTCGACCACCAGGGGGACGCCCGCCTCGTGGGCCACCTCGGCGTACTCGCGGACCGGACCGCAGGTGCCGACGTAGGACGGCTCGGTGAGGAAGACCCCGCAGACCCGGTCGGTCGCCAGCGCACGGCGTACGTCGTCGACCGGCACGCAGGTGGGCAGGCCCGACTCCGGGTCGATGCCCGGTCGCACCCACACCGGGTCCAGCCCCGCCAGCGCCAAGCCGGTCAGCAGCGAGCGGTGCAGGGTCCGACTGACCACCACCCGGTCTCCGGGTCGGCCCAGGGCGAGGGTCAGGGCCTGGTTGCCGTGGGTCGCGCCACCGACGGAGAACCGCGCCCAGTCGGCCCCCCAGTGCTCTGCAGCCAGGCGCTCGGCCTGCGCCAGCCGTCCCACGGTCAGGCCCACGGTGTCCAGACCTCCGAAGAGCGGTACGTCGCCCTCGACGAGGGTCCCGGTCAGGTGGGTGCGCTGCTTGTGACCCGGGATGGTGAAGGGACGGGTGCGCCCCTGCCGGGTCGCCTCGGTGAAGCGGAGCCACGCGGCGAGGAGCGGTGCCTCGCCGGCCAACCCGCGCGGGTCTGCGAGCCCGGAGCCGGCAGGCGCGGATCCGGTGGGGGCGGTCGAGGCACCCGCCGAGACGATCGTCATGCTCCCCCCACGAGCTCGGGGCGCCCGACGTAGCGCAGCTGGCGGTCACCCAGGGCGAGCACGCTGTCCGACGCGAGTGCGACCTCGTGCCCCACGCGCAGGCTCTGCCACGTCGGGTCCTGCCCCGCCCGGATGGCGAGCGCGGCGGCGCCGACGTTGTGGACGTGCACCCGCCCGGCGTGCACGGAGAACCGGCAGTGCACCGGCTGCGTGTCGGGGATCCGTACGGCGTCGGCCCGGCCGGCGCGCACGTCGGGCTGCGTCTCGGGCGCCGACCCGCAGACCACCGGCCCCCGCACCGACAGGACGGTCCCGTCGTCGACCACCAGCACCCCGTAGTCGGAGCCGTCATCGGAGCCTGGCGAGAACGAGGGTGGGACCCGTGCGGAGGTGACCCCGCTCTGGGCCATCCCGATGCCGCAGATCGTGCAGTAGATCGTGTCGTGGGCGTTGACGTGCCCGGAGGCACAGGCCACGGCGTCGGGCACCGCGTCGACCAGCACGGCCGGCTCCGGCGCGACAGGCGGCTGTTGCTCTGGCACGGCGGCGCGGGCGCAGCCGCACGCCGCCGGGAGGAGGGCCGGGGCCGGCGGTGCGGTCTCCGGGCGCACCGCCCAGCCGACCAGCACCCCGGCGGCCGGTACGACGCCCGACCCGAGGTGGGTCGGGCCGTCGCCGGCGGTGTCGTGCGGCTCGCCCAGGTGGGCACGGATGCTGTGCAGTGGCAGCGCGAGGGCCCGCTCGACGATGGTCAGGGACGACGACCCGTCGACGAGGTCGCTCGTCTCGGCGGTGGCACCTCGGACCTCGACGCGGACGGCACCACGGGCCAGCACCACGACCCGGTCCGGCTCGATCCCGATCGCCACCAGGGACATGTCGGGACCGGCCAGCGCCTCAGCGGCGACACCCCGCAAGAAGACGCCCAGTGACGACCCGCGGACCTGGGAGGCGAGCCGCTTGTCGCGCTCCGCCGTCGTGCGGGACCACAGCAGCACCCGGTCGCCCTCACGGGCGACCAGCCCGGGCGCCGGAGCCGACGTCGAGCAGAGGGGCTCGACCCGGTCGGCGCTCACACCAACCTCCCACCACGGAAGCGCCAGGCGACGAAGGGCACCCGCATGGGGCCGTTCGCCACGGCCCACACGGCGAGCCACACCGCGACGAAGTGCACCGCGAACGCCGAGACCGGGACGGGGCCCGGCATCCCGGGGACTAGTCCGCGTCCGACCGCCCACCACAGCAGGGCGGCTTCGGGGAGGACCGTGACCAGGCCGAACAGCGTCGGCCAGTCCTTCTCCCACCGCCACTGCATCAGCAGGTGGTAGACCACCTCCCAGCCGACGCCGAGGACGGCAACGGAGCCCAGGAGGACGAAGGTCGTCCGGTAGGCGACTGCCGACGAGCCCGGCATCGCGATCAGCGGCGAGACCAGCAGGGTGACGATGCCTCCGACGACGGCGAGCAGGAACAACCGGGTCTGGATCCTGCCGAAGAGTGTGGGGACCATGGGGTTTTCTCCTAGGTGGTGGGACGGGCGGTCTGGTGGCTCGTGCCGGTGGGTCAGATCGGGGCGTTGCGCATCCAGCGCACCCACTGTCGGATCGAGCGGGCCGGTCCGAGGGTGCGGCAGTGGCCTCGGGCAGCGATGTCGCTGACCACGTCCTGCGCGGCGAGCTGCAGCCCCAGGAAGGTGTCGACGCCCGGGAAGTAGCCACCGAGCGCGGCCGCACCGGTCACGTAGACGCGCCCCATCCCGCTCTCGGCGCCCCTGAGCTCGAAGCTGGGGCCGACGTCCATCCGGTCCAGCACGTTGCGCCGGGCACCACCGTGGTCCAGGAGATCGGCGAGCACCCGGTGCCCGCGGACGTCCGCGTTGAGCCCGGTGCAGTCGATCACGGCGTCGGCGACGACCTCCGACGTCGACTCGGTCCCGGCCAACCGCAGGTGCAGGCGTCCGTCGGCGAGACGGGTGATCTGGTTGATCACGCCTGGACGGGCGTCGTACCAGCCCTCCTGTCGCGCCGTGCGCAGCTGGCGTCGCCACGACGGTCTGCTCGCGGTGGTCGTGCCGCCGATCTGGTCGTAGAGCCGGCGGCGCTTGTCGTCGTCGGCCCGACGCATCTCGGCCCGCAGCTGGCCGCCCCAGACGGACTTGGGGTAGTTGAAGCCCTGGTAGGCGAAGCCGTCCTTGCCGCGCCGCCGAGCCCAGGGGTGCGGTCCGTGCGAGTCGGCCACGTAGGTCCGCAGCACGTGCACGACCCGAACCTGCGAGCCGTGCTGGCGACGCTCCTTGACCAGTCGCTCGAGGATCCGCGACGCGACGATGCCGCCGCCGCGGACCACGACGGTGGCCGGCCCCTGACGGAGTCGCTCGTAGAGGTGCTCGTGGTCCTCGTAGGCGTTGACCAGGCTCACGTGATCGCCGCTCTCGGTTCGCAGCTGCCGGAGCTCGGGCTGGAAGGCCAGCCCGGCGTAGCCCAGCGCGAGGTGGACGTCGCGGCAGCGCAGCACCCGGTTCGGTGCGCCGGCGGGGCCCTCGGCCACGAGGACGAAGTAGCCGCCGCCCTCGCGATGGCGCACCGTGGTCGCCACCCCCGTCACCAGCATCTCCCGGTAGCGGATCCGGGCAGCCTCACGCTCCATGCCCTCGAGCACCGAGCCCAGCTTCGGGGTGTAGTACCCGGTCAGGGTCGGCTCCACCAGGACCTGGAGGGCGGGGCGCAGGCTGCGGGTGCGGATGCTCTCGGAGACGGCGTACGACGGGAAGCCCCACAGGTTGTCGGGGCGAGAGGCCGAGTCGGAGCGGATCCGCTCCGAGCGCGGGATCTGCGAGACGCGGGTGAGGTACTCGTAGGTCTGCCACGGGTGCGCGAGGTTCGAGACGACCTTGATGTCGTCGACACCGAGGGCTCCGGCGATGCGCAGGTAGTCGACGGTCACGAAGGAGCCGATCCCTCCGCCGACGGAGACGAACGGGACGTCGTCGATCCGCAGGCCCATCGCACTCACCTGCTCGTCGCTCCAGCGGACGACGTCGCCTGGCGTGGGACCGCCCGGCCCCGGCGCTGCGGGTGCGTGGTCACCGGTGACGGCGGATCGCTCCTGGGTACGCGCGGCGCTGCCGCCGTGGCGAGACGTTGCTTCGACGATCACTGTCCAGGGCCTCTCTCGTGGGTCGATGCTCGGTGCGGCAACGAGTGCTCGACAGCCTGTCCGGACCTCCGTCACAGCAGCGTCACCGACCGCGCGGGTCCCCCAGCGGGCGGATCCGATGCTCGGGAGACGCACGAGAGCTCCACCGGCACGAACCACCGGTGGAGCTCTCGGGCGACCCTCGAGGACGGACGGACACGCTGCTGGCGCCGGTCAGACCGCCTCCCAGAGCAGGCTCTCGATCCGGGGCGACGGATCCAGGCCGAGCTCGTCGCGCAGCCGGCTGCGATAGCCGCGGAAGTGGCGCAGCGCGTCGTTGCGGTTGCCCTGGGCGAGGCAGACCACGATCACCGCCTCGTGGGCTGACTCGCGCAGCGGGTCGGCGTGCACGGCAGCCAGGGCGGCGTCCATCGCCTGGACGTAGCGGCGCATCACACTGAGACGGACCGCCAGGCACTCGAGCGCGGCCAGCCGCATCTGGCGGTAGCGGAAGCGCACGCCGTCGAGCCAGTCCTCGTCCCAGGCCGGCAGGACGTCGTCGAGCAGGTAGCGCTGCATGTCGATGACCTGGACCCGCTCCTCGCTGGGGTCCTCGACCAGGATGCGAGCCAGGACGGTCACGTCGTCCATGTCGACCCTCAGCTCGGGGTGCAACGACATCGTCTGCCCCTCGTTGACCAGCAGCCCGGGTGCGCGCTGCTGGAGTCGGTAGGCGACGGTGCGCAGGTTGCCGCGGCTGCGAGCCTCGGTCACCTCCGGCCACAGCGTGCCGGCGACCTGCGAGCGGTCCAGGTGGGGCCCGTGGCAGGCCAGCAGCACGAGGAGTCGCTGCACCATGTGGCTGACCCGCACCGGCTGACCACGGAACCCGAGCTGGAAGCCACCGACGATGCTCAGCGTCGGTGGGGTGACCCCCCGCTCGGAGGCGGGTCCGGGCAGGACGGTGACGGGTACCGGGTCCGCCTGGGCGCGCAGGTGGTCGGAGCCGGTCTCGGGCCACCAGGTCCATCTCGACGCAGGCCGCAGGTGCAGCACGACACCGTCGCCCGGGGCCTGGCCGGGGGTGTCGAGGAGGGAGCGAGCGGCGTCGAGCTCGTGCGCGGTCGTGGTCGTGCCCGGGCAGCCCTCGTGGGAGGTGGGGTGGATCGTCGGCGCGACGGCGGGGGTGCTCATGTCGTCGACCTGCGCTCGGCGAGGGCGCTGACGATCACGGCCGTGGTGGCCAGCAGGGCGCTGACGGCCAGGGCGGTCCGAGCGCCGGAGGTGTCGATCAGGCCAGCGGTCACGAAACCAGCGATTCCGAAGCCGACACCGCCGGCGGCGTAGAGCGCGGAGAAGCCCGTGGCCCACCGCGACTCGGGGAGCAGCTGCTGCACACCGGCCGCGCGGGCGGTGAGGGCGGGGGTGCCGACCAGCCCGGCGAGGAGCAGGAAGAAGATCAGGCCCGGCAGGCCGATGGGGGCTGCGGCCACGAGCATCGACAGGGTGAGCGCGAGGACCAGGACCGCACTGTGCGTCCGGTAGGCACCCGGCCAGGTCCGGGCGCCGTAGGCGAGCCCACCGACGATGCCTGCGGCGGCGAAGGCGGCCAGCAGGGGTCCGGCCCAGTCGGAGTCGGTGGAGCTCTCGGCGAGCAGCGGAGGCAGTGCGGTGTAGGCCGCACCGACGCACATCAGCACCGCGGCCTCCTGGAGCAGCGCGGGCCAGATCATGGCGATGATGGCGCCCATGCTGGTGTGACTGGACTCGTCGACGGCGGGCCCCTGGTCGCGCACGGCGATGGCGAGCACGGCGCCGAGGGCCGACGTACCGGCGATGAGGACCATCGGCACCAGGTCCGAGGTGAGGGCAGCGAGACCGGCGACGACTGCGGGGCCGACGGCCCACAGCAGGGTCGTCGTCGTGGCCTCGAGGCTGAGGGCCGCCTGGTGGGTGCTCTCCGGCACGGTGCGCAGGAGCAGGGAGCGCAGGCCGCCGTGTGCACCGGAGGCGACGGCGCCACCGATCGCGGCGAGGGCGACCAGCACCGGCACCGGCAGCGGGCTGGTGCCGACCAGCGGCAGGGCCAGCAGGCCGAGCGCGACGGACTGGATGGCCAGGACGGTACGTAGCTCGGGACCCGCGGGTCGACGGTCGAAGCGCCGACCTCCCGGGCCGGCTGCCACCGCCTCGGCCAGGGCGAAGACCCCGGCGAGCACGGCGCCGAGCACGTAGGAACCGGTGGCCGCGTGCCCGACGTAGACCAGTGCCAGGGGGCTCATCGCGATGGGCAGGCGCTGGCACAGGACCACGCCTGTCCAGACCGGCATGCCCGGGCTGCGGACCACCTCGCCGTAGGCGCGGATGCCGCTGGGCGCCCCGGGCTCCTCGGGGGGCTGGGGGGCTGGGTGGTCGGGGGCCGGACGGGCAGGCATCGACTCGTCGACTCTTTCGTTGGTTGTCTTCACGGTCAGTCCTTCTCCTCGGAGCTTCGAGACCGTCCAGCACCCGGTGTTCCCGGGTCGCGGACGCCTCCCTGGTCTGTCGTTGAGTGGCACCGGGAGCGGCTGGCGTTACAGGCCGGGCCGAGATTTCTGCGGGCCGGGCGTGTCGTGGCCGCCCGCCATCGGGCTGCGACTCCGGCTGACTCCGGCTGACTCCGGCTGTCTCCGAGTGACCCGGTGTGACTCGGTGGTCACGGTCGGGTCACGCCGGGGCGCCAACGATCGAGGGACCCCACCAGAGGAGATGCCCGATGCACGATCACGACGAAGCCCACGGCGCCGGATGCCCCGACTGCCTCGGATCCGCGGCGGCCGCCACGCCCCCGACCGGCACCTGCGGGTGCGGCGGGCCGACGTCCGCGGCGCACCCGGTCGAGACGGACGAGAGCACCCGTACGGCTCACGAGATGGCCCGACCGATCGCCCCGCCGATGGCCCGGCCGATGGCCCAGCCGATCGCCCAGCCGATCGCCCAGCCCTCTGCGCAGCTCACGACGCCGCTCTCCTCGGGCCCTCCCGCGGGGCTCGGGCCAGGCGGGTCCGGCGGCGGTCTGCAGCCCCCTCGCTGGGCCACGACCGTCTCCCGCCCGCAGCCCCGTGGGCGGGCCTCGCGGCTGGCCGCCGGTGCGCTGGCGCTGGTGCTGCTGAGCGTCCTGGCCACCACCTTCCTGGGCCGGGTCCTCGGCGGGCCGTCGGAGAGCCTCGTCCTGGCCAGTACGGCGGCCCAGGACACCGCGGCGACCAATGCCGCGAACGATGCGAACGGCCCGCCGCGCGGTGTCGTCGACCTGCGCGCCGGGTCGGTGTTCCTGCAGTCCAACGACGCCCTCGCGAACGAGGTGGTCGCCTTCGGGAGGGACTCCCGCGGCAGGCTCACCGAGGTCGGCCGCTTCCCGACCGGTGGTGCCGGCAGCGGCAGCTTCGAGGACAGTGCCCAGGGCATCGTGCTGGGCACCGAGGAGGGCGAGACCTCCCCGACACAGATCGTCGACGACGCCCGGTTGCTCTTCGTCGTCAACGCCGGGACGGCCGACATCACGGTGTTCCGCGTCGACGCCGACCGGCTCGAGCGGCTCTCGGTGACCCCGACCGGCGGTGCCCGTCCGGTCAGCCTGACCGTCCGCAACGGGATGCTCTACGTGCTCAACTCCGGCGAGGTGGACCGCCGGCTGTTCCTCGGGGGCGGCGCTGCGCTGGAGAACTGCGCACACGGTGGCAAGCCGTCGATCACGGGTTTCCGGGTCTCCGCCGAGGGCGTGCTGACACCGATCCCTGACTCGACCCGATCCCTGAGCGAGCAGGCCGAGTCGGGCTGTGCCCAGGTCTCCTTCAGCCCCGACGGCGAGACCCTGGTGGTCACCGAGCGGGTCGCCTCGGTCGACGAGGGAACGGTCGGCGCCCTGGTCTCCTACGACGTCGAGGACGACGGCACGCTGGGCGACAAGACGGTCTCGGCCCCCACCGGCAACGGCCCGTTCGGCTTCACCTTCACCCCGCAGGGCCTGCTCCTGAGCACCGAGCAGAACGGGGGCTACGCCAACCCGGGCGGTGGCGGTGCCGCGGTGTACGACGTGGACGGCGGGCAGCTCAGCCCCCTGGGCGAGACGGTGGGCAACAACCAGACCGACACGTGCTGGATCGTGGTGACGCACGACCAGCGGTTCGCCTTCACCTCGAGCCCGTTCGAGGGCGGTGCGATCTCGACGTACTCCCTGAGCTCCGGCGGGGCGCTGACCCTCGCACACCCGTCGGCCACCGCGAAGGACGGTGTCGACGTCATCGACAACGTCGTGACCAACGGCGTCACCGACCTCGCGCTCAGCCAGGACAGCCGGTTCCTCTACCAGCTCAACTCGTTCGAGGGGCTGCTCTACAGCTTCCGGGTGGAGTCCGACGGTCGGCTGACGCACCTCGGCACCGAGAAGGTCTTCGACCTGGCGGTCTTCGGCGCCGGCGGCCAGGGCGCACCCTTCGGGATCGCCGCCCGATGAACCAGAGCAGCCCGGTCCGGCTGGCAGTCCCCCAGTCCCCCGATGTCACCAGGAGACAGTCCATGAAGACAGGAATCATCGGCACCGGCGCGGCTCTCCCGCCGCGGGTGGTCGACAACGAGGAGCTGGCCCGGGACCTGACGGTCACCGCCGCCTGGATCGGCGAGCGCACCGGCGTGCGGGAACGCCGCTACGCCGACATCGACGTGGCCACCAGTGACCTGGCGACCCGGGCGGCCGTCGAGGCCCTGGCCGACGCGGGTCTCAGTGCCGCCGATCTCGACCTGATCGTGGTCGGGACCTCCACCCCCGACCAGCCCCAGCCAGCCACCGGCTGCCTGGTGCAGCGTCGACTGGGAGCGGTCAACGCCGCAGCCTTCGACGTGAACTCGGTGTGCACCTCGTTCGTCTTCGCCCTCGACGCGGCCCGGTCGATGCTCGAGGCGGACCCCCGGCGGCGCTTCGCGCTGGTGCTCGGCGCCGACACCTACTCCCGCATCGTGGACCCGGCCGACCACCGCAGCAGCGTGCTGTTCGGCGATGGGGCCGGCGCGGTGGTCCTGGGCCCGGTCCCGGAGGACGAGGGGGTCCTCACGACCACGCTGCGCAGCGACGGCCATCTGAGTCACCTCGTCGAGGTGCGGGGTGGAGGCAGCCGCGAGCCGCTGACCGCACGGTCCCTGGCCGCGGGTGCGGACCGGTTCACGATGCGGGGCCGCGAGGTCCGCGACTACGTCGAGGAGGTCGTCCCGGCCGTGCTGGCCGACCTGCTCAAGGACGCCGGGCTCGACCTCGAGGACATCGACCACGTCGTACCGCACCAGGCCAACGCGCGACTGCTGCGATCGTGCTTCGCCGAGCACGGCATCACCGGGTCGCGGTTGCACCTGACCTGCCCCACCCTGGGCAACACGGCCGCGGCGTCGATCCCGTTGACCCTCCATGACGCCGTGACGGCCGGCCGGATCGCGCCGGGAGACCTGGTCGCCCTCGTCGGCGTCGGCGGCGGGATGAGCGCGGGCGGTGCCCTGGTGCGCTGGTCCCGTCCCGGCGCGGGGGTCGTGCGGTGAGCGTGGTCGAACGGGGTGCGGTGCTCTACCCCGACCTGAACGCCTCCTACCCGGTCGCTGTCTCGGCCTCGGACAGCACGATCCGCGACGACCAGGGACGCGACTACCTCGACGGGTGCTCCGGCGCCCTGGTGGTCAACCTGGGCCACGGTCGGCGCGAGGTGCTCGACGCGATGCACCGGCAGTCCGAGGCCATCACCTTCACCTACCGCACCCAGTTCACGAGCGCGCCCGCAGAACGGTTGGCCCGGCGGCTGACCGACCTGGCGCCGGGCTCGCTGGACCATGCCTTCTTCACCAACAGCGGCTCGGAGGCGATCGAGGCCGCGATCCGGATGGCCCTGCAGTACTGGCAGGAACGGGGAAGACCCGGGAAGCAGCTGATGATCAGCCGCGACGGCAGCTATCACGGGGCGACCCTCGGCGCGGTCGCGCTGTCCGGCCACCCGGCCCGGCGCCGCACCGTGGAGGCGGTGCTCCCAGCGTGGCCGCGAGCCGCGGCGGCCAGCTGCCACGCCTGCCCCTTCGGCCAACAGCGTCACAGCTGTGCCCTGCAGTGCGCGGCGTCGATCGAGCAGGAGATCGTGAAGGCCGGGGCCGACCGCGTCGCCGCCGTCGTCATCGAGCCGGTCGTCGGCGCGTCAGGCGGTGCGGTGCCGGCACCGACCGGCTACCTCCGCGCGGTGGCCGAGATCTGCCGCACCCACGACGTCCTCCTGGTCGCCGACGAGACCATCACCGGTCTGGGCCGCACCGGGCACTGGTTCGCGTGCGACGAGGCGGGCATCGAGCCCGACCTGATGGTGCTGGGCAAGGGCCTGAGCGCCGGCTACGTACCGCTGGGCGCCCTGCTGGTCTCCGAGGAGGTGCACCGGTGCCTGCGCGACGGAAGTGCTCGCTTCACGCTGGGCCACACCTACGCCGCCAACCCGTTGGCGATGGCGGTCGGCGAGGCTGTCGTCGACTACACCGTCCGCCACCAGCTGCCCGAGCGGGCGGCGAGGATCGGCGCGCAGCTCACCCGACGGCTCCGCACGTTGCTGGCGGCCCACGCCCACGTGGTCCGCGACCTGCGTGGTGCCGGGCTGCTGATCGGCATCGAGTTCGTCGCGCCGGACACCGACGGCGGCGGGGTCGAGGTACGAGCCGACCAGCTGGTGGCGGCCGCGCTGCGACGCGGGCTGGTGCTCTACCCCGCTGGCACCGGCACGGTGCAGCGCACCGTCCTGGTCGCGCCGCCCCTGACGATCTCCGAGACCGACGTCGAGGTGCTGCTGCACCGCTTCGCCCTGGCGCTGGAGGACGTGATCGCGTCGCAGACCGTCCCGTCCTGACCGGTCTCCACCCCTGGATCGACACCCCGCACCACGTGACGAGCACGACGCACCAGGCGCGTGCCCGAGCCCCCCCCCCGCTTCGAGAGGACCCGAACCATGCCCAAGATCATCATCGCCAACGTCGACAGCGACAGCATGTGCGGCTGCGACATGACCCCTGAGATCCACGCCCTGAGCTCGATGTGCTGCGACCGGTTGCTGGTCATGGCGCAGGACGAGGACCTCGTCGTCCTGCCGCACTCGGTCTCCGAGGAGTTCATCGACTACGTCAACCATCTCCTCGGCCGGCACCTGTCGCCGCACAACGTGGTCGTCCCTGCCGAGGGCGACAGCCGCCAGCTGATCCTCAATGACGACTCGCTCAACGACGGGTTCGTCGCCGCCCGGATCCGCGAGCGGGCCGGTGCCCCGAGCGGCGCGCTCGGCGCCGACTGGAGCGTGCTGGCCTACTTCGTGGACCGGCCGGTGATGGCGTTGGCCGACGAGCTCGGCGTACGCCTCCACGGCATCGACGAGGGCACCGCTCGGAGCACGAGGGACTTCCTGCGCTCGGGTGGAGCGGAGTCCTTCAACTCCAAGGTGCTCTTCCGTCAGCTCGCCTCCACCGTCGGGGCGCCGGTCCCGGAGGGCAGGATCGCCACCTCGGCACCGGAGCTGGCCCGTGCCCTGCGGATCCTGCTGCCGGAGACCGGCCGGGTGATCATCAAGCAGGACCTCAACTCCGGCGGCGCAGGGAACACGGCCGTCACCACCTTCGAGGAGGACAGGCTCATCGGTGCCTCCCGTGTGATCGGTGTCGATGGCGACACCGACCTCGCGGCGCTGGCTGACGGGGTGTGGCCCACGCTGTCGGTGCAACGCACCACCCGGGTCGTCGTGGAGTCCTACCACCGGGCCGCCGAGGTCTACTACAGCGAGCTGTGGGTGCCGGGGCCGCTGGGCTCCCCGCAGATCCTCAACTTCGGCGAGATGCGCATGGAGCCGACGTTCATCGGCTTCGAGATCCCCGGACAGAGGATGGCGGCAGCGCACGCCGCGGACATGACCGCCCACAGCATGGAGCTGGCCCGAGAGGCTGGCCGGCGTGGGTTCGTGGGCTACGTCAACATCGACTCGATCGTCACCGAGCAGGGTGAGCTGCTCTTCAACGAGGTGAACGGCCGGATGGGCTGCTGCACGAACATCGACTACCTCGCCCGCACCCTGGTGGGCGAGGACTACCTGCGCTCGCGGGTGGTCCTGACCTACAACTGGACCAGCGTCAGCAGCTTCACGGCAGCGGTCAAGGTCCTCGACGAGGCCGGGCTGTCCTTCGACCAGGCCGAGCGCACCGGTGTCGTCATCGCCATCGAGGACGTGGCTCGCACCGGCACCGTCGACTACATGGTCGTGGGCCTGGACGCGGAGCACGCGCGTGACCTGGAGCGCCGAGCCCTGGCCGCGTTCGAGATCGCGTGAGCCGGCCGGGGATCGAGAGGACGAGAGGACGAGAGATGGACACCACGGCTACCGAGGTCTTCGCGCGACACGAGTCCCAGGTACGCAGCTACTGCCGCGACTTCCCCCTGGTGATCGAGCGGGCGCTGGGTCCCTACGTCTGGGACACCGGGGGGCGGCGGTACGTCGACCTGCTGTGCGGCGCCGGTGCGCTCAACTACGGGCACAACCATCCCGAGATGGTGGCGCGGGTCACCGAGTACCTGGCCCGTGGCGGGCCGGTCCAGTCCCTGGACCTGCACACCACGGCCAAGGCGGAGTTCATGTCCAGGATCGCCACCGACGTGCTGGCTCCTCGCGGGATGGACCACGTCATGCAGTTCCCCGGGCCAGCCGGCACGCTGGCCGTGGAGGCGGCGCTCAAGCTGGCCCGCCAGGTCACCGGCCGCACCAACGTCATCGCCTTCACCGGCGGCTTCCACGGTGTCTCCCTGGGCTCGCTGTCCGCCACGTCGAACCCCACGCTGAGGCGGGGGGCCGGGGTACCGCTGCACAACGTCACGATGCTGCCCTACGAGCGGCGTCTTGCCGGGATCGACTCCAGCGAGCTGCTCGACCACATGCTCCGACCCAGCAGCGGGATGGAACCGCCGGCCGCGATCCTGCTGGAGTCGGTGCAGGGCGAGGGCGGCCTGCACGTGGCCTCGCCCGGGTGGCTGCGCCGGGTCCAACGGCTCGCCCAGCAGGCGGGGGCGCTGCTCGTGCTCGACGACATCCAGGCCGGCTGCGGACGTACCGGCACCATGCTGAGCACCGACGAGATCCTCGAGTTCGATCCCGACATCGTGTGCCAGTCGAAGTCGCTGAGCGGGATGGGGCTGCCCATGGCGATGCTGCTGATCCGCCGGCACCTCGACCAGTGGGAGCCGGGCGGTCACAACGCCACCTTCCGCGGCCACAACCTGGCCTTCGTCGCAGGCGTGGCCGCGCTCGACCTGTGGCGCGACGGTCTCGGCGACCGGGTCGCCGCGCTGGGTGAGGCCATCGGGGACTCGTTGCGCTCCGTGGCGGCGGCGGCCAGCGAGGTGGGTGCGAACCAGGTCAGCGTGGCCGGCCGGGGCGCGATGCGCGGGCTCCGCTTCGCGAGCAGCGAGCAGGCGGGCGCGGCTCAGCGCGGGCTGTACGACGCCGGCGTGATCGCCGAGACCTGCGGTGGCGGCACGGTGCTGAAGTTCTTCCCGCCGATCACCACGACGGTGGCCGAGTGGGAGGGGTTCGTGGGGGTGATCGGGGACGTCGTCCTCGAGACGGCCCGGTCCGTCGAGGCGGGCTCCGGGCAGGACGTCGGCCGCCGGCTCGAGCAGGTCGCCTGACCCCTGCTCCCGGTCCGAGCCGGGTGGGCCCCGATCAGGTCCCGACGTAGTGCTCCACCGCGGTCCGCACCTTGGCGCGGCCGCGGTGGAGCAGCACCCGTTGGTGCCCGGCGGTGACCTGGAGCACCGTCGCCACCTCGTCGGGGGCCCACCCCTCCAGGTCGCGCAGGACCACGACGACCCGCTGGGCCTCGGGCAGCGTCTCGACGGCCTGGTAGATGACGTCGCGCAGCTCCTGGGAGAGGGCGGCCGTCTCCGGGCGCTCCGACCAGTCGCTCGGCAGCGAACGCCAGTGACCGGCGTACTCGGAGCCAGGTGGGAAGAAGCGGTCCATCGCGACCGACGAGTCGTGGCCCTCGCCCTCGGCGTGGGCCAGGGTGGCCAGCGGGGTGGCTCGCGACTCGCGTGCGGAGTAGCGGCGGGCGATGTTGACCACGATGCTGCAGATCCAGCTGCGCAGCTGGGCCTGGCCCTGGTAGGACGCCAACCCGTCGAGCACGGCCATCCAGGACTCCTGGACGATCTCCTCGGCGACTGCGCCCGAGGGCGAGTAGACGTTGGCCAACCGCAGCATCGCCGGTTGACACCGCTCCACCAGCTCGCGGAACGCCTGGTCCGACCCGTCGAGGAGTGCGGCAACGCAGGCCAGGTCCCGAGTGACCTGCGTGGCTTCGGTCACCGAGACCGACCTCGAGCGTGCCAGTCGCGGAAGATCGCGGTCACGGCGTCGTCGAGCTCCGCGCTGCGCCCGGGATCGGCGATGGCAGCCGAGGTGGCGATGATCTGCCGGATCTGCGCGAGGTAGCGGGTGCACCCGTCGCACACGTCGAGGTGGGACTCGATGGCGGCGACCTCCGCGCGGCCCAGCGCCCCCTCGAGGTAGTCGGTGATCCTCTCGACCAGGTCCACGCACGGGTAGTCGACCCCTGACGGCAGCAGGTCGGACGCGGACAGGTCGGCCGGGTCTGACGGGTCGGCCGGGTCTGACGGGTCTGACGGGGCGTCGTGGGCCTCGTGCTCCTCGGGCGGCGGTGCCATCGGCTTGAGTCCTCTCGATCGGAAGCGAGTCTTGCCCGGCTCGGCCACCTCCGTCGTGACCGGAGCCGGCTCGCACGTCAGCAGCACACCTTCCTGCCGAGCGACCAGCATATGGATCAGCTCATCACCCGAGCGTGACTCGCCGACGAGCAGACCAGGGCTCGACGGGACGGGCGACCGATGGTCTGGGTCGGACGTGCGTGCCTCTCGCTCCCGAGGCCGCGTGGTCAGCGCGGTCGTCGCCTCCTCGCAACCTGACGCGGGACCTGCACCACCGTTGCGTTCCATGAGCCCTCCCCAGCGTGTGGAGCCGACCTGCGGCAGGCCCCCGACCGGCGTGCGAAGCCGGCACCTGGGCGACCGACGGGAAAGTACCACCCCCGGCGGCAGCCCCGTGTCCTTTCGACCAATCGCCCGGGTCCGGGCCGAGATGACGGCGCCGGGGTCGACGTACGGGGAATCATGACCTCAGGCTGCGGGGCCGCCCGCCCGAAGCAACCAACCCGTCGTTCGCTGCGTCTCTTGGGCGGAGGCCGACGCGCGGCGTACGACCTCCACACGTCACCTCAGGCACCATCCACGACATCCACTCGGGAGAAGTCCACATGAACAAGCTGCTGACCACCCTCTGCGCCGTCGCGATCGGCGCGACGGCCGGAGCCGTCGCCCTTCCCGCACCCGCCCACGCCGCCTCGACCGTGACCATCCGCCCCGAGAGCCTCACCCGCGGGGCCGAGGTCGCCGGCGCCCACCTCGCCTCGCTGGCGAGCAAGACGATCATCGACGGCGACGTCAGGGTGTCGGTCCCCGGCAGCTACGTCGACCTGCTCGGCGAGCACGCCGGCAAGTACGTCGTGCTGGTCGAGCGCAAGGGCGCCTGGTCGACGCTCCGGGTCGGCCCCGGCGGCAGCGAGCGCGTCATCGCGCGCGGCACGACCCCCGACGACGTGGTCCTGGCCTCCGACGGCGGGCTGATCGCGATCACCCGGTCACAGACCTCGACCCGCACCAAGATCGACGTGCTACGAGTCAGCAACGGGACCCGCTACACCCAGCGGGCCTTCAGCAAGGCGCCGCGCGTCCTCGACATCCTCGGTGACCAGGCCGTCGTGGGCGGTCCCGACTCCGGCACGATCTCCTGGGACCTCGGCGCCGGGACCGTGAAGAAGATCACCGGTCGCTTCGGCTACCGCGCCGACCTCGGCGCCGGCCGGCTGGCGACGTTCGACGGCGACCCCTACGACGGCGGCTGCACGCTCGTCACGAGCCTTGCTCGGCCCACGACCCGGCTGTGGAGGTCGTGCCAGGAGCGGGTCGACGCGTTCTCGCCCGACGGCAAGCGCGTCGCCACGGTCGCCAAGCTCACCGACGGACGGGGTCCCAACCGGGTCACGACGCGCAGCATCCACGGCAGCCTGCTGGCGACGTACCGGGTGTCCGGCCACTTCGGGCTGATGCGCTGGGAGTCCGAGAAGGCGTTGCTGCTCGCGACGTTCGGCCAGGACAAGGCCGCGATCGTGCGCTGCACCGGCAGCACCTGCGTGCGGGCCACGGTCCTGAGCACCAGCCCCGACTTCCGGCAGGTCGCGACCGGCCGCGGGGTCAGCCCTCGCGCCTGGTCGCCGCGAGTGCGGCCCTGATCATCGGCCACTGACCGGGCAGCCGCGCGAAGGCGCCCACCTTGAGCGCGGTCTTGTCGGTGGCCAGCGAGTCGGTCGCCATCTTGAGGTTGGCCGGGAAGACCCCGACGAGCAGCGCGACGCTCCCCCAGCCCGCCAGGCGTCGGGTCGCCGGCGTGAGCAGCCCGACGGCCAGCGCGATCTCGGCGACTCCGCTGCCGAGGACCACCTCGCGGTGCGCCGGCACCCACGACGGCATGATCGGCTCGTAGACCTCCGGCTTGACGAGGTGGACGAGGCCACTGCCGAGGAAGCCGAGGGCGAGGAACCGGGTGCTGCGCTGGAGGGTCACCGGCACATCCTAGGAAACCCGAGCGGCAACGGGTCGCGGTTCGTACAGTGTCCGCCGTGACCGAGCCCCCCACCCCGTCGTACGCCGCCCCGAGGGCCCGTCCGCACGGCAAGCCGCCGATCAGCCTCCCCCCGGTATCGGCCGAGCGACCCCACCACGACACCGCGCGGATGCTGGCGATCGGGGTCGTCGTCCTGAGCGCGGTCTACACCGGGCTCACGGTGCTGGCCGAGGTCCCGCTGGGCCTCGCCACCCTCGACCAGGCCAACGGCCGGGACCCCGACGGCGCCTCGACGCTCGGGGCCGTGCTGGTCGTCGCCTCGCTGCTGCTCCTGCTGCCCCTGTGGGTCGTGACGTCGCTCTGGCTGCGTGCCGAGCGCGAGCGGCTGGGTGGGGCCGGGTCGTTCGCGCACGGCACCGCCGGCACGTTCGCCTCGTGGGTCGTCCCGTTCGCCAACCTGGTGTGGCCGTTCCGGGTCGTGCGGGAGGTGCACGAGCGGGCCGTCGAGCCTCGGTACCGCGTGTCGCTCGGGTGGTGGTGGACCCTCTGGCTGCTGGCCGTCGTGCTGGACCGGCTCTCCCTCGGGTTCTACGACCGGCAGGACTCCGGCGACCCCACGGCGGGGATCCTCGCGACGTCCGCGCTCTCCTCGATGGCGTTGGTGGTGGCCCTCGTCCTGTGGGTCGGCATCGTGCAGCGGACCTCCCGGGTCAGAACATGACGGTCGAGAACCGGGCCGTCTCCTTGAAGCCGACCCGCCGGTAGGCACGGCGCGCGGGCTGGTTCCACTCGTTGACGTAGAGCGAGACGTGCGGAGCGATGTCGGCGCGCACCATCGCGACCACGGCGGCCATGCCGGCGACGGCCAGGCCCTCGCCGCGGCGGTCGGGCGGCACCCACACGCCCTGGATCTGGGCCGCGTCGGCCGTCGCGCAGGCCACCTCGGCCTTGAACACCAGCCGGCCGCCGTCGAAGCGGGCGAACGACCAGCCGCGCGACATCAGCTGGGTGACGCGGGCGCGGTAGAGGTCGCCGGTGCCGCCGGCCTCGGGCGAGACCCCGACCTCCTCGGTGTACATCGCGACGCACGCGGGATAGAGCAGTGGCAGGTCCGCGCGCTCGGTACGACGCACGAACGGGTCGGCCTCGACCTCGGCCGGACCGTCGATCACCATGTGGGGCTGCATCCACCGGGTTTCGCGGGGCCGGCCCCACGAGCCGGCGACGCCGTTCCAGAAGGTGCGGACCGCCTCGTGGGGCCCGACGATCGTGGTCGCGGTGCGGTTGCGGGTCAGGGCGCGCTCGGCGAAGGCGCGGGCGTCGTCGGGCGTCGCCTCGATCGGCACCAGGTTGGCACCGACGTGACACGCGGCGACCAGCTCACCGGCCTCGAAGCGGCCCCACATCTCGCCGCCGAGCCAGCGCGGCTCGAGGCTCGTCGTCCGGGCCCGGTAGAGGGCGAACACGTTGACGACGGGATCGCGGTTGGCGAGCTGCAGGAACGCCTCGAGATCGGGGGTCCCCAGGACCCGGACCCCGTGACGACTGGCTGGCACGCGCCAACCCTAGGGCGTCGCCATGATCAGGACACGGACACCTCGGCCGTGGCGCCCTCGATCGACTCCATGCCCTCGGCGATGCGCAGCGCCTCCTCGATCAGCGTCTCGACGATCTGGGACTCCGGGACGGTCTTGACGACCTCGCCCTTGACGAAGATCTGGCCCTTGCCGTTGCCGGACGCGACGCCGAGGTCGGCCTCGCGCGCCTCGCCGGGACCGTTGACGACGCAGCCCATGACGGCGACGCGCAACGGCACCTCGAGACCGTCGAGGCCGGCGGTGACCTGCTCGGCGAGGGTGTAGACGTCGACCTGGGCGCGGCCGCAGCTGGGGCAGCTGACGATCTCGAGCTTGCGGGGCCGCAGGTTGAGCGACTGGAGGATCTGGATGCCGACCTTGACCTCCTCGACCGGCGGGGCGCTGAGCGAGACGCGGATCGTGTCGCCGATGCCCTGGCTCAGCAGGGCGCCGAACGCGGTGGCCGACTTGATGGTGCCCTGGAAGGCGGGGCCGGCCTCGGTGACCCCGAGGTGGAGCGGCCAGTCGCCGGCCGCGGCGAGCAGCTCGTAGGCGCGGACCATGACGACCGGGTCGTTGTGCTTGACCGAGATCTTGAAGTCGCGGAACCCGTGCTCCTCGAAGAGGCTGGCCTCCCACATCGCGCTCTCGACGAGCGCCTCGGGCGTCGCCTTGCCGTACTTCTCCATGATCCGCTTGTCGAGCGAGCCGGCGTTGACCCCGATCCGGATGCTGGTGCCGCGGTCCTGGGC
This sequence comes from Nocardioides plantarum, assembly GCF_006346395.1. Lineage (NCBI taxonomy): Bacteria > Bacillati > Actinomycetota > Actinomycetes > Propionibacteriales > Nocardioidaceae > Nocardioides > Nocardioides plantarum. Next base: position 470,706 of record NZ_VDMS01000002.1, read on the forward strand.
GGCCCGGGCGATCTCCTTGACCTGGTCGTCGAACTTGCGGATGTTGCCGGGGTTGACCCGCACCGCGGCACAGCCGGCGTCGATGGCCGCGAAGACGTACTTGGGCTGGAAGTGGATGTCGGCGATGACCGGGATCTGCGAGTGCTGGGCGATCTCGGCCAGCGCGTTGGCGTCGACCTGGTCGGGGCAGGCGACCCGCACGATGTCGCAGCCGGTCGCGGTGAGCTCGGCGATCTGCTGCAGCGTGGCGTTGACGTCGGCAGTCACCGTCGTGGTCATCGACTGCACCGAGACCGGCGACTCGCTGCCGACGCCGACCTTGCCGACCTTGATCTGCCGGGTCGTACGCCGCGGCGCCAGCACGGGCGGTGGAGCGGCGGGCATGCCCAGGCTGATCGGTGTCGCGCTCATGCCTCCAGGCTACTGCGGGGCCCCTCGCCGACAGGATTCACCGCCACCCGATCGGTGGTGGGCGGGTGGGGTCAGTAGGGGCTGGCGACGGGAGCGACGAGGTCGCCGACGATCAGCACCACGCCCATCACCAGCAGGATGCTGGCCACGACGTAGGCCACGGGCAGCAGCTTGGCGGCGTCGACGTAGCCGGGGTCGGGCCGGCGTCGCAGCCGGGCCAGGCCGCGGCGTACGGCCTCCCACAGGGCCGAGGCGATGTGGCCGCCGTCGAGCGGCAGCAGCGGGACGAAGTTGAACAGGCCGATGAAGAGGTTGAACCCGGCGACCAGCAGGACCAGGAACAGCACCTTCTCGCCGAGGTCGAGCCGGTCGCTCGCGGTCGACTCGCCGGCGAAGCGGCCTCCGCCGACGATGCTGACGGGGCTGTCGGCGGCGCGGTCCTTGACCCCGACGATCGCCTCGCCGACGCCGTAGACCTTGACCGGGAGGGTGCCGATGGCCTTGACCGTGTCGACGGTCATGTGGCCCATCTGGCCGAGGGTGAACAGCGGGCCGCCCTTGGTGACCGGCACCGTCGACTCCGGCGTCACCCCGAGGAAGCCGACCTCGGTGAGGACCTTGTCGTCGGGGGCGTCGGGGTCGGGGCGGGCCTGGACGGTGGTGGAGACCTCGCCGGAGAGCGTGCGGCCGTCACGCTTCCACGTGATGGGGACCTCGCCCTTGCCGTTGTCGCGGATCAGCTCACGCAGCTGGGTCCAGTCGGTGATGGGGACGCCGGCGAACGACGTGACCGTGTCGCCGGGCTTCAGCCCCACCGCGTGGGCCGGGGTCTCGGGGTCGCCGGCCCGACACACCGTGCGGCCCTCGGCGTAGGGGATGAGGCACTCGGAGACCTGGCTGACCACGGGCTGGCCGGGGTTGACCTCGGGGTCGCCCTCGACGCCGTGCAGGGCGAACACGCCCCAGAACAGGAAGAAGGCGATCAGCAGGTTGACCGTCGGCCCGCCGGCCATCACGACGACCTTCTTCCACCACGCCATCTTGTAGAACAGGCGCTCGGAGTCCTCGGGCTCGACGAGCTCCCACTCGGCGGCCCGGGCGTCGCTGACCAGCTGGGTGAACAGTCCGGTGTTGGACTTGCGGATGCGCTGCACCTGGTTGCCGTCGGCGTCGGTCTCGACGCTGTCGACGAGGTCGCCGGCGCCGGGCGGCAGCATCCCGACGATCTTGACGTAGCCGCCCAGCGGGATCGCCTTGACGCCGTACTCGGTCTCGCCGACCTGCTTGCTCCACACGGTCGGTCCGAAGCCGACGAAGTACTGGGTGACCTTCCCGCCGAACCTCTTCGCCGGGATCATGTGGCCGAGCTCGTGCAGGCCGATGGAAGTGAGGATCGCGCCGAAGAACAGCACGACGCCGAGCACGTAGAGAAGGACCGTCAAGTCAGTTTCCGATCAGGTGGTGCGCCAGGTCGCGGGCCCAGGCGTCGGCGGCGAGGACGTCGTCGACCGTGAGGGTCTGCGTCGAGGGTACGTCGTGGGCGCGCAGGACGTCGGCGACGCGGTCGACGATGTCGACGAACCCGAGCCGGCCGGCGTGGAACGCCTCGACGCACACCTCGTTGGCGGCGTTGTAGACCGCGGGGGCGGTGCTCCCCCGCAGGCCGGCCTCCCGGGCGAGGTCGACGGCCGGGAAGGCGACGTCGTCGACCGGCTCGAAGCGCCAGTCGGCCGCCCGGGTCCAGTCGATCGGGGTCTCCGCACCGGGGACCCGGTCGGGCCAGCCGAGGCCGAGCGAGATCGGCACGAGCATGGTGGGCAGCCCGAGCTGGGCGACGACGGCACCGTCGACGAACTCGACCATCGAGTGGATCAGCTGCTGGGGGTGCACGACCACGTCGACACGGTCGAGCGGCACGTCGAAGAGCAGGTGGGCCTCGATGACCTCGAGTCCCTTGTTGACCAGCGTCGCGGAGTTGGTCGTGATGACCTTGCCCATGGAGAAGTTGGGATGGGCCAGGGCCTGCTCGGGGGTCACCGAGGCGAGCTCGGCGCGGGTGCGGCCGCGGAACGGGCCGCCACTCGCCGTCAGGACCAGACGACGCACCTCGCCGGCCGCGCCGGCGCGCAGGCTCTGGGCGATGGCGCTGTGCTCGGAGTCGACCGGCACGATCTGGCCGGGACGAGCACGGTCGCGCACCAGCGGGCCGCCGATGATCAGTGACTCCTTGTTGGCCAGCGCCAACGTCGTCCCGGCGTCGAGGGCGGCCAGCGTCGGGCGCAGGCCCACGGCACCGGTGATGCCGTTGAGCACGACGTCGCACGGGGAGGCAGCCGCGTCGGTCGACGCCTGCTCCCCCAGACCGTGGACGACCGGGGCGAACTCGGCGACCTGTGACTCGTAGAGGCTGCGGTTGCCACCGCCGGCGGTGAGCCCCACCACCCGGAAGCGGTCGGGGTTGCGCCGACAGAGGTCGAGGGCCTGGGTGCCTATGGACCCCGTCGATCCGAGGACGACGACGTCACGGCGCTCGATGCTGGGCGAGGACGACACCCGGCGAGTCTGTCAGGCCGGGTCGAGCGACTCAGGCGTGGTGCAGGCGAGCGGTCGCGCGAGGGGTCGGGCGGTCGGTGGCCTCGACGGGGCGGGCCTGCGGCGCGCGGCGCGAGGTGCGGACCGCGTCGACGACGGCGACGGCGGCCAGGACCAGGCTCAGGGCGACGACGATGGCGAAGCCGATGAACCAGGGGGCCAGGTTGGGAAGCAGGTCGAACGTCATGACAATCTCCTTCTACAGGTGTAGTTACTACTTATGTAGAAGATACGCCCGGGGGTGCCCGGAGACAACACGTGGACAATGTCTCCTGCGCCACATCCCCGCCCGCACCGCCCGCACCCGCCGATCTGGAGACCAGGAGCACCCATGGCCCGTCCTGCTGCCGCCGAACGCCGCTCGCTCCTGCTCGACGCCGCTCTCGACGTCGTGGTCGAGCAGGGCCTGCGCGGGCTCACCCACCGCGCGGTCGACCGGTCGACCGGGCTCGCCGAGGGCACGACCTCGGCCTACTTCCGCACCCGCCAGGCGCTCCACCTAGCCCTGGCGGAGCGGATCACCCAGCGCCTGATCGACGACGTGGACAGCGTGCTGCGCGAGACCGCCGAGCACGACCCGGGCAGCACCGAGGCCCTGGACGCGGTCGCCGCGATGTTCGCCCGGTGGCTCGACGAGAGCCCGTTGCTGCTGGCCAAGATCGAGCTCACGCTGGAGGCCGGCCGCGACCCGGTCATCGCCGAGGCCGTCGGGGCCGGCCGGGCCCGGGTGATCGACCTGGTGGCCGGCGCGCTGGGGGCCCGCGACGTGCCCTGTCCCGCGTCGGACGCCGCGGTCGTCGTCGCGTCCTTCGACGGCATCCTGCTCGCCGCCCTCGCCCTGCCGCGCGACGGGCGCGACGCCTTCGTCGCCGACGCGCTGAGGCTCACGCTCCGCGACCGACCCGACTGGCCGACCGGCTGAGCTGCTGAGCTGCTGAGCGGCTGACCGGCTGGCCGGCTGGCCGGCTGACCGCGAGTCGGGGATCAGCGGTCGGGCTGGTGGGCCAGCGGCTCCTCGACCGCGAGGTCGGCCTGGACCCGCGGGTCGTCGGCGTCGGCGTGGTAGTCGCCGGGATCGGTCACGTCGGTGCCGTTGGGCACCTTGAGGGCGTGGAGCACCAGCGTCAGCAGGACCGTGACGACCAGGTTGAGCCCGAACGCCGTGATCGCGATGTAGCCCATGTCGCCCAGGCCGGGCACCTCGGCCAGGCTCCCGCCGAAGTGGTCCGTGGAGGTGCTGGCGACGCCGTAGGCCTCGACGGTGCCGTAGACGATGCCGACGGCCCAGCCCACCAGCAGCGCCTTGCGGTGGAACCAGCGCGTGTAGAGGCTGAACACGATCGCGGGGAACGTCTGCAGGATCCAGATGCCGCCGAGCAGCTGGAAGTTGATCGCGTTCTGCTTGTCGAGGGTCAGCACGAAGACCAGCGCGAACGCCTTGACCACCAGCGACATCAGCTTGGAGACCTTGGCCTCCTGCTGCGGCGTCGCGTCCTTCTTGAGCCACTCCTTGTAGATGTTGCGCGAGAAGGTGTTGGCCGCGGCGATCGACATGATCGCCGCCGGCACGAGCGCACCGATGGCGATCGCGGCGAACGCGACGCCGACGAACCAGTCGGGGAAGAAGTCCTCGAAGAGCTGGGGCACGACGAGCTGGGCGTTCTTCTTGCCGTCGAGGCCGGTCACGTCGGTGCCGGCGGCGATGGCCACCCAGCCCAGGAGCGCGAGCAGACCGAGCACGAAGGAGTACGCCGGCAGGATGGCGGCGTTGCGGCGGATCGTGTTGCGGCTGCCGGAGGACAGGCTGGCGGTCACCGAGTGGGGGTACATGAACAGCGCCATCGCCGAGCCGAGGCCCAGGGTCGCGTAGGCCCACATCTGGCCGTCGCCGGGGATGAAGCTCCCGGTCGGCGCGCCGGTCTTGGGGTTGGGCGCGGCCATCTTGTCCTTGGCCGCCCCGAAGATCTCGTCCCAGCCGCCGACCTGCGAGGGCAGGTAGATGACGGCCACGATGATCACGATGTAGATCAGGGCGTCCTTGACGAACGCGATCACCGCCGGCGCCCGCAGGCCCGAGGACCAGGTGTAGGCCGCGAGCACGGCGAACGCCACGAGCAGCGGCGCGTCCTTGGCCAGGACGTTGTCGCCCCCGCCGACGCCGGCGACCTCGAGGACCGCCTGGATGCCGACGAGCTGCAGGGCGATGTAGGGCATCGTCGCCACGAACCCGGTGACCGACACGGCCAGCGAGAGCTGCCGGTCGTCGTACCGGCCGCGGACGAAGTCGGCGGTCGTGACGTAGCCGTGGCGGTGGCTGACCGACCACAGCCGCGCCATGAAGACGAAGATGATCGGGTAGAGGATGATCGTGTAGGGCACGGCGAAGAACCCCGCGACCGCACCGAGCGAGAACATCGCGGCCGGCACGGCCACGAACGTGTAGGCGGTGTAGAGGTCGCCCCCGAGCAGGAACCACGTGACCCAGGTACCGAACTTGCGGCCGCCGAGCCCCCACTCGTCGAGGCTGTCGAGCTTCTCGCCACGTCGGAACCGGGAGGCCATGAAGCCCAGCACGGTGACCACGAGGAACAGGGCGATCAGCACGACCAGCGCGGTCCAGTTGACGCTGGAGTCGGTGACCAGCGGCGCGCTCATCGCTTGCCCCCGCGGGCGCTCTGCACCAGCTTGTAGGCGGTCCACGTCAGTGCCGAGCAGACGAACACCCAGACGAACTGGTACCAGAAGAAGAACGGGACGCCGCCGATGCTGGGGTCCTCGCGGGCGTAGGCGGGCACCCAGAGCAGGGCCACCACGGGGATCGCCAGGCACACGCACGCGGCGACGATCTTGCGCCGGTCGGTGGGGGGGACGTCGAGGTGCTGGCGGTCGGGGCGCTGCTGCTCGCCCGAGCTCCCGAGACTCATGTGACGGACGTTACCCCGTCGGCCCGTCCTCAGTGAAGGCCGTTGGACCGGGTCGGTGCGGGCGGGCGCGGCTCGCGGAGCCAGGTCGAGAAGAAGTCGTCGAGCTGCTGGCCCGAGATCCGCTCGGCGAGCGTGCGGAACGCCCAGGTGCTGCCGGTGCCGTGTCGTCGGTCGTGGGTCCAGGTGCGCAGCAGCCGCCAGAACCGGCGCTCGCCGATGCGGTGACGCAGCGCCTGGAGCGTCATCGCACCGCGCTGGTAGACGGCCGGGTCGAAGATCCGCCCGGCGCCGGGGTCGGTCAGGTCGACGCGCCAGAACCAGCGCGAGCCGACCTGGTCGTCGCGCGCCCCCCGCAGCCACTGCTGCGCGCTCGGACCGCCGTGGCGCTCGGCGTAGGCGACCTCCATGAAGGTCGCGAACCCCTCGTTGAGCCAGATGTCGCGCCACCGCTGCAGCGACACCGAGTCGCCGAACCACTGATGGGCCAGCTCGTGCACGAGCAGGCCTCGCGCGGGCGGGCCGGGATAGACCGGACGGGTCTGGTTCTCGAGTGCGTAGCCGACCCGCTGCGAGGTGACCAGTCCCCCCGTCGACTCGAACGGGTAGGGACCCAGCCGCGTCTCGAGCCAGGCGGTGATCGCGCCGGTACGGCGCAGGCTGGTCGCCGCGCGGGACCGCTCGGAGGACGGGAGCGACCTGGAGACGGCGGTGTACGACGCCAGCCCGGCCCGCGAGGTCTGCTCGACGTCGTACCGGCCGAGGGCGAAGAACGCGCTGTAGGTGGTCATCGGGTGCGCCGAGCGCCAGTGCGTGGTCGCCTCGGCGCCCGTGAGCGTGCGCTGGACAGGGAGCCCGTTGGAGACCGCCTGGTAGCTCGCGGGACCGGTCACGGTGATGTCGAAGGTCGCCTTGTCACGGGGGTGGTCGTTGGCGGCGAACCACCACGGCGCCATGTGCGGCTGTCCGACCGTCACGACCTCGTCGGCCCCCACCAGCCAGCGCGACTCGCCCGCGTAGGAGATCCGGCTGGGGTCCCCGGCGTAGCCCACGACGACGTCGACGTCCGTGCCGCGGACCAGGGGCTCCTGCGGCGTGATCCGCAGCTCGTGTCGTGCGGGCTTGTCGAACGTCGCCGGCCTGCCGTCGACCGTCACCGTCGAGACCGGCAGCAGCAGGTCGAGACCGAAGCGCGACAGGTCGGCGGTGGGCCGGACCCGCAGGGTCGTCGTACCGGTCAGCCGACCGGTGTCGAAGTCATAGCGGACGGCGATGTCGTAGTGGCGCACGTCGAGGCCACCGTTGCCGTCGAGCGGCCAGTAGGGGTCACCGATCCCCGACGCGCCCACCTGCGGCCGGGCCGGGGGCATCGGGTTGGAGGGTCTGGCCGCGCTGGACGGAGCCAGGGCCGCCAGGGCGGTCACGGCCAGCACCAGGACCGGGGCCACCAGCCGGACGGCCCGAGAACGCATGGCCCGAACCTAGACCTACCCGACCGCGGCCCCGCTCGCGCTGCCTGCGGGTCGCCGTCGCGGTCAGCAGGATCCGATGTTCCGTACCCGTCCCCTACGTCGGTCGAGGTGCGAGGAGCCCTGGCGACGAGCCTCGAGACCCCGCAGCCGATCTCGGCGACCTGGTCTGCTACGTGCGTGGTTTCGAGGCTCGCTCCGCTCGCACCTCAACCACCGTTGGTCCCGATCCACGACATGACGTGCTTGACGCGGGTGTAGTCCTCGAAGCCGTACATGGACAGGTCCTTGCCGTAGCCGGAGTGCTTGAAGCCGCCGTGTGGCATCTCGGAGACGAACGGGATGTGGGTGTTGACCCAGACCACACCGAAGTCGAGTCGCTTCGACATCCGCATCGCGGTGCCGTGGTCGCGGGTCCACACCGACGACGACAGGCCGTAGCGCACGTCGTTGGCCAGGCGCAGCGCCTCGGCCTCGTCACCGAACCGCTGCACGGTGATGACCGGCCCGAAGATCTCGTCCTGCACCTGCTCGTCGTCCTGGCGTACGCCGGACACGACGGTCGGCTCGTAGAAGTAGCCGACGTCACCGACCCGTGCGCCGCCGGTCTCGAGCACGGCGTGGTCGGGCAGCCGGTCGACCATCGCGGTGACCCGGGCCAGCTGGTCGGCGCTGTTGAGCGCGCCGTAGAACGCGTCCCCGTCGCTGGGCGGGCCGGTGCGCAGCCCGCGCACGGCCTCGGTGAGCGCGGCGACGAACTCGTCGTGCACGCCCGAGCCGACCAGGACCCGGGCGGCCGCGGTGCAGTCCTGTCCGGCGTTGAAGAGTCCGGCCTCCGCGATCGCACCGGCGGCCTTGGCCACGTCGGCGTCGTCGAACACGACGACCGGCGCCTTGCCGCCGAGCTCGAGGTGGACCCGCTTGACGTCGGCCGCCGCAGCGCCGGCGACCTCCATGCCGGCGCGCACCGACCCGGTGATCGACACCATCTGGGGCGTGCGGTGGGACACCAGCAGCCGTCCGGTGTCGCGGTCGCCGCACACGACGTTGAGCACGCCGGGCGGCAGGAACTCCTGGCAGATCTCGGCGAGCAGCGTCGAGCTGGCGGGCGTGGTGTCGCTGGGCTTGAGCACCACGGTGTTGCCGGCGGCCAGGGCGGGCGCGATCTTCCAGATCATCATCATCAGCGGGTAGTTCCACGGCGTCACCTGCCCGACGACGCCGACCGGCTCACGTCGCACGTACGACGTGTGGTCGGCGAGGTACTCCCCCGCCGACGTGCCCTGGAGCACGCGCGCGGCACCGGCGAAGAACCGGACGTGGTCGGAGCTGGGCGGCAGCTCCTCCGAGGCGGTCAGGCCCACCGGCTTGCCGGTGTCGCGCACCTCGACGTCGACGATCTCGTCGGCGCGGGCGTCGATCGCGTCGGCGATGTGGAGCAGCGCCCGGGCCCGCTCCTGCGGGGTGGTCTCGCCCCAGGTCTCGAAGGCGGTCGCGGCGGCGGCGTAGGCCCGGTCGACGTCCTCGGTGCCCGACAGCGGCGCCCGGGCGTAGACCTCGCCGGTGCTGGGGTCGACGACGTCGTACGTCGTCCCGGACGCGGCCGCGACGAGCTCGCCGCCGATGACGTTGTGGAAGGTCGGCTCGGCTGGCATGACATGCACCCTAGTTGCGGATTCCGTCGCGTGTCGACGGTCTGACCACGGATCCGCTTGCTCCAACGCCACTTGACCGCGCACGATGGGGGCATGTCCCACGACTCTCATCTCGCCGACGGCCCGGCCGGCACCTTCGACGAGGGCCACCTGCAGCGGGCCGCCAAGGACCACCTCTGGATGCACTTCACCCGCCACGGCGCCTACGACACCGCCGACGTGCCGATCATGGTCCGCGGCGAGGGCGTGCACCTCTTCGACTCGAAGGGCAAGCGCTACCTCGACGGGCTGGCCGGGCTGTTCGTGAGCCAGCTCGGGCACGGCCGCGAGGACCTGGCCGAGGCCGCCGCCGCCCAGGCCAGGCAGCTGGCGTTCATGCCGCTGTGGTCCTACGCCCACCCGAGCGCGATCGAGCTGGCCGAGAAGGTCGCGTCCTACGCCCCCGGCGACCTCAACCGCGTCTTCTTCACCAGCGGGGGCGGCGAGGCCGTCGAGTCGGCGTGGAAGCTGGCCAAGAACTACTTCAAGCTCACCGGCAGGCCGATGAAGCACAAGGTCATCAGCCGCACCATCGCCTACCACGGCACCACGGCGGGAGCACTGTCGATCACCGGCCTGCCGCTGCTCAAGCAGCAGTTCGAGCCCCTGGTGCCCTCGACGTTCCGAGTGCCCAACACCAACATCTACCGCGCGCCGGCCGGCACCGCGGGACCCGACGGCGACGACGACGAGGCCTTCGGACGGTGGGCCGCCGACCAGATCGGCGTCGCGATCGAGAACGAGGGCCCCGACACCGTCGCGGCCGTCTTCCTCGAGCCCGTCCAGAACGCCGGCGGCTGCTTCCCACCGCCGCCCGGCTACTTCCAGCGGGTCCGCGAGATCTGCGACGAGCACGACGTGCTGCTGGTCTCCGACGAGGTCATCTGTGCGTTCGGGCGCCTCGGGCACATGTTCGGCGCGGAGCGCTTCGGCTACCAGCCCGACATCATCACCTGCGCCAAGGGCATCACCTCGGGCTACGCCCCCCTCGGCGCGATGATCGCCAGCGACCGGCTGATGGCGCCGTTCCTGGAGGACAAGGCGATGTTCGCCCACGGCTACACCTTCGGCGGCCACCCGGTCTCGACCGCGGTCGGGCTCAAGAACCTGCAGATCTTCGAGGAGGAGGGCGTCCTCGAGCACGTGCGCACCCACGCGCCCCACTTCCGGTCGACCCTCGAGCGGCTCAAGGACCTGCCGATCGTCGGCGACGTGCGCGGCGACGGGTTCTTCTACGGCATCGAGCTGGTCAAGGACCAGACCACCCGCGAGAGCTTCACCGCCGAGGAGTGCGAGCGGCTGCTGTTCGGGTTCGTCTCCAAGCAGCTGTACGCCGAGGGGCTCTACTGCCGCGCCGACGACCGCGGCGACCCGGTGATCCAGCTGGCCCCGCCGCTGGTCTGCGACCAGACGCACTTCGACGAGATGGAGCAGATCCTGCGCACCGTCCTGGACAAGGCCGGCTCGATGATGTGAGACGACCGGCCCTACTAAGGTCGGTGCGGTGACACCTTCACCGGCCCCGCTCGACGACGTCGCCAAGGCGATCATCGAGCAGCTCCAGCACGACGGCCGCCAGTCCTACGCCTCCATCGGCAAGCAGGTCGGGCTGTCGGAGGCCGCCGTGCGCCAGCGCGTCCAGAAGCTCGTCGACGCCGGCGTGATGCAGATCGTGGCGGTCACCGATCCCATGCAGCTGGGCTTCGCCCGCCAGGCCATGATCGGCGTCAACGTCACCGGCGCCTTCGAGCCGGTCGCCGACGCCCTGGCCGCGCTCGACGAGGTCGACTACGTCGTGGTGACGGCCGGACGCTACGACCTGCTGGCCGAGATCGTCTGCGAGAGCGACGACCACCTGCTCGACCTGATCTCCACCCGGATCCGGGCCATCCCCGGCGTGGCCGCGACCGAGACGTTCATGTACCTCGGCCTGCGCAAGCAGTCCTACTCGTGGGGCGTCCGCTAGGAAGGGTCGTCCAGGGCCACTCTGGTATATCTCTACTTAGTCTGGTGACTTAAGGAGATACCGTGGCCGACCAACGCGAGGACCCCCCGACCGGCAGCTACCGCCGGGCCGACTGGGCGGCGTACCGCGAGGCCCGCGTGCGCAGCGAGGCCGCCGGGTCCAGCGCGCCCCTCGTCGTCGACGTACGCCCGCACGACGACTGGCTCGACGGTCACCTCCCCGGCGCGCTGCACCTGCCGGTGCACGAGGTCGAGACCGCCGGCGGCCGGGTGCCGCCGGGCGAGCTGTGGGTGCACTGTCGCTCCGGCTACCGCGCCGGGATCGCCGCTCGCCTGCTGCACCTCGCCGGCCGCGACGTCGTCCACGTCGACGACGCCTGGGAGCGCGTCGGCGAGCTGCACATCGAGACCACCGCCGCCGCGGCCTGATGACAATCCCGTTGCGCGCGCCGGGCACCGGCGTCCATCCTGGGCACCGAGTCGTCGGTGAGCGCACCGGTGCCGTCCGAGAGGAGCTGACATGTCCATGACTGTCCCTGGCCTGCCCGCAGACCACGCCCCCCTCCTCGAAACGAGCACCACCACCCATGACCTCCCAGGACTCCACTCCTGACCCCTCCCACCCCTTCGCGCTCGACTGGACGACCTACGACGACGTCGACGACGGCGCCCAGCGCTGGTCGACCTGGCTCAGCGTCGAGCCACTGTCCCGAGGGCCCGAGCCCCGGCCCGACTGGGTCGTGACGTCGCAGGGCGCCGTCGACACCGAGCTCGGCATCCTCAAGACCGGCAAGGAGGCCGACGTCTTCCTGCTCGAGCGCGCCGACCCGCTCGAGCCCGACCGGGGCGTCGTGATGGCCGCCAAGCGCTACCGGTCGGCCGATCACCGCACGTTCCACCGCTCGGCGGGCTACACCGAGGGCCGCGCCATGAAGCGCTCGCGCGACGAGCGCGCGGTCAAGCGCAAGTCCACCTTCGGCCGGCTCGTCGCCTCCGGCGAGTGGGCCGCCTCGGAGTGGGACGCCCTCAAGCGGCTGTGGTCGCTCGGCCTGCCGGTGCCCTACCCGGTGCAGATCGACGGCACCGAGATCCTCATGGAGTGGATCACCGTCGACGGCGACAGCGCCCCTCGGCTCGCCCAGACACGGCCCGAGCCGGCCCTGCTGGCGTCGTACTTCGACCAGCTGCGCGACGCGCTGGCGACGATGGTGCAGGCGGGGGTCGTGCACGGTGACCTGTCGGCCTACAACATCCTGGCCGCCGGCGAGCGCCTGGTGATCATCGACCTGCCGCAGATCGTCGACCTGGTGGGCAACGTCAACGGCTTCGACTACCTGCTGCGCGACTGCACCAACATCTGCACCTGGTTCCGCGGCAAGGGGCTCGAGGGCGCCGACGAGCAAGAGCTGTTCGGTGACCTGATGGCCCACGCCTTCTGAGCGCCGACGTAGCCTCGGTGCCGTGAAGCGCACCCGGGGACGCGTGGTCCACGTCGAGTCGCTGGCCGAGCTCGACCGCCGGCTCGCCGCGGGTGCCACGCGCCTCGGGTCCTGGCGGCTGCACCGCCTCGACCTGGTCGGTCGCGCGGCCGCGCTGGCGGCGTACGACGTGCGCGGGACGACGTTCCTGGGCTGCTCCTTCGCGCCGGGCGAGGCCGACGCGCTGGTCGCGGCGGGCGCCCTGGTGCTGCCGACGGTGGGGTCCTCGCCGCTCGACGTCTACCGCCCCCACCTCTACACCGCCGACGAGCTCTACGACCGGACGCCCTACCCGCGCAGCCTCGACGCGCGCGCCTACGCCTGGGCCCAGCGCGTGCCCGGTCGCGACGACTCCCTCGCCGCGGCCCTGCACGACCACGCGATCGACGACGCCCTGACCCGGTTCGTGTCGGGGCGTCGGATCGCCGGGGTGATGGGCGGGCACGCCGCCCAGCGCGGCGAGCCGGGCTACGCCGACGCGGCCCGGCTCGGTCGGGCACTGGGCGGGTCGCTCGTCGTCGCGACCGGCGGCGGGCCCGGGGCGATGGAGGCCGCCAACCTCGGCGCCCGCCTCGCGGACCTCGACGCGTCGGCGCTCGACCAGGCGCTGGTGGCGCTGGCCGAGGTGCCGTCGTACCGGCCCTCGGTCGACGACTGGCTGGCCTGCGCCCGGGCCGCCGTCGCCGGGCTCCCGGAGCCGCACGCCACCCTGGGGGTGCCGACGTGGCACTACGGCCACGAGCCGCCCAACGTCTTCGCGACGACGATCGCCAAGTACGTCGGCAACGCCGTGCGCGAGGCGGTCCTGCTCGAGATCTGCAACGCCGGCATCGTCGTCCTTCCCGGCGCGGCCGGGACGGTCCAGGAGGTGTTCCAGGACGCGTGCGAGAACTACTACGCCGAGGAGACCTCGATCGCGCCGATGGTCCTCGTGGGACGGACCTACTGGACCGACACCTACCCGGCCTGGCCGCTGCTGGAGTCGCTGGCGCGAGGTCGCGCGATGCAGGACCATGTGCACCTCGTCGACACCGTCGACGAGGCGGCCGCGCTGCTCACGGCCTGATCGCTCAGCCGGGCAGCGCGTTCCACTCGGCACGCGCCGCGATGGCCTCGCGGTAGTGGCCGATCAGCGCCTCGTTGACCGAGCGCCACGACCGGTCCGCGACGGCCGCGCGGGCCGCCATGCCCATCCGTCGCCGGCGGGCGGGGTCGGCGTGCAGGACGTCGACGTACGACGCCAGGTCGGCCGCGTCGCCGGGCCGGTAGAGGAAGCCGGTCGTGCCGTCGTCCACCACGTCGACCGGTCCGCCCTGGCGCGGGGCGACCACCGGGACGCCGGACGCGAGGGCCTCCTGGGCCGACTGGCAGTAGGTCTCGTGCCGTCCGGTGTGGACGAAGACGTCGAGCGAGGCGTAGGCCGCGCCGAGGTCGTCGCCGTGCAGGACGCCGAGGAAGTGCGCCCGGGGAAGCAGCGCACGCAGCCGCTGCTCCTCCGGTCCCCCGCCGACGACCACCAGTGCGTGACGGGGGTCGTCGGCCAGGACGGTGAGCAGCTCCAGCTCCTTCTCCGGGGCGAGCCGACCGACGTAGCCGACGAGCAGCCGGTCGTCGGTGCCGAGGAGGCGGGCCCGCAGGGCGGGATCGCGGCGGTCGGGGCGGAACTGCTCGAGGTCGACGCCGCGCGGCCACAAGGCGGTGCCGGGGACGTCGAGGTCGGCCAGCTGTCTCAGGCTGGCGGACGAGGGGGCCAGGGTGCGGTCGACCCGGGTGTGGATGCGGCGGGTGAGGGCCGCCATCGCCGCGGCGCCCCCGGGGACGTCGTACCGCTCGGCGAAGCCGACCAGGTCGGTCTGGTAGATCGCCACGCTCGGGATGCCGAGCTCGGACGCCACCTTGGCGGCCTGGTAGCCCAGGGTCGCGGGCGAGGCGATGTGGACGACGTCGGGGGCGAAGCGCAGCATCGTGCGGCGCAGCCGGCGTCGGGTCTCGAGGCCGATCTTGAAGTCCTTGTAGAACGGCAGGGTGGCGCCGCGGGCGTGTCGCACGCGGAACCCGGCGTAGACGTCGGGCCCGGTGGGGGCCACGACCTCGGCCTGGTGGCCCTCGGCTGCGAGGTGGTCCAGGACCCGGCGTACGGATCCGGTCACGCCGTTGACCTGAGGGAGGAACGACTCGGCGACCACCAGGACGCGGAGCCGGGCCTCACCGACGGGATAGGTGGGGGGATGTGCAGGACGGGCGAGCGGGAGCACGTCGGCCATGACGCTGACGCTAGGCATCCTCCGTCAACGACCGGCGGTCGATGCGTGGACCGCGCGTGAACAGAAGTTGCCTGTCAGGTCGCTCCGCTCAGCCGGTCGGCGGCACCGGGACGACGTAGGACCGCTCCTGACCGAACACCGCGAACCCGGCACGGCGCAGGATCGGTCCGGAGGTCTCGACCCGGCCCTTGACCAGGGCGAGTGCCGCACCGTGCTCGACGGCGTGGTCGAGCCGGGCGGCGAGAACGGCGCGGTAGACGCCGCGGCCCCGCGCGTCGGGCACCACGCCGCCGCCCCAGAGCCGGGCGACGCCGTCGACCAGAGTCAGGCCGCCGGAGCCCACGGGGCGGCCGTCCAGGTAGGCCAGCGCGCACGCCGCGCGTCCGGACGCGAGGTCGTCGGCCGCTTCGGCCGCGAGCCGGGACACCGTGTCGTCGTCGGGCATGGAGCCCTCGTCGAAGGCCTCGATGCCGACTCTGATGGCGTCGCGGGTGGTGGCCTCGTCGGCCTGCCACCGCATCTCGACGTCGTCGGGTACGCCGAGCACGGGCGGCCCGCCGGCCAGGTCGAGCGCGAACACGTCGACCGTCTCGTCGAGGGCGGCGCCACGCGCCTGCAGCGCCGCTTCGAGTCCGGCCGGCGCGTCGAGCTTGACCCACACGACGAGCTCGTCGAAGCCCCAGGCCCGGACCTGGCCGCCCACCTCGTCGAGGGTGTCCTCGACGGCCGAGGCCGGGTCGAGGCGGATCAGCCCGGGCCGGGCCACGAAGTAGTCGGGCCACCGCACGAGCAGGTAGTCGTCGGTCTCGACGGTGGTGGCATCGGCGGGGTACCAGGTCCAGGCGGCGCTGGCGGCCGCCACGGCGTCGGGAGTCATGCGGCGATCCTGCCCGGTGGGTCCTGGTTCGTCGTGGGGCCCAGGGCTGGGTGAGCGTGCCGATGGCCCCGCTGCCTTGGATGGGCGGCGGGGTCTCGGGGCGGTCAGGTTCGTCGGCGCCGGTCGACGAGGTAGGTCGCGCTGGTGGGGCTGGTCCACTCGTAGCGGCCTGGCTCGATCACCCGGTATCGCCACCTGCCGTGGGTCTTGGCGCGGTGATGCCGCCGGCAGAGCATGGCGAGATTGCTGACCGCGGTGGGTCCGCCGGCCTGCCAGGGAACGATGTGGTCGAGGTCGACGTGACGTCGGTTGCAGCCGGGGAAGACGCAGGTCCGATCGCGCAGCATGACGTGCTCACGGATCGCCTCGGTGGGCCGGTAGGCCGGCGTGCTGGGGTCGGTCCTGAGGTCGATGACCGGCTTGACCGTGACCGTGGTCCCGGCGGCCTCGCACCACTGCCGGACCTGCTCGACGAGGACCGGGGACTGGGTGTTGTCGACCAGACCGGGGTCGTCGGGGTCGTTGCCGTCGAGGTGGACGAACAGGGTGACGCCTCGTCCGGTGCCGCTGGTGAGCTCGCCGGTGTCCAGGTCGAGGGTCCGTTGCAGGCGGGCCATCTCACCCAGGGCCTGCGAGCGTCGCACGTCCAGGGTCTCGGTCGATCCGAGGTCGGCCAACGTCTGCGCGCCGTCGCGCAACGCGGTCTCGAGGTCGAGGGCATCGGACAGGTCGAGGGTCGCGCGCATGTCGATCGTCCCAGCGGTCCGGGCGTCTCGTAGGTCGAGCGTCGCGTGACGGAACTCAGCAGCACTGAGGCGGAGCCGCTCCGCCTCCTCGGGATCGAACTGCGCACGAGCAGCGTCCACGGCCCGGTCGACCTGGGCCCAGGAGCAGGAGTGCAGGAACGGGGCGATCACCCGGTCGACGTGCTCGGCCCCTCCAGGAGGAAGGCTGATGGTCTGCTCGGCAACCCGGAACGCCTTCCACACCGACACCTCGAGTGCCACGACCCGGGCGAACAGGCGCGGGAGTCGGTGGCGCAGCTCGAGGGCCTTGCCGAGGTAGGCCAACCCCGCGTCGGACGACCCGCCCAACGACAGCGCGAGATCGAGTGCCGAGAACTCCCCGATGACCGGGCACCCGGACCCGCCGAGGTGCAGCGCCGGCTCGACCATCGGGTCCAACAGCGCGGCCGCTTCCTCGTCGCCGGCGACGTGGGCGGCGGCCCAGTCGAGCACGGCCGTCAGCTTGGCCACCTGGACGCGGGACTCGGCCTCACTCTGGGCGCACACCGAGGCGAGCAGCGGGTCGCTGCTTGCCGCGGTCTCGGCGTGCCTGTTCTTCATATTTTCGAATTTATCAGCGGCCACCGACAGTCTTGAGCGATGAGGTTCGGCGCGGTCGGCTGCACCCGGTGACGCCGATGATCGGGCCCGCAGATTGTGTTCTGATACCCCAGGTCTCGAAGTCGCGCCGAGAGTGCCGATCGGCTGAAAGACTGTGCAGATGCCAGGTTTGCCGTCTCCGACTCGCCCGGATGCCATCCACATCGAAGTGGACATCGCCGTCCCAGAACTGTCGACCTACGCCGAGATCGCTCGACGATGGATGACTGACGGACCTGCTGCCCTTGCGGCTCCTCAGGTGCGGGACACCCTTGCGACAGTGAGCACTACGAAGTCGCTCTCGCGGCATCAAGGCCGGTTGGGCGAACGTGGGACACCCTGGGGATCGGTCATCATCGCCCCGTACTCGCGCCCACGAACGCGAGGCCCCAGCCTCTACGCCTTCTCCCAGGTGACTTACGACAAATTCCTGAAGCGTCTCGGCACCGAGATCCCGGAGCGGGCCGAACTGAGGTTCTCGCGACTCGGCGACTTCGGGACCCCCAACGCCGGCGACTGCTTCAACTTCTTCGCACACCTGGAAGATCCGTCCGGAGAAGAGCCACCGGACCTATTGAGGCTGATCGCCCACCACCCGCTCAAGAAGCCCGACGCCGAGATCCCTGACGAGACAGCAAACCGCTGGGCCGACTTCGCATCAACGTTCCTGGCCGAACTCAACGTCCCAGTGCTCTACGGGCACGTCGCCAACGACGTGCACGACACCCAAGGAGGCACTGCCTTCGAGGAAGAGACACCCGGCCTGCTGGAGTTCAGCGCCTTCGAGTCTGGCCGCCTACGCGGGTACTCGTGGGTTACGGTCATCACGGCGAGCCAAGCCCGCAGTCTGGGAGGAGTCGCCTCGCTAGGTTCATCGCGGGCGTTCTCAACGGTCTCTGAGACAGCATCGGGAGCCGTAGTGCTTCGAGCAACCGAGAGGCTCTGCGACTACACCGACGAGGCCGTCGAAAAGGTCTGGACCGCACTCGCCCCGATCCTTCCGCACGGGGTCGTGCCCAGCCCTCAGGATCCGCTGTCGGATGGCCCCCTGCCTCGGCTGATCTTGCGAGATGCCGCCGAAGCCTGAAGGCCACCCAGACCATGCCGCGCTGCGGCTCCGCCCGCTGGTGCCGCGGATGTCGCGCACTTGCGCCACGCTCGAACTCCGCTCGCCGAGCACGTACGCGGACATGCGTACGACGACGCGCTCGTGTCCGCCGGCGCGACCCGTGACGCCATCAGCAGAGCCCTCCATGACCCAACCCCCATCCACCCAGCTCGAACTACGCGTCAGCACGAGCCGCGGACCTCAGGTCGCACGCACCGGCTCCGGACCCGCAGCCGGCGAGCGACGAACTCGAAGAGAGCGCAGTCGCCACGCCGTGGTCAGGACGATCGTCAGGCAGACCGCGGCGGCCACGAGGTCGTCCACGAGCTCGCGGTCGGCGGTGACCGAGGTGTCGTAGGGCTCGGACCAGAACGGCATCACCAGGCCGACGAGGATCGAGCCCGTCGCGAGGGCCACGGCATGGCGCGGCCGCCAGTGTGTGCTGCGCGACCAGGTGCCGACGACCGTGGCGACCCCCACGATCACGAGGACGCCGACCACCAGCGCGGCCGTGGTCTCGCCGGGCAGGTAGAGCAGGTAGCCCAAGAACCCGACGGCCACGAGCACCCAGGGCGGGGGAACCCTCGTCGTGGTCACCGGCCATCGTCGCCACAGCACGCCGGCGACCACCAACGCGACGACGACACCGGCGGCGGCGAGGGTCTGCACGGGCCGGGCCTGGAACCCGTGGCCCTCCTCGTCCTTGACCCCCACGTGGTTGAGCACCGAGGCCAGCACGTAGACGACGCCCACGACCCAGGTGGCCCGCCGCGACAGCCACGGCTCGGCCGCCCGCCGTGACCAGCACTCGGCGACCACGATCGGGGCGGCCATGCTGGCCACCACGTGGCCGGTGACGAAGGCGACCAGGTAGTAGAGGCTGACGTCGATGCCGTCCACGTGCGCCGGGTGCTGGAAGTCGAAGCGGCCGTACGCCGGGTTGAACAACGACTGGTCGACGATGCCGGCCTGCAGGACACCGAACGCGGCACCGAGCAGCAGGATCGTCGGCCAGCCGCGCCCGGTCCGACGGGCGACCTCGCGGATCAGCAGCGCGGCCGACCCGTACATCGGGGCCAGGAACAGCAGGACGAGCGGGATGTCGGTGAACGGGAAGCCGCCCCAGGCCATCTCCGCGAACCAGGGGGCCAGCAGCACGAGCGCCAGCGCCGGCGCCCACCTCGTCGTTCGCACCGGACCGACGCTAGGCCGGCGCGCGGCCCGGGGACATCGACCGAACGTCGTGACCCGGGTGTCGAAAGTCGTAACTACTCGGCGGCGGCGAGCTGACCGCAGGCGGCGTCGATCTCGCTGCCGCGTGTGTCGCGGATCGTCGTCGGGATGCCCTTGGCCTCGAGCCGGCGGACGAACTCGGTCATGTCCTCGTCGCGCGAGCGCGTGAACCGGGAGCCGGGCACCTCGTTGAGCGGGATCAGGTTGACGTGGACCCAGCCCCAGTCACCGCGCATCAGCACGTCGGCGAGCAGGTCGGCCCGCCAGGCCTGGTCGTTGATGTCGCGCATCATGGCGTACTCGATGCTGACGCGTCGCTTGGTCGTCTCGGCGTAGTGGAACGCCGCGTCGACGGTCTCGGCGACGGAGAAGCGGGTGTTGATCGGCACCAGGTCGTTGCGCAGCTCGTCGTCGGGTGCGTGCAGGCTCAGGGCCAGGGTGACGGGGATGCCCTCGTCGGCCAGCTGGCGCATGCGGGGAACCAGCCCGACGGTCGAGACGGTGATGCCGCGCGCGCTCATGCCGAGCCCGTCGGGGCTCGGGTCGACCATGCGGCGTACGGCGCCGATGACGGCCTTGTAGTTGGCCAGTGGCTCGCCCATGCCCATGAAGACGACGTTGGAGATGCGGGTGGGACCGCCCGGGACCTCGCCGCGGGCCAGGGAGCGGGCACCGGCGACGACCTGCTCGACGATCTCGGCGGTCGACATGTTGCGCTGCAGGCCGCCCTGGCCGGTCGCGCAGAACGGGCAGGCCATGCCGCAGCCGGCCTGGCTGGAGACACAGATGGTGGCCCGGTCGGGGTAGCGCATCAGCACCGACTCGACGAGCGCACCGTCGAAGAGCCTCCACAGCGTCTTGCGGGTCGTGCCCTTGTCGGCCTCCGAGGTGCGCAGCGGCGTCATCAGCCGCGGCAGGAGCGTGGCGACGAGCTCGTCGCGCTGCGCGGCCGGCAGGTCGGTCATCTCGGCGGGGTCGTCGACCAGCCGACCGAAGTAGTGCGTCGAGAGCTGCTTGGCCCGGAACCCCGGCAGGCCGTTGGCCTCGAGCAGGGCCTTGCGTCCCGCGGAGTCGAGGTCGGCGAGGTGGGACGGCGGCTTGCGGCGTCCGCGCGGCTCGTCGAAGACCAGCGGCAGGGCGGTGGTGCCGGCGGGCGGGGCGGGAGTCTCGGTCATGACGTCACCGATTCTCCCACCCGGCCGCACGCGTTCCTAACTGAGCGGAACCACGTCGGCAGCGCCCATGCGGGCGGCGTCGGCGGTGGCGTCGTCGGGCATCTGCTGGCTCTCGAGCTCGGCCTCCACCCGCTTGAGGTAGTGGTCGACCTCCAGCGCGCGCTGCTCGTCGCTCCACCCGAGGACGGACGCCATGAGAGCAGCGCTCTCCTCAGCGGCGCCGACGCCTCGGTCGAAGGTCTCGATCGAGATGCGGGTACGACGGGTGAGCACGTCGTCGAGGTGGCGTGCGCCCTCGTGGCTGGCGGCGTAGACGACCTCGACGCGCAGGTAGTCGGCGGTGCCGGCCAGCGGCTCCCCCAGCGTCGGGTCGGCCGCGACCAGGTCGAGCAGCTCGTGGACCAGCGAGCCGTAGCGGCCGAGCAGGTGGTCGATCCACACCTCGTGCAGGCCCGAGGACTCCGCCAGCACGTGGCGGGAGTTGACCAGGGCGTCGTAGCCCTCGGCGCCCAGGAGCGGCACCTTGGCCGTCACCGACGGTCCGACCTTGCGGTCGAAGACCGAGGACATGCCGAAGACCGCCTCGTCGACGGCGTCCTCGGCCATCACCCGGTAGGTCGTGTACTTGCCGCCGGCGACGACCACCAGGCCAGGCGCGGGGTGGGAGACCGCGTGCTCGCGCGACAG
This sequence comes from Nocardioides plantarum, assembly GCF_006346395.1. Taxonomy (NCBI): domain Bacteria; kingdom Bacillati; phylum Actinomycetota; class Actinomycetes; order Propionibacteriales; family Nocardioidaceae; genus Nocardioides; species Nocardioides plantarum. The sequence continues at coordinate 491,965 of NZ_VDMS01000002.1, forward strand.
CTTGGACGTGGCCTCCGACTCGCCCTCGAGCAGCGGCCGCAGCCCGGCGTAGACGCCCTCGACGTCGGCGCGGGTGAGCGGGGTGTCGAGCACCGCGTTGACGTGGTCGAGGATGTAGTCGATGTCGGCCTGGCTGGCGGCGGGGTGGGCCTTGTCGAGGGTCCACTCGGTGTCGGTGGTGCCGATGATCCAGTGTCGGCCCCACGGGATGACGAAGAGCACCGACTTCTCGGTGCGCAGGATCAGGCCCACCTCGGAGCGGATCCGGTCCTTCGGGACGACCAGGTGGACGCCCTTGCTGGCCCTCACGTGGAAGAGGCCGCGCTGCCCGCCGAGGTCCTGGGTCTCGTCGGTCCACACCCCGGTGGCGTTGATGATCTGCTTGGCGCGAATCGTCACCGTGGTGTCGTTGTCGAGGTCGCGCACGACCGCGCCGGTCACGCGCTCGCCCTCGCGTAGCAGCTCGACGACCCGGGCCCGCGAGGCGATCCTGGCGCCGTAGGCGGCCGCCGTACGGGACAGGAACATGGTGTGGCGCGCGTCGTCGACCTGGGCGTCGTAGTACTTCAGCGCCCCGACCAGCGCGTCCTTGCGCAGCGACGGCACCAGCTTGCGGGCACCACGGCGGGTCAGGTGCTGGTGGAGCGGCACCCCCGCGCGGCCCGAGACCCGCGACATCGCGTCGTAGAGGGCGACGCCCGAACCGGCGTAGAAGCGCTCCCAGCCGCGGTGCTTGAGCGGGTAGAGGAAGGCCACCGGGTGCACCAGGTGCGGGGCCAGCTCCTGCAGCAGCAGGCCCCGCTCCTTGAGTGCCTCGGCCACCAGCCGGAAGTCGAGCATCTCCAGGTAGCGCAGGCCTCCGTGGACCAGCTTGCTGGAGCGGCTCGAGGTGCCGGACGCGAAGTCGCGCGCCTCGACCAGCCCGACCTTGAGACCGCGGGTCGCGGCGTCGAGCGCGCTGCCCGCGCCGACGACCCCACCCCCGATCACCAGGATGTCGAGCTCCTCGGCCGCCATGGCCTGGAGGGACTCCTCGCGGAACTCGGGCGACAGGGCGACGGACCTCATGTCAGGACAACCTCTCGTGCTTCGTGGTGCGGGTGGCGTGCGTGGGATGGTGCGACCGGGGCTCGGCCGCTCAGTCGACGTCGACCCAGTCGAGCGTGCGGGTCACCGCCTTCTTCCACTGGGTGTAACCAGCTTCGCGCTGCTCGTCATCCCACTGTGGCGACCATCGCTTCGCCTCGTTCCAGTTCTCGCGCAGCTCGTCGGTGTTGTTCCAGAAGCCGACGGCCAGGCCCGCGGCGTACGCCGCCCCGAGCGCGGTGGTCTCGGCCACCACGGGCCGGCTCACCTCGACGCCGAGCACGTCGGCCTGGATCTGCATGCACAGCTCGTTGGCGGTCACGCCGCCGTCGACCTTGAGCACCTCGAGGGTCACCCCCGAGTCCTTCTCCATGGCCTCGGCCACGTCGCGGCTCTGGTAGCAGATCGACTCCAGGGTGGCGCGCGCCAGGTGGGCGTTGGTGTTGAACCGCGACAGCCCGACGATCGCTCCGCGCGCGTCGGAGCGCCAGTAGGGCGCGAAGAGCCCGGAGAACGCCGGCACGAAGTAGACGCCGCCGTTGTCGTCGACCTGGCGCGCCAGGGACTCGCTCTGCGCGGCCCCGCTGATGATGCCGAGCTGGTCGCGCAGCCACTGCACGGCTGAGCCGGTGACGGCGATGGAGCCCTCCAGGGCGTAGACGGGAGCGTCGTCACCGAACTTGTAGCAGACCGTGGTCAGCAGACCGGACTCCGAGCGGACCAGCTCGGTGCCGGTGTTGAGCAGCATGAAGTTGCCCGTGCCGTAGGTGTTCTTGGCCTCGCCCGGCGCGAAGCACACCTGGCCGACCGTGGCGGCCTGCTGGTCGCCGAGGATGCCGGTCAGCTTGACCTCGCCGCGCAGCGGACCGTTGGCGCGGGTGGTGCCGTAGCCCTCGGGCTCGCTGGAGGACCGGATCTCGGGCAGCATCGCGCGCGGGATGTCGAAGAGCGCGAGCAGCTCGTCGTCCCACTCGAGGGTCTCGAGGTCCATCAGCATGGTGCGGCTGGCGTTGGTCGGCTCGGTGACGTGGACGCCGCCGTCGGTGCCGCCGGTGAGGTTCCAGATCAGCCACGAGTCGGTGTTGCCGAAGATGGCGTCGCCGGCCTCGGCCGCCTCGCGCACGCCGTCGACGTTCTCGAGGATCCACTGGATCTTGCCGCCGGAGAAGTACGTCGCCGGGGGCAGCCCGGCCTTGCGCCGGATGAGGTCGCCGTGGCCGTCACGCTCGAGCTTGCTGGCGATGCGGTCGGTGCGGGTGTCCTGCCACACGATCGCGTTGTAGTAGGGCTGGCCGGTGTTCTTGTCCCACACCACCGTGGTCTCACGCTGGTTGGTGATGCCGAGGGCCACGAGGTCGCTGGCCTTGAGCTTGGCCTTGCTGAGCCCCGACTGGATCACCGAGCTGGTGCGCTCCCAGATCTCCACCGGGTCGTGCTCCACCCAGCCGGCCTGCGGCAGGATCTGCTCGTGCTCCAGCTGGTGGCGCGCGACCTCGTTGCCCCCGTGGTCGAAGATCATGAAGCGGGTGCTGGTGGTGCCCTGGTCGACTGCTCCGACGTACTCGGCCATCGATGACTCCTTCGTGTGCGTGCGTGCGGGTGTGGGTGTGACTGGTGCCGGCAGGGATCAGCCGCGAGCGTTGGTGGGCTCGCTCACCGCCTCCTCGTCCTGGGCGGTGTCGTCGGTCAGGTGGATCTCGACGAGCACCTTGAACAGCGCACCGCCGATCAGCCCACCGATGATCGGAGCCACGATCGGCAGCCAGAAGTAGAGATCGCCGTTCTGGTCGGAGAGGGCGTCGCCGTATCCCGTGATGAGCGAGGCCAGCCGCGGGCCGAGGTCACGCGCCGGGTTGATCGCGTAGCCCGCGTTGGCCCCCCACGCCATGCCGAGCGCGACGACGAGCAGCCCGACGATGACCGGGCCCAGGTTGGCCAGCGGCGGGTTGTTCCAGGCCGTGGTGAGGGCGAAGACGACGAAGACCAGGATCGCGGTGCCGACCACCTGGTCGAGGAAGGCCGTCGAGATGCTGAAGCCGTCGATCCCGTTGCCGGGCAGGGTGGAGAAGATGCCCTGGGTCTTGATGGTGTGTCCGGGGTCGACGGTGCCGATCAGCTCGGCGTAGCTGGCACGCACGATGAGCGCGGCCACGAAGGCACCGAGGGTCTGGGCCAGGATGTAGGGCGCGACCTTGGCCCAGGAGAAGCCCTTGAAGGCTGCCAGGGCGATCGTCACGGCCGGGTTGAGGTGGCCGCCGGAGAGTCGGGCACTGACGTAGACACCCAGGGTCACCCCGATGCCCCAGGCCCAGGCGATCGAGTCGTGGTCGCCGAGCGACCCGTCGCTGCTCGTGGCGACCTGGGCCACGACCGCGGTGCCGAAGAGGATCAGGATCATCGTGCCGGCGAACTCGGCGCAGAGTTCGCCGACCAGGGGGTTACGGGGTTTCTTCACGGGTGACTCCTCCCAGTCCGGCGCCGCCGTGGCGCCCGTCACACCGTGCACCGTGGTCGGGCGCCGTGCCCAGGGCGGTCGTTCGACAGTCTCGAACGCGCGTTCGTCATCGTCGAACGTCTACGCTGATCCGGTGCCCGGCACCATCCAGTCCATCGAGCGCGCCGCGGCCGTGCTGCACTTCCTCGGCGCGGTCCCCGAGCCGGTCGCCCTCGGCGAGCTCGCCCACGCGCTGGGGCTGCCGAAGCCCACGACGCACGGCATCGTGCGCACCCTCGTCGGGGTGGGCTTCGTCGTGCAGCACCCCGAGACCGGCCACTACGCGATCGGGACCGGCCTGACCCGGCTCGGCGAGACGCTCGACCCCCACCTGCTGCGCTCGCGGGCGGCCAACTGGGCCGACGGCCTCGTCGCCCTGTCGGGCCTCGAGGTCGAGCTCGGGATCCTCACGGGAGGCACCGTCGAGCTGCTCCACCACGTCTTCCGGCCCGACGGCTCGCCCCAGCGACTGCGGGTCGGCGAGCGGCAGCCGCTGCACGCCACCGCCCTGGGCCTGGCGCTGCTGGCCTTCGCCCCGGCCGCCTCGCGACCGCGGGACCTGGTGCTGACGTCGTACACCTCGGCCACCGTCACCAGCGTCCTGGAGCTGACCCGGTCGGTGCAGCAGACCGCGCGGCGCGGCTGGAGCCTGGCCGACGGCACCCACCGCCCGGGGATCGCGTCCCTGGCCGCCCCGATCCGGCACCACGCCGGTCTCGGGGTGGGCGCCCTGGCGGTCCTCGGCCCGCGCGAGCGCGTGCTCACCGGCTCCGGCGAGCCGCTGCCCGGCCTCGTCGAGCAGGTCGTCGGCGCTGCCGCCGCGGTCTCGGCCCGGCTCCAGGAGCGGTTGTGACCCGGCTCCACCCCGGCGCGCGGACCCACGTCGCCGCGATCGACCAGGGCACCACGTCGACCCGGTGCATGATCTTCGACCGGCGCGGCCGGATGATCGCCGTCGCGCAGCACGAGCACCACCCCTCGTTCCCGCGGCCCGGCTGGGCCGAGCAGGACGCCGCGGAGATCTGGCTCAACACCCTGCGGGTGCTGCCCGAGGCCCTCGCCCAGGCCGGTCTGCAACCCTTCGAGCTGGCCGCCGTCGGCATCGCCAACCAGCGCGAGACGACCATCGTGTGGGACCGCGCGACCGGCCGCCCCGTCGCCCCGGCCATCACCTGGCAGGACACCCGCACCTCGGCGATGGTCGAGGAGCTCAACCGCGGGCCCTCAGCGGCCCTGTTCCGCGAGGTCTGCGGCCTCGCCCCGGCCGGCTACTTCGCCGCGCCCCGGCTGCGCTGGCTGCTCGACCACGTCCCCGACCTGCAGCGGCGCGCACGCCTGGGCGAGGTGGCGTTCGGGACGGTCGAGAGCTGGTTGATCTGGAACCTCACCGGCGGTCCCGACGGCGGGGTGCACGTCACCGACGTGACCAACGCCAGCCGGACCATGCTGATGGACATCCGGACCCTCCAGTGGGACCAGCGCCTGCTCGACGCACTCGACATCCCGCGCGAGGTCCTGCCCGAGATCCGACCCAACGCCCAGGTCTACGGCACCTGCGCGGTCGGCCTGCCCGGCGTACCGATCGGCGGGGCGTTCGGCGACCAGCAGGCCGCCCTGTTCGGCCAGACCTGCTTCGCCGCGGGCGAGGCCAAGTGCACCTACGGCACCGGCGCGTTCCTGCTGATGAACACCGGCGACCGGATCACGACCTCGGAGCACGGGCTCATCTCGACCGTCGCCTACGCGCTCGACGACCAGCCGCCGCGCTACGCGTCCGAGGGCTCGATCGCCGTCGCCGGCGCGCTCGTGCAGTGGTTCCGCGACTCGCTGGAGATGATCCACTCCGCGCCCGAGATCGAGACCCTCGCGCGGCGCGTCGAGGACAACGGCGGGTGCTACATCGTCCCGGCGTTCGCCGGGCTGTTCGCGCCCCGGTGGCAGCCCGACGCGCGCGGTGTCGTGGTGGGCCTGACCTCGTTCGTCACCCGGTCCCACCTGGCCCGCGCCGTCCTCGAGGCCACCGCCTGGCAGACCGCCGAGGTCGTCGAGGCGATGGTCGCCGACACCGGTCTGCCGTTCACCGGCCTCAAGGTCGACGGCGGCATGACGGCCAACCACCTGTTGATGCAGTACGTCGCCGACGTGCTCGCGATCCCGGTCGAGCGGCCGCTGGTCGCCGAGTCGGTCTCGCTGGGAGCGGCGTACGCCGCTGGCCTCGCCGTCGGGTTCTGGCCCGACCTCGAGGGGCTGCGCGACAACTGGCACCGCGCCGCGCGGTGGGAGCCCACGATGAGCGAGGCCCTGCGGCGTCGCGAGCGCAGCGGCTGGGACCGCGCCGTCGAACGGACGCTCGGGTGGGTCGTCGACGGCGACCCCGGGTGAGCCCCCCCTGCTGGCCGGCTGCCGACCGATGCCGGCCGGCCCGGTCAGCCGTCGTTCTTGAGCAGCAGCCAGAACGTCAGCGACGCGACCACGGCGATGACGGCCGGGGTGGTGAGCACCCCGAACAGCATGTAGCGGGCGAACCGGCGGGTGCGGGGCACCGCGACGAGCCCGAGGGTGACCACGAGCAGCACCCCGACGGCGACGAGCAGGATCCACGGGTGCTCGCCGACGTCGTAGCCCAGCACCAGGTCGAGGATTGCTCCGAGCAGGCCACCGAGGACGACGACGAGCAGCACGCCGGTGAAGAAGCCCGCGAGCGGCGTGAACACCGGGTGGTCGCGGTGCCGGGTGCGCGGCCGGTCGCCAGCGTCGGCCTCGGCGTCGGTCGCGTGGACGGTCTCGTCGGTGCTCATCAGGGCGATCGTAGGGCCGCGGTCCGCACGCTCACGGCACGTCGACCCGCAGGACGTCGGGCATGGCGAGTCGCCCCCATCGCTCGAGGTCGGGCTCGGCCCCGGTGAGGGCGGCGACCAGGGCGGTCCAGGCGGTGCCGTGGCCGACGAGCACGACGTCCTCCCGGGGGTGCGCGGCCAGGACCGGACCGACGGCGCCGACCACCCGCTCGCGACAGGTGTCCATCGGCTCCCAGCCCGGCGCGGCCGGCTCCCGTGGGTGGGCGAACGCCCGGCGCACCGCGTCGGGGAGGTCGTCGACCCAGGCGCTCCCCCGCTCCTGCTCGCGCAGGCCCTCGACGATGCCGACCGGGGCGTCGGTGAGCAGCTGGGCCGTCTCGACCGCCTTCGGCTCGGGCGAGGTGTACCACGCGGCGTGCTGCGGGAGCCGCTCGCGCAGCGCCCACACGTCGTCGAAGCCCGCGGGGTCGAGCGACCAGGTCGCGGCTGGTCGGCCCCGCTCGAGGAGCGGACGGCCGTGCCGGACCAGGTGGAGGGTCGTCATCGCCCGGCCGGCTCGGACAGCAGGTAGGCGAGGCCCGCGACGAGGCCGACGACGGCGGCCACCGTGACCGCGGTCCCGACGAGGCAGCCGATCGCGAGGGACAGCCACCAGCGACGATGGGCGACCAGGACCAGCGCCGCGAGCAGGGCGGGCAGCACCGGCCAGGCGACCAGCGCCACCAGCATCCAGTCGTCGAGGACCACCCCGGCGCCGCGCAGGGCGGCGTACGCGACGACGACCAGCAGCGGCCCGATCGGCAGGCCGGTCGCGAACCCGCTGCGGTCGACCGTGCCCCGGGGACCGGCGCGGTCGGCGGCACGCTCGGCGGGCATCAGGTGAAGACGAGGTAGTGGAGCAGCAGCCAGATCGGCGCGATCGTGGCGAGCAGCGAGTCGAGCCGGTCCATCAGGCCTCCGTGGCCCGGGATGACCTGGCTCATGTCCTTCAGACCGAGGTCGCGCTTGATCACCGACTCGCACAGGTCGCCCAGAGTGGCCATCACGACCGTGATCAGGCCCAGGCACAGGCCCACCCACCAGTCGCCGTCGAGCAGGAAGACGACGAGCACCCAGCCGGCGCCGACGCAGGCCAGCAGCGAGCCGACGAACCCCTCCCAGGACTTCTTGGGCGAGATGACCGGTGCCATCGGGTGCTTGCCGAACAGCACGCCGGCGATGTAGCCGCCGATGTCGGAGGAGATGGTGACCAGGATGAACGCCAGGATGCCCTGGACGCCGTCGTTGTCGAGCCCGCCGCCGTCGCGCCCGCCCTCGGCGAGCATGAGCGCGACGAACGAGCCCAGGAACGGCACGTAGACCAGCGTGAAGACCGACGCCGTCGCGGTCTTGACGTAGCCGTCGATGCCCCGGTGGAGCAGCCACAGCATGACCACGAGCGCCGTGACCGCCGTGGCGGTGACCAGGGCGTCGGTGCCCCAGAGGTAGGCGACCACGACCATCACCGCACCGCCGAGCATGAGCGGCTGCTCGGGCAGGTCGACGTCGTGGGCCAGCAAGCCCTGGCGGAGCTCCCAGATCGCCACCACGACCGCGATGACGACGATGGCCATGAAGGCCGGCTTCCACACGGCCAGCGACGCGGCGATCGCGCCGAGCAGCACGATCGCCGACAACACGGCGGCTCGGAGGTCGCGACCGGCCCGCCCGTGGTCCTTCTGGGGCGGGGCTGTGGGGCCTGACTCCGTCGTCATGTGGCGTGGCGCGGCGAGGTCTCAGACCTCGAGCAGCTCGGACTCCTTGTTCTTCAGCATCTCGTCGATCGCGTCGGTGTGCTTCTTGGTCACGCCGTCGAGCCGCTTCTCGGCGCCGGTGACGTCGTCCTTGCCGACCTCGCCGTCCTTCTCGAGCTTCTCGAGGTTCTGCTTGGCGGTACGACGCAGGTTGCGCACGGCCACACGGCCGTCCTCGGCCTTGGTGCGGGCCAGCTTGATGTAGTCCTTGCGACGCTCCTCGGTGAGCTCGGGGAACACGCAGCGCAGCACCCGGCCGTCGTTGGCGGGGTTGACGCCGAGGTCGGAGTCGCGGATGGCGCGCTCGACGTCGTTCATGGCGCTCATGTCGTAGGGCTGGATCATGATGATCCGGGCCTCGGGAGCGGTGAACGACGCGAGCTGCTGCAGCGGCGTCGGCGACCCGTAGTAGTTGACGACGATCTTGCTGAACATCGCGGGCGTCGCCCGGCCCGCCCGGATCGCGGCGAACTCCTCACGTGTCGCCTCGACGGACTTGTCCATCTTGGTGTCGGCCTCGTCGAGGATGTCCTTGATCACGGGTGTTCCTTCCGGTGGTGGTGCTGGCTGCTGGTGCTCGGGGCCGGTCGCGGCGCTGGCGGGGACGACCCGGGGGTCAGTCGGCGGTGACGAGCGTCCCGATCCTCTCACCCTGGACCGCGCGCAGGATGCTGCCGGGCTCGCCCAGGCCGAAGACGATCAGGGGCAGCTTGTTCTCGCGGGCCAGCGTGAAGGCCGTCTGGTCCATGATCCGCAGGCCGCGCTCGATCGCCTCGTCGAAGGTGATCTGCTCGATCCGGGTGGCCGTGGGGTCGACCTTGGGGTCGGCGGTGTAGATGCCGTCGACGCCATTCTTGTCGAACAGCACCACGTCGCAACGGCTCTCGAGCGCCCGCTGGACCGCGACGGTGTCGGTGGAGAAGAAGGGCATGCCCATGCCGGCACCGAAGATGACGACCCGGCCCTTCTCCATGTGGCGGATCGCCCGACGCGGGATGTAGGGCTCGGCGACCTGGCCCATCGTGATCGCGGTCTGGACCCGGGTGTCGATGCCGAGCTTCTCGAGGAAGTCCTGCAGCGCCAGGCAGTTCATCACGATGCCGAGCATGCCCATGTAGTCGGCTCGGACCCGGTCCATGCCCCGCTGCTGCAGCTCGGCGCCGCGGAAGAAGTTGCCGCCGCCGGTGACGATCGCGACCTGGACGCCGCTCTGGGCGACCGCGGCGATCTCCCGGGCAATGCCCTGGACGACATCGGGGTCGACCCCGACCTTGCCGCCACCGAACACCTCACCCGAGAGCTTGAGCAGGACTCGCTTGTAGCCGGTCATCGGGTCCTTCCGTCCGCGGATCAGGTCGGGAGCGAGGCTACCGGCCGGGCCGCGCTCCCGCACCGCCGGTCGTGCTGCCGGTCGGGCCCCGCGGCGTACGACGTCGAAAACGCCAGCAACGCCGCCCGGGGGCGACGCTGCTGGACAGGTGGATCAGGTGGTGCGGCGCGAGAGCGTCAGGCGCCGACCTCGAAGCGGGCGAACCGCTTCAGGGTGGTGCCGGAGTCGTCGAGGACGGCCTGGACCGACTTCTTGTTCTCGGTCACCGACGGCTGCTCCAGCAGGACGACGTCCTTGAAGAAGCCGTTGAGCCGACCCTCGGTGATCTTGGCGATCGCCTGCTCGGGCTTGCCCTCCTCACGCGAGGTCGCCTCGGCGATCTCACGCTCCTTGGCGACGACGTCGGCGGGGACCTCGTCGCGGGTGAGGTACTGCGGGCGCATGGCCGCGGCCTGCATGGCCGCCGCGCGAGCCGCGTCGGCATCGCCGTCGTACTCGACCAGGACGCCCACGGCGGGCGGCAGGTCGGCGGCACGCTTGTGCATGTAGACGACCGTCGGGCCCTCGAAGTAGGCGACCCGACCGAGCTCGATCTTCTCGCCGATCGACACGGCGAGGTCGTCGACGACCTCGCCGACCGTCTTGCCGTCGAGGACGACGGCCTTGAGGGCCTCGGTGTCCGCGGCCTTGGCCTGGTCGGCCGCCTCGGCGATCCGCTGGGCGGCCGCGACGAACGGCTCGCCCTTGGCGACGAAGTCGGTCTCGCAGTTGAGCTCGACCAGGGCGCCACCGGAGGTGGCGACCAGACCGGCCGACGCCTCGCGCTCGGCGGCGCGCTCGGCCATCTTCTTGCCGCCCTTGATCCGCAGGATCTCGACGGCCTTGTCGAAGTCGCCCTCGGCCTCGGTGAGGGCCTTCTTGCAGTCCATCATGCCCGCGCCGCTCTGCTCGCGGAGCTTCTTGACGTCAGCGGCGGTGATGTTCGCCATGCGTACTCCTTCGTACGGGTGGAAGGGTGATCAGGACTCGGTGGTCGCCTCGACCGGGGCCTCGGCCTCGGCGGGGGCGGCCGGCTCGTCGGCCGGGACGGCCGACTCGGCGGGGGCCTCGGTGACCTCGGGAGCGTCGGTCGACTCGGTCGCGACCGCAGCGGCCTCGGCACCCTCGGACGACGCACCGGTCGCCTCGGAGGCAGCGGCCTCGGGCTCGGCGGAGGTGGCGGTCTCGGCAGCCTTGGTGGCGTCGCCAGCCAGGAGCTCGCGCTCCCACTCGGCCAGGGGCTCCTGCACGGCGGTGGCCGCGCCCTCGCCGGACTTGGCGCCGGAGCGGGCGATGAGGCCCTCGGCGACGGCGTCCGCGATCACGCGGGTCAGCAGACCGACGGCGCGGATGGCGTCGTCGTTGCCCGGGATCGGGAAGTCGACCAGGTCGGGGTCGCAGTTGGAGTCGAGGATGCCGATGATCGGGATCTTGAGCTTGCGAGCCTCCTCGACGGCGAGGTGCTCCTTGTTGGTGTCGACGATCCACACCGCGGAGGGGGTGCGGGTCATCTCGCGGATGCCGCCGAGCGACTTGTTGAGCTTGTCGCGCTCGCGACGCATCTGCAGCAGCTCCTTCTTGGTGCGGCTGCTGCCGGCGACGTCGTCGAAGTCGACCTCGTCGAGCTCCTTGAGGCGGTTGATCCGCTGGTGCACGGTCTGGAAGTTGGTGAGCATGCCACCGAGCCAGCGCTGGTTGACGTAGGGCATGCCCACGCGGGTCGCCTGCTCGGCGATCGCCTCCTGCGCCTGCTTCTTGGTGCCGACGAACATCACGGTGCCGCCCTTGGCGACGGTCTCCTTGATGAACGCGTAGGAGCGGTCGATGTAGGCCAGCGACTGCTGCAGGTCGATGATGTAGATGCCGTTGCGCTCGGTCATGATGAAGCGCTTCATCTTGGGGTTCCAGCGACGGGTCTGGTGCCCGAAGTGGACGCCGCTCTCGAGGAGCTGGCGCATGGTCACGACTGCCATGGTGATCTTCTTTCCGGTGTCGGACCCGCCGCCGTGCGTGCGCCCTTCGACCGCGTGCGTAGCATCGCGTCGCGTGGGCAGGGCGCACCGGAGGTGGGTCCGGGACTTGTTTTCAGTTCGACGCCGCAGGCGGGTGCCCTTGGCCCTGATGCCCCCGCGTGGTCCGACCGGCCAGGTCGTGGTGACCGGGCGGGACTGAGGACCGACGCCCACGGCGGACCGTGGTGTGAGGGCATGCGAATTCCACTCCGGGGAGTGGTCCCGCCAGCCTACGGGAGCGGGGCGTCCGCCCACGAATCGCGCCGGGTCCCCCGACCTGACCAGGAGTCGTCCACAGGACCGTGGGTCGGCGCCGTCCTCCACAGGCTCGACGCCGAGGGTGCCGCGGGGTCCCCGGCGAGGTCGATGCTCGAGCCATGTCCCCCTCCCCCGGCGGTGGCGTCACCGCCGCCCCGACCCGGCCCCTGCGGCTCGCTGTCGTCGTCCTGGTCGTGCTCGGCACGCTGCTGTCGGCCCTCCTGGGCCTGCCGGTGGCGTCCGGCGCGACCGGCGGTCCGCAGGGGTCGGATCCGGTCGGCGGGTGGCCCCTGGCGCCCGAGCCCGAGGTCGTGGCCGGGTTCGACCCGCCCGACTCGCCCTACGGGAGCGGGCACCGTGGCGTCGACCTCGGCGGCTCCCCCGGCCAGCCGGTGCGCAGCGCACTGCCCGGCCGGGTGTCGTACGCCGGCCCGCTGGCCGGTCGTGGCGTGGTGGTCGTCGACCACGGCACGACCCGCACCACCTACCAGCCGGTGCGCGCGACGGTCTCCGTGGGCGACACCGTGGCCTCCGGCGCCCCGATCGGCACCCTGCAGCTCCCCGGGTCGCACTGCTTCCCTCGCGCCTGCCTGCACTGGGGCTGGATCGAGGGAGCCGACACCTACCTCGACCCGCTGCGTCTCGTCGGCTCCGGACCGGTGCGTCTCCTGCCGCTGTGGCGCGACCGACCCTCCGGCGCCGGACCTCCGGCGGCCCGGGCACCCACTCCCCCGGATCCAGCGGAGCCGTGGCGACGCCTGCTCGACCTGTTCGGCTGAGCGCCGGCGACGACGGGGCTCAGGCGCGTGGGTGCGCCTGCTGGTAGGCGCGGCGCAGTCGGTCGGTGGTGACGTGCGTGTAGCGCTGCGTCGTGGCCAGCGAGGCGTGACCGAGCAGCTCCTGCACCGACCGGAGGTCGGCGCCCCCCTCGAGCAGGTGGGTGGCGGCGCTGTGGCGCAGGCCGTGCGGGCCGATGTCGGGGGCGCCGGGCACCTCGGCGATCCGCCGGTGCACCAGGGTCCGGACCGCGCGCTGGTCGATCCGGCGACCCCGGGCGCCGACGAACAGCGCACCGCCCGCCCCGTCGGCCACCAGCAGTGGCCGGGCCTGGCGCACCCAGAAGTCCAGGGCCCGAGCGGCCGGGCGGCCGAACGGCACGGCGCGCTCCTTGCGCCCCTTGCCGAGCACCCGCACCACGTTGCGGTCACGGTCGACGTCGTCGACGTCGAGGCCCACGAGCTCGCCGACCCGGATCCCGGTCGCGTAGAGGAGCTCGAGCATGGCGATGTCGCGCACCCCCACCGGGCTGCCGTCGTCGGCCGCCGCGACCGCGGCCGCGATCAGGTCGGAGGCCTCGTCGGCACGCAGCACCGACGGCAGGGTGCGGTGGGCCTTGGGCGACCCGAGGCTGGACCCGACGTCGGTCGACGCCCGACCGGTGCGCGCCAGCCAGGCGGTGAACACCCGGGCTGCGGTGGCGCGGCGCGCGATCGTCGTACGGGAGCGGCCGAGGGTCTGCTGCTGGGCCAGCCAGCTGCGCAGGGTGCGGAGGTCGAGCTGGGTGACGTCGTCCAGGCCCCTGCGGCGGGCGTGCTCGAGGATGCCGGCGACGTCGCCGAGGTAAGCGCGCACGGTGTGGGGCGTGAGGTCGCGCTCGGAGGTCAGGTGCCGCTCGTAGTCGGCCAGGACCCGCATCATGGCCTCGGGCAGCAGGTCCTGCTCGGGCTCGTCGGTCATCCCCTGATCGTAGGAGCGCGGGTACGGCGGACCCGTGACCTCGCCCGGTGAGTCAGCCCGGTCGAGCCGTCGGGTCAGGCCCGGGCCAGCTCGGTGAGCCGCCAGCCGTCGAGGTCACCGGTGACGAACCCCGCCACCTCGAGGGCACCCAACGCGCCCCGGACCTCGCGCAGACCGAGCCCGGCCGTGCGGGCGATGGAGTCGGACCCGGCGGCGCTGACCGCGGGCACGGCGTCGAGCACCTGACGCTGACGCAGGGTCAGCCGGTCACGGTCGGTGACGACGTCGCGGGGCGGCTCCACGAGGTGGGCGCCGGCGGGCGACACGACCTCGAGGACGTCGGCACCGCGGGTCACCAGTGACATGGCCCCGCTGCGCAGCTGCTCGTGGACGCCCTCGGAGGCCGCGCTCGTGACGGGCCCGGGCACCCCCATCACGTGGCGGTTGAGCCGACCCGCCCAGTTGGCCGTGTTGAGGGCGCCGCTGCGCCGGGCCGCCTCGACGACCACCGTGCCGCGGGTCAGCGCCGCGATCAGCCGGTTGCGGGCCAGGAAGCGGATCTTGTGGGGTGCGCAGCCAGGAGGGGCCTCGGAGACGATCGCGCCGGTGCGGCCGATGTGGGCGAACATCGCCTCGTGGGCGACGGGGTAGACCCGGTCGGCCCCGCAGGCAACCACGGAGACCGTCGGCGCTCCCGTGGAGACGGCGCCGCGGTGGGCCGCCCGGTCGATGCCGAAGGCGCCGCCCGACACCACGAGGAGACCGGCCTCGGCGGCCGCGGCCGCGATCTCGCTGGCCACCTCGTCGCCGTAGGCCGTGGCGGCGCGAGAGCCGACCACGGCCAGCGACTCGGCGAGGCCGTCGAGGCGGAACGGGCCCTTGACCCACAGCCCGATGGGTACGCCGCCCCGCTCGTGGAGCGTGCCCGCCCCCGCGAGGTCGTCGAGCGTCGTCGGCCACTCCGCATCGCCCGGGACCACGAACCGCAGCCCCATCCGCTCAGCCCGGTCGAGCTCGAGGGCCGGGTCGAGGGCGGCCAACCGGGTCGCGACGTCGGTCTGCAGGCCCTGCAGGTCGCACTCGGCCAGCAGGAGGTCGCGCAGCCGGACCGGGCCCAGCTCGGCCACCAGCCCGGTCATCCTGGTCTCGCCGGGCTCGCCGAGACGACTGAGGGCCACCCGCGCCAGGCGCTCGGCCTCCGGGGCACTCATCCTGCGGCCCGGCGGGCGGTCGTGGCGACGGCGAGGGGCTCGCCCTTGCGGAGCTGGAGCGCGACCGCGACCTGGGCGACCCCCGGGACGACGTCACGGCCCGAGACCACCGAGGCGAGGTCGGCCAGGGTCCAGGCCAGGCGCTGCACCCGTACGGCGCCGCGGCTGCTCAGCCGGCCGTCGTAGAGGTCGCGGTCGAGCATCCGCTGACCGGCGTCGCTCAGCGGCCACCGGTCGCGCAGCAACGGGCTCGGCACGTGGGCGTTGAGCCGCCAGCTGCAGTCGGCGTAGCGCGCCTGCTGCCGGGCCCGGGCGGCCGCGACCCGGACCCGCACCTCGGCGGAGGTCTCCGGTGCCGTGAACGGATCTCGCTGGTCCTTGCGCAGCGGTCCGACGAGGCGTGTGATGTCGACCCGGTCGGCCAGCGGGCCGGTGAGCTTGTTGCGGTAGTCGCGCAGCTGGGTGGCCTTGCAGCGACACCGGTTCTGGCCGTTGTCGGCCGACCAGTCGCCGCACGGGCACGGGTTGCAGGCCAGGACCAGCATCCCCCGGGCCGGGAGGGTCACCGACTCCTCGGCCCGCGCGACGGTGACGTCGCCGCTCTCGAGCGGCTGACGCAGGGCCTCGATGATGTCGGTGCGGAAGAGCGGGAACTCGTCGAGGAAGAGCACGCCCGCGTGGGCTCGGCTGATCTCGCCGGGCCGCACCTGTCCGTTGCCGCCGCCGATGAGGCTCGCCTTGCTGGCGTCGTGGTGGGGTGCGGAGAACGGCGGTCGGGTGATCAGCCCGTCGCCCGGCTCCAGCACGCCGGCGAGGGAGTGGACGGCGGTCAGCTCGAGCGACTCCTCGGCCCCGAGGTCGGGCAGCAGGCTCGGGATGCGCTCGGCCAGGCTCGTCTTGCCGGCGCCCTTGGGGCCGGACAGGAGCAGGGCGTGGCCGCCGGCCGCGGCCACCTCGGCGGCGTACTTGGCGTCGGCCATGCCGTGCAGGTCGGCCAGGTCGACCTCCTCCAGGCGCTCCTCACCGCGCCACGACAGCAGCCGGGAGCCGCTCATCGGCGCCACGGGTGGCGCCTCGGGCACCGGTTCACCCTGCAGCTCGGCGACCACCTGGGACAGGGACCGCACGCCGAAGACGGTCATGCCGGGCACCATCGCCGCCTCGCGCGCCTCGGGCTCGGGCACGAAGACGTGGCGCACCCCGCGGTCGGCGGCGGCCAGGACCATCGGCAGGACCCCGGGCACGCATCGCAGGCCGCCGTCGAGGGTGAGCTCGCCGATGAACGCCGTGTCGACCAGGGCGTTGAGGGGCACGACCCCGTCGGCGGCGAGGATCGCCACCGCGACCGCCAGGTCGAAGTGGGGTCCACGCTTGACCAGGTCGGCCGGCGACAGCAGGACGGTGACCCGGCGGGTGGTGGCCGGCCAGGTGAACTCGCTGTTGACGATCGCCATCCGGCAGCGGTCGCCGGCCTCCCGCAGGGACTGGTCGGGCCGACCCACGATCACGAAGTTGGACCCGCCGGGCGACACGTCGGCCTGGACGTCGACGAGGTGGCCCAGGGCACCGTGCAGGGAGACGGTGCGGGCGGTCGCGAACGGCATCAGCACAGTCCCCGCACGTGCTCGACCAGCGCCGCACCGCGCGGCGGGCGCAGCACCGCCACCAGGTCGACGCGGGTCTCGTCGGGGCTCAGGCCGCGGGCCCGCGCCCAGCGCTGGCCGAGCCGGTGCAGCCGCTCGAGCTTGGCCGGGGTGACGGCCTCGTGGGGCGTGCCGCTGAGCACGCTGGTGCGGGTCTTGACCTCGCACACCACCAGCACCGCACCCTCGCGCAGCACCAGGTCGATCTCACCCTCGTCGCAGCGCCAGTTGCGGTCCAGGACCACCAGACCGGCCTCGACCAGGTGCCGCGCGGCCACGTCCTCGCCGTAGGCCCCGAGAGCCTGCCTGGCCTGCGCCGTCGTGCCCGGGACGGTGGTGCCCGTCGTGCTGACCGGCGTACTGACCGGCGTACTGACCGGCGTGCTCATCTGTGTCATCGGCTGACCTCCTGCGGCCAGCGTCTCCCCCGCAGACCACGGTCCGCTCAGCCCGAGAACACCCCTGTGGACGACGCCACGACCACCGGGCTCTGTGGACGGTTCGTGGCTGATTCCACAGGAAGGTCCCTCAGGGCTTGGCGGATCGACGTCGGGCTGCACGAAATCCTCGGCGTTGACGTCGTTGACGGTCCCGGCGCATCTGCTGCAGGCCTAGTTGAGGGCCCTTGCCATTGATTCGACCTCGTCGAGCTTCGTCGCGTCGAGATCGACCCGAACAAACACGATCCATCGATGCCCGAGCTCGGCGACCACTGCGTCGTCGACCGCGATCTCGTCGAAGCGTGACAGTGCCACCGGGCTCGCTGCCGGCTCGGACTGGGCGCCGTCGCCGTCGTCGTCGCAGCGATCGAGGGTTCCACCGTCCAGACCGCCCCACGTCTCGTCGGGGCTCACGTCGTACGGAAGTGACTCGTAGGTCCGACCGTCCAGGTGAACCCGAGGATCACAGTCAGCAGACCCGGTCGAGGCCTCACCCGAACAGGCCACGAGCACAGCCACCGAGACAAGTGACAGGCCGACACCGGTCAGCCAGGGAGGGCCGCCGCCTCCGCCGGCGTCATTCTCCGAGGGCATCGCGCAACTCGTCGACGGTGTCGATCGACTGCCAGCCGTCAGACATCTCGCTGACGACCGTCCCTTCGATTCCCACGTCTGCATCCTGCGGGATCCTGCGCAGGATCGTCGAGCGCGTCGTCGACGGCGGCGTAGCCGATCTTGTCCACGAGGCTCTGGGGGCCGGTCACCCAGCTGGCTCCACAGGAAGGTCGCTCAGGGCTTGGGCGGATCGACGTCGGGCTGCACGAGCTCCTCGACGTTGACGTCCTTGAAGGTCAGCACCTTGACGTTCTTGGCGAAGCGGGCCGGGCGGTACATGTCCCACACCCAGGCATCGGACATCGTCACCTCGAAGAAGACGTCGTCGGCCTCGGTGCGGGCCTTCACATCGACCTGGTTGCACAGGTAGAACCGGCGGTCGGTCTCGACGACGTACTTGAAGATCCCGACGACGTCGCGGTACTCGCGGTAGAGGGTGAGCTCCTGCTCCGTCTCGTACTTCTCGAGATCCTCGGCACTCATGGTGCGAGCCTAGACGCATGACCCCCACTGACTTGCTGGACCCGCAGGGACCGCCGCTGAGCCGGGGGTCGGTGCACCAGTGGTGGCGCGACCTGACCTTCGTGCACTGGCGGGTCGAGCCCGAGCGGGTGGCGCCGCTGCTGCCGCGCGGGGTGCGGCCCGACGTCCACGACGGGTCGAGCTGGGTCGGGCTGATCCCGTTCACGCTGGCCGGCGCCGGGCTCGGGGCGGCGGGCGCCGCCGTGCCCTACCTCGGCACCTTCCTGGAGACCAACGTGCGTCTCTACTCAGTCGACGACCAGGGCCGTCGGGGCGTGGTGTTCCTGTCGCTGGAGACGCAGCGGGTGGCCATGGTGGCCGCCGCCAACCTGTCGCTCGCGGTCCCCTACCGCTGGGCCCGGATGACCCGCGAGCCCGCGCGGCTCCCGCACGACCCGACCGGCGCGGTCGTCACCTATCGGACCCGACGGCTCACCGGCGACCACCCGCGCAGCACCGTGTCGGTCGAGGTGGGTACGCCGGTCGTCGAGCCCGACGCCCTGCAGCTCTTCCTGAGCTCGCGCTTCGGCGCCCACACGGCCGCCTGGGGCCGCACCCTCTGGGTACCCAACACGCATGGCCCGTGGCCGCTGCGCGAGGCGCGCCTCCTCGGGCTCGACGACGAGCTCGTGGCCGCCGCCGGGCTGCCCGGGGTGGTGGACTCACGCCCCGAGTCGGTGCTGTTCTCCAGCGGGGTCCACACCGTCTTCGGGCTCCCCGAGGTGGTCTGCTGACGGTGCCCCGGCTCAGGGCCGAGTGGTCGGCGATCCGAGCGCGACGATTGCTGCAGCCATGAGATCGGGTTGCGCAAGCCACGGGAGCTCGGAGGCGGAGTCGACCATGACGAGGGCCCCGTGCGCACAGCGAGCGACGAGCGCCTCGACCATCGCATGATGTAGTGCCAGGTCGGTCTGTGGCGATGTACGAGCGAACGCGAGCACGGGCTGCTCCAACGAACCGAGGAGGTCCGGCCACCAGGTCCCGCTTGCCGCGCCGCGCACCGCATCGAAGACGGTGTCGACGTTGTCGAGGAAGACGTCGTGGACCAGTCGTCGGTTCGCAGGAGAGAGTCCTGCACCGCTCTGGCTCGCGAGAAGTCGCGCCAGCGCCTCCGCGTCCCGCTCAGCCAGTGCCTCGAGAAGGTCCTCGTTGTCCGCAAAGACCCCGGCCAACCGCGCATCGAGGTCCGGGAACGGGACCTCCGGCATCTCCTGTCCCGGACTGGGGTCGATGAGGGCCACAGCCCGGACGGCGCCTCGAACCGCGAGGTGGACGGCGGCAGCAGCGTCGAGCCCGGCCGCGACCACCACGTCGAACTCGGCGACACCGCTGCGGTCGACGACGTGGTCGATGGTGCTCGTCATCTCGAAGATGGCACCTTCTGGGCGCGGCCACTCGACCTCGACGACCCGCATGTGTTCGCCCAGCACCGTGGCGAAGCGGCCCCAGATCCGACTGTCGTAGGGAATCGGACAGATGAGCAGCGCCGTGGCCGTCGGAGCGGAACCCGGGTCGGAGGTCATCAGCGGGACGTCCTCGCGCCCCTGATCCCGGCGGGTCCCCGCTGGCCCGAGCCGCTCTCGCGCCGCGGGGCGGCGGGCAGCGAGCAGGACCTGCAGGTGTGGTCGAACATCAGGATGCGGCGCATGACAGGTCCCCGAGACGTCTTCCGCCCGGCCCGGGCCGGGCGTGAGGCGACCATGTCCCGCACCAGAGCGCCGGTCAATGGGCAGGGCGGTCAGTGCCGACGACGAGCTCGTGACCGCCGCCGGGCTGCCCGAGGTGGTCTGCTGACGGCGCCGCTGCTCCCAGCGGCGGCACCAGGCCGGCGGCGCGGCGTACGTTGACGAACCGCATGCGGTGCACCGACGACGGGCCGTGGGCCTCGAGGGCCGCGGTGTGGGCCTCGGTGATGTAGCCCTTGTGCGTCTTGAAGTCGTACGCCGGGTGCTCGCGGTCGAGCTCGACCATGATCCGGTCGCGGGTGACCTTGGCGAGCACCGACGCCGCGGCGACGCAGGCCGCGACCCGGTCGCCCTTCCACACCGCGAGGCCGGGGGCGCCGAGCCCGTCGACCGGGAACCCGTCGGTCAGCACGAAGTCGGGCCGGACGTCGAGCTGGGCCACGGCCCGGCGCAGCGCCTCGATGTTGGCCACGTGCATGCCCAGCCGGTCGCACTCGCCGTGGGGCACGACCACGACGGCCCAGGCGAGGGCTCGTCGTACGACCTGCTCGTAGCAACGCTCGCGGGCCCGCTCGGTGAGCAGCTTGGAGTCGGCCAGCCCCGGCACGATGCCGGCCCGCCCCGGCGCCAGGATCGCGGCCCCGGCCACCAGCGGTCCGGCGCACGCACCCCGGCCGGCCTCGTCGGCGCCGGCCACCAGGGCGACACCGTGGCGGTGCAGGGCCCGCTCGTAGCCGTAGAGGCCGGCGTCGCGGCGCACGCTCAGGCCGCGCGGCAGGGTGCTCATCGGCCGGCGGAAGGAGCGTCGCGGAGCTCGTCGGACCCGCCGACGTGGCGCAGGTGGGACAGCGGCCAGGCCACGGCGAACACCGTGCCGACGACGAGGTCGACGTCGACGTAGGGGTCGCGGGCGCAGTCGACGTCGTCGGGCAGGCACAGGTGGACCGTGGAGTCGGCCGAGTTGGAGCGGTTGTCGCCCATCACGAAGAGCTTGCCGTCGGGAACCGGTCCCGCGGACCAGTCGCAGCCGATCATCGGCCCGTCGCAGGTGATGCCGGCCGGGCGGGAGGCGACGAAGCCCTCCTCGTCGACCGGCGTGCCGTTGACCAGGATCCGGCCCTGCTCGTCGCAGCAGGTGATCACGTCACCGGCCACGCCGACGACACGCTTCACGAGGTGTCCGCCCTCGGGGTAGAGCCCGATCGCGGACAGCACCCCCTGCAGGGGGCCGGGGTCGTCGGAGTCCTCGGCCCAGCCGCCGGGATCGCGGAAGACGATCACGTCGCCGCGGTGCGGGGACCCCCCGAACCAGGACGACACCTTCTGGACCAGGATCCGGTCGTCCTTGACCAGGCCGGGCTCCATCGAGTCCGACGGGATGTAGAAGGCCTGCACGAACAGCGCCTTGGCGACGATCGCCAGCACGACGGCCGCGGCCACCAGGAGCAGCAACTCCTGCCAGATCGGCAGCCGGCGGCGTACGGCGTGCCCGTCGCCCCCGGCACTCTCCGCGTCGTCGGCCACCGACGACTCGTCCCCCTGGCCCGCGGGGGCCAGGGGGACGTCGTCGTCGGGGGTCACGCGTGAGATGCAACCACGAGGACCGAGGAGACCTCGGTCAGAACTCGCGGCGCTCCTTGATCTTGGCGGCCTTGCCGCGCAGGTTGCGCAGGTAGTAGAGCTTGGCGCGACGCACGTCGCCACGGGTCACGATCTCGATCTGCTCGAAGATCGGGCTGTTGAGCGGGAAGGTGCGCTCGACGCCGACACCGAACGAGACCTTGCGGACCGTGAAGGTGCGCCCGATGCCGGACCCGTGGATGCGGATGACGACGCCCTGGAAGACCTGGACGCGGGCGCGGTTGCCCTCGACGACCTTGACGTGGACCTTGACGGTGTCGCCGGCGCGGAAGGCCGGGACGTCGGTGCGCTTCTGGGCGTTGCCCAGCTCGGCGATGATGTTGGTCATGTGTGTCTCCTCGCGAGTGCCACAGGTCAGCCGCGGAACGGATGGGTGTTCGAAGGTGGTGCGTGTCGGCCAGACCGCGGTGGCCGGCGGCGTGAGGCGTCCCCTGTGGCAGGCACCTGACGCAGTCCCCCCGGGTGGTCGTCACGTGACGGATCAGTGACGGATCGGGGCGGACCTTCGGCCGGTCGGACCGACGGTCGAGTCTGCCACAGCGCTAGGAGCGTGAGCCAATCCGCTGGTCGCGCGACCGGGTCTTGGTCAGCACCACCGCCAGCGGCGGCGCGGCGATGTCGGGACGCAGCCGGAACCCGGCCTTGCGGTACATCCGGATGTTGGCGTGGCTCTGCGCCCCCGTGAAGAGCACGTACGACGTCGCCTCGGGGGGTGCGACCCGCTGGACGTGCTCCAGCAGCAGGCGCCCGAGCCCGCGACCCTGCAGGTCGGGAGCGACCATGACCCGGCCGATGTCCCAGGCGTCGCCGACGAGCCGACCTCGTACGGCGCCGACGAGCCGGCCCCCGTCGCTCGGCACGCGCACGACGTACGTCGTCCACTCGTCGAGCCAGGCCAGGACGTCGTCGAGCGACTCGTGCAGGGCGGGGATGCCGGCGACGTCGTCGTTGACGATCGCCTCCTGCAGCCAGCAGGCGCGCTGGAGCGTGAGCAGCTCACCGGCGTCGGCCCGGGTCGCCGGCACGATGGTCCAGTCGGTGCCCGTGGCGGTCGGGGGCAGCAGGTCGGGACGGCGCCGGGCGGTGCGCTCGAGGGCCTGCTCGCGACGCCAGGCGGCGATCCGGCCGTGGTCTCCGGACAGCAGCACCGGCGGCACCTCGTGCCCGCGCCAGGAGGACGGCTTGGTGTAGACGGGGTACTCGAGCAGCCCGTCCTCGTGGGACTCCTCCACCAGGGAGCTCGCGTTGCCCATGAAGCCGGGAAGCAGCCGCACGACCGCCTCGGTGATCGCGAGCGCGGCGACCTCTCCCCCGTTGAGCACGTAGTCGCCGAGGCTGACCTCGACGACCTCGTCGACCTCGGCGCGGGTCGCGGCGTGGTCGAGCACGCGCTGGTCGATGCCCTCGTAGCGACCGCAGGCGAACACCAGGTGCTCGCGGCCGGCCAGGTCGCGGGCCAGGGCCTGGGTGAACGGGCGGCCCGACGGGGTCGGCACGACGAGGGTCGCGCGCGCCGGCGGCGCCGGGAGCACGGCGTCGAGGGCCGCGCCCCACGCCTCGGGCTTCATCACCATGCCCGCGCCCCCGCCGTACGGCGTGTCGTCGACGGTGCGGTGCCGGTCGGTCGTCCAGGTGCGCAGGTCGTGGACCGCGACGCTCAGCAGGCCCGAGTCGACGGCCTTGCCGGCCAGCGAGAGCGACAGCGGGGCGAAGAAGTCGGGGAAGATCGTGACGTAGTCGAGGCGCACCGCGGGCTCAGTCCGGGAGCGGGGCGACGAGCCCGGGCCGGTCGGCCACGACCACGCGACCACCGGCCACGTCGACCTCGGGCACCAGGGCCGACACGAACGGCACCAGGGTGGGCCGGCCGTCGACGGCGCGGACCGCGAGCAGGTCCTGGGCACCGCCGTGGACCAACCCGGTCACCTCGCCGAGCAGGGTGCCGTCGAGGTCGTGGACCGCGAGGCCGACCAGCTGGTGGTCGTAGAACTCGTCGGGGTCGTCGGGGGTCTCGTCGGCGGCGATGTCGGCGTGCAGGACGACGCCTCGGGCACCCTCGGCCTCGTTGCGGTCGGAGAACTCGGCGAAGGTCACCAGCAGCGTCGACTGGTGCCAGCGCGTGCGGACCACGGTGAGGGTGCGGTGGGCGAAGGCGGA
This sequence comes from Nocardioides plantarum, assembly GCF_006346395.1. Lineage (NCBI taxonomy): Bacteria > Bacillati > Actinomycetota > Actinomycetes > Propionibacteriales > Nocardioidaceae > Nocardioides > Nocardioides plantarum. Next base: position 515,426 of record NZ_VDMS01000002.1, read on the forward strand.
CCCGCGGGGCGCCTCGGCGCGCAGCACGGCCCCCTCGGCGTAGCGCCGCTCGGGCTCGTCACTGCGCAGGTCGACGGTCAGCTCGCCGCGGATGCCGTGCGGCTTGCCGATCCGGCCGACGACCACCTCGATCGTCTCGGTCACGTCTGTCCTCCTGGAGTCAAAACTGCGCTGACCCGTCGTACATGTACGACGGGTCAGCGTGAAGCGGTTGCCTAGCGGCGGCCGGGTGCCCGGTCGACGTCGACGAAGTCGATGCGCGCGCCCTCACGGCCGGCGAGGGCCGAGATCACGGTGCGGAACGCCGAGGCGGTCCGCCCACCGCGACCGATGACCTTGCCGAGGTCGTCGGGGTGCACGCGCACCTCGAGGATCGACCCCTTGCGCAGCTGCTTGTCGCGCACCGACACCTCGTCGGGGTTGTCGACGACACCCCGGACGAGGTGCTCGAGCGCGTCGGCGAGCATCAGGCGCTCGGCTCGGCGTCGGTCTTGGTCTCAGCGGCGTCGGCGGCGGGCGCCTCGGCAGCAGGCGCGTCGGCGGCGGGGGTCTCCTCGGCGGGAGCCTCGTCGGCCTTCTTGTCGGCCTTGGGCTCGGTCTTCTTCTCGGCCTTCTTGGCGGCGGACTTCTTCGTCACGGCCTCGGCCGACGAGTCGCCGCCGGCCTCCTTGAGGGCCTCGTTGAAGATGTCCTGCTTCGCGGTCTTGGCCGGCTTGACCTGGAGGGTGCCCTCGGTGCCCGAGATGCCCCGGAAGGTCTGCCAGTCACCGGTGATCCGGAGGATCTTGGCGACGGCCTCGGACGGCTGCGCGCCGACGCCGAGCCAGTACTGCGCCCGGTCGGAGACCACCTTGATGTAGGAGGGGTCCTCCTTGGGGTGGTAGATCCCGATCTCCTCGAGGACCTTGCCGTCGCGCTTCTTGCGCGAGTCGACCACGACGATGCGGTACTGCGGAACCCGGACCTTGCCCAGGCGCTTCAAACGGATCTTGACGGCCACGGTTGTGGTGTCTCCTCGTAGTTCGTGTGTGGGTGAGGCTGTCGGGGCACGGGTGGGGAACACCAGGCTGACAGTCTCGGATGGCCACGACGCGTCGGAGAGAGGGTCCGGTCGCGCGGGACTCAGCGCCCGAGTGTGCCAGACGCACCGGGCCGGGCGTGAATTCGCCGACAACCAATGTCCGGGTCCCGCCGTCACAGTGCCATGACCGTCCTCGCCCACCCCGCTGCCCACCCCGCCGCCCGCCCGTCGTACGTCGGCCCGAGCCCGCAGCGCTTCTCCCAGCGGCACCCGTGGCTGTTCCCGTGGGCGGTCCGCGCCCACCAGGTGCGCCGCCACGTGCAGTGGCTACGCCCCGGTACGACGTGGGCGCGCGACACCGAGGCAGCCGACCTGCCGGTGCGGGTCAAGGAGCACGGCTCGCTGCTGATGCGCGAGCTCTCGGAGGACGAGATGCTGCTCCAGCGCAACAAGGTCGTCAACCTGCGCCTCGCCTCGGCCCGGACCGACCGGGTGGTCGTCCGGCCCGGCGAGACCTTCAGCTTCAACAGGGTCGTGGGCAGCTGCACCGCCCGCAAGGGCTACGTGGAGGGGATGCGGCTCTCCAACGGAGACGCGATCTCCGGTGTCGGCGGCGGGATCTGCCAGCTCGCCAACCTGATCCACTGGATGGTGCTCCACTCCCCGCTGACCGTCGTGGAGCGCAGCGAGCACTCCTTCGACCCGTTCCCCGACAAGGGCCGGGTGCTGCCGTGGGGCGTCGGGTGCTCGATCGTCTACAACTACGTCGACCTGGTCTTCCGCAACGACACCGACACCACCTTCCAGCTCCGCACCTGGGTCGGTGAGCGGCACCTGCGCGGCGAGCTGCGCGCCGACCGGGCCACGCCCACGTCGTACCGCGTCGAGGCGCGGCACGAGGAGTTCGTCGCCGAGGGCGTCGACGCCGACGGGGCCGAGCAGGTCTACCGCCACAACGAGATCTGGCGCACCGTCATCGACAAGCGCACGGGCAACACCGTGGGCGAGGAGCTCGTCAAGCGCAACCGGGCGTTGGTCAGGTACCTCCCCGAGGCGGCCCTCGTCCGGCGATGATGGAGCCGTGAGCCATCCGTCGTACAGCCCCCCGCCCCCGGCCGACCAGAAGTACCGTCCCCGCGCCCGCTGGTTCGTCGTCGGTGTCGTGCTGGTCGTGCTGGCGGGCGTCGTGTTCGTGGGCGGGCTGTTCCTGGTGCTGCGTCCGTTGACCCAGGAGGACGGCATCGTGGCGGCCGGCGACGGACCGGTGACGCTGGACGTCCCGGCCGGCGAGGAGCGGGCGATCTTCACCCGCGACGACGAGCCCGTCGACTGCACGATCACCGACTCCGCCGGGGAGGCACGGCCGCTGCGGGGCATCTCGGGTGACTTCACCTACAACGAGTGGACCGCTCAGCAGCGCTTCGACACCGGGTCCGGCGACGTCGTGCTCGACTGCACGTCGACCGTCGAGGGCGCGGAGGCGAGGATCGCTCAGGTGCCGTCGACCGGCGGCTTCGTGGTCGGGCTGCTCGTCGCGATCCTGGGCCCGTTGGCCCTCGGGTTCGCCGGGGTGGTCGTCCTGATCGTCACCGGCATCCTGTACGCCGTCCGCCCGGCCCGGCCGCGCCAGCCGCGCGAGTAGTCGCAGCGGGGGCGGCGCAGCGCCATCCTGGCGCGCGATCGGAAGCGGCAGGCGGGGCTCAGATGCCGCCCAGGCGGTTCTCCAGGTAACCGGGCGGGTAGTGGGGCACCACCGGGGCCGGGTTGTCGTGCTCGTCGATCTTCTTGCGCACCTCGCCGAAGCCCGCACCCACGTTGTCGTCGTGCTTCTCCATCTCGTCGGCCACGACCCGGAGCATCTCGCCGGCCCACTGGAACTCGAGCGCGGTCTCGTCGATCTCCTTCTGCAGGGCGTAGGAGGCCGCCGAGTACTCGCTGTAGCAGCCGAAGAACCCGACGCCGACCTCGCTGCTGCCGCGGGACCAGGGGGCGGCGGAGTCACCGGCATCGAAGCTGGTGCCCGCCGCTGCGAGCTCGGGCCCGACCTTGTCGACCAGGTTGCCGGCAGCCTCGCGCACCTCCCACGGCTCGATGACGATCTCGCCCTCTCCCCCCTCGTAGCCGCCCACGAAGTCGTCGACGGAGTCGGCGTCGTAGACCCCGGCCGGACGATCGACGGTGTAGGACTCCTCGTCGCTGCCCCCGCTGGTCCGTGCCTTGGGAGCGGAGTCGATGTGGGACTTGAGGTTGAGCAGGCTCTGCTTGATGTCACCCTCGACGGTCCTGGAGATCTCCAGCATCTTGTCGCGGTGCTCCTGGCAGTTCTTCAACACCTCGAACAGCCCGCCGCTCAGCGGGTTGGGCTCGGGGGGCTTGCTCCCCCCGAAGGTGTCGACCAGCAGGTTCGTCACGGAGGTGGCCTTGTCGATGGCCCCCGTGATCGGCGAGAAGACGGGGAAGTACCCCAGCACCTGGCTGATGGTCTCGAAGGCCGACAGCGCGTCCTTCAGGCTGATGTCGCCGGCGTCGGCGAAGGCGTTGTTGGCGTTGGTGATGAAGAGCATCGAGTCGTGGCGCATCCGCGTCCACAGCTCCTTCTCCTCGAGCAGGGTGACCCGCAGCACCTCGCCGGCCAGGGCCTGGTTGCCCACCACCCGGTTGAACAGGTTGAGGTAGGTGGCGAACGCGCTGGCCGACTGTCCGTGCCAGCCGTTCAGCTTCTGGGCGGTGTCCTCGATCAGGCCCAGGGTGGTGTTGCCGTCGTAGGCGATGTTGGACGGGTCGCTCGCGGTGGAGTCGCTGGAGCCGGCATTGCCCGAGGCGGAGATCTGGGAGAGGGCTGATCGCACCGCGTCGGCCAGGGTCTGGAAGTCAGCGGGGTCGGGAAGGTCGCGCAGCGGCTCGAACAGGGGCGGGATCTCGGTCTCCCAGACCTGGTAGACCTGGCCGAGCGTGGTGCTCGGGTCGCGCAGCTGACCGTCGGGCCCGGGCCCACTGATGTTGCCGTCCGTGGGTGCCAGCGGGTAGTCGGGGTAGCCCTGCCCGGGACCGGGTTGGGGCGTGGTGTCGGCGCCGAGGGCGAAGGTGACCATGCCGTCGGAGGCCTTGACCCAGCCGTTGGTGAAGAGGTCCTTGTAGCAGGCGGTCTTGACCACCTCGTCGATGAGACCGTCGAAGCCTGCGTAGTCGTCGCTCATGAGGCTGTCTGTACCCACTGCCACGGGGCCCGAAACCGTGCGGCCGTCGCACCGCCCTCGGCACCGCCCTCGGCTCGGGTCAGGCGCGCGAGGCGACCACGGCACCCCGCAGCACCACGCACGCCGGGCGCGTCAGCGTGCCGAGGTCGACGCGCGGGTCCGCGTCGAGGACGACGAAGTCGGCCGCCGCGCCCTCCGCGAGCAGCGGCTCGAAGCCGAGCCAGCCCCGACCGCGCCACGACGCGGCGGCCACGACCTCGTCGGCCGGGATGCCGAGGTCGGCCAGCGCGAGCATCTCCTCGGCCAGGTAGCCGTGGCGCCCGGTGCCGCCGCCGTCGCTGCCGACGTAGAGCGCGACGCCGGCCTCGTGGGCGGCCAGGAGGGTCGCTCGACGCCGGGCGTGCAGCTCGTCCATCGTGGCGGCGTACGCCGGGAACTTGTCGCGACCGGAGGCCGCGAACTCCGGGAACTTGTCGGTCTGGAGCACGGTGGGCACCAGGGCCACTCCCCCGGCCGCCATCGCGTCGAGGTGACGCTCGCGCAGACCGGTGCCGTGCTCGATGCAGTCGATGCCAGCGGCGAGCAGCCCGTCGAGGACCTCGGTGCCGAAGCAGTGGGCGGTGACCTTGGCGCCCTCGGCGTGCGCGGCGTCGATCGCGGCGGCGAACGCGTCGGCGGGGAACGACGGCGTCAGGTCGCCGTCGTCGCGGGAGATCCAGTCGCCCACGAGCTTGACCCAGCCGTCGGAGCCGCGCGCCTCGGCGGCGACGGTCGTGGCCAGGTCGTCCGGCTCGACCTCGTGGGCGTAGCCGCGGATGTAGCGGCGGGTGCGCGCGACGTGGCGACCGGCGCGGACCAGGCGCGGCAGGTCGTCGCGTTGCTGGACCCAACGGGTGTCGACGGGCGACCCGCAGTCGCGCAGCAGCAGCACGCCGGTGTCGCGGTCGGCCACCGCCTGCCGCTCGACCTCCGCGTCGTCGACCCCGCCGCCGTCCTCGAGCCCGAGGTGGTTGTGGGCGTCGACGAGTCCCGGCAGCAGCCAGCCCTCGGCGGTCGTGTCGGCACCGGCCTGCGGCTCGTAGGTGATCCGGCCGTCGACCACGTAGAGGTCGCGGGGCTCGTCGTCGGGCAGCACGACACCCCGGAAGCGCTGGGCGGTCATGTCCTCGAATGTAGTCGGCGCCGATGGGTAAGGGGCCAGGCATGAGCGACGATCCCTGGTACGACGCGACCGAGGCGACCCACGACCAGGTCGAGGCCTACTGGGACACCCAGGGCCGCACCGACCGGGTGGGCTTCATCGGGCAGGCCCCGGGGTTCGCGTGCGACGCCTGGGCCCTGCTGCCGGTCTGGACCCGGACGACCGGGATCCTGCGCTCCTCGGGCCTCTCCGGCCCCCTCGACGTGGCTCCGGACGGGACGCCCTCCGGCGGTGAGCGCTTCGAGCTGTACGTCGAGGCGCCGGCCTGGGCGGACCGGGCGACCGTCGACTTCCTGGACGAGTGGTGGACGACCGCCCTGCTGCGGGTGATGTCGTCGTACGTCGGCACCGGGATGCTCCCCACGATCGAGGAGCACGGGCTGCTGACGATGGCCGTCACCGACTTCCCCGAGCGTCAGCACGCCTCGCTCGCCGGCTGGCTCGACGACGACGGGCGGGCGACCGTCGGCATCGGCCGCCTCGACACGGCACGCGACGGTCGGACGATCGACGTCGGCTGGGGCCGTGAGTCGCTGTTCCCGCTCACGCCGCTGCTGCCGGTCGAGGTCGCCTACCTGCGCGACACCGGTGACCGGGCTGGACTGCTGTCGGCCCTGCGGCGCGGTCCGACCCGGCACTGGGCGGTCGCGGAGCGGGAGCCCGTCGTACGACCCTGACGCCGTCAGGCGATCTCGCCGAGCAGCCAGGTCGGGCTCATCACCGTGGCGCCGTAGCGCTCGACGCGGCCCATCAGGATCCGGTCTGCGGTCACCACGCTGACCCGCGAACCGGCCTCGGCGGCGGCCTTGGTCTCCGCCACGATCGTGTCGTCGCCGCTCGCCCGGGCGTGGACGGTGCGGACGTGGGCGTCGCGGCCGGCGCGCACCCCGCCCTTGGCCGCACCCTCGAGCACCAGCACCACCACCTCGTGGGGCACGTCGCCGACCATCAGTTGCTCGTGCAAGCGCAGGGCCGCCCCGGCGCGGTCCTTCCACCAGCCGTCGGGGCGGCTGCCGACGACGTTGGCGCCGTCGACGACCAGCACGGTCGACGCCGGACGCGGGCTCACTTCAGGAACTTGGAGAAGTCCTGCGGCAGCTCGAGGTTGGCGGCCGCGGTCTCGTAGTCGATGTCGGCGCCACCACCGAAGGGGTTGGCGGCCGTCGCGGCCGCCTTCTCCTTGGCGGCCGCCGCCTCCTGCGCGGCCTTGGCCGGGTTGCCGGACTTCTTGGCGCCCTTGCCCTTCTTGGCCTGCTGCTTGGTCTTGCCGCGCTTGCCGCCGCCGGCGGCACCGGGCATCCCGGGCATGCCCGGCATCCCGGGCATGCCGCCGCCGCGGGCCATCTGCATCATCATCTTGCGCGCCTCGAAGAAGCGGTCGACGAGCTGGTTGATGTCGGAGACCTGGCGCCCGGACCCCTTGGCGATGCGGGCCCGGCGCGAGCCGTCGATCATCTTCGGGTTGGCCCGCTCGGCCGGCGTCATCGAGTGGATGATGCCCTGGATCCGGTCGATCTCGCGCTCGTCGAAGTTCTCCAGCTGCTCGCGCATCTGGCCCATCCCGGGCAGCATCCCGAGGATCTTCGACATCGAGCCGAGCTTGCGGACCTGCTGCATCTGCGACAGGAAGTCGTCGAGGGTGAACTCCCCGCCCTGGCCGCTCAGCTTGGCGGCGGCCTTCATGGCCTCTTCCTGGTCGAAGGCCTTCTCGGCCTGCTCGATCAGGGTGAGCATGTCGCCCATGTCGAGGATGCGCGAGGCCATCCGGTCGGGGTAGAAGACGTCGAAGTCGGTCGTCTTCTCGCCCGACGACGCGAACATCACGGGCCGTCCGGTGACCTTGCGGATCGACAGGGCCGCGCCGCCGCGGGCGTCACCATCGAGCTTGGTCAGCACCACGCCGTCGTAGCCGACGCCGTCGAGGAAGGCCTGGGCCGTGACGACAGCGTCCTGACCGATCATCGCGTCGACGACGAACAGGACCTCGTCGGGCTGGACGGCGTCACGGATGTCGGAGGCCTGCTGCATCAGCTCGGTGTCGACACCCAGACGGCCCGCGGTGTCGACGATGACGATGTCGTGCAGCCGCCGCTTGGCCTCCTCGATCGAGGCGCGGGCGACCGCGACCGGGTCCCCGACGCCGTTGCCGGGCTCGGGTGCGAAGACGGGGACGCCGACCCGCTCGCCGTTGACCTGCAGCTGCTTGACGGCGTTGGGGCGCTGCAGGTCGCAGGCCACGAGCAGCGGGGTCTTGCCCTGCTCCTTGAGCCACAGCGCGAGCTTGCCGGCGAGCGTGGTCTTGCCGGCTCCCTGGAGGCCGGCGAGCATGATGACGGTCGGGCCGGACTTGGCGAAGCGCAGCCGCCGGGTCTCGCCGCCGAGGATCTCGACGAGCTCCTCGTGGACGATCTTGATGATCTGCTGGGCGGGGTTGAGCGCCTGGCTCACCTCGTCGGCGCGGGCCCGCTCCTTGACGGCCGCCACGAAGTCCTTGACGACGGGCAGGGCGACGTCGGCCTCGAGCAGCGCGATGCGGATCTCGCGCGCGGTGGCGTCGATGTCGGCCTCGGAGAGCCGTCCCTTGCCGCGCAGGCTCTTGAACGTGTCGGCGAGTCGATCGGAGAGTGTGGCGAACACAGGGGTCCCGTCAGGTCAGGTCAGGTCGAAGCGGTGGATCGCGCCCAGCCTAACCGCGCGTGGCGTACCGTCAGGGGGTGGTCGTCCTCATCACCGTCGTTGCCGTGCTCGTCTCGGCCGGCCTCGCCATCTGGTTCGGCAACCACAGCCTGCGTTCGCAGGACGGGTCCAGCTCCGCGGGCGTGGGCAACGCCTTCGGCGGGTTCGACGTCTTCGACCCGGGTCGGGCCCGGATGCAGGAGGACCTCGACTCCAAGGAGACCGAGGGCTCGCAGTTCCCCGCCGACGACGGTGACGAGCGCGCCGTGCGCGTCGACCTGCGCGCCAACACCGTCCGCATCCGCAAGCCGACCGACCCGCCCGCCTGACCCGCCCGCCTGAGTCCGTCGGCTCAGGACGACGTCAGCGCCGCGCGTACGGCGTGCGCGGCCTCGGCGGCCCGGGTCTCCGACAGCGCGCCGGCCGACGGCTCCTGGAGGTAGAACACGTCGACCGCCTGGGGTCCCAGGGTGTCGACGTGGGCGGAGCGGACGGCGACGTCGAGGCTCGCCAGCGCCGCACACACGAGGTAGACGACACCCGGCCGGTCGGCGGCGCGGACCTCCAGCACGGTCGCCTGCTCGCTCGCCTCGGCGCGTACGACGACGCTCGGCGCCAGGCCGGTGGCCGGGTCGGACCCGGACGCAGAACCCGACGCGGGTGCGGACGCGGCCGAGGCGAAGCGGGTGCCGGGGTCGAGGCGACCGCCGACGATGGCGTCGTACTTGGTGCGCAGGATGGCCGCGTCGACCTCGTCGGAGGCGACCTCCCACACCGAGACGCCGTGGTCGCCCTGGGCCCAGACGCGGGCGGCGCGGATGGGGACGCGCTGCAGGGCGAACATGGCAGCGAAGTCGGCGAGCAGCCCGACCCGGTCGTGGGCGATCGTGGTGACCCGGCTCCCGTCGGCGAGGTGCTCGACCTCGATGGCGACGGCGTCGGGTCGCAGGTCGGCGGGGACGAGCACGTCGTCGGTCGTGATCGCCGGCAGCGCCACGCCGGTGTCGAGGGCGGCGTGGGCGCGGCGGGCGAGGTCGACGACGAGGCCCGCGCGCCACGAGGTCCAGGCCTTGGCCGAGGTCGCCTTCGCGTCGGCCTCGGTCAGGGCGCTGAGCAGCGACAGCGCCTCGGTCGTGCCGACCCGCGAGGTCACCAGCTCGATCGTGGCCGGGTCGTCGGGGTCGCGGGTGGTGGCCGTCTCGGCGAGCAGCAGGTGCCAGCGGACGAGCAGGCTGATCAGCTCGACCTCCTCGGCGTCGAAGCCCATCCGGGTCGCCACGGTCCGGGCGATCGGCTCACCGGCGACGCTGTGCTCGGTCAGTCCGCCCTTGCCGATGTCGTGCAGCAGCGCCGCGACCACGAGCACGTCGGGCCGGCCCACCGACCGGATCAGCGAGGAGGCCTCGATGCAGGTCTCGACGACGTGGCGGTCGACGGTGAACCGGTGGATGACCGAGGCGTGCGGCAGCATCCGGACCCGCTCCCACTCGGGCAGCAGGCTGCCGAGGGCGCCGGTCTCCTCGAGCGTCTCCCAGACCTCGAGCAGGCCTCGCCCCGAGGCGAGCAGCCGCACCAGGAGCCGCCGCGCCTCCTCGGGCCACGGGTCGGGCAGCGGGGCGCCGTCGCGGGCCAGCCGCGCCGCGGTGGGAGGGGCCAGGGCCAGCCCGCGCTCGGCGGCGGCCGTCGCCGCCCGCAGCAGGAGCAGGGGGTCGTGGGCGGGATCGGCGTTGCGGTCGAGCACGACCTCACCCTGCGAGAGGGCGACCCCGGGCGCCAGCGGCTCGAGCATCGGCCGTCGGGGCTGCTTGGGCGACGACGGCCGGGTCAGCACGCCGTCGACGCGGCGCCAGGCGAGCCGGGTGAGGTGGGTGATCCGACGACCCGCCTCGCGCACCAGCACCTGCGCGGCGCGCCCCTCGGGCTGGGTGTCCGGCAGGCCCAGTGCCGTCCCGATCTCGGCCCACATCTCCGGCGCCACCCGGTCGGTCGCCCGACCGGCGATGCCGTGCACGAGGTCGCGGACGTCGAGCAGCACCTGCCGGCTCCGCTCGAGGTCGGAGTGGGGTACGTCGACCAGCCAGGTCGCGACCAGGCCCCGCAGCGTGGTGGCGTCGCGCAGCCCGCCCTCGGCCTCCTTCAGGTCGGGCACCGAGAGGTGGGCCAGCTCGCCCATCAGCCGGTGGCGCGACTCCGACGCGGCGCGGATCTCGGGCAGCCGCTCGCGAGCACCCCGGCGCCAGTGGGCCAGCGTCGTCGTACGCAGGCGCAGGGTCAGGCCGGGGTCGCCGGCGACGTGGCGCACGTCGAGCAGCCCGGAGGCCACCCGGTGGTCGGCGTCGGCCGCCGCCAGCATCTCGGGCAGCGAGCGGACCGAGTGGTCGAGCCGGGCGCCGGAGTCCCAAAGGGGGTACCAGACCTGCTCGGCCAGCCCACCGAGCTCGACGCCCTCGTCGTGGACGAGGACCACGTCGAGGTCGGAGTAGGGGGCCAGCTCGGCGCGTCCGTAGCCACCGACGGCCACCATCGCGACCCCGGTGTCGGGCCCGCCGCACCCGGCGTACGCCGACGAGCAGAGCTCGTCGGCCTCGGTGGTGCGGGTCGCTCGCTCGGCGGCGGTCACTCCGGGTACGGCTCCTGTCGGTGGTCGGTCGGGTTCAGCGGCGGCCGGTCAGAGCGCGTCGCTGTCCTTGTCGCCGGTGCGGACCCGGACGACGGTCTCGAGCGGCGAGACCCAGATCTTGCCGTCGCCGATGCGGCCGGTGTGGGCGCTGCGCTGGATCGTCTCGGCGATCAGCGCGGCGTCCGCGTCGTCGACAGCGACCTCGAGCCGGATCTTGGGCACCAGCGTGATGTCGTACTCCGCACCCCGGTAGACCTCGGTGTGGCCCTTCTGGCGGCCGTAGCCGCTGACCTCGCTGACGGTCATGCCGGTCACGCCGACGGCCTCGAGGGCCTGGCGCACGTCCTCCCACTTGTGGGGCTTGATCACCGCGGTCACGAGCTTCATCGGGTCCTCCGGGCTGCTGGTGCTGCTGGTCAGGGGTTCGGCCGATCATGCCAGCGGCCCGGCGCTCCCCAGGAGTGCCGGGCCGCTGTGAGACTCACGTCCGGGGCGCCGGGCGCCCCGACCACCGAGCTGTCGACCACACGCGTCGATCGCCGGCGGCTCGAGCCGCCGGCGATCGACGAAGTCCTACAGCGCGGCCTCGTCCTTGTCGCCGGTACGGACGCGGATGACGGTGTCGACGGGGCTGACCCACACCTTGCCGTCACCGATGCGACCGGTCTGCGCGGTCTTGACGACGATCCCGACGACGTCGTCGGTGTCGTTGTCGTCGACGACGATCTCGATGCGGATCTTGGGGACCAGCGCGATGTCGTACTCGGCACCGCGGTAGACCTCGGTGTGGCCCTTCTGGCGGCCGTAGCCGCTGACCTCGCTGACGGTCATGCCGGTGACGCCGAAGGTCTCGAGGGCCTCGCGGACGTCCTCCCACTTGTGCGGCTTGATCACCGCGGTCACGAGCTTCATGCCTAGACCTCTTCCTTGGCGAGCGGGCTGGTGTGAGCGGCAAGGACGCCGGTCGCGCCACCGCTGATGCTGCCGGAGTGCAGGTCGTACGCCGACTCGCCGTGCTCGGCGAGGTCGATGCCGCCGACCTCGGCGTCCTCGTCGATGCGCAGGCCGAGGGTGAACTTGATCGCCAGCGCGATGACCGTGGTGAGCACGCCGGAGTAGGTGACCGCCACGAGGACACCGAGCACCTGGTCCCCCAGGGAGCCGAGACCGCCGCCGTACAGCAGTCCGTCGATGCCACCGGCACCCTCGGAGGTCGAGAAGACGCCGATCAGGACGGTACCGACGATGCCGCCGACCAGGTGGACGCCGACCACGTCGAGCGAGTCGTCGAGGCCGAACTTGAACTTCAGGCCGACTGCCCAGGCGCACACGGCACCGGCGATGGCCCCGATGGCGACGGCACCCTCGATGTCGACGGCGCCGCATGCCGGGGTGATGGCGACGAGGCCGGCCACGACGCCTGAGGCGGCGCCGAGCGAGGTGACCTTGCCGTGCAGGAGGCGCTCGACGAGCAGCCAGCCGAGGATCGCGGCCATCGTGGCCAGGGTGGTGTTGGCGAAGGTGCGGCCGGTCTCGCTCAGGAACTGCTCGTCGCTGTAGACGCCGTCGGCGAACACGATCGAGCCGACGTTGAAGCCGTACCAGCCGAGCCACAGCATGCCCGCACCGAGCATGGTCAGCGTCAGGTTGTGCGGACGCATCTTGTCGCGCGGCCACCCCACCCGCTTGCCGAGGAAGATCGCCAGCACGAGCGCAGCGACACCGGCGTTGATGTGCACGGCCGTGCCGCCGGCGTAGTCCTGGGCGCCGATGCGACCGCAGATGAGCGAGTCGTCGGTGCAGCTGAAGACCATGTGGGCCATCGGGAAGTAGACGATGATCGACCAGATCGGCACGAAGAGCATCCAGGCGGAGAACTTCATCCGATCGGCGACGGCACCGCTGATCAGTGCTGCGGTGATGATCGCGAAGGTCATCTGGAACATCACGCCGATGTAGGTGTCGGTCGTGACCCCGTCGAGCCAGAACAGCTCGAACGGCTTGGCGAAGAACGTGCCGTCGCCGCCGAAGCCCATCGACCAGCCGACGGCGACGTAGAGGATGCCGACGATCGCTGCCGAGATGAACGACATCATGATCATGTTGAGCACGGACTTGGAACGGGACATGCCGCCGTAGAACAGCGCCAGGGCCGGCACGGTCATCATCAGGACCAGAGCCGTGGCGATGAGCATGAAGGCGTAATAGCCGGTCACGAAACCTCCATGAGGGAGTGGGAACTCGGGAGGGCGGCGGGGTGGACCTCGGTGTCTCGTCTCGCTGCCCGATTCGTCGGGAAGCCTCGCGGGCCGGTATTTCACGGTCGACCGCGTCATGTTGCGAACAGGAAACTAGTTCCGGCCCTGCATTACGGGCGCGTTACGAGATCGGGGGTCGCTGAAGATCCTTCGGCGAGGCGCCGAGGTGGCCGGACGGCGTACGAGAGGTGTCAGCCGAGCAACGCGTCGACGAACGCGCCGGCGTCGAACGGCGCCAGGTCGTCGGGGCCCTCGCCCAGGCCGACCAGCTTGACCGGGACGCCGAGCTCACGCTGCACGGCCACGACGATCCCGCCCTTGGCGGAGCCGTCGAGCTTGGTCAGCACGATGCCGGTGACGTCGACGACCTCGCTGAAGACGCGGGCCTGGATCAGGCCGTTCTGGCCGGTGGTCGCATCGAGCACGAGGAGGACCTCGGTGACCGGGGCCTGCTTCTCGATCACGCGCTTGACCTTGCCGAGCTCGTCCATCAGGCCCTGCTTGTTCTGCAGGCGGCCGGCGGTGTCGACGATGACGGTGTCGATGCTGGTCTCGACGCCGTGCTTGACGGCCTCGAAGGCCACGCTCGCGGGGTCGGTGCCCTCGGGGCCACGGATCACCTCGACGCCGACGCGCTCGCCCCAGGTGGCGAGCTGCTCGACGGCGGCGGCACGGAAGGTGTCGGCCGCGCCGAGCGTCACGGAGTGGTCCTCGGCGACCAGGATGCGGGCGATCTTGCCGACGGTGGTGGTCTTGCCGGCACCGTTGACGCCCACGACGAGCACGACGCCGGGCTTGCCGTCGGCGCCGGTGACCTGCAGGCGACGGTCCATCGTCGGGTCGACGAGCTTGATCAGCTCGTCGCGCAGCACGGCGCGCGGGTCGCCGGCCTCGGCGCCGTCGACGCGCAGGCGGGTGCGCAGGTTGTCGACGACCTGCTGGGTGGGGGCGACGCCGATGTCGGCGGTGAGGAGGAGGTCCTCGATGGACTCCCAGGTGTCCTCGTCGAGGCGGTCACGGCTCAGCAGGGCGAGCAGCCCGCGGCCGAACCCGCCCTGGGCGCCGGCCAGCCGCTCGCGCAGCCGGACCAGGCGCGAGCGGGTGCTCTCGGGTTTGTCGCGGACCGGCGCCTCGACGGGCGGCTCGACCAGGGGCGGCTCGACCAGCGGCGGCTCGAGGAGGTCCGGGTCGCCGGGCCGCGCGTCGGGCGGGGCGAGCACGTCGGTGCCGCCACGCGGGGGCACCGAGGGCGGCGTACGACGACCGCGCGAGGTGACCAGGCCGACGACCGCAGCGACGAAGAGCACGGCGATGCCGATGACGAGGTAGAGCCAATCCATGTCGCTATCCAACCAGTCGGACCCGAGGGTCAGCGGCGCGAGGGCTCCGCCTCGTGGAGCGACCCGTCGAGCGCCCCGTCGAGCGCCCCGTCGAGCGGCTGCTCGAGCTGGTCGCCCCGGTCGAGGTCGCCGTCCTCGACGACCGGGACGGCCCCGGCCGCCCGCTCGAGCGCGTCGCCGAGCCAGGGCGCACCGGGCACGGGGGCGCCGCGGTGCGGGTAGGCGGCGTACGCCAGCGCCAGCACGGCGACGACGACGATCACGGACATGAAGATCAGGACAGCAGGCACGAGAACGGGCACTCCTCCGAGTCGGGTACGACGAGCACCCACCGTGTCACACCAGTCCCACCAGCCCCACACCGCCGCTGACCCGTCGCCCATGGGCGACGGGTCAGCGTGAGATCCGCGTCGACCCGTCGCCCGTGGGCGACGGGTCAGCGTAGGAGGGGGAGGACGGCGGCGCGGACGAGGTCGGGGAGCGGGGTGACCGTGCGCGCTCCCCCGCCGTGGCCGCCACCGCCACCGCTGTCGCTGTCCCCGTCGCCGTGGCGAGCGACGTCCGTGGCCTCGGTGTAGACGTGGACGAACCGGCCTTCTGCGCTCGCCTCGTCGCCGGGACCCTGGAAGAGGCCGACGCGGTAGATCACCGAGGAGGTGCCGACCTTGTCGACGACCAGGCCCATCTCGACGTCGCCGGGGTAGCCGATCTCGGCGAAGTAGCGGCACGACACCTCCGCCACCACGCCGACGGCCGGCAGCCGCCGGATGTCGGTGCCGGTGGCCTCGGCGAGGTGGGCGTTGACCGCGGTGTCGATGAGGTCGAAGTAGCGGGCGTTGTTCATGTGGCCGTAGACGTCGTCGTCGGACCAGCGCGTGGTGGCCGTGCGCCAGGCGACGTAGTCGGCCCGGACCGGTCGGGGCGCGCTCATCGGACCGGCTCGGTCTCGCGCAGCCGCTGGCTGATGACCGTGGAGACGCCGTCGCCGCGCATCGTGACGCCGTAGAGGGCGTCACCGACCTCCATGGTGCGCTTCTGGTGGGTGATCACGAGCAGCTGCGAGCTCTCGCGCAGCTCCTCGTAGATCTGCAGGAGCCGCCCCAGGTTGGTGTCGTCGAGCGCCGCCTCGACCTCGTCGAGGATGTAGAACGGCGAGGGCCGTGCCTTGAACAGCGCGACGAGGAACGCCACTGCCACCAGGGACCGCTCGCCGCCGGAGAGCAGCGAGAGCCGCTTGACCTTCTTGCCCGGCGGGCGCGCCTCGACCTCGATGCCGGTGGTGAGCATGTTGTCGGGGTCGGTGAGCACGAGCCGCCCCTCGCCGCCGGGGAAGAGCCGGGAGAAGGTGGCGTCGAAGGCCCTCTCGACGTCGGCGTAGGCCTCGGTGAAGACCTGCTCGACGCGGGAGTCGACCTCCTTGACTATGTCGAGGAGGTCCTTGCGGGTCGACTTGAGGTCCTCGAGCTGCTCGGTGAGGAACTTGTGCCGCTCCTCCATCGCCGAGAACTCCTCGAGCGCCAGCGGGTTGACCTTGCCGAGGTCGCGGAGCTCGCGCTCGGCGACCCGCAGCCGCTTCTGCTGGACCTCGCGGTCGTACGGCGTCGGCTCGGGGACCTCGCCCCCCTCGGGCACCCCGGCCAGCGTGGAGGCCGGGGGCGGCACGAGCTGGTCGGGGCCGAACTCGGCCACCAGCGCCTCGACGTCGAGGCCGAGCTCGTCGAGCACCCGCTCCTCCAGCTGCTCGATGCGCATCCGTTGCTGGGCCCGCGCCATCTCGTCGCGGTGGACGGAGTTGACCAGCTCGTCGTGCTGGGTGGCGAGGTCGCGCAGCACGGCGCGCACGTCGAGCAGCGACCGCTCGCGACCGCTGCGGGCCTGCTCGACCTCCTGGCGGGCCTGCGTGGCCTCGTGGATGGCGACCTCGAGCCGCGCCAGGGCGTATGACGCCGCGACGGCGACCGCCTCGGCGACGACGCCCTCGCGCAGCAGTCGCTCGCGTCGCTCGGCGGCCTTGGCGCGGGCGTCGCGCTCCTGGCGTGCCTGGCGCAGCAGCCCGTCGACGCGCCCGTGGATGGCCCGGGCCCGCTCCTCGGCGGTGCGCAGCGCGAGCCGCGCGTCCATCTCGCCCTGGCGGGCGGCCTTCGCGGCCTCGGCCAGACGCTCGCGGTCGCCGGTGTCGGGCTCGGCGCCGGCGTCGAGGCCGTCGGCCCCGGCCTGCTCGGCGGCCTCGAGCCGCGCCTCGAGCTCGGCCAGCCCGGCGAGGTCCTGGTCGCGCGCGGCCTCGGCCTTCTCGATCGCCTGGGTCAGCCGCTGCGCCTCGCCCTTGGCCGAGCGGGCCTGGGAGCCGTACTGACCGAGCTCCTCGGCGACGGCTGCGAGCGTGGCGTCGGACTCGTGGAGCCGGGCGAGGGCGACGTCGACGCGCTTGCGGGCGTCGAGCCGCTCGGCCTCGAGACGGCTCAGGTCGAACCCGAGCCGCTCCCCCGCGGCGGTGGCGGCGAGCAGCGCCTCGGCGGCCTCGTCGACCGCGCCCTGGATCTCGATCAAGCTCTGCTGCGCGTGGGAGCCGCCGGCCGCCGCATGGGCGCTGAGCAGGTCGCCGTCGCGGGTGACCGCGACGACGTCGGGGCGGTCGGCGACGAGGCCGGCGGCAGCGTCGAGGTCGTCGACGACCGCGGTGCGCTCGAGGAGCCGGAAGAGGGAGGGACGCAGCCGGTCGGGGCACTCGAGCAGGTCGACGGCGTACGTCGCGTGGTCGGGCAGGGCCGGCCAGCCGGACCGGTCGGGCTCGGGGGTGCCGGGGGCCGCGGCGAGCAGCAGGCCCGCACGCCCCAGGTCGCCGTGCTTGAGGTGGGCGAGCGCGGCAACGGCCGCGGCGGCGTCGGCGACGGCGATCGCGTCGGCGGCCGAGCCGAGCGCGGCGGCGACGGCAGCCTCGTAGCCCGAGCGCACGCCGAGCAGGGCCGCGACCGAGCCCATCAGACCGGCCACGGCGCCGTCGTCGGAGGCGGCCAGCAGGGCGCCGGCGCCGTCCTTGCGGGCCAGCCCCATCTCGAGGGCGTCCTTGCGGGCGGCCAGCGTGGACCGGTCGCGGTCGGCCTGCAGCGCCTCGGCGCGGGTCGTGGCCAGCTGCTCCTCGAGGTCGTCGAGCAGCGCGACGGCCGCCTCGTGCTCGGCGTCGAGGCCCTCCTCGCCGGCGTCGAGGCCGGCGACCCGGGTCTCGAGGGCGGTGAAGTCACGCTGGGCGCGCTCGGCGCGGGCCACGGCCTCCTCGCGGGCCAGGCCGAGCCGGCCGAGCTCGTCGGCGGCGGCGGTGGAGCGGGACCGCAGGGCGTTGACCTGGCCGTGCAGCCGGGCCAGGCCCTCGCGCCGGTCGGCGGCGGCCCGCTGGAGGGCCGCGATGCGCCGGTCCTCCTCGGCGGCCGCGTCCTCGGCGGCCCGACGCGCCTTGACGGCGTCCTCCATCGCGGTGCGTCCGGCCTCGACCTCGGCGGCGATCTTGGCCTCCTGCACGCGGATTCGCTCGGCCTCGGCCTCGATGGCGTCGGGGTCCTTGCCGCGGTCGGCGGTGGACTCGCTGACCCCCGCGGCGTTGCGGATGCGCTCGGCGGCGAGGCCCTGGGTGCCACGCAGGCGCTCGCGCAGACCGCTGAGCGCGTACTGCGTCTCCTGGGCTCGGCTGAGCGCCGGGAGGTCCTCGCGCAGGGCCGCCTCGATCTCGCTCTCCTGCTGACGGGCCGTGGCCAGCTGCTGCTCGACCTCGGCCCGGCGCTCGACGAGGATCGTCTCGTCGGCCATCTCCTGCTCGAGCGCGGTGCGGGCGGTGACCAGGTCGTCGGCGACCAGACGGGCCCGCGCGTCGCGGGCGTCGGCCTGCACCCCGGCGGCGCGCCGGGCGACCTCGGCCTGGCGACCCAGCGGCTTGAGCTGGCGGCGCAGCTCGTGGAGCAGGTCGCTGAGGCGGGTGAGGTTGCCGTCGGTGGCGTCGAGCTTGCGGAGCGCCTTCTCCTTGCGCTTGCGGTGCTTGAGGACCCCGGCGGCCTCCTCGATGAACCCGCGGCGGTCCTCGGGGGTCGCGTGCAGGATCGTGTCGAGCTGGCCCTGGCCGACGATCACGTGCATCTCGCGGCCGATGCCCGAGTCGCTGAGCAGCTCCTGGACGTCGAGCAGCCGGCAGCTGGTGCCGTTGATGGCGTACTCGGACCCGCCGCTGCGGAACATCGTGCGCGAGATGGTGACCTCGGCGTACTCGATGGGCAGCGCGCCGTCGGAGTTGTCGATGGTGAGCACGACCTCGGCCCGGCCCAGCGGCGGGCGACCGGAGGTGCCGGCGAAGATGACGTCGTCCATCTTGCCGCCGCGCAGGCTCTTGGCGCTGGCCTCGCCCATCACCCAGGCGAGCGCGTCGACGACGTTGGACTTGCCGGAGCCGTTGGGGCCCACGATGCAGGTGATGCCCGGCTCCAGCTGGAGCGTGGTCGCCGACGCGAAGGACTTGAACCCCTTGAGGGTCAGGCTCTTGAGGTACAACGCGAGGCTCCGTCACCGGTGAGGGGCTGTGTCTGGTGGCACTGACGCGGGGGAAGCTCAGCAGCCTCACCCTACCGGTGGGCGACCCCGGATCCGCGGAGCACCGCGGGGGCGCCAGGCCTCACCGGAACGCTCCGGACACCGGCCACGGACAAGTTTCACCCCTCTGGGCCCCACCGGTTGTGCCGAAACGCTCCGCGCGTCCCCGATTTGGCGTAAGTCATACCCAGGGTCCGGGCCGAACGGCGCGCGACCGTGGGCGGAGGGCCTTCTCGTGAACAGCCACATCTCGGCGCGGCGTCGTCGCACCTTCATCTCGGTGGTCACCAGCACGCTGGTGATCGTGGGGGGTCCGACCGCGACCGCGGCGACGGCGGCGACCGCCCCGTCCGCGCTCTCCGCGGCCGACGACGCGTCCGCGCTGCGGGTCGGCGTGCTGGCCCTGACCGGGTCGATCTCGGCCATCGGCCAGACGCCGGAGCTGGCGACCCCGCTGCCGTTCACCACGTCGTCGCTGGCCGACGTGCTCGACCTCGACCAGAGCCTGACCAAGAACGTCGCGGACGCGCTGGAGCAGGCCGACCTCGAGACCGCGCTGAACACGATCGAGGGCATCACCGTCCTCGAGGACTCCGACGACGCGACGATCGCCTTCACCTACGACCGCACCGTCACCCCCACCCTCCCGCTCGTGCACGACGACGGCGACCTCCGCTTCGGGGCCAACGACGGTGCCGGGCAGGCGCGGGTCTCGTTGACCACGCACGACGACGCCCCCTTCGTGGTCTCGGTCGACCCGACCCAGACCGACCCGCTGCTGCGGGTCGCCCTGGTCAGCCAGCCCGTGCTCGACCTGTCGGTCGACATCGACACGACCTCCTTGGCCCCGTTCACCGCCCGCCAGGGCTTCACCGAGGTGTCCGTCACCGGGGGCCACTACCGGGCCCACCGCGACCAGGTCATCACGATGCGCGACCCCGACGGCCGGTCCCTGCTGACCCTCGAGGACCTGCGCTACTCCACCCTCACCGACCTGTTCCGGATCACCACCAGCGACAACGACGTCGACATCGCCTTCGACGTGGCCCTGCCCACCTCGCTGAAGGGCGGCAGCGACGACGAGCGCTCCGGCACCCTCGCGCTGACCGACTCCGGCCAGCCGGGGGCCGACGTGTGGCCCACCGCGAAGGACGCCGACGACAGCGACTACGGCACCCGGCTGCGCCAGGCGACCGACCTGTCGATGGCCGACGGGATCACCTCACTGGCGCAGTACACCGGGTCCGTCCTCGCCCTGCAGGACGCCGCCGACGTCCCGTTCCCCAACCTCGGGGGCGGCACCTCCGACCTCTTCTCCCCCGGCGACGACCTGCTGGCCCTCCTCTCGACCGCGGCCGCGGCCCAGATCGTCTGCGGTCCGTCACCCGACAGCCCGCCGACCGGCGTGGCCGCGCCCGGCGACACCGTCTACTGCCAGGCCATCACCGGCGCGGGCCTCGGTGACGTCACCGACGTCACCTGGACCCTGCGCGACCCCGAGGACGGCACCCTGACCGACTCTCCCGCCGACGCCGTCGGCGAGTCGCCGACCGGCCTGGTCAAGATCACCGACTCCGACGGCGAGCCCGACCTCGAGGTCTCCTTCACCGCCGGTGGGGAGCCCCTGACGGCCCGCTCCATGCCGCACACCGTGCAGGACGTCGTACGACGGATCTCGGGGCTCGAGGACTCGACGGCCGAGGCGACGCTGGTCGACGGCCGCCTCAACGTGGCGGTCGACATCGCCCAGGCCGAGAAGACCGTGCCCCTGACGCTCGGCAACCCCGGCACGCTCGGCGCGCTGGTCGGCCTCACCGGGCTGGGCTCGTCCACCACCGCCAAGGCTCCGGCGAAGGCCACCGGCGCCTCCTTCGACGTCGGGTTCGGCATCGAGACCGACGACCCGGAGGCGGGTCAGCAGCGGCAGACCTACCTGGTGCCGAAGGACGAGTCGCTGATCGAGATCGACGGCCTCTCCGCTCAGGCGCCCACCACCCTCACCGGCCTCGACGCGCGCATCGGCTTCCTCCAGGTCGAGGCCGACCTGACCGGACTCGACCTCGGCAAGACCGCAGGCACCGGCCCGGCCGTGTCGCTCGAGCGGACCACGGGTGGCACGACCCCCCTCGCGATCTCGACCCTCTTCACCGACCAGGGGGCGCTCGACCCCAGCCAGCTCCGGCTCTCGTCCGCCGTCACGGCCTCGATCGCGTTCGAGGCCACGGAGGTCCCGCTCTCGGGCTCGACGTACGCCACCGGCACGCCCGGCGGCGCCCGCGGCTCCGCGAGCGTCACCTGGGGACCGACCGGCCTGCCCTCGGTGACCACCGACGCCGGCTACGAGCCGCTGCGGGTCTTCGACCCGGTGCCGGCGCGCTTCCTCTCCGGCACCGCCTCGGTGACACCCGGCACCGGCACCGCTCCCAACACCACGCCCGACACCGCGACGCTCACCATCACCTCGCTCCCGCCTGGGGAGACCCTCTACTCGGCCCTCAACGTCGCCGAGCCCTCCGCCTCCGACGACCCGACCAAGGACACCGAGGTCGCCCGCCGCCTGGTCGCCGACGGCGTCGGCTGCCAGAACGTCGTCATCGTCAGCGACCGGGTCCTGACCTGCGACGGCCTGGCCCCCAACGGCACCTCGGCGCTGGTCGACGGCCAGCGCGTCGAGGCGATCGTGCTCGGCGACCCGTTCGCCCTGCGCGACTCGGTGATCGACGGCCTCGCCACGACCCTGTCCGAGCTCGAGAAGCTCGGCGCCGACAACGTGGCCGACGGTCTCGCCGCCGACCAGTACACCTCGTCGCTCCCGCTGGTCGACCTCACCCCGGCCCAGCTCGCCGTCGAGCGCGACGCGCTCCAGCAGGGCCTCAAGGGCCTAGCCGACACCGCCACCGCCGACGAGAAGGACAAGGCCGTCCGCGGCGTGCCGCACGTCTCGAGCGCCCAGGAGATGGCCGCCGCCGTCGGCAGCCTGGTCAAGGTCAGCGGGACCGACGCGGGCTACCGGCCCACGCTCGCCTTCACCCTCGGCACCGACGCCGTCGGCGTCGCGCTCTCCGCGCGGGCCCCGCAGTCGCAGACCCTCGCCGCACCGCTCCGCCTCGACGACGTCGGTACGGCGTCCCGCCCGGGTCGCGGGCAGGTGACGAGCACCGGCGTGCAGAGCGTGGGCGTCACCTCCACGACCACGCTCGCCATCGACGTCGACCGGGCCACGGCCCGGCCCGCGGTCGCCGACGCGACCGGCACCACGTCCGAGGCGACCCTCGGCGTCACGGGCTCGCCGCTCGCGGGGAGCCTCCAGGCCGGCGTCAGCAAGCTGACGGTCCAGCCCACCGGCAGCTCGGCCGCCCTCGGCGTCCGCGTGGTCACCGACTACGTCCCGAGCGCCAGCGGCGGCAGGCTCGAGACCCGGCGTACCAACCGCCGGGCGCCCGACGCCGCCGCGCAGGCCTCGCTCACCGTCGGCACCGACGACGTGATCACCTACACCGCCGCGGCGACCGACTCCTCCGGCGGCACCGGTGCGGTGCAGCCCGCCCGCGACCCCCTGCAGGTCCAGTACCTCGCCGAGGGCCTCGACGGACTCTCCGTGGCCCTCGCCTCCGCGATGGACGGCGCCGCGCCGCGCAACCTCGACGCCGAGGGCGCACCGGTCTCGGCGC
Source organism: Nocardioides plantarum (assembly GCF_006346395.1). Classification (NCBI taxonomy): domain Bacteria; kingdom Bacillati; phylum Actinomycetota; class Actinomycetes; order Propionibacteriales; family Nocardioidaceae; genus Nocardioides; species Nocardioides plantarum. The sequence continues at coordinate 537,979 of NZ_VDMS01000002.1, forward strand.
CGCTCATCGGCACCGACCTCGACGCCGGCGCCGGGGTGCCCGCGATCCTCACCACGCTCACCTCGAGCCTGCGCGACCAGCTCGCGGGCGTCACCGCCACCACGGACGCCGCGCTCAAGACGCAGCTCGTCACCGCCGTCAAGGCCGGCATCGGCGCGACTCCGGGGCTCGGCACCCCCGGCGCGGTCACCGCCGACGTGAAGTGCGGCGGCACCGCAGGCGCGTGCAGCACCTGCCCGGCCACCGGCACCTGCACCGTCAACGGCCCCACGGGCTGGGACACCGTGACCGTCTCCACGACGCTCACCGGCGTCTCCAAGACGACCAAGCGCGCCTTCGACACCGGCCTGGCCGGCCTGGAGGTGCGTTCCGACGAGGAGAAGGTCGACACGACCACGACCTGGACCCTCCCGGTGACCCTGCAGCTGCAGCGCGGCGTCGGCCCGCAGGTCCTGGTCACCCCCGGCACCGGGCTCGACGTCACCGTCGACGCCAAGCTGCCCGTCGCCGGCATCAACGCCATCGTGGGCTACCTGCCCGCCACGTTGAAGCCCGCGGGCGGCGACCAAGCCAACGGCCGGGTCCAGACCACGATCAACGTCGCTCCACCGGTCGAGGACGGCGTCACCCCGGAGCCGCAGGCCTACAGCCTCTTCGACCTCTACGACGGCGGGCTGGTCGCCAAGCCCAGCTTCACCGGCCCGGCCCAGGACGGTCTCAAGCTCGAGTTCAAGACGCTCGCCCAGGACAAGGGCGTCTTCGGCCTCCAGGGCCGCATCGACGTCCCGTGGAAGCCGACGACCAAGTTCTACAAGGACGTCACCTACAACCAGGTCGCCCTCGACGTCGGCGACGTGATCGACGCGGTCGCCACCCCGTTCGCGGTGATCGACCCCTACCTCGCGCCGGTCCGCGACGTCGTCGACGTGCTGCGCAGCCCGATCCCGGTGATCTCCGACCTGTCCGAGCTCGCCGGCGGCGACGAGGTGTCGCTGCTGAGCCTGCTCGAGACCCTGTCGGCGGCGACCAAGAAGCCCCAGCTCGAGCTCGCGCACCGTGTGATCACGCTGGTCGGTGGGGTCACCGACATCCTCCACGGCGTCGCTGCGCTCAAGGGCGAGGACGGCTACGTCCCCCTCGAGCAGCTGTCGACGGCCGGCGAGGCGCTCAGCCTCGACCCCAGCGACGTGACGCTCCGCGAGAAGTGCACCCAGTCGGTCACCACCACCACGACCAAGCCCCCGACCACCCCCGGCACCCCGCCGGTCCGCAACGTCGTCAAGAAGGCTCCCGAGCCCTGCCCCGACGACGAGGCCCTGGCCGCCGCCGACAAGCCCGCCCAGGGCGCGCCCGGACAGACGACCGCGGAGAACCGCGCCGGCAAGCGCAACACCAAGCAGCGCGTCGCCCAGCGGACGCAGACCGTCACCGGCCAGCTGCCCGGCTTCTCGCTGCCGTTCCTCGCCGACCCCGACCAGCTGATGGACGTGCTCACCGGCGAGGGCGAGGCTTCCTACTTCCGTCTCGACCTCGGGACCCTCAAGGCCCAGGTGGCCTACCACCAGTCGTTCGGCCCGATCATGGCCGGACCGATCCCGATCAAGCCCTTCGTCGGAGGCTCGATCTCCGTCGAGGGCCGACTCGCCATGGGCTTCGACTCCTACCCGCAGACGCTGGCCGCCAGGTCCGTCGCCCCGGGCGACGTCAGCGGTCTCCTCGACGCCTACGACAACACCTCGAAGTTCGACGGCTCCAGCGTCATCCGCGAGGGCTTCTACCTCGACGACCTCGACGGCGACGGGGTGGACGTGCCCGAGGTCAAGATCGTCACCACGCTCGAGGCCGGTGCCGGCATCAGCATCGGGATCGTGACCGCCGGCCTCAAGGGCAGCGTCACCCTGTCGATCAACCTCGACCTCAACGACCCCGACGACGACGGGCGCATCCGGACCGCCGAGATCCGCACGCTCTTCAACGGCAACGCGTCGTGCATCTTCGACGCGAGCGCCGAGATCGAGGCCTCGATCTCGATCTACGTCGAGATCGAGCTGCTCTTCACCTCGCTCGAGTACGAGTACGAGCTCCTCGCGCTCGGCCCGTACGAGCTCTTCTCCTACGGCTGCCCCGACCTCGTCCCGACCCTGGTGGAGCGCGCGGGCAACACCCTGGTGCTGACCTCGGGCGACAAGAGCGCCGATCGACTACCGGGGGACAACAACAACGACGACCTGCCCGACGAGTTCGAGGTGCGTCAGTTCGACAAGGGAGACGGCCGCACGTCGTACGAGATCAGCGGCTTCGGCCGCGTCCAGGTCGTCGAGACCAAGCCCACCAGCGGCGGCAAGTACGAGGTCACGGTCTACAAGTCCGGCATCTCGATGTCGTCGACCGACGTGCAGACCACCTACGAGACCACCGGGCCGCCGACGTTCGAGGCCGACGGCGGCACCGGCAAGGACAAGATCTCCTTCCTCGGCGGCGAGGAGTTCAGCACCAGCACCGCCGGTGACGTCGAGCTCGTCTCGACCCCGTTCTCGACCCGGGTCACCCGCCTCGACGGCGGCGACGAGGCCGACACCCTGGTCACCGGTGACGGCGACGACTCCGGCATCGACGGCGGTGACGGCGACGACAGCATCGAGACCGGCCTCGGCGACGACTCCGCCACCGGCGGCGCGGGCAACGACGTGGTCGGCGGCGGCGCGGGTCGCGACGACCTGCGCGGCGGCACCGGCAACGACCGCATCGAGGGCGGTCCGGGCGCCGACCGCGGCGACGGCGAGGACGGCAACGACAGCCTCGTCGGCGGCCCGGGTCGCGACGTGCGCGCCGTCCTGGTGCGCAAGACCCCCGCTCCCGACGACGAGACCGCCGACGACATCGTCGACGAGCAGGTGCGCCTCGGCTTCGACAGCGGCGACGTGCTGGTCGGTGGTCCGGGCCTCGACTCGGTCGACGGCGGCGACGGCTCCGACGTGGTCGCCGGTGGCAAGGCCGACTCGCTCACCGACGCCTCCATGGGATCGCTCTTCACCGACGGCGACCGCACGGTGAAGGTCCTGACCCAGGGCGACACCAACCCCCACGACGAGGTCGTCCACCCCCTCACCGCGGTCGTCCCGAGCGACAGCGCGCTCGACACCCTGTGCGCCTCGGGCGAGCCGGAGTCGAGCTCGGCCACGAGCGACTACGTCACGGGTGGCGCGGAGAAGGACATCGTGGTCGGCAGCGACGGCGTCGACACCCTCGACGGCGGCAGCGGACCCGACGAGATCTGCGGCAAGGCCGGCGACGACGACCTCTCCGGCGACGCCGCGGGCGCGACCGGTGGCGTCGGTGACGACCCGGGCGCCGCTGACCGCGACATCATCCGCGGCGGCACCGGCAACGACCGCGCCACCGGCGGTCCCGGCAACGACGTCCTGTACGGCGACCAGGTGACCCTGGTCCGCAACGGCGCGCGGGTGCTCGACGGGACGCTCGGCACGGACTCCTCCGGCAACGGCAAGGACTACCTCGACGGCGGCGAGGGCGACGACGTCGTCGCCGGCGGCCTGGGGTCCGACCTGCTGGTCGGCGACGTCGGTGACGACGCGGTCTACGGCGAGGGTCGCGACACCGCGGCGGTCACGGGCGCCGATGCGCCCCCGCTCTCCGAGCGCCTGCTCGCCTGCAACCCGGTCACTCGGGTGGTCCGTGGTCTGCTCGACCTCGACGGCGACCTGTACGGCGGCGGCGGAAGTGCCGGGCTGACCCCCGACACCGGCGTGCTCGCCGGCCTGCCCGTCGTCGACGGCCGGCTCGTCCAGCCCGGCGGCACCACCGACTTCCAGGGCATCCTCGACGGCGAGGTCGTGGTCGTCGGCGGACGCATCGACCTCGACCGGGACGGCGACGCCGTCGGCGACGGCGGCGACACCGGCGTCATCGAGCTGCCCTCGATGCTCGCCACCGGCGACAACACCGACGGTGACTGCATCCTGGCCGGCGCGGGCGACGACCTGCTCCGCGGCGGGTCCGACTCCGACTACCTCGGCGGCGGCGACGGCATCGACCTCGCCGAGGGCGGCGACGGCAACGACCTGCTGCTCGGCGACGACGGCACCGACGTCCTGCTGGGCGGGGCCCACTCCGACGTGATCGTCGGCGGCACCGGCGACGACCACCTCGTCGGCGGCGCGGGCGACGACCGGCTGCGCGGCAACGAGGGCGCCGACGACCTCATCGGCGGCAGCGCGACCGCGGGGTCGAGCGACGGCCAGGACGTGCTGCTGGGCGGTCGCTCCGAGGACGTCCTGGTGGCCGAGAACGGTGTGGTGGTCTCTCCCGCGATCGTCGACGCGGTCGCCACCGCGTCGTGGCGCGACTCGACCACCCTCACCCCCGCGGCCGTCGAGGCGGGGGCGGACTCCCCGCTCCGCTTCGACGACAGCGCCCTGCGCTGCGGTGCGGACCCGGCGACCCGCTACCTGACCCTGCTCCCCGGCGACGGCGAGGCCGGCACGCCCGTGGCCTCGCCCGGCACCGAGCTCGCCTACGACGAGCTCTACGGCGGTGGCTCGTGCGACTTCGTCTTCGGCTCGACCGGTGACGACCTGGTGCGTGGCGGCCCCGACGACGACGTCGTCGAGGGTGGCTCCGGCTCCGACCTCGCCGACGGCGACGACGGCGACGACGTGGTGATCGGTGGCTCGTCGTACGACCCGACCACGACGACCCGCTACACGACCGTCCGCGGTGGTGCTGGCGTGCCCGACGGCGACGACACCATCAAGGGCGACGGTGGCCCCGACGGCGTGGACGGCTACGACCTGGTGGCCGGCGACAACGCCCTGGCGACGCGCGTCCCGGACACCGGCCGCGCCGGACCCGACTACGTGCTGACCCTGCGCGACGTGGCCACCACCACCTCGGTCCCGGCCCCGGGCACCGGTGGCGACGACACCGTCAGCGGCGGTGGCCTCACCGACCGGCTCTTCGGTCAGGGCGGTCGCGACCGCCTCGACGGTGGCGCCGAGTCCGACTACCTCGAGGGCAACGACGGCGCCGACACCATCACCGGTGGTGACGGCGGGGACGACGTCCTCGGCGGCTCGTCGACGGCCGACGGCGCACCGCTCGGTGACACCGGGACGCGTCTCTTCGAGACTCTGTCCGGTCCCTTCGACGCCTCGGCGGCCGGGCTCCTCGACGGCGGTCACGACACGATCGACGCCGGTGACGGCGACGACGTGGTGCTCGGCGACAACGGCCGCATCACCCGCCCGCTGCCGGCGTACCGCAACGCGGCGCGGGCCGACGAGGCCGGCACGCTCGGTGTCTCCGACGGCGACCGGATCGACGGCGGCTCTGGCAGCGACCGGCTGCTCGGCCAGGGCGGCGACGACACCATCGACGCCGGCGCCGACGACGACCACGTCGAGGGCAACGAGGGTGGCGACCGGCTCATCGGCGGCACCGGACCCGACGTCGTGATCGGCGGATCCTCCCTCGACCCCGACGGCCGCCAGACCCTCGCGAGCGCCCTGACCCGGGCCCGCACCCAGCTCGACGGCGACGACGTCATCGACGGCGACGCCGCGACCGCCGGCCCCGTGTCGTCCGACCTCCTGGTCGGCGACAACGCGACCGTGGTGTCCGACGGCGGCCTGCTCGCCGTCCAGCTCGCCGACGTCGCGACCACCACGGACACGCCCGCCGCCGGCACCAGCGGCGACGACACCATCCGCGGCGGACTGCCCTCGGGCTCCGGCGCGGGCGCACCCGACCGGGTCTTCGGCCAGGGCGGCGACGACACCGTCTCGACCGGTCCGGCCGACGACTACCTCGAGGGCAACAGCGGTGCCGACACGATCGTGGGCGGCGACGGTGACGACGACGTCCTCGGCGGCTCCTCGGCGCTCGACGGTCGGCCGCTCGGCACCGACGGGACCCGGCTGCGCGGAGCGGGCGACGTCGACGACGACCCCGCCGCCGCGCTGCGCGACGGAGCCGACCGCATCGACGCCGGCTCCGGGGACGACGTGGCCCTGGGTGACAACGGTCTGCTGACCCGACCCGCGGGCACCCCACGACGTGCCGACGGCACCCGCCTGCGCACCGTCCACCTGTACGACGTCGTCACGGCCACGCAGGGCGTCGAGTCCGGTGTGGGCGGCGGCGACACGATCACCTCCGGCGACGGACGCGACCTGCTGTTCGGCCAGGCCGGCGACGACGCCGTCTCGGCGGGCGACGACGACGACTACCTCGAGGGCAACGTCGGCGACGACGTCCTCGAGGGCGACGCCGGCGAGGACGACGTCCTGGGCGGTGGCTCGGTCGACGACGGTGCCGTCATCACGACCGACACCGACCGGCTGCTCACGCCGGTGCCCGGCGCGATCGACCGGACCGCCTCCGGGCTCGTCGACGGCAACGACGTCCTCGCTGGCGGCGACGCCAGCGACGTCCTGCTCGGCGACAACGGCCGGATCGTCCGCGACGGTGCCGGCACGACCCTCGCGGGCGGCGGCTCCGGCGTGCACACCGTGCGCAAGGTCGCGATGGCCGACGAGAAGCCGGGCGTCTGGGCCGGCAGCGACCGGCTCGCCGGCGGTGCGGGCGACGACGAGCTCTACGGACAGTTCGACAACACCCGTACCCAGCGGCCGATGCAGACCTACCTCGGCCAGCGCGTGCAGGGCGACGTCCTCGACGGCGGCACCGGCGACGACGCGATCCTCGGCGACCAGGGCATCGACGTACCCACCCCGGCCGCCGTGCTGGGTGCCGTCGACCGCCAGGTCGGCGACAGCGGTGGCTTCTTCCGCGAGACCGTGCGGCCGCGGGGCACGCTGGTCCGGGTCGTCACCCTGAGCCAGGCGACGGTGGGCGGCGACGACCTCGCGCTCGGCGGCGACGGGTTCGACTCCATCCACACCGGAGCGGGCCTCGACGTGACCAATGCGGGTGGCGGCGACGACGTCGTCTTCGCCGGCGACGGTGCCGACGCCCTGTGGGGCGGGGCCGGTCACGACCGTCTGTTCGGTGGCGCCGGCAGCGACGTGCTCGACACCAAGCGCCGCACCCGCGACGCCCGGCTGTGGCAGCTCGCCGCCCCCAAGGAAGACACCGACCGACTCCGGCGCACCGGCAACGGTCGCGACCTCCTCTACGGCGGATCCGGTCCGGACGCGCTGCAGGCCGACCAGGGCGACGCCGGCTCCACGCGTCGTGTGCAGGGTGATCGACTCGTCGACTGGGAGGGCTCGATCAACTACCTCAAGGTCTGCCAGTCCGGCTTCGGCCTCGGCCGGACCTCCAACCGGGCGAGCTCGTCCCTGACGGCGGCCCTGCGTCAGCTGGCCGCGGCCACCGGCTCGGTCGGCTCGGCCGAGCTCGCGATCCCCGGCAGCGAGCGACTCACCACCTACCCGGACCGAGGGAGCTTCGTCTGCGAGACCGGCTGATCACCGCGTCGGCCTCGTCGAGGCGGACCCCTCATTCCTCGTACACCCCTGGAAGGACCTCATGAAGCTCCACGGCACCACGCGCGGCCTGACCCTCGCCCTCACCGCCACCCTGGCGGTCTCCACCGTCCCGTTGCTGACGTCGTCGGCCTCGGCCGCTCCCGGGCGGCTGTCGCTGGTCGGGACGTCCGACGACGGATCCGCCTTCGACCTCGACGAGTACGACGCCGACGACGTCACCGTCCAGCTGACCGACTCCACGGCGGGCCCGGTCGACGCCGACGACGCCCAGGACCTGCTCTACCACTGGTCGGTCCGGCCCTTCGACACGACGGCGCGCACGCTGCGCCTGCCGACGACCGGTGAGGACGTCCAGGCGACCGACGTCGCCGGCGAGTTCGTCGTACCCCTGCCGACGGGGCAGCCGTCCGGCACCTACTACCTCGTCGGCTCGCTCGGCCCCGACTCCGCCGGCACCGGCGCGATCGCGGCTCGTCGGCTGCTCACGCTCAAGGTCGGTCAGGCCTCGATCGACCTGGCCGACGAGAGCCCGCTGCGCCTCGACGCCGGGTCCAGCGCCCCCGTCGCCGGCACCCTGGCCCTCGAGGACGGCACCGGCCTGCCGGGTCGGCTCGTCGACCTCGCCCTCACCCGCGGCACCGCCGGCACCGACCCCGCCGCCGACGCCGGCTTCGTCCCGGTCCCCGCCGGCCCCGTGACGGACACGACCCAGGTCACCACCGACACCGCCGGCGTCTTCACCACCGAGCTGAGCGACCCGGCCGAGGACGGCCAGGGCACCGAGCTCGGCGGCTCGATCCAGGCCGACACCGCGGCCACGCCCGACATCGGCGACGCCGACGCCTCGGCCTCGCTCGACGTCGACGTCGTGAGCCTGCAGCCGCCGACCGACACCGCGCTGGTCGTCGGCACCCTCGCCGACAGCCGGCCCGGACGGTCCGTCGCCAGCCAGGCCCGGGCCACCGCCCCGGACGACACCTTCGACCGCAACCCGCTCCTGGAGGGTGTCCAGGGCGACCTCGACACCGATCGCGACCCGATCGAGGGGCAGGTCTACACGCTCTCGGTCGACCACGGCTTCTTCACCACGGGTGACGAGGAGGTCCCCTCCGTCGTCGGCGCAGCCGCCGGCAACCTGGTCGACCTTGGCGAGACCGTCACCGGGCTCACCGACGCCGACGGACGGGTCGACTTCGCCGTGGGCATCGAGCGCGACACCGACTTCGACGACGACGGCGCGGCCACGGCGACCGTCACCGCCACCGCCGGTGACCTGACCGCCACCGGGTCCGCCGCGTGGAGCACCGCCGACCCGCTCAACGGGCAGGTCGACATCGCCCTGTCCCCCAGGGCCGAGCAGGACGCGGCCGTCGACCCCACCCTGGCCGGCAACCGCACCTACTACGAGGTCTTCACCCGCGACCAGTTCGGCAACCCGGTCGACGGCGAGTCCGTCGACCTCACCTACGCCGGCGACCTCGACGACTTCGACTACAGCGACGACTCGGTCGTCTCCGACCTCGACACCTCCGGCGACGTCTGGGTGGTCTCCTTCGAGGCCGGCGCCATCGACGTGACCGGCAGCTGGAACACCCCCGCCTACACCTACGACGACACCACCGGTGGCGCGTCGACCAAGGCCAGCAGCGACGTGAAGGGCACCACGACGTCCTCGTTCTACGAGCTGGACTTCGCCCGGTCGACGTTCTCGATCCGCTCCACGCCGACCGACGTGATCGAGGTCGGCAACACCGTCACCCAGACGGTGCGGGCGATCGACCAGGAGGGCAACCCCATCGCCGGCTACCGCGTCCAGTTCTTCCGCTACGGCCCGCAGGGCACCGGCGGCGGACCGGCCTCCCGCACCACCAACTCCCGTGGCGAGGCGTCGTACACGTTCATCGGCACCAAGCTCGGCAACGCCCGCATCAGCGCCACGGTCAGCGACGGGGTGCGCAGCCGGACCCTGACCAACACCGTCGTCTTCGGTGCCGCGGTGCGCGCGGTGCTGACCGCCGCCACCGGCAGCGGGTCCTCCTACGACGTGGTCGCCCTCAAGGCGCCGTCCGCCGCCTCCGGTGCACGCGTCACGCTCTACCGCGTGGTGCGGGGCGAGCGCCGGGCCGTCACCGTCCGCACGCTCGACACCTCCGGCCGGGCGTCGTTCAAGGTCAAGGACCCCAACGCCCGCGGGACCGCGACCTACGTCGCCTCGGTGCGCTCGACGCCGCGCTCGGTGGCCGACCTGAGCAACACCGTGTCGACGAAGTGACCGCGTCCCGCTCGTCCTGACACCCGGCACCCGGCAGCCCCGACAGCCCCGACCGACCCGGTCGGGGCTGTCGGCGTCCGCGGGTCATCCGTCGAGCAGGCCCAGCCCGGCGAACGCGTCGGCGAGCGCGCCGTCGACCGCGATCACGACCGTGCCGTCCTCCTCGACGCGGGTGACCTGCTCGATCGGGCCGCCCGAGGCCGGTCGGAAGTAGACGTGCGGCGACAGCGCCCCGGGCTGGCCCTCGTACTCCCCCGTGCCGATCTCGGCCAGCAGCCGCATCGCGGCCACCACCCCGACGCCGCCGAGGGGGTGCAGGGCCAGCAGGTGCCGGTTGGGCACGGCCAGCAGGACTCCGTGGGGTCCGGCCTCGATGCCGAGCCCGGCCATCACCTCGTCGAGCACCAGGACCCGCGAGGGACCGAAGAAGTCGTCGCTGACCAGCAGGTGCAGGTCGGCGTCGTGCCGCTCGGGGTCCGCGGTGATCGTCTGGCGGTGCATCGGCTCGAGCGAGCGCAGGTTGACGATGCCCTGCGCCCGGATCGCCGCCCAGCCGCCCAGCCGCTCGACGGCGAGGTCGTCGAGCAGCTCGGCGACGTGGGTCGGGTAGTCGACCGCGGCGAGCTCGACGATCCCCGGAAGCGGGTTCTCGGCGTACGACGGCCGCTCGGGCAGGTCGGCCTCCCACCTCAGCCGGGGATAGACCTGGGAGCGCACCTCGTCGAGCGACTGGGGCTCGGGGACCTCCTGGGATGCGAGCATGCCCCCGACGTGGGCGGCCACCAGCCCGGTCCAGGCCGACCGCGGCTCCCTTGCCACCTGGGCGGCGAGGTTGCTGAGCCCGTAGGTCTGCCCGTCCATCGCCCTCAGCTGTCCGGACCCGTCGCTGGTCACCTCGACGCCACGCTGCGCGAACGCCTCACGGGTCATCCGGTCCAGCGCGGTCGCGTCGTCGCGGGAGAGGATCGGGAGCGCCGGGTCCGGGTCGGCCGGGCGGTCGGGGCGGGCGGGGCGGTCGGCGTCGCGCTTTCGGCGACCGAAGAGAGCCATGCGCCCAGCCTGGCACGGGACGTGCGGGCCGCCGTCGACCCTGCGCCGCGTCGTCGTGCCGCGCGGTCCCACGTCGTCACACGCCGAGCGGTGCGTCCGCCTCGTCGGCGTGAGCGATGTGGGAAAGCTGACGCCAGATCAGCACCACGAAGACCGCCGATCCGACGAACGCGAACCAGAACGGGGCAGCGACCCCGTAGTGCTGGGCCAGCACGCCACCGAGGCCGGACCCGATCACCAGCCCGCCGAACACGCCGACCAGGTAGACCGAGCCGACCCGCCCCTGCAACGCCGACGGCACGGCGCGCTGGCGCACGGTGATCGAGGTCGTGCCCCAGATGAACGCGTGTGCACCGAAGACGAAGAAGATCGGCAGCGCGACGTAGGGGGACGTCGTGAGGGCGAGCCCGAGGTGGGTGAGTGTCTCGACGACCAGGCCGACCCGCATCAGGTCGCCGAGGCTGACGTGGCGGGTGATCCAGCCGTAGGACAGCGTGCCCGCGAGACCGCCGGCGGCACCGACCGTGGTGACCAGGCCGAAGCCGATCGTGCCGAGGTCGAGACGCTGCGTGGCGTAGAGCACCAGCACCGACCAGGCGGCGCCGAAGGTGATGTTGAAGATGAAGATGGTCAGCACCAGGGTCCGTACGGCGGCGTGGTGCCAGACCCACCGGAAGCCCTCGGCGATGTCGTGGCTGATCTTCGACACCGACTCGGCCTCACGCTCGGCGGCCGGCAGCACTACCCGCGAGACGAGCACCGCGCCCAGCAGCACGAGCACCGCCTGCACGCCGAACGGCCACGCCATCCCGACCGAGAAGAGCACCGCGCCGATCGGCGGTCCGGCGAGCTGGTTGAGGGTGATCAGCCCGACCTGAAGTCGTGAGTTGGCGATCGCCAGGTCGTCGCGGTGCACCAGCATCGGCAGCAGCGCGCTCGAGGCGTTGTCGGCGAACATCTCGGCGGTGCCGAGGGCGAACAGCGCAGCTAGCACCACCGCGATCGACACCGACCCGGTCACCACGAACGTCGTCAGCACGGTCAGGACGACGACCCGCACCAGGTCGACGCAGACGACGATGAGGCGGCGGTCGACCCGGTCGGTGAGGACCCCGGCGTACAGGCCGAACAGCAGCGGGGGCGCCCACACGGCGAGCGCGGCCAGGGCCACGAGGAACGGCTCGTCGGTCTGGGAGGCGACGAGCAGCGGGCCGGCGGCGAGGGCGATGCCGTCGCCGACGTTGGAGGTCCAGGACGAGGCGAGCAGCCAGCGGTACGACGTACCGAGGCGCCGGGGCACGACGGCCTCGACGAGGCCGCTCACGGGAGCAGGATGCCGGCGCGGGTCAGGCGGGCTGCATCTGCGGCATCGGCACGGAGTCGACGAGCTCGGCGGCCCGGGCGGCCACCAGCCGGTCGTTCTCCTCCGAGAGTCGCAGGACGAGGGACTCGAGCTCTGCCACCCGCTTGCGCAGACGCGCGTTGTCGGCGTCGGCGCGGGGGTCTCGCAGGTCGCTGTGCACGTAGCCGAGCAGCGCCTTGGCCATGGAGAGAGCCTTCCGGTGAGAAGAGACGGTCCGGGCGAATGGGAGCAGCGGGACCGTCTACCAGAGTCCCACCCCGAAAGGCGAGGGTCAAACCTGCAGGCAGTCCCGCGACGAAGTCGCGGGACTGCCGTCGCAGGTGCAGGTCGAGCAAGCGACACGACCGAGGAACGAGGTCGTACGAGCGCGTCGAGACCACCGCAGCGACAGCACGACCGGGCCACGGTCCCGAGCAGACCAGGCCCTCACTCAGCCACGCGCGCCACCGTCGTACGCCGGCGACGCGGCACCGGCTGGCACGACGGGCAGAAGTAGGACGAGCGGTTCATGAACGCCACCCGCCTGATCGGGGTGCCGCACCGGTCGCAGGGCTCGTCCTGGCGTCCGTAGGCGTGCAGGGAGCGGTCGAAGTAGCCGGACTCCCCGTTGACGTTGACGTAGAGCGCGTCGAAGGAGGTGCCGCCCTGGCCGAGTGCCTCGCCCATGACCTCGCGGGCGTGGGCGAGGAGGTCGCGCACCTGCGGACCCGTCAGCCGGTCGCCGGGCCGCTCGCCGTGGAGCCGGGCGCGCCAGAGGGCCTCGTCGGCGTAGATGTTGCCGACGCCGGAGATCAGGCCCTGGTCGAGCAGCAGCCGCTTGACCCCGGAGCTGCGCTTGCGCACCCGGGCGACGAACAGGTCGTCGTCGAACTCGGGGTCGAGCGGGTCGCGGGCGATGTGGGCGATCTCGGGCGGCAGGTCGGCACCACCGGCGCTGATCGACAGCCCGCCGAACATGCGCTGGTCGACGAAGTGGATGTCGCGGTCCTCGTCGGCGCCCGACAGCACCAGGCGCACCCGCAGGTGCCGTCCGTCGGGGGCGCCCTTGGGCTGGACGAGGAGCTGGCCACTCATGCCGAGGTGGCCGAGCAGCGCGTCGCCGTTGTCGAGCGGCAGCCAGAGGTACTTGCCGCGCCGACGGGCATCGACCAGGCGGCGCCCGGTGAGGGCGGCGGCGAAGCCCTCGGGTCCGTGCAGGTCACGGCGCACCGGGCGTGGGTGCAGCACGTCGACCCGGGTGACGGTCGAGCCGAGCACGTGGCGCGCCAGCCCGGCGCGCACGACCTCGACCTCGGGCAGCTCGGGCACGGCGGTCGGTCAGCCGGGGGGCTGGGCCGGGTCGGCGGCCCGGGCGGTGGCCGCGGTGACGGCCTCGGCAGCGGCGGTCTCGGAGGCGGTGACCTCGAGCGCGGCCACGATCTCGCCGTACGCCGTCTCGGCCGCGGCCTGCTCGGCCTCCTTCTTGGAACGACCGACACCGTTGCCGTAGAGACGGTCGGCGACCCGGACCTGCGCGTGGAAGGTCTTCATGTGGTCGGGACCCTCGTCGGTGATGACGTAGTCGGGGACGCCGAGGCCGTGCTCGGCGGAGAGCTCCTGCAGGGAGGTCTTCCAGTCGAGGCCCGCGCCCATGGCGGAGGCCTCGTGGATGAGGGGGTCGAAGAGCAGGTGCACGACCTCGGCGGCGACGGTGATGCCGCCGCTGAGGTGGACCGCCCCGATCACGGCCTCGACTGTGTCGGAGAGGATGGAGGCCTTGTGCCGGCCGCCCGTGGCCTCCTCGCCGCGTCCGAGCTTGACGTGGTCGCCGAGCCCGATCCGCACCGCGACGACGGCGAGGGCCCGGGCGTTGACGACCGCCGCGCGGAGCTTGGCGAGCCGTCCCTCGGACAGGTCGGGGTGCAGCGTGTAGAGCGTCTCGGTCACCACGACGCCGAGCACCGAGTCGCCGAGGAACTCCAGGCGCTCGTTGGTCGGCAGCCCGCCGTTCTCGTAGGCGAACGAGCGGTGCGTCAGGGCAAGCTCGAGGAGCTCGGGATCCAGCGTGGGATTCCCGAGCGCCTCGCGCAGCGTGCCGTAGTTGCTGATCGGTTCTGCAGGCAGGTCAGAGGACCTGGCGGCGGGCCGTACGGGCGCCGTACTGACCGCACGTGCCGCACGCACGGTGCGGGAGGTGCTTGGCGTCGCAGGCCGGGTTGGCGCAGGTCACCAGGGTCGGCGCGACGGCCTTCCACTGCGAGCGACGGTGGCGGGTGTTGCTCCGCGACATCTTCCGCTTCGGGACAGCCACTGGATTCTCCTAGGTGTTCAGGTCGGTCTGGGTGTCGAGCCCGTCGAGCCCGTCAAGTGTGGTGAGCGCAGCCCACCTCGGGTCGATCGGATCGTCGTGCGTGTGGTCGGGGTCCTGCTTGAGCGAGGCACCACATTCGGTGCACAGGCCCGGACAGTCGTCCTGACACAGCGGCTGGAACGGTAGTGCGAGCACCACCGCGTCCCGCAGCAGGGGTTCGAGATCGAGCAGGTCGTCCTCGAGCGTGCTGACCTCGTCATCATCGCTGGCCTCGTGCTGGCCGGCCTTGTCGTGGTGCTTGTCGTCGTCGTAGAGGAACAGCTCCTGGAACGTCACCTCGAGGTCGTCGACGATCGGATCCAGGCACCGTGCGCACTCGCCGTCGAGCCCGGCTCGCGCCGTACCCGTGACCAGCACCCCTTCCATGACCGCCTCCAGCCGCAGGTCGAACGTGACCGGCGAGCCTTCGGGGACAGAGAGGATGTCGATGCCCAGCTCTGCCGGAGCCGGCACCGTTAGCGTCACCTCACGCTGGGACCCCGGGCGGCGGCCGAGCTCGCGAGTGTCGAGCACGAGCGGCGCTCTCGGGTCCAGGCTGTTCAGGAGATCACTTCCGGGTCCGGGCACTGACAGAACTAGGGAATCGTACTGTCCCCGCGCTGACCTGGGTAATCGAGCGCTCCGGACCGGCCGGCCGGGCGTCGTACGGGCGTCGTGCGGGCGTCATACGGGCGTCATACGTCGTGGCGCCTGCTGCCACCGGTCCGGATGACGTCCCGACTCACCCACGCTCGGCGAGCCGCTGCGTGAGCGCCTCCAGCACGAAGTCGGGGACGAACTGCGCCACGTCGCCACCGAAGGACGCGACCTCCTTGACCAGGCTGGAGGAGACGAACGACTGGCCCGTCGCGGTGGGGACGAAGACGGTCTGGACCCCGGTGAGCGCGGAGTTCATGTGGGCCATCGGCAGCTCGTAGTCGAAGTCGCTCGAGGAGCGCAGCCCCTTCACGATCGCCTGCACGTCGTGCTCGACGCAGAAGTCGGTGACCAGGCCGGTGAAGCCCTCGACGCGCACGTTGGGGAGGTCGCGGACCGCGCGGGTCAGCATGTCCACCCGCTCCTCGGGTCCGAAGAGCCGGCTCTTGGACGGGTTGACCCCGATCGCGACCACGACCTCGTCGAACAGCAGCGCGGCCCGGCCGATGATGTCGAGGTGGCCGTGCGTGACGGGGTCGAAGGACCCGGGACAGACGGCTCTGCTCATGTCGGGCTCACGGGGCGTGACCGTACCAAAGCGTGGTCTCGCCGTAGCGCTTGTCGCGGTCACCCGTGATGGCCGCCGGCCAGGTCGGCTCGGGGCTGCGGCGGGACCGCTCGACCACCACCAGCGCGTCGGGGGCCAGCCAGCCGGCGGCCAGCCGCTGCAGGTCGTCGGCCAGGTCGGTCTCGGACAGCGGGTAGGGCGGGTCGCTGAAGACCACGTCGTACGGCGCCGCCGGCGGGGCGGCCAGGACGGTGACCACCCGCGCCGCGCGTACGTCGGCCGCGGCGAACCCGAGGTCGCGTGCGTTGGTCGCCACGAGGGCCGCGGTCGCCTTGTCGGACTCGACGAACGTCACCGCCTCGGCGCCCCGCGACCAGGCCTCCAGGCCGACGGCACCGCTGCCGGCGTACAGGTCGAGGACCCGCAGGCCCTGCAGCGACCCGCACCAGGACTCGACGGCGCTGAACAGCGCCTCGCGGACCCGGTCGGTCGTGGGCCGGGTGTGCCCACCCGGCGGCGTGCGGAGCCGACGCCCCTTGGCCTGGCCGGCGATGATGCGTGTCATCGGGTGCGTCTCCTGGGGTGGGTGGGGTTGGAGAGGTGGCATGAATCCCCGGGTACCCGGCGATTCCTGCACTTCTGGCCCGTTGCAACGCCCCAGAAGTGCAGGAGTACCCGGGTACCCGGGGATTCCTGCTCCGGCCCGCACGGGCCCCACGAAGACCTCACGACTTGTCGACCAAGCGGCCGTCGATGCGTGCCGGGACGCCCGCGACCCCAGGGACGGACGGCCTGCCCTGCCACTCGATCTCGTGATCCGCCATGGCGGCATCGTAGGTCGGCCGGTCACCGAGGCGTGTGCGGTCCGAGGGTCGGGGCTACCCGGGGAGGGCGCCGGGACGGTCCGCGGGCGGGCGGGACCACGCCGGGCGCCACCAGTTGCGCTCGCCGAGGAGGGTCATCGTCGCGGGCAGCAGCAGCCCGCGGACGACGGTGACGTCGAGGAGGATCGCGACGGTCATCCCGACCCCGACCTCCTTGACCGCCACGAGCTCCCCCGCCGCGAAGCCGACGAAGACCACGGCGATGGCCAGGGCAGCCAGGGTCACCACCGGCCCCGAGGCCGTGATGCCGGCGAGGACCGCCCGGTCGTTGGCGGCCCGGGTGCCGGGCGCCGGCAGGGACTGTCCGCGCCGCGCCGGCCGTGGGGAGTCCCACTCCTCCTTGATCCGCGCGACCAGGAAGAGGTGGTAGTCCATCGACAACCCGAAGGCGAACATGAACAACAGCGCGGGGGTGGTGAGGTCGAGGGTGCCGGTGGCCGTCCCCCCGAGGAGCGGCCCGCCCCAGCCGTGCTGGAAGACGAGCGTGACGACCCCGAGCGTGGCCGCCAGCGACAGCAGGTTGAGCAGCAGCGTCTTGACCGCGACGACCGCGGACCCGGTGAGCCGCAGCAGCAGGAGCCCGGCGACCAGCACGACCACGACGACGGCCAGCGGCACCCGGTCGCCCAGGGCCGCGCGGGCGTCGACGAGCTCGGCCGCGGGTCCCCCGACCTGGACCCGGACCTCGCCGTCGAGCGCGCGTACGTCGGCCACCACGCGTTGCGCCGCCGGACCGCTGGTGGTGCCGTGCGGCGTGACCGTGAGCCGGCTGGACCCGTCGGGCAGGCCGTCGCGCAGGACGACGTCCTCGACGTCGGCCGACGCGGTGGTGCGGTCGACCACGCGGGTCAACCGGGGGTCACCGGCCGGGGCGTCGACCAGGACGTCGATCGGGGCGGTGGCCACGTCGGGGTAGTCGCGCTCGACGACCTCGACGACCTGCCGCGCCTGGCTGCCCGGCGGCAGCGACCGGGCGTCGGAGGCCCCCAGCTGGAGGCCGAGCAGCGGCACGGCCAGGGCGACGAGCAGGCCGGCCGAGACGACCAGTACCGGCCACGGCCGGGCCTGGGCCAGGCGGGCGAGCCGCGCGAGGAGCGACCGTTCGGGCGGTCGGGCCACGCGGCCCAGCGCACCGCGGCCGGCGACCGGGATCCGACGGTGACCCACCGCGAGCAGCGCTGGCGCCAGTGTGAGGCCGGCGGCGGTCACGACAGCCACCGCGACCAGCCCGCCCACGGCCATCCCGGTGAGCAGCGGGTCGCGGAGCAGCAGCAGCGCCGCGAGCGACGAGCCGACCGTGACCCCGGAGAGGAGCACCGTGCGCCCGGCCGTGGCCAGGGTCGTGCCCAGGACGGCCTCGAGGTCGGGCCGACGTCCGGCGGCTGCCCGCTCCTCGCGGAAGCGGGCCAGCACCAGCAAGCTGTAGTCGACGCACAGCCCGAGGCCGAGGACGGTGACGACGTTGACCGCGAAGTCGCTGACCGGGGCGATCCCGGCCACCCCGGACAACGCCAGCAGGGAGACCGCGACCGAGCCCAGCGCCGCCACGACCGGGACCGCCCCGGCGGCGACACCGCCCAGGGCCACCCCCAGCAGGACCAGCAGGACCACCAGCGCGACGCCCTCGCCCCGGGCGGCGTCCTGCACCGCCTGGTCGGTGAAGGTGCGCTCGGCGAGCAGGTCGCCGCCGAGCGCGACGTCGGGGAACGGGGTCTCGCGCAGGGCCTCGGCGATGTCGTCGGCCAGCGCCGCGGCCTGGTCGTCGCTCAGGGCGGGGTCCAGGTCGACCTCCACCACCGCGCTGCTGCGGTCCTCGGCGACGAGCTCGTAGGCGCTGGTCGTCCACGGGTCGCGCAGGTCGACCACGCCCGGCAGCTCCCGCACCGCGTAGACCGCCTGGCTCGCCGCCTCGCTGGTGGCGGCCTCGAGCGGATCGGTCCCGGCGAGCAGGACCACGACCTGCTCACCCTCGGCGTCGAGGGCATCGAGGGCGTCGAGGCGTCGCTCGACCGTGGTGGACTCGGCCCCGGCGCGCTGGCCGACGTCCTCGGCGCGGTCGAAGACCGACCCGCCGAGCACGGCCCCTGCGACGACGAGCAGTGCCCACACCACGAGCACGATCCGGCGCCGGCGGTGCACCCAGCGGCCCAGCTGTCCCAGCACCCGAGGACCCTAGCGCCCGGCGACCGGCCCGTCGGGGGTACGACGCCGGTGACGGCGGCCTTCCTGGCGAGTGGGGTGGGGGGTGTGGCCGGCGGGGTCAGTGGTGAGGGCGCCGCGAGGGCAGCGCGACCTGCGCGGTCACGACTTCTCGATGAAGTCGGCGTTGGCGGTGGCCTCGAGGTCGGCGACGGCGGCCGCGAGGAGCGGGGCCGTCGCCAGCGACGGATCGGACTCGAGCAGCGACTCGGCGGCCTCCCGCGCCTCGACGATGGTCTGCTCGTCGCGGAGCACGCGGAGGTTCTGCAGGGTGGAGCGCCGGCCGGACTGCGACCCGCCGAGCACGTCGCCCTCGCGGCGCTGCTCGAGGTCGACGCGGCTCAGCTCGAAGCCGTCGGTGGTGCGCGCGACGGCGTCGAGACGCTCGCGGGCGGGTGAGAGCCACTCGGCGGAGGACACGAGCAGGCAGAGCCCGGGCAGTCCGCCGCGGCCGACGCGGCCGCGCAGCTGGTGGAGCTGGGAGACGCCGAACCGGTCGGCGTCGAGGAGCACGATCGCGGTCGCGTTGGGGACGTCGAGGCCGACCTCGATGACGGTGGTCGAGACGAGCACGTCGACCTGGCCCGCACTGAAGGCGCGCATGGTGGCGTCCTTGACGTCGGCGGGCAGTCGACCGTGCATGACCGCGAGCCGCAGGCCCGCGAGGTGGCCGTCGGCGAGCTCGGTGACGACCTGCTCGACCGCGGCGAGCGGCGGGGCCACGCCCGTGGGGGGCACGAGCTGGCCGTCCTCGTCGACCTCGGGCAGGTCGGTCTGGTTGCCCTCGAGCTCGTCACCGGAGATGCGGGGGCAGACGACGTAGACCTGGTGGCCCTTGTCGACCTCCTCGCGCACCCGCTCCCAGACCCGGCTGATCCACCCGGGGTGGTCGACGAGGTTGACCACGTTGGTCTGGATCTCGGCGCGCCCGGCGGGCAGCTCGCGCAGGGTCGAGACCTCGAGGTCGCCGAACACGGTCATCGCGACGGTGCGCGGGATCGGCGTCGCGGTCATCACGAGCACGTGGGGCGGGGTGCCGGCCTTGTCGGTGAGCGCGGCGCGCTGCTCGACGCCGAAGCGGTGCTGCTCGTCGACGACCACGAGCCCGAGGTCGGCGAACTGGACCTTGTCCTCGAGCAGCGCGTGGGTGCCGATGACGATGCCGGCCTCGCCGCTGCCGAGACGCGACATCGGGCCGGTGCGCTGGGCCTTGGTCATCGAGCCGGTGAGCAGCTCGACGGTCGTGCCGCCGATCAGCCCGCCGCCGGCGAGGTCACCGAGCATCGCCGTGATCGAGCGGTGATGCTGCTGGGCGAGCACCTCGGTCGGGGCCAGGAGGGCAGCCTGGCCGCCGGAGTCGACGACCCGCAGCATCGCCCGCAGCGCCACCAGGGTCTTGCCGGAGCCGACCTCGCCCTGCAGCAGCCGGTTCATCGGGTGGGGCCGGGCCAGGTCGGCCTCGAGCTGCTCCCCCACCTCGCGCTGCCCGGCGGTGAGCTCGAACGGCAGCCGCGCGTCGAACGCGGTCAGCAGTGCACCGTCGCCCCCGTCGCGCGCCTGGGCGCCGACCTCGCGGACGGCGCGACGACGCTTGGCGAGCACCAGCTGGGTGACCAGGGCCTCCTCGAACCGGTAGTGGCGGTGGGCACGGCGTACGTGGGTGCGGTCCTCGGGGGCGTGCACCCAGCCCAGGGCGGTGTCGGCGTCGACGACGTCGTAGTGGTCGCGGACCGAGGCGGGGATCAGGTCAGGCAGGGAGTCGACCACGGAGCGGGCGAAGGTGACCACGCGGGCGACGTCCCACGACTCGAGGCCCTTGGTGAGGGGGTAAATCGGGTAGAGGTCGCCGATCGCCTCGACGGTCGCGATGTCGTCGTCGTTGCCCCCCGCCTCGCCTGCGGCGCCGAAGAGGACGAACTTGGGGTGGGTGAGCTGCCACTGGTTGTTGAACAGCTTGGCCTGGCCCAGGAACAGGCCCGTGGTGCCCGGGCCGAGCCGGTCGGCGCGCCACTTGGCCGACCCCGGGTGGCGGGCGAAGAAGGTGATCTGCAGGCGGGGGCCGTCGGTGCGCACCCAGGTCTCGACCCGCGCCGCCGGCTTGCCGGTACGCCGGTCCTGGTGGGTCTTGACCTCGCTCTTCTCGATCTCGCCGATGACGGCGAGCATCTGCCCGGGCTGGAGGTCGCCGACCTTGGTGAGCTTGCCGGTCTCGAGGTAGCGGCGCGGGAAGTGGTGGAGCAGGTCGCCGACGGTCCGCAGGCCGAGCCCGTCGGTGAAGCCCTTGGCCTTCTTGGACTCGCCCAGGACCGTCGTCACCGGCGAGTCGAGGGAGATCATGGCGCCAACCCTGCCTCACTCCACCGACAGCAGCAGCGGGTAGCGGGCCTGGCCGCCGTCGTAGACCACCACGTCGACCGTCGGGTGCCGCTCGTCGAGCCACGCCGCGGCCCGCCCAGCGAGGTCGCCCGAGCCGTCGCCCGCGACCAGCGTGACCAGCTCGCCGCCGCCCGAGACCAGCCGACCGAGGATCGCGGTCGCCACCGTGTAGAGGTCGTCGCCGATCTCGACGAAGTCGCCCTCGATGATGCCGAGCACGTCACCGGGCTCGCACCAGCCGGCCATCGTCAGGGCTTTGCGGGCGGCCAGGGTCACCGCCCCGTGGCGGGCGTGGCGCGCGGTCGCCGTCATCTCCAGGACGTCCTGGTCGAAGCTGCGACCGGGCTCGTGCACGGCCATCGCGGCCAGGCCCTGCACCTGCGCCTGGGTGGCCACGACGGCGACCCGCAGCCCGTGGTCGGCCTCGGCGGTGCTGGCGGCGATCCGCGCGACGCGCACCGAGTCGGCGTCGTTGGGCAGCACGACGACCTCGGCGGCCCCCGACCCCACGATCGCGTCGAGCACCTGGCCGGTCGAGGGACGGTTGCCGGACCCGCCGCGCACGACGACCGCACCGGCGTCCTCGAACAACGACTGCAGGCCGGGCCCGGCGGCGACCGCGACCACCCGGCGGCCGGTCCTGGCGGGGCTCGGGGCGCTCGTCGTACGACGCCCGGACTGCTCGGCAGCCCTGTCGGCCGCCTGCTCGGCGAAGTGGGTCACCCGGACCCGATGGGGTCGACCGGCCTCGATCCCGGCCTCGATGGCGGCGCCGACGTCGTCGACGTGCACGTGGACGTTCCACAGCCCCTCGCCGCCGACGACGACCAGCGAGTCGCCGAGGGCGGCGAGCCGGGCCCGCAGCGGCGGGACCGCGTCGTCGGTGGCGTCGAGGAGGTACATGACCTCGTACGACGGGCCCTCGGGTCCGAGGTCGTCGTGCGGGGCGAGCAGGTCGGCGTGGCGCACCGGCACCACCGACCGGCTGACCGCGACCGGACGGCGTCCGGTGAGGACCCTCTCGGCGGCGTCGAGGATGACGCTGATGCCGCGGCCTCCGGCGTCGACGACCCCGGCGCGGCGCAGCACGTCGAGCTGCTCGGGGGTGCGGGCCAGTGCCTCGCGGGCGGCCTGGGCGGCCGAGGTGAAGACGTCGCGGGCCCGGGCCGAGTCACCGGCCGCCCGGGCACGAGCCGCCTCGGAGGCGGCGCGCGCCACGGTGAGCATCGTGCCCTCGACCGGCTCCCCCACCGCGCGGTAGCTGGCCTCGGTCGCCTCGTGCAGCGCCTGGGCCATCACCTCGGCGTTGCGGTCGGCCGGCGTGGAGCGGGCGACCCGCCGCGCGATGGCGCCCAGCATCTCGCTGAGGATCACCCCGGAGTTGCCCCGCGCCCCGAGGAGCGCGCCCCGGGCGAAGGCCGCCAGCGCGTCGGACCGGTCGGCTCCCGGGTCGCCGCCCGTGGCCTGGCGCACGGCGTCGCGGGCGGCCGAGACGGTGAGGTACATGTTGGTGCCGGTGTCGCCGTCGGGCACCGGGTAGACGTTGAGCGCGTCGATCTCCTCACGCGCCTCGGCCAGCGCGTCGACGGCGATGTCGACGAAGCGGAGCACGACGGCGAGCTCGATGCGGTCGCTTGCCGGTGCCTCCTCCATGCTGGGGGACGTTACCCATCGGGCCAGGCGCCGGGAATTTCGACCCACGTGCCGGGTCGGATACGATTCTCCGGTTGCCCGGACCACCGGGCCCGCCTTCTCTGAACGTCAACGATCCAGGAGTGTCCCGTGGCTGCCGTCTGCGACATCTGCGCCAAGAAGCCCAGCTTCGGCAACAACCGGCCGTGGTCGCGCAAGATCACCAAGCGCCGCTTCGACCCCAACATCCAGCGGGTGCGTGCCACGGTCAACGGCACCCCCAAGCGCCTCAACGTGTGCACCGGCTGCCTCAAGGCCGGCAAGGTCTCGCGCTGACGCGCGGACTCTTCCTTCGAGAGGACCGTCGCCCTCGGGCGGCGGTCCTTCTCGTTTTCGGGGTGTCGTACCCGTTGGGAAATTCACCGCTGTAGTGGTGAATCTTCTTCCCCTACGACGAAACTTCGTGCCAGAGGCGGGAGTTTCACCACTGAGGTGGTGAATCTCCCACCGGGTCACCAAGCGGCGTCGACCCACCTCAGAAGTGCGTCCACCCCGTCGCACCCTCGTACGCCGCCCCGTCGACGGTGACCGCGCCCGGGCCACCGTCCCCGGGCGCCAGCACCTCCCCCACGACGACCCAGCCCTCGGGCGGCGAGCCCGGGTCGAAGGTCGCGAGCAGGGCGTGGTCGTCACCGCCCCCCAGCACCAGCGACAGCGGGTCGACGCCCAGGGCGGCCCCCACCGCCTGAAGCGGCTCGGGCAGCTCGAAGGCGGCCGAGCGTACGTCGATGGCGACCCCGGAGTCGGCGGCGAGGTGGCCGGCCTCGGCCAGCAGGCCGTCGGAGATGTCGATCATCGCGGTCGCGCCGGCCTCGGCGGCGGCGCGCCCGGCGTCGTACAGCGGGGCGGGGCGTCGGTAGGCGTCGACCAGCGCGCGCGGGGAGCGGAAGCCCCGCCCGAGGACGGCCAGGCCACCGGCGGCCCATCCCTGCCGCCCGCACAGCGCGAGCAGCTGCCCGGGCACCGCGCCCGAGCGGAGCACGGGCGCCTGCGTGCAGGCCCCGATCACGGTCACGGCGATGACGACCTCGGAGGCGCGGGTGAGGTCGCCCCCGACGACCGAGGCACCGACCAGGGCGCACTCGGCGGCGAACCCGCGCGCGAAGTCGATCGCCCAGGCGGCCGGCAGGTCGGCCGGCGCGGCGAGCCCGACGGTCAGCGAGTGCGCACGCCCGCCCATGGCGTTGAGGTCGGAGAGGTTCTGGGCGGCGGCGCGGTGCCCGACGTCCTCGGCGGTGGCCCAGTCGCGGCGGAAGTGGCGTCCCTCGACCATCAAGTCGGTCGACACCACGACGTGGCCCGCACGCACGCGGAGCACCGCGGCGTCGTCGCCGGGTCCGACCAGCACGTGCTCGCCCTGCGGGAACAGGGCCACGAGCTCGGAGATCAGCCCGAACTCGCCCACGTCGGACAGGGTGGCGTCGGGTGCCGGCGGCGGGGGCGGGGCCATGCGTCCATCCCACCAGACGGCCAGGTCCAGGCGGCTATCGACAGGGCTGCGGACCGCGATAGGTTGGGCGCCGAACCGAACTCCACGGGTTCGCCGTCGCAAAGGAGCGCACGCATGGTCGTCCAGGCCTACATCCTGATCCAGACCGACGTCGGCAAGGCCGCCGACGTGGCCAAGGCCATCGCCCAGGTCAAGGGCGTCACCCTCGCCGAGGACGTGACGGGTCCCTACGACGTGATCGTGCGCGCCGAGGCCCGCAACGTCGACGAGCTCGGCAAGCTCGTCGTGTCGAAGGTCCAGAGCCTCGACGGCATCACCCGGACGCTCACGTGCCCGGTCGTGCACATCTGAACGTCCCGCGCCTCCGACGCCCCAGGTCCCGACGGGCCTGGGGCTTCTGCGTGCTCGCCCTGGTCCTGGTGGTGGGCGCCGTGGTCGTCGTCTGGTGGGTACGCCGCCCGGTCGAGATCAGGTCCTACGACCTCAGCGCCACCGACCGCGCCGCCTGCCAGGCGTTCGTCGACGACCTGCCCGACTCGCTCGCCGACCAGGACCGCGTCGACGTGCGGCCCGACGACGCGCTCGGGGCGGCGTACGGCGATCCCGCGATCGTCGTGACCTGCGGCGTGCCGGTGCCCGACGGCTTCGACCAGACGTCGCGCTGCGACGAGGTCAACGGGATCGGCTGGTACATCCCCGACGGCTCCGACAACGACCGCAGCGTCGACCTGCGGCTGGCCGCGGCCGGGTTCCGCCCGGTGGTCGAGGTCGTCGTACCCGCCGACCTGCGTCCCTCCGCCCGCAACCTCGGCGACGACACGACCGCCGCTGTCCTGGCGACGCTCGCCCCGATCGTCGGCAAGCACCTCAGGCAAGAGCAGCGCTGCGACGGCTGAGCCGTCCGGCCCGGAGCCGATCAGCGCGGTCAGATCAGCGCAGGCCGGTCCCGCGCTGCAGCGCGAGCTGCAGCAGTCGGTCGACCAGCGTCGGGTAGTCGACGCCGGTGGCCGCCCACATCTGGGGGTACATCGACAGCGGAGTGAAGCCCGGCATCGTGTTGATCTCGTTGACGACCAGGGAGCCGTCGGGCATCACGAAGAAGTCGACCCGGGCCAGGCCCTCGCCCCCGACCGCCTCGAAGGCCTGCACGGCCAGCTCGCGCATCTCGGCCTCGACGCCGTCGGGCAGGACCGCGGGCACGTCGAGCGCGGTGGCCTCCTGGGGGAGGTACTTGGCGTCGAAGTCGTAGAACTCGTGGTCGCCGGTGATCCGGATCTCGGCGGGCACGCTGGTCTCGGCGCTGCCGTCGAGGGCCTGCAGCACGCCGCACTCGACCTCGCGGGCGCCCTCGGCCGACACCTCCAGCAGGGCCTTGGGGTCGTGCTCGAAGGCGAGGGCCAGGCCGGCGTCGAGGCCTGCCGCGTCACGCACCTTGGAGATGCCGATGCTGGAGCCACCGCGGGCGGGCTTGACGAAGAGCGGGTAGCCGATCTCGTCGGCGCGGCGTCGTACGTCGTCGGGGTCGGCGGCCCACGCCCGCGTGGACACGGTGATGCTGGGCAGCACCGGCAGTCCGGCGGCGGCGAGCACGACCTTCATGTAGGCCTTGTCCATGCTCACCGCAGAGGCCAGGACCCCGGCGCCGACGTAGCGCACGCCGGCCATCTCGAGCATGCCCTGGATGGTGCCGTCCTCGCCCCACGGCCCGTGCAGCACGGGGAAGACGACGTCGACCTCGCCGAGGGTCTCGGGGGGCCGCGAGGGCGCGGAGACGACCAGGTCGGTGCCGTGCTCGACCCGGGCCAGCGCCACCGGGGAGCGGTCTCCATCGACGCTCGGCAGCGCACCCGCGCCGTCGAGGCGCAGGCGCTCGGGGTCGCCGGACTCCAGGACCCACCGCCCGTCGGTGGCGATGCCGATCGGGACGACGTCGTAGCGGTCGCCGTCGATGGCGGCGAGCACGCTGCCGGCGGTGACGCACGAGATCGCGTGCTCGCTGGAACGGCCGCCGAAGACGACGGCGACGCGGGGCCTGGGGGTGCCGGTCACGCGCCCGACCCTATCCTCGTGAGCATGTCCGACGAGCCCGGCCTGACTCCCGCGACGGTGGCCGTGACCGCCGGTCGCCCGCCACACGACCCCGACCAGCCGCTCAACGTGCCGATCACGATGGCCTCGACGTACGTCGCCGCCGGCGACCTCGAGTACGGCCGCTACGCCAACCCCACCTGGACGGCGTTCGAGGACACCCTCGGTGCGCTCGAGGGTGGGCGCTGCCTGGCGTTCTCGACCGGGATGGCCGCGGTGCTCACCGTGCTCGACCTCGTCGGCCTCGGCGCCAAGGTGGTGCTGCCCCGCCACTCCTACCAGGGCAGCCTGATGGCGGTCGCCGACCTCGAGTCGCGGGGCCGGATCACCAGCGAGCTCGTCGACATCGAGGACACCGCGGCGGTCGTGGCCGCCTGTCAGGACGCCGCGCTGGTGTGGATCGAGTCGCCGACCAACCCGGCGCTCGAGGTGGCCGACATCCCGGCGATCGTGGCGGCCGCCCACGAGGCCGGCGCGGTCGTCGTCGTCGACAACACCTTCGCCACTCCCCTGCTGCAGCAGCCGCTGACCCTGGGCGCCGACATCGTCGTCCACTCCGCCACCAAGTACATCGCCGGTCACAGCGACGCCCTGCTCGGGGCGCTGGTCACCGCCGACGACGAGCTGCACGCGGTGCTGCTCGGACGCCGCTCGCTGACCGGCAACACCCCCGGCACGCTCGAGGCCTGGCTCGCCCTGCGCGGCCTGCGCACGCTCCACCTGCGCGTCGAGCGCGCCCAGGCCAACGCCCAGGCCCTGCTGCCGCGGCTGGAGGCACACCCGGCGATCGCCGAGGTCCGCTACCCCGGCTTCGGCGGCATCGTCGCGATCGTGCTCGCCGAGGGTGAGCTCGCCGCCGACCTGCTCGTGCGCAAGACCAAGCTGTGGGTGCACGCCACCTCGCTCGGCGGCGTCGAGTCGACCTTCGAGCGCCGGCGCCGCTGGAAGTCGGAGTCGCCGTCGATCCCGGTCGGCCTGGTGCGGATGTCGGTGGGGATCGAGGACGTCGAGGACCTCTGGACCGACCTCGTCACGGCGCTCGACACCCTCACCAACGCCGGCTGAGGTGCGAGGAGCCCCAGCGACGAGCCTCGAAGCCACCGCAGGCGGCATACCGGGGCGTCTTGAGCACCTGGCTTCGAGGCTCGCTGCGCTCGCACCTCAGCCGACGTGAGTGCGCGATCACCCGATCTCGGACTTCGTGCCCCGGGCCAGGATGGCGTCCATCATCTGCGGGGCCGTCATCCGCCCGGCGACCACGTCGTCGACGTACGTCGCCACGGGGGCGTCGCAGCCCGACTGCTCGGCCAGCGCGCGCAGGCTGGCGCACGACTTGGCCCCCTCGGCGACCTGGCGCGTGGAGGCGTAGATCTCCTCGGCCGTCAGGCCGCGGCCGAGGTTCTCGCCGAACGTGCGGTTGCGCGAGAGGGGCGAGGAGCAGGTCGCGACCAGGTCGCCGAGACCCGCGAGGCCCATCAGGGTCAGGGGGTTGGCGCCGAGCTTCATGGCGAGCCGGGCGGTCTCGGCGAGGCCGCGGGTGATGAGGGAGGCGGTGGTGTTGTCGCCGAAGCCGAGCCCGACGGCCATGCCGACGGCGAGGCCGACGACGTTCTTGTAGGCGCCGCCCAGCTCGCAGCCGAGCACGTCGACGCTGGAGTAGGGACGGAAGGCGGGCGAGTGGAGTCGGTCCTGCAGCAGCTTGGCGACGGCCTCGTCCTCGCAGGCGACCACCGAGGCGGCGGGCTCGCGGCGCGCGATCTCCTTGGCCAGGTTGGGGCCGCTGACCACGGCGATGCGCTCGGGACCGGCGCCGGTGACCTGGTGGATCACCTCGCTCATCCGGTTGAGCGAGCCGAGCTCGACGCCCTTCATCAGCGACACGAAGACCGCGCCCGGCTCGACGTACGGCGCCCAGTCGGTGAGGTTGTCGCGCAGGGACTGCGACGGGGTCGCGAGCACCACGACGTCGGCGCCGTGCAGGGCCTTCTCGACGTCGTCGGTCGCCCCGACGGCCGGGGGGAGCTGGATCCCGGGCAGGTAGTCGGGGTTCTCGCGCTCCTCGTTGATCGCGGTGGCGACCTCCGCGCGGCGGGCCCAGAGCGTGACGTCGTTGCCGGCGTCGGCGAGGACCATCGAGAACGCGGTGCCCCACGAGCCGGCGCTGAGGACGGCGACCTTGCCCGTCATCCGGCCTCCCTCCCCTGGCCCTTGTCGTGCCGCTTGTCGTGCCGCTTGTCGTGCCGCTTGTCGTGGTGGGGGTTGCCGATCTCGGCGATCCCGGCCTGGCGCGGGTCGAAGCGCTCGGCGGGTGCCGTCTCGCCACGGATGCCCTCGACGATGGTCGTGATGGCAGCCATGATCCGATCGGTGGCCTCGGCCAGGACCGCAGCGGTGCGCGGCTGGTCGGCCAGGTCCGAGAGGTCGACCGGGTCGCCGACGACGATGTGGATCGTCTTGCGGGGGAAGAGGTCGGGCCTCTTGGCGTACGGCGCGAGCAGCTCCTGCGCACCCCACTGCCCGATCGGGATGACGGGGCAGCCGGTCTCCAGCGCGATCCGCGCGGCACCGGACTTGCCCGTCATCGGCCACAGGTCGGGGTCGCGGGTGATCGTGCCCTCGGGGTAGACCACGATGCACTCGCCGGCGCGCACGGCCTCGACCGCGGCGTCGTAGGCCCCGGCGGCCGACACGGACGAGCGCTCGACGGGGATCTGCCCGGCCGCACGCATGAAGTAGCCGAGCGCCTTGTTCTTGAACAGCCCGGACTTGGCGAGGTAGCGCGGCAGCCGGCCGTGGTCGTGGGTGAACACCGCCGCGGTCAGCGGGTCGACGTGGGAGAGGTGGTTCATCGCGATGACGCACCCGCCCGTCGCGGGGATCTTGGTGCCGCCGACCCAGTCGGGCTTGGTGGTCAGCAGGAACGTCGGACGCAGGATGATCGCCCCGAGGGTGAAGGCCCACCCCCGCCTCTGCTGCAGCTTGCGCACTCTCACAGCAGTGCAGGCTACTCGGACCTCACGCGCCGGACCGGCAGCGACCTGGTTGGATGCGGGGGTGGAGGCCGCGTACGTCGTCATGCTGCCCGTCAAGCCCCCGGCGCGGGGCAAGTCGCGACTGCGGGGGTTGCCCGACGAGCGCCGGCGCGAGCTCGCCGAGGCGTTCGCGCTCGACACGGCCGCCGCGTGCCTGGCGGCCACCTCCGTGCACGCGGTGCTCGCGGTCACCGACGACGCCGCCTTCGCGGTCCGGCTCGGTGCCCTGGGCTGCGTCAGCATCCCCGACGGGGGCGACGGTCTCAACGACGCGCTGCGCCAGGCCGCCGCCGAGGCTGCCCGCCGGTGGCCCGACCGGCAGCCGGTGGCGCTGCTCGCCGACCTCCCGGCGCTGCGGCCCGAGGACCTGGACGCCGCGCTCGCGGCGCTGGTGCCCGGCGGGGCGTCGTACGTCGCGGACACCGAGGGCACGGGCACGACGCTCTACACGGCGCCGTACGACGAGTTCGCCCCGGAGTTCGGGGTCGACTCGGCCCTGGCCCACCGCGACGCGGGCGGTCTCGCGGTGAAGGGTGAGCTGGCCTCGTTGCGCCGCGACGTCGACGACCTCGACGACCTGAGGTCCGCGGTCGCGCTCGGTGTCGGCGCGGCCACGGCGGCTGTCGCCACCGGTCTGGTCTGAGCACGCCGACGGGCCGCCCTCCCGAAGGAGGACGGCCCGTCGATGGTCGTGCGAGGTGGTCAGGCCTTCTTGGCCGGCGCCTTCTTGGCGGGGGCCTTCTTGGCCGGCGCCTTCTTGGCAGCCGGGGCAGCCTTCTTGGCCGGAGCCGCCTTCTTGGCAGCCGGAGCAGCCTTCTTGGCCGGAGCCGTCTTCTTCGCAGCCGGAGCAGCCTTCTTGGCCGGAGCCGCCTTCTTCGCAGCCGGAGCAGCCTTCTTGGCCGGAGCCGCCTTCTTCGCAGCCGGAGCAGCCTTCTTGGCCGGAGCCGCCTTCTTGGCGGTGCTCGTGGCCTTCTTGGCGGCCGGAGCGGCTGCCTTCTTGGCGGTGGCCGCCGCCTTCTTGGCCGGGGCAGCGGCCTTCTTGGCAGCGGGGCCAGCGGCGGCGACCGTCAGCTTGGGAAGCTTCTTGGCACCGGAGACGACGTTCTTGAGGTCGGCACCCGCGGTGAACTTCGGCACCGACGTCTTCTTGGCCTTGATGCGAGCACCGGTCTGCGGGTTGCGGACCCACCGGGCCTCGCGCACGCGCTTCTCGAACGAGCCGAACCCGGTGATGGCGACCTTCTCGCCCTTGGCCACCTCACGGGTGATCGTGTCCAGGACGGACTCGAGGGCGTGCGCCGCCTGCTTCTTGTTGCCGTCGTATCGCGTTGCCAGCGCCTCGATGAGCTGTGACTTGTTCACTGTCTTCCCCTTCAGAGAACCTGATGATGCCGAGCATGTGCTCGACTTTCCCTAGGCACGCTAGGCATTCGTGGACTCGGTCACAATCGCCACGCCGAGAGCAAAGCCGCTTTTTGCCCGTAGTTGAGGGAAATCAGCCCGTTTCGGACGATTCAGCGCTTCAGGAAGTCGAGCAGCGCGGTATTGAACTCGTCGCGGTGCGACACGTTGAGACCGTGCGGAGCGTCGTCGACGACCACCAACGTGGAGTCCGAGATCGCCTCAGCTGAGCGCTTTCCGGAGACCTCGAACGGCACGGTGGCGTCACCCGAGCCGTGGATCACCAGCGTGGGCACGGTGACCTTGGCGAGGTCGCCACGGAAGTCGGTGCGCCCGAACGCCGCGACGCACCCAGCGAGTGCCGCGTCGTCCGCGGTCGCCTCGAGCGCCAGGGCCTGCTGACGCTGGTCCTCGGTCACCTTGAGCTCGCCACCGACCGAGAAGAAGTCGGTCGTGAACTGGTCGAGGAACCCCTCGCGGTCCGAGGTGACGCCGTCGATCATGCCCTGCACGTCGTCGTCGCCCAGTCCGCCGTCGGGGTTGTCGTCGGTCTTGAGCAGGTACGGCGGCACCGCAGCGGCCAGCACGGCCGAGCGCACACGCCCGGCGCCGTACGTGCCGAGGTAGCGCGCCACCTCTCCCCCACCCATCGAGAACCCCACCAGCGTCACGTCGTCCAGCCCGAGGCCGTCGAGCAGACCCGCGAGGTCGGCGGCCATGGTGTCGTAGTCGTAGCCACCCTCGGTCTTGTCCGAGGCGCCGAAACCCCGGCGGTCGTAGGCGATCGCACGGTAGCCGGCATCGACCAGCGCACCCTCCTGGTCGGCCCAGGACTTGCCGCTCAACGGCCACCCGTGGATGAGCACCACGGGACGACCCTCGCCGCCGGTGTCGGTGTAGTGGAGGTTGATGCCGTTGCTGGTGATGTCGGGCATGGTTGCGTCCTCTCGTCAAAGTATCTTGTGCACAAGACTTTGCCTGACGAGGGTACGCCGTACCACGCACGTGAGGGTGAAGCCGCCCACGTCGGTCGACGTGCGAGACCCCACGCCGGTCGAGGTGCGAAGGCCGCTAGGCCTGAGCCTCGAGACCCCACGTCGGTCGAGGTGCGAAGGCCGCTAGGCCTGAGCCTCGAGACCCCCGCAGCCGAGGCTTCAACCCCAGTGAGGACCCATCGGACCGGGGCCTTCTACAGCCGCAGGTCTCACGCCGCCACGCTGGCCGCGCGCGCCTGGCGGCCAGGTCGGCGGTGCGAGAGCGACCCAACCCACGCCCAGAGACGTCGCCCAGTCACCACCGCACAGGCCGGGCGGTGACATAGCGACCGAACCCCGGCGCAAGAAGGTCGCCAGCTCACCGCCGCCTGACCCGAACGACCAAAGACCTAGGACGAGACGACGTCACTCGAGACCGCAGGACCCTGCGGGGGTCTCGAGGCTCAGGCCTGGCGGCCTTCGCACCTCGACCGACGTGGGGCAGCGCACCTCACACCTCGACCGACGTGGGTGGGTCGACGGCTCAGGCGTGGATGGTGGCGGGCTTCCAGGAGGGGCGGGTGGCCTCGTAGGCGGTGATGTCGTCGGCGTGGCTGAGCGTGATGCCGATGTCGTCGAGGCCCTCGAGCAGGCGCCAGCGGGTGTAGTCGTCGATGTCGAAGGAGTCCTCGATCGCGTCGACGCCCTCGCCGGCACGGATGGTGCGTGACTCGAGGTCGACGGTGATCTCGGCGCCGGGCTGGTCGGCGAGCAGGTCCCAGAGGCGCTGGACGACCTTCTCGTCGACCTGGGCGGCGAGCAGGCCCGCCTTGCCGGAGTTGCCGCGGAAGATGTCGGCGAAGCGGGAGGAGATGACGGCGCGGAACCCGTAGTTCTGCAGGGCCCAGACGGCGTGCTCGCGCGAGGACCCGGTGCCGAAGTCGGGGCCGGCCACCAGGACCGAGCCCCCGGCGTACGCCGGGTTGTTCAGCACGAACGACGGGTCGTTGCGCCAGGCCGAGAAGAGTCCGTCCTCGAAGCCGTCACGGGTGACGCGCTTGAGGTAGACGGCCGGGATGATCTGGTCGGTGTCGACGTTGCTGCGTCGCAGCGGTACGCCGATGCCGGTGTGGTTGACGAACGCGTCCATGTCAGTTGCTCCCAGCGGTGACGGCCAGCGGCTCGAGGTCGGCGGGTGAGGAGAGGGTGCCGCGGATGGCGGTGGCTGCCGCGACCGGGATCGACACCAGGTGGGTACGACCGCCCTTGCCCTGTCGCCCCTCGAAGTTGCGGTTGGAGGTCGAGGCGCTGCGCTCGCCGGGCTCGAGGGTGTCGGGGTTCATGCCGAGGCACATCGAGCAGCCGGCCCCGCGCCACTCGGCGCCGGCGTCCTTGAAGATGACGTCGAGACCCTCGTCCTGCGCCTGGAGGCGCACACGCACCGAGCCGGGTACGACGAGCAGGCGCGTGTCGGGGTCGACCGTGCGGCCCTTGACGATCTCGGCGGCGAGGCGGAGGTCCTCGATGCGGCCGTTGGTGCACGAGCCGACGAAGACCGTGTCGACCTTGACCTCGCGCATCGGGGTGCCGGCCTCGAGACCCATGTATTCGAGGGCCTTCTCGGCGGCGACCTGGTCCTGCTCCTCGTCGAAGTCGGAGGGACTGGGGACCGCTGCGGACAGTGGGACACCCTGGCCGGGGTTGGTGCCCCAGGTGACGAACGGCGCCATGTCGGAGGCGTCGAGCACGATCTCCTCGTCGAACACGGCGTCGTCGTCGGTGCGCAGGCTGGTCCAGTGCTCGACGGCGGCGTCCCAGTCGGCGCCAGTGGGCGCCTCGGGACGGCCCTCGATGTAGTCGAACGTCGTCTGGTCGGGCGCGATCAGGCCGGCCTTGGCGCCCCACTCGATCGACATGTTGCACACGGTCATCCGGCCCTCCATCGAGAGCTCCTCGATGGCCTGGCCGCGGTACTCGACGATGTAGCCCTGCCCGCCGCCGGTGCCGGTGTGGGCGATCAGGGTGAGGACCAGGTCCTTGGCGGTGACGCCCGCCGGGAGGCTGCCGTTGATGGTGACGGCCATCGTCTTGGGCTTGGCCTGCATCAGGGTCTGGGTGGCCAGCACGTGCTCGACCTCGGAGGTGCCGATGCCGAAGGCGATCGCGCCGAACGCGCCGTGGGTGCTGGTGTGGCTGTCGCCGCACACGATCGTCATGCCCGGCTGGGTCAGCCCGAGCTGGGGCCCGACGACGTGGACGATGCCCTGCTCGATGTCGCCGAGCGGGTGCAGGCGTACGCCGAACTCCTCGGCGTTCTTGCGCAGGGTGTCGACCTGCGTGCGCGAGACCGGGTCGGCGATCGGCTTGTCCCAGTCGATCGTCGGGACGTTGTGGTCCTCGGTCGCCAGGGTGAGGTCGGGGCGGCGTACCTGTCGGCCGGCGAGGCGCAGGCCGTCGAAGGCCTGCGGGCTGGTGACCTCGTGGATCAGGTGGAGGTCGATGAAGAGGAGGTCGGGCTCACCCGGGGTCGCGCGGACGACGTGCTCGTCCCACACCTTCTCCGACAAGGTCCTGCCCATCGTGGTTCTCCTTCGTGTGCTGCGTCGGTGCTGCGCGTGCGGGCCCGAGGATCGCCCGGGCACCTTGTCGTCGTTCGGTCGACGACGACACCGACGATAGCGCTTGCATCCCAGGGAGTGAGACGGCAGTATTGCCATATGGACAACTCCAGCGGCGTCGGCGTTCTCGACAAGGCCGCTCTGGTGCTCACCGCGCTCGAGTCCGGCCCGGCCACGCTCGCCGGTCTCGTGGCCGGCACCGGCCTGGCCCGACCGACCGCCCACCGTCTGGCGGTCGCGCTGGAGCACCACCGACTCGTCGCCCGCGACATGCAGGGCCGCTTCGTCCTGGGTCCGCGCCTGGCCGAGCTCTCCGCCGCCGCCGGCGAGGACCGTCTGCTCGCCACCGCCGGACCGGTGCTGGCCCGCCTGCGCGACATCACCGGCGAGTCGGCCCAGCTGTGGCGCCGCCAGGGCGAGCACCGTGTCTGCGTCGCCGCGGCCGAGCGACCCTCCGGCCTGCGCGACACCATCCCCGTCGGCTCCCAGCTCACGATGCGTGCCGGCTCCGCCGCCCAGGTGCTGCTGGCCTGGGAGGACCCCGAGCGGATGCACCGCGGCCTGCAGAACGCCGCCTTCTCCGCGGCCGCCCTCAGCGGCATCCGTCGCCGCGGGTGGGCACAGTCGGTCGGCGAGCGCGAGCAGGGCGTCGCGTCGGTCTCCGCCCCCGTCCGCTCCCCCGGCGGCAAGATCATCGCCGCCGTCTCCGTCTCCGGTCCCCTCGAGCGACTCTCGCGCCAGCCCGGCCGGATGCACGCCCCCGCCGTCCTCGCCGCCGCCGAGCGGTTGTCCGAGTCGCTGCGGCGGGCTGCGGCCGAGTAGGTCATCTGGACACGGCATGAATCCCCGGGTACCCGGGGATTCCTGCACTTCTCGGGCGTTGCAACGGGCCCGAAGCGGATGAGAGGGGCCCGGGGTCCAACCGGGCCATCTGACGACCGCGCACCCCACGTGCAGGCAACGTGCAGGCACGCCAGGCGGGTATCCACAGGTGCGGGCACGGCGCGTTTGTCCACACCTCCACCCGGGGCACCTCCGGCCGCATGATGCGACCACACCGAGTTCCCGAGTGGGCCGACACCGACCCACGGCGTACGCCGATCGCCCTGCGCCGCGAGCTCATCAAGCTCGGCTACAACGATCGCGCGCTCGGCCGGCTGAAGCGGACTGGCGTCCTGGCCCAGCCCCGGCGAGGCGCGTACGTCGACGGTCCGACGTACGCCGGGCTCGACGAGAAGGGGTGCTACGCCGTACGCACCCGGACGATCATGAAGCAGGCGAACACCACTGTCGTCGCATCGCACGTCTCGTCGGCGGTCGAGTACGACGCGCCCACCTGGGGTCTCGACCTCGGGCTGACACACCTCACTCGAGTCGACGGCGAGGCGGGGCGCAAGGAGGCCGGCGTGCAGCAGCACTGCGGAAAGCTGATCGACGGTGACGTCGTCAGTCGCAACGGCATCGACATGACCAGTGGGACCCGGACCGCGATCGAGGTCACGACGGTGGCCGACGTCGAGCCCAGCCTGATCGTCGTCAACCACCTCCTCCATCACGCACTGACGACCGAGGCCGCGCTGGCCGAGAGGTATACCGCGGAGGGCGCTGCCATGGAGCGGTGGCCGCACAGCCTGAAGACCGATCTCGTGCTGCGTCTCGCCAACCCCAAGATCGAGTCTGCGGGCGAGACCCGGACGTTCATGCTGTGCTTCCGCAAGCACATCCCGATGCCCGAACCGCAGGTCGAGATCTCCGACCCCAACGGGGTCGTCGTTGCTCGAGTGGACTTCGCCTGGCCGCAGTTCAAGGTCTTCCTGGAGTTCGACGGCAAGATCAAGTACCAGAGGCTGCTGAGGCCGGGCGAGACCATCACGGACGTCGTCCTGCGCGAGAAGAGGCGCGAGGAGCTCATCTGTCGGCTCACGGGTTGGCGGTGCATCCGGATCACCTGGGCCGACCTCGAGAACCCGGACGCGACGGCGGCGATGATCATGCGCGAGCTCATGCGCCAGGACGCAGCCTGAGCTGCGGCGCGCCGCCCGACTCCGGGGCTGGCTCATCCGCTTCTGGGGCGTTGCAACGGGCCCGAAGTGCAGGAATCCCCGGGTACCCGGGGATCCCTGCCACCGGCGCTGGCGGCCCGACTCCGGGGCCGACTCATCCGCTTCTGGGGCGTTGCAACGGGCCCGGAGTGCACGAATCCCCGGGTACCCGGGGATCCATGCCACCGGCCCCCTAGCCCCCAGACCAGCCGTCAGAAGAGCGCGTCCTGCTCCAGCGAGAGCAGGGTCTGCTTGCGCTCGATGCCGCCGGCGTAACCGGTGAGGGTGCCGTTGGCACCGATCACGCGGTGGCACGGGATGACGATGGGGATCGGGTTGCTGCCGTTCGCGAGTCCGACCGCGCGTGAGGCCGCGTTGGTGCGGCCGATGCGGTGCGCGATCTCGCCGTACGACGCGGTCTCGCCGTACCCGATCTCGCGCAGCCTCCCCCACACCTGCTGCTGGAACGTCGAGCCGCCCGGCGCGAGCGGGAGGTCGAACTCCTTCAGGTCGCGGGCGAAGTACGCCGTCAGCTGACGGACGGCCTCGACGAGCAGCGGGTGGTCGTCCTGGCGGGCTCCGCGGGGTCGACCACCGACGGCGTCGTCGTGGAACGGCGAGAACTCGATCGCGGTGATCGCGCCGTCGCGCTCGACGAGGCGCAGGTCGCCGATGGGTGACTCGATGACGGTCCACATGTCAGCGGACTCCTTCGGTGGGGGCGGGCGGGGCGGGCATGAGGGTGTTCCAGAGGTGCATGAGCGCGTAGGACCGCCACGGGCTCCAGTCGTCGAGGCGGTCCAGCGCGGCGACCGGGTCGTGGCCGAGCCCGCGCAGGGCGTTGCGCACCCCCAGGTCGGTGGGCAGGAAGACGTCGGGGTGGGCCAGCGCGCGCATCGCGACGTAGTCGGCCGTCCAGGGGCCGATGCCGGGCAGGGCGACCAGGGCCGCGCGGACGGCGTCGCGCTCGGTCCCGCGGTCGAGGGAGATGTCGCCCGAGCCGAGCGCACCGGCCAGTCCGACGAGGGCCCGGCCCCGCGCACGGGGCATCGGCAGGGTCTCGGGATCGGCCGCGGCGAGCGCGGCGCTGGTCGGGAACAGGTGCGTCAGACCAGGTACGCCGGTCGCGACGGGTCGCCCGTGGGCCGCGACGATCCGGCCGGTGACGGTGCGCGCCCCGGTGACGCTCACCTGCTGCCCGATCACGGTGCGGATCGCGGTCTCGGCGCCGTCGACCTGCCCGGGCAGCCGCAGTCCCGGCGTACGACGGGCGAGCGGCCCGATGATCGGGTCGCCGGCGAAGTGGTCGCCGACGGCGAGCGGGTCGCAGTCGGCGTCGAGCAGCCGGCGGGCCCGCTCGACGGCGGCGGCGGTGTCACGCAGGTCGGTGAGCTCGAGGTGGGCCACGACGAACGCGGTCTGTCCCGGGTCGAGGGCGTCGGCGATGTCGAGGCGGACGGTGCCGGGCCCGTGCGGGAGGTCGAGCGTCCGGGCGTACCAGCCGAGGTCGCCGTCGTGGCCGGCCACCTCGACACCCGGCACCAGGTGGTAGGCGAGGAAGGCGTGCAGCGCGCGTCCGGCGAACGGGGTGCGGACCGCCAACCGCATCGTGACGGCCCCCGGGGTCCGTACGCCGCCCCGCCGGCCCCGCAGGTCGGTGGGGCTCGCGGCGTAGACCTCGCGCACCGTCTCGTTGAACTGCCGCACGCTGGAGAAGCCCGCCGCGAAGGCGATGTCGGCGTAGGTGAGATCCGTGGTCTCGATGAGCACCCGGGCGGTCTGCGCCCGCTTGGCGCGGGCCAGTGCCAGGGGTCCGGCGCCGAGCTCGGCGGTGAGCACCCGGCCGAGGTGGCGCGGGGTGTAGCCCATCCGGGCGGCGAGGCCGTCGACCCCCTCGCGGTCGACCACCCCGTCGGAGATCAGGCGCATCGCGCGCCCGGCCACGTCGGCGGCGACGTCCCAGTCGGGACTGCCGGGGGTGGCGTCGGGCAGGCACCGCTTGCAGGCCCGGTAGCCGGCCGCCTGGGCCGAGGCGGGACCGGCATGGAAGGTGACGTTGCCGAAGGCCGGGGTCCGCGCCGGGCACGACGGTCGGCAGTAGATGCCGGTGGTGCGCACGGCGACGTAGAAGACCCCGTCGAAGCGGCGGTCGCGCGACTTCACCGCGCGGTAGCACGTCTCGGGGTCGAGGCGCTGGGTCGGACTCATGGCTCCATCATGATCCCCCACCGGTGGTCGTTCTGGCGGGAATCGGACACCGCCGCGCGGACCGTCTTCGCCGATCGCGAGGTCGGCCGACCGCCCCTCTGGGAGGATGCGGAGGTGAGTCACGTGAGCGAGCCCGCCGAGCCGACGGCCCGTCGTACGCACCGACGGGCGGTGTGGACGACGATCCTCGCGGCCCAGCTCGTGATCGCGCTGATCACCGCAGGCGGCTCCTGGCTGGTCTACGACAACCTCAACGACAACATCCCCGAGGGCCAGAGGATCCGCCACAAGGTGCCCGAGGTCCTGCCCGACGGAGTCGCCTCGGACGCCCCCACCAAGCCACTCAACATCCTGGTGATGGGCTCCGACACCCGCGTCGGCGCGGGCAACGACGACATCGGCGGGGCCAATCCCGAGGGCACCGCCCGCTCCGACACCGTGATCCTGCTCCATGTGTCGCGGGACCGCTCGCACGCCTACGGCGTGAGCCTGCCCCGCGACGCGATCATCGACCGCCCCGACTGCGTCACCGACGACCGGGGCGAGGTGCCGGGCGCGACGGGGGTGCGGTTCAACACCGCGTTCGAGGTCGGTGGGCCCGTCTGCACCGTGCAGACCGTCGAGGCCCTGACCGACATCCACATCAACCACTTCGTGGTCCTCGACTTCCGGGGCTTCCGCGACATGGTCGATGCGATCGGCGGCGTCGAGGTGTGCCTGCCCAAGGCCGTCGACGACGACAAGCACAACATCCACTTCGACGCCGGCACCCAGGTGCTCGAGGGCACCCAGGCCCTCGACTACGTGCGCGAGCGCTACCAGCTCTCGGTCACCGGCGACATCGGGCGGATGAAGCGCCAG
This sequence comes from Nocardioides plantarum, assembly GCF_006346395.1. Taxonomy (NCBI): domain Bacteria; kingdom Bacillati; phylum Actinomycetota; class Actinomycetes; order Propionibacteriales; family Nocardioidaceae; genus Nocardioides; species Nocardioides plantarum. The sequence continues at coordinate 577,515 of NZ_VDMS01000002.1, forward strand.
CAGGCCTTCATCGCCTCGATGATCCAGAAGGTCCGCTCGGCCGGCACGCTGTCGCAGCCGCAGCGGATCCTGTCCTTCCTCAGCGCCGTCACGTCCTCGATCCAGACCGACGACGAGCTCGACTCCGTCGGCAGGCTCAAGGACCTCGCGATGGAGGTACGTCGTACGGGCCTGGACAAGATCAAGTTCCTCACCGTGCCCGTCGAGCCCGATCCGAACAACCCCGAGGTGACGCTGGTCTGGTCGGCCACCGCCCAGGACCTGTGGGAGCGGATCAGGCAGGACGAGCAGCTGGGCAAGGACTTCAGCGAGGGCAGCATCGGTGCCGACGACCAGTTCGGCGACGAGCCGTCGCAGAGCCCGAGCCCGGACCCCACCAGCGACCCCACCAGCGACCCGACGAGCGACCCCACCAGCGAGCCCAGGACCAGCCCCGAGGAGGCCGAGCAGCGGGCCGAGGCCGGCCTCTGCGGCTGACCTTCCCCCGCCGAGGGGGTCAGAAATGCGAAGAACCCGCGTCATCGACGCGGGTTCTTCGTGGTGGTGTACCCCCGACCGGATTCGAACCGGCGCTAACGCCGTGAGAGGGCGCCGTGCTAGGCCGCTACACAACGGGGGCATGTCCGTGAGGACCTGCAGAACCTTACAGATCTGCGTCCTGTCCGGACAAATCGCGACCCGGAGGCCCCGATCTCGCTGGGATACTAGGACTCGAACCTAGAACGACTGGACCAGAACCAGCTGTGTTGCCAATTACACCATATCCCACTGTCTTACTATTGTTCGGCCGTCGTGACCCGTGCTTCCCAGGAGCGGACGACCGACTCGAAACCTTACACGCGGCCGTGAGTCGGAGACAAAACGGTTCGGTCCGCGGCGGTCTGGATCTTCATCGCGCGAGCCGTGAGCAGGGTCAGGCCGAGCAGCAGGAACGACTTGAGGATGCTCACCACGATGTCCCACCCGTTGCCTCCCTGCGGCGAGACGGCATCGCTGACGTCGCCGAACAGGATGGCCAGGACGAACGCCAGCCAGTTGTTGACCACGTGGTAGGCGATGCCGGCCTCGAGCCCGCCGGTCGTGATGGCGAGGATCCCCGCCACGATGCCGAAGGCGAAGCGGTCGATGAAGATCGGCACCGACTGGGCCCCGTGGAAGGCCGCGAAGATCACCGCAGGGCCGACCACCGCCACGACGCGGGCGACCCGCAGGTTGGTGCCGATGCTGCCGAACCCCTGGGTCAGCAGGCCACGGAAGACGTACTCCTCGGCGGCGGCCTGGAACGGCACCAGCAGGACCACGAAGACGAGGAACCAGATCGCGGTGCTGTCGATGTCGTTGAGGCCGCCACCCGTGTCGGCCTCACCGGCGCTCGTCGGCAGGATGACGCCGAGGACGACCGCCAGCACGAGGACCGCGATCGAGACGCCGAACATCGCACCCAGCCACCGCCAGCGGATCCGGCCGGCGACCGAGGCCAGGAAGCTGGGTCGCACGCCCGAGACGAGCCACGACCCGAGCATCATCACCGGGATCGACAGCGAGATCGAGAACAGCAGGAAGAACATGCCGATCGGGGCGAAGGTGTCTGCCTCGGTGAGGTCGGTCAGCGACCTCTGGACGTCGTCACCGCGCGCCGCGAAGTAGACGGCGAACCCGATCGTCGAGACGACCTGGGCGACGAGGAAGCCGCCGACGGCCACGACGATCGACAGGAACGACCACCACCCGCCGCCGCGACCGGCCCGGTGGATCCGGTGGTAGTCGAGCGCCGTCCCGTCGCCCCCGACCGGGCCGGGCGCGCCGAGCGGCTGCGACGACGGCGGCGGCGCGTAGGGCGACGGCGTGCTCACGACGCGCTCTTCAGTCGCGCGAGACTCCGTTCGCGGCCGAGGATCTCCATGGACTCGAACAGCGGGGGCGAGACCCGGCGACCGGTGATGGCCACGCGGACCGGGCCGTAGGCGACCCGCGGCTTGAGGCCCTTCTCGTCGACCAGCGCGGTGGTCAGCGCGGTCTGGATGGCCTCGGTCGACCAGGTCGGCAGGTCCTTGACGGCGTCGTACGACGCCCGCACGATGTCGCGGCCGGTGTCGTCGAGCAGCTTGTCGACGTCGGCCTGGTCACGGACGAAGTCGGCCTCGTCGACGAACAGGAAGCGCAGCATGTCGACGGTCTCGGTGAGCTTGTTGATGCGCTCGCCCACCAGGGGCATCGCCTGCTCGAGGAGCTGGGCGTCGGCGTCGGAGACGGGGTCGCCCACCACCCCGGCCGCCTTGAGGAACGGCAGCGCCCGGTGGGTGATGTCGTCGATCGACAGCATCCGCAGGTGGGAGGTGTTGATGGCGTCCATCTTCTTGAGGTCGAAGCGCGCCGGGTTGGGGTTGACGTCCTTGATGTCGAAGACCTCGACCATCTCGGCGAGCGTGAAGACGTCGCGGTCGGCGGCGATCGCCCAACCCAGCAGGGCCAGGTAGTTGAGCAGGCCCTCGGGCGTGTAGCCCTGGTCGCGGTAGGCCAGCGCGTGCGCCTCGGGGTCGCGCTTGGAGAGCTTCTTGTTGCCCTGCCCCATGACGTAGGGCAGATGCCCGAACAGCGGCGCTCCCGAGCCGATCCCGACCTCGGCGAGGGCGGCGTACAGCGGCACCTGGCGGGGGGTGCTCGAGAGCAGGTCCTCGCCACGCAGGACGTGGGTGATCTCCATCAGCGCGTCGTCGACCGGGTTGACCAGCGTGTAGAGCGGGTCGCCGTTGCCGCGGGCCAGGGCGTAGTCGGGGACGTGGTCGGAGTGGAACGAGACGACCCCGCGCACCAGGTCGTCGAAGGCGATCTCGCCGTCGGGCATCTTGAACCGGGTGACCGGCGCACGCCCCTCGGCCTCGAACGCGGCGACCTGCTCCTCGCTCAGCGTGCGGCAGAAGCGGTCGTAGCCGAGGTCCTTGGAGCCGGCCGCCTTGCGGCGCGCGGTGACCTCGTCGGTGGTGCAGTAGCAGGGGTAGGTGTGGCCGCCTGCGGCGAGCCGCTCGAGGGCGTCGCGGTAGAGGTCGCCCCGCTCGGACTGCCGGTAGGGCGCGAACGGGCCGCCACGGTCGGGGCCCTCGTCCCAGTCGAGACCGAGCCAGGAGAACAGGTCGAGCAGGCCGTCGTAGGACTCCTGGGTGTTGCGGGCGGCGTCGGTGTCCTCGATGCGCAGCACGAAGGTGCCGCCGTGGTGGCGTGCGAAGGCCCAGTTGAACAGGGCGGTGCGGACGAGGCCGACGTGGGGCGAGCCGGTGGGGCTGGGGGCCATCCGCACGCGCACGGGCGTGGCGCTCGGGCCGGGGGTGTTCATCGCTGCGCGATCCTGTTCGTGAGTGAGCCGAGACCGGCGATCGAGATCTCGACCTCGTCGCCGACCTGCATGGGACCGACACCCTCGGGGGTGCCGGTGAGGATGACGTCGCCGGGCAGCAGCGTCATCACGCTGGAGACGTAGGACACCAGCGCGGGGACGTCGAAGATCATGTCGGCGGTCGAGCCGTCCTGGACGACGTCGCCGTTGAGGAACGTCTGCAGCCGGACGCCGTCCTTGAACGTCTGCGGGTCGAGGTCGGTCTCGATCCACGGCCCCAGCGGGCAGAAGGAGTCGAAGCCCTTGGCCCGGGTGAACTGGCCGTCGCTGCGCTGGAGGTCACGGGCGGTGACGTCGTTGGCGATCGTGTAGCCGTGGATGACGTCGGTCGCCTGCTCGACGGGCACGTCGCGGCAGATCCGGCCGATGACCACGGCCAGCTCGCCCTCGTACTGGAGGTCCTGGGTCTGCGGCGGGTAGAACACCGGGTCCCCGGGGCCGACGACGCTGGTGTTGGGCTTGAGGAACATCAGCGGCTCGGCCGGGACGTCGTTGCCGAGCTCGGCGGCGTGCGCGGCGTAGTTGCGCCCGATGCCCACCACCTTGCTGCGCGGCAGCACCGGCGCCAGCAGCCTCACGTCGGCCAGCCGGTGCTCCTCGTCGAGGAGCTTGACCCCCACGTAGAGCGGGTCTCCGGCGAGCGCCACGATGACGGCATCCTCGTCGAGCTGGCCGAACTGGTCGACCTCGCCCGTCACGACGCCGTACGACGGATCCTCGCCTGTGGTGAACCTTGCGATACGCACGCGCTCGACCTTAGCGAGCACGCCCGCGCGCGGGTTCGGCGCGGCGTCGTCCGTCGGTCAGACTTGGCCGGTGATCCTGGACGAGGCGGCATGGCGCGCGCGGGCCGCCGCCCACGAGGCCCGGGTCGACGCGCTCGTCGCACCCCACCTCGAGCGGCGCAGCACCCACGTCAAGCACCCCGTCCACGACTTCCTCTTCACCTACTACGCCCACCGGCCCGCGCAGCTGCGGCGCTGGCACCCCGGCTTCGGCGTGCGGCTCGCGGACGCCCCGGAGTACGACGGCCTGCGCGGCTACGACGCGGGAGCGGTCGCGGCGTCGTACGTCGAGGCGCAGCGGCCGCTGCTCACCGCGCTGCACCGGCTGCTGCGGGCGACGGCGGCCCGCCCGGCCCACACCGGCTGCTTCGGCCTGCACGAGTGGGCGATGGTCTACCGTCTCGGCGCCGACGGCCAGGACCCCCGCCACGCCGACTGGCCGCTGCGGCTCGGGGGCTCGGGCACCGACGCGGTCGTGGAGTCGCACCGCATCGCCTGCTCGCACTTCGACGCGTTCCGCTTCTTCACCCCACCGGCCCGCCCGCTCAACACCCTGTCCCCCGGCTCCGAGGACCGGGACACGTTCGAGCAGCCGGGCTGCCTGCACGCCGGGATGGACCTCTACAAGCACGCGTTCCGGCTCTCCCCGATGATCTGCTCCGAGCTCGTCATGGACGCCTTCGAGCTGGCCTGGGACATCCGGGTCCTCGACATGCGGGCGGCGCCGTACGACTTCACCGGCGTCGTCCTGGACCACACGGGCGAGCCTTGGACGCCGGTCGAGATCGAGACGCCGAAGGGCAAGCAGGAGTACGCCGCGGCGCAGCGGGCCTTCGCCCAGCGCGGCCAGGTCGTCCGGCAGTGCCTCATCGAGGACTGCGCACGCCTCCTGGACGTGCGTAGTAACGCGAACATGCGCCCGACAGGTGCTTCCTGATCCACTCCCGGGCCTTCTCCGGCAGCCGCCCCGCAAGGTTGTCGTCGAGGACGTTGGCGATGAGCTCGGCTGCGACGCGTCGTGCGCGTCAGGGGCGACGGCCGCCTCAGCCAGCAGGGGCAGTCGCGACGGCGGCCGCGAACCTTCGGAGTGTCGTGACCTGCTGAGCGGTGCTCGGCGGCGTATCGGCCATCTGCCAGGTGGAGACGAGCGCCACCATCCCTCCGATGGCAAAGACCCGCGCATCGCCGGTGAGGGTGATCTCTGATTGGTCGTGATCACGATTCGACCCCGTGAGCCACGTGGTCACCGCCGCCGCGAGGACCTCGGCGACCCGCTCGCCGCGTGGGATGGCGCGGAGCTTGTCGAAGAACTCACGGTTCGCCCGCCCTGCGGTGAGCAGCGGCTCGATCCCGCGCTCCCGAACGGCTTCAGTGAGGGCAGGGACGAGGTTCGCCGCCACTTCATCGAGGGACAGCCAGTCTTCGAGCAGCCGGCTGATCCAGAGGTCCGTCGCCAGGTCGCCAACGTTGTTGTAGTGGTTGTGCAGCGCCTGCCGGCTCAGACCTGCCCGGTGAGCTACCGCGCTCATCGAGATCGGCTCCCCCTTCGGCGACTCGGACACGAGGCCTGCCAGCGCCCGGATGAGTGCAGCACGGGTGCGGGTGACTCGGGGGTCCACGCGATGTTCCTTGCCTGGAAGCGTTCTCGTCTCCTGGGGCATGCATCCATCTTGCCACCACCGGACCGCTCATGTACATTCGTCAACTACTCGACAGATGTGAAGGAAGTCATGACGCGGTCAGCAGAGCCAGCATCACAACCAGAAGCCCCGGTGCATCCTGACTTCGAGGCCGCAGTAGCAGGAGGGTCACTGACCTCCGAGGGCCCGGGATCGACCCACCGCTATCGAGACGTGCTTCTCGGCGGTATTGCGATCCTGCTCCTGGCCATGGCGATGTTGACCAGCTACTCGAGCGCGTTCGGCAACCCCAAGCCCCACAACGTCCAGCTCGTTGTCACCGGCGACGCCACGGCGATCGCGGCCCTCGAGCAGCAGGACGCCCTCGAAGTCACGGTCGTGGGGTCTGCGGCGGAGGCGCGAGCCGCGGTGCTCGACCGTGAGGCGGACGGGGCGATCGTCCTGCCTGCTCCCGGCACCGACGATGGTGTCACCACCTACATCGCCAGCGGCGGTGGCCGTGCCCTCAGCCAGGCGATCGCTGGCATCGGCGGGTCACTTGCGGCACAGCTGAACGTCGCCAACAAGACCTCCGACCTGGCTCCCCTGCCCGCGAACGACCCTGTCGGGTCGATTGAGTTCTACGCGATCCTCTTCGCCGGACTGGGCGCGGCGCTCGGTGCGACGGTGTTCGGGCGGATCCTCGGCACGGTGGACACGGCGAAGAAGTTCGTCGAGCGCAGCGTCGTCCTCGTCCTGTACGCAGGAGTCCTCGCGGCCCTGATCACCCTGTGGATCGACGTCGCCCTCGACGCAGTGACCGTCGACCCATGGTCCGTGTTCGCCATCCTGTGGTTGACAGCGCTCGCCATCGGCGGCGCCGTGACCGGCGTCGCCGCACTCGGCGGGACGATCGCGGCCTTGGCCCTGACGATCGCTCTCGTGGTCCTCGGCAACACCTCCTCGGGCGGCCCCCTGGGCGTCCACGTGCTCAACGGCTTCTTCCAGACCCTCTACTACGTCTTCCCGCAGGGTGACGCTCTCGACCTCCTACGGTCGGTCCAGTACTTCGACGGCGCGGCCGTCTCCGCTCCGATCATCCGGCTGTGCATCTGGGCGGGGGCAGGCATCCTGCTCACCCTGACCGCGATGCTCCTGAGAGTCCGACGAGACGTGGCGGCTCGGACGGCAAGTGCCGCACACGTCGCCCCGAGGTCCTGACACTTCTCGGATCCGCATGGCCGGACCTGCCTCCCACATTGCATACCCACCTAGGAGAACACCGTGAGCACCATCGCCATCGTCGGAGCCGGACCCGGTCTCGGACTCGCCATCGCTCGTGTCTTCGGGCAGGAGGGATTCGCCGTGGCACTCATCTCCCGCACACAGAGCCGCCTCGACGAGCTCGCCCGAACCCTGCGTGACGAGGGCATCGAGGCGCGCGGCTTCGCCGGTGACGTGATGGACCGGGACAGCCTCGCCGCCGCCCTCACCGCCGCCAAGGAGACCTTCGGGTCGATCGACGTGCTCGAGTTCTCGCCCGCGCCGCACGCGCCGGTGCCGGGGCTCGAGATGGTCGGCGCGCTGGACCTCACGGTCGAATCGATGGCCCCTCAGCTGGAGTTCTACTTGTACTCGGCCATCGCCGCGGTCCGAGAAGTGCTGCCCGAGATGCTGGAGCGCGAGTCGGGCACGCTGCTGTTCACGACGGGCGGAGGCTCGATCAGCCCGAACCCGATGATGGGCAACATCAACGCCGCATCGGCGGCTCTGCGCAACTGGGCCGTCAACCTGAACGGCGCCCTGGCCGACTCGGGCGTGCACGCTGCGTACATCGCGATCAACCTGCTCATCGACTCCGGGCCCGAGAAGGCGGCCGCGGCGGCAATCGCGCCGCTCTACTGGACGGCGCACCGGGATCGCCAGACCGCTGAGTACATCTACGCTCTCGACGCCGACTGAGACGAGGTCCCTGTCCAGGCTGTCGCTGACCGGCCGCTGCGGCGCCTCCGAACGCTCACGCACATGACGAAGGCCCTCGCTGTCTCCAGTGAGGGCCTTCGTCCGTAGCCGATGGGGTTGCCGACGATCCGGTTCGAGCAGACGCCCTCGACCGCGCATGCCGTGTGAGAACCACACGGGACCCACCAGGACGACCCCGGCCAGGTCAGCGTGGGCAGCCCCGTGATGGGAACGACCGACCGGGCGAGGCTAAGGTGAGCCTTACCTAATCTCTCTCGGAAGGCTCGTCCGGTGGCATCCGCTCCCTCACCCCACCCGCTCTCGCACCTCTTCCACCCCCACCACGCTGCCACCTACGTCGCGACGATGCGGCGCGGGGTGGACCACCTGGCCGAGGCCCTGGCGCACACCGAGCGCCGACCCGCCACCGGCGTCGACCCGGCGCAGGCCGCCAAGCCGATCGCCGACGTCGACCTCGACCGACCCCTGGGCGACGTCGACGCCACCCTCGACGAGGTCAGCCGGCTCTACCTCGACGACGCCGTCTGGTTCCACGAGCCGAGGTACGCCGCCCACCTCAACTGCCCGGTCGTGATCCCGGCGCTGCTGGCCGAGGTGTTCGTGAGCGGGGTCAACTCGAGCCTCGACACCTTCGACCAGAGCGTCGGCGGCACGTTCATCGAGCGTCACCTGATCGACTGGACCGCGGCCCGCATCGGGTTCGGGTCGAGCGCCGACGGCATCTTCACCAGCGGCGGCACCCAGTCCAACCTGCAGGCCCTGCTACTGGCCCGCGACCACGCGCTCGCGACCGGCGTACCCCTCGCCTCGCTGCGGGTCGTCGCATCCACCGACGGCCACTTCAGCGTGCAGAAGGCGGCCCGGCTGCTCGGGCTGGGAGACGCGGCCGTCGTGGCCGTGGGCGTGGACGAGCAGCGCAGGATGGACGTGGCCGGGCTCGCCACCGCCCTGGCGCGGATCGACGCCGACGGGCACCATGCGATGGCCGTCGTCGCGACCGCCGGCACGACCGACTTCGGCGCGATCGACCCCCTGCCCGAGATCGCCGGCCTGGCCCGCGCGCACGGCGCGTGGTTCCACGTCGATGCGGCGTACGGCGGCGGTCTGCTCGCCTCCACGACCCGTCGCGACTGGCTCGCCGGCGTCGAGCTCGCCGACTCCGTCACCGTCGACTACCACAAGACGTGGTTCCAGCCGGTCAGCTCGAGTGCGCTGCTGGTCGCCGACGGTGCCCACCTCGGCCACGTCACCTGGCACGCCGACTACCTCAACCCGAAGGACGCGGCGCACCCCAACCAGGTCGACAAGAGCCTGCAGACCACCCGTCGCTTCGACGCGCTCAAGCTCTGGATGACGCTGCGGATCATCGGTCCCGACGTGATCGGCGGCTACGTCGACGACGTGATCGACCTGGCCGCCGAGGTCGGCCGGCACCTGGCCGCCCGCGACGACATCGAGGTCGCGGCCGCGCCCCAGCTGAGCACGATCGTCTTCCGCTACCGCCCGGCCGGGCTCTCGGTGGCGGCCTGCGACCGACTCTCCCCGCTCGTCCGGGCCGCGCTCTACGCCCGGGGGGCCGCGATGGTCGCCGCCACCAAGGTCGACGGCCACGCGTGGCTCAAGCTCACCCTGCTCAACCCGATGGCCACGGCCGCCGACATCCTCGGCATCGTCGACGAGATCGCCACGATCGGCGACGAGCTGCTGCTGGCCGAGGACGTGGCCTGATGACGCGCCTCCACGACGTGATCGGGATCGGCGTCGGGCCGTTCAACCTCGGCCTCGCCTGCCTCGCCGACCCGATCGACGACCTCGACTGCGTCTTCCTCGAGGCCCGCGACGAGCTCGCCTGGCACCCCGGGATGATGCTCGACGACGCCACCCTGCAGGTGCCGTTCCTCGCCGACCTGGTGACCATGGCCGACCCCACCTCGCGCTGGTCGTTCCTCAACTACCTCAAGGAGACGGGCAACCTCTACCCGTTCTACATCCGGGAGTCCTTCTACCCCCTGCGCCGCGAGTACGACGACTACTGCCGCTGGGCGGCCGAGGGCGTCGGCTCGGTGCGGTTCGGGCAGCCGGTCACCTCGGTGGAGCACGACGGGGCGGCGTACGTCGTCACGAGCGCGACCGGTGAGGTGTTCCGGGGTCGACGGGTCGTGCTCGGGGTCGGGACGACCCCGCGGGTGCCGGAGGCGTTGTGTGACGTCGTGGACGCTGGCTTCGAGGCTCGCTCCGCTCGCACCTCAGCCACCGTGTGCCACTCGGCGGACTACCTCGGCCGCAAGGCGGAGCTGCAGGCCGGTGGGTCGATCACGGTGGTGGGCAGCGGCCAGAGCGCGGCGGAGGTCTATCACGACCTGCTGTCCGAGAGCACTGCTCACGACTACACGCTGACGTGGCTGACGCGCAGCCCGCGGTTCTTCCCGATGGAGTACACCAAGCTAACGCTCGAGATGACCTCGCCGGAGTACACCGCCTACTTCCAGGGCCTGCCCACCGGCGTACGCGGTGATCTTCTTCGCGAGCAGCGCTCTCTCTACAAGGGCATCAGCGGCGACCTCGTCGACGCGATCTTCGACCTGCACTACCGGTTGCGGGTGACCGGCGACGGTCCGCGCACGACCCTGGTCACCAACACCGAGGTCGTCGGGGCGGCGTACGTCGGCGGTGGCGTGCACCTCGACCTGCACCACACCGAGACCGACGAGGCGTTCGGCCTCACGACCGAGGGGCTCGTCCTGGCGACGGGCTACTCGTCGCAGGTGCCGACGTTCCTCGACGGGATCCGCGACCGACTGCGGCTCGACGACACCGGCCGCTTCCTCGCGTCGTCGACGTACGCCGTCGACCACACCGGGCACGAGGTCTTCGTGCAGAACGCCGAGGAGCACACCCACGGCTTCGTCGCGCCCGACCTCGGCATGGGGGCGTTCCGCAACTCGGTGATCGTCGCCGCACTGACCGGCCGCGAGGTCTACCCCGTCGAGAAGCGGATCGCGGTCCAGAGCTTCGGCGTCCCCGACCACCTGAAGGGGGCCTCGTGAGCACCGTCGGACCGATCACCCTCGAGCCGCTCGACGTCGACGAGCGCGGCGTCCGGCTGCACGCCTGGGTCACCCACCCCCGCTCGGCGTTCTGGATGATGCAGGACGCCACGCCCGCCGAGGTCGTCGCCGACTACCGGCTGGTCGCCGAGCACCCCCACCACGACGCCTGGCTGGGTCGCGTCGACGGGGAGCCGGCGTTCCTCGCCGAGACCTACGACCCGGTCCTGGCCCCGGAGGTCGGTCTGGCCGGGCTGCCGGAGCTGAGGCCCGGCGACCTGGGCATGCACGTCCTGGTGGCGCCGCCCGACCCCGGCACCGACCCACGGCCGGGCTTCACCCGTGCGGTCTTCGCCGCCGTGATGGCGCACTGCTTCCGCGACCCGGCCGTGCGGCGGGTCGTCGTCGAGCCCGACGTACGCAACGAGCGGATCGCGACGCTCAACCGCGAGGCCGGCTTCGTCGTCGTGCGGGTCGTCGACCTGCCCGGCAAGCAGGCGGCCCTGTCGTTCTGCACCCGGGCCGACTGGGAGGCCGCTCGATGAGCTTCCTCGACGCTCCCCACCTCGACCCGACGTCGCTCGCGGCGGTCCAGCGACACCTGGTCACCAAGGCGATCAGCGAGTTCGCCCACGAGCGCCTGCTCGCGCCCCGACCGGCCGACGCCCCGGGCTGGACCCTCGAGTCACCCGACGGCCGCGCGCGCTACGCGTTCGACGCCGAGCGGCTGCCCCTCGACCACTGGGCGATCGACGCCGACACCCTGACCCGGACCGTCGACGGGGAGCCGGCCGAGCTCGACGTGCAGGCGTTCGTGATCGAGCTCGCGCCGTTGCTGGGGATCCCCGACCAGCTCCTGCCCGTCTACCTCGAGGAGCTGGCCGCGACCATCCAGTCGTCGGCGTGGAAGTGGGCCACCCCGCAGCCGACCGTGCACGACCTGGTCGGCGCCGGCTACCAGGAGATCGAGGCCGCGATGACCGAGGGGCACCCGGCCTTCGTCGCCAACAACGGTCGCGTCGGCTACGCCCTCGACGACTACCTCGCCTACGCCCCCGAGACCCGCTCGCGCGTGCGCCTCGTCTGGCTCGCCGTACGCCGCTCGCTCAGCCGGCTCTCCCTCGGCGCCGGCCTCACCGAGGAGGACCTGTACGCCGGCGAGCTCGACGCCGCCGCGCGTGCCGGCTTCGACGACCGGCTGCGCGGGCTCGGGCTCGACCCGGGCGACTACCTGCTGATGCCGCTGCACCCCTGGCAGTGGACCGCCAAGGTCGCGGTGACCTTCGCCCCCGACGTCGCCCGACGCGACCTGGTGCCGCTGGGCGAGGGTCCCGACGACTACCAGGCCCAGCAGTCCATCCGCACGTTCTTCAACGTGTCCTCGCCCCACCGCCACTACGTCAAGACCGCGCTGGCCATCCAGAACATGGGCTTCCTGCGCGGCCTGTCCCCCGCCTACATGGGCCCGACGCCGGCGATCAACGACTACGTGCACGACGTCGTCGCCGACGACCCGACGCTGGCCGGCTGCGGGTTCACCGTGCTCCGCGAGCGCGCCGCCATCGGCTACACCGGCGACGTGTTCCACGCCCTCGCCGCGAGTCACGGCGTCAGGTCGCCCCAGCAGAAGATGCTCGCCGCCCTGTGGCGTGAGAACCCCGTGCCCCGACTGGCCGACGGCGAGCAGCTCGCGACCATGGCGGCGCTGCTGCACCGCGACGCCGCCGGCCGGTCCCTGGTAGCCGCCCTGATCGAGGCATCCGGCCGCAGCCCCAGGTCGTGGCTGGCGTCCTACCTGCACGCCTACGTCCGGCCGATCGTGCACTGCCTGCTGGCCCACGACCTGGCCTTCATGCCGCACGGCGAGAACCTCGTGCTCGTCCTGCGCGACCACGTGCCCGTGCGGGCGTTCATGAAGGACATCGGCGAGGAGGTGGCGGTGATGGGCGACCGGCCGCTGCCGCCCGACGTCGCACGGGTCCGGATCGAGGTCACCGACGCGGTCAAGGCCCTGGCGCTGCACACCGACGTCTTCGACGGGGTGCTGCGCCACCTGGCCGCGATCCTGCACGTCGACGGCGTCCTGCCCGTCGAGGAGTTCTGGGCCGAGGTGGCCGCGTGCCTCCGCCGCCACGCCGACGACCACCCCCACCTGGCCGCGGCCGGGGCGTCGTACGACCTGTTCCGTGAGGAGTTCGACCACTCCTGCCTCAACCGACTGCAGCTGCGCAACACGCTGCAGATGGTCGACCTCACCGACCAGGCCGAGTCGCTGATGTACGCCGGGGTGCTCACCAACCCGATCGCGGCCTACCGTTGAGAGGTGGCTGATCTCCCGATCTCTGGCTCCCCACCCACGTCGTACGTCGGCGAGGACTGGTACGGCGACGACCTCGGCGACGTGCGCCACGTCGGGGTCACCTTCGTCGACGTCGACCTCAGCGAGGTCACCACGCGCGGGGCGACGTTCGAGGCGTGCGAGTTCCGTGCCTGTCGCTTCAACGCCTCGTCCCACGTCCACTCGGCGTTCGTGGCGTGCACCTTCGACGGCGTCAACTTCTTCGACACCACCTTCGACGGCTGCAAGCTCACCGGCTCGGTGTTCCGACGCTGCACGACCCGTCCGCTGAAGGTGCTCGACGGCGTCTGGCACGGGGTCACCGCCCGCGGCGCCGACCTCAGCCGCCTCGACCTCACCGGCCTCGACCTGCGCGAGGCCGACCTGTCCCTGGCCAAGCTCGGCGGGACGACGCTGCGCGGGGCCCGTCTCGACGGCGCCGTGCTCCGCGAGACCGACCTGACCGGCGCCGACCTGCGCGGCGCGAGCCTGCGCGGCGCCGACCTCACCGGGGCCGTGCTGAGTGGCACCCGGATCGACCTCGCCGGGGCCGTGGCGCTCGCCGAGCAGACCGGCGCGATCGTGGACGCCGCCGGCGACTGACGTCCAGGACCGGGCAGTCAGGAGAGGGGTCCACCTGGACCCCTCTCCCCAGTCGCCGCCACGAGCCCGCTGACCGCCCGGCGCGCGGGGACGACACGTGGACCCGTGGCGGCGCCGGACGGCCAGATCGGCATACTGAGGTCATGACCACGCCGACGTCCTTCGACCAGCTGGCCAGCGCGATCCTCGACGGCAAGCCGGCGACCGAGGACGATGCGCTGGCGGTCCTGCGGGCCCACGACGACGAGCTGCTCGACGTCGTCGCGGCGGCCGGCCGGTTGCGGCGCCACTTCTTCGGCAACACCGTCAAGGTCAACTACCTGGTCAACCTCAAGTCCGGGCTGTGTGCCGAGAACTGCAACTACTGCTCGCAGTCGCTGGGCTCGACGGCCGACATCCTGAAGTACAAGTGGCTGCAGACCGACGAGGCGCTCGAGGCGGCCGCCGCCGGGCTCAAGGGCGGCGCCACGCGGGTCTGCATGGTCTCCTCGGGTCGCGGTCCGACCAACAAGGACATCGACCGGGTCACCGACATGGTCGGGGCGATCAAGGCCGAGCACCCCGCCGTCGAGGTCTGTGCCTGCCTCGGGCTGCTCAAGGACGGGCAGGCCGAGCGCCTGCGCGACGCCGGCGTCGACGCCTACAACCACAACATCAACACCGCCGAGTCCCACCACGACAACATCGTGCAGACCCACACCTACGCCGACCGCGTCGACACCGTCGGCAAGGTCAAGCAGGCCGGGATGTCGCCGTGCAGCGGCCTCATCGCCGGACTCGGTGAGAGCGACGAGCAGCTCGTCGAGGCGCTGTTCGCGCTGCGCGAGCTCGAGTCGGACTCGATCCCGGTCAACTTCCTGATGCCGTTCGACGGCACGCCCTACGAGAACACCTGGGAGCTCGAGCCCCAGCGCTGCGTCAAGATCCTCGCGATGGCCCGGTTCGTGTGTCCCGACCGCGAGGTCCGCATCGCCGGTGGCCGCGAGATGCACCTGCGCACCCTGCAGGGCCTGGCGCTCCACGTGGCCAACTCGCTGTTCCTGGGCGACTACCTCACCTCCGAGGGTCAGGCCGCCGAGGCCGACCTCGAGCTGATCCGCGACAACGGGTTCGTGGTGCTCGGCTCCGAGCCCGCCGCCCCCGACGTACCGCTCGAGCGCGACCCGGCCAAGCGCCGCCGCGGCGCCGGCACGACGGTCGCCCCCAACGCCTGACCTGCCTGTGGCCTCCTCCCCCACCGATCAGCTCGGCCGCCTCCTCGCCTACGACCGCGAGCACGTCTGGCACCCCTACACGTCGATGACCGACCCCACCCCGGTGCGGATGGTGACGGGGGCGAGCGGCGTCCGCCTGCGGCTCGACGACGGCACCGAGCTCGTCGACGGGATGTCGTCGTGGTGGGCCGCGATCCACGGCTACGGGCGCCCCGAGCTCGACGCGGCGGTCCGCTCGGTCGACCTCGCGCACGTGATGTTCGGGGGGCTGACCAACGCCCCCGCCGTACGGCTGGCCGAGCGGCTGGTCGGTCTGGCCCCCACCGGGCTCGAGCGGGTGTTCCTGGCCGACTCGGGATCGGTGTCGGTCGAGGTGGCGCTCAAGATGGCGTGGCAGTGGCAGCGTGGCCGCGGCCGGTCCGAGCGCACCCGGATGCTGACGGTGCGCGGTGGCTACCACGGCGACACGTTCGGCGCGATGAGCGTGTGCGACCCCGACGGCGGGATGCACTCGCTGTGGGCGGGCGTGCTGCCGGAGCAGCTGTTCGCGCCGCGGCCACCCGCGCCGGGCGACGACGTCGAGGGGTGGGCGGCGGCCTTCCGTGCGCTCGCCGCCGAGCACTCCGACGAGGTCGCCGCGATCATCGTCGAGCCCGTGCTGCAGGGAGCCGGGGGCATGTGGGTCTACGACCCCGCGTGCCTGCGGGTCATGCGTGAGGTCGCCGACGAGCACGGGTTCCTGCTGGTGCTCGACGAGATCGCCACCGGCTTCGGGCGCACCGGCGAGCTCTGGGGATCCGGCCACGCCGGCGTCGTGCCCGACGTGATGTGCGTCGGCAAGGCGCTCTCCGGGGGCTACCTCACCCTGGCCGCCACCCTGTGCACCGACGAGGTCGCCCGCGGCATCTCCGCCTCCGAGTCCGGCGTGCTGATGCACGGCCCGACGTTCATGGGCAACGCGCTCGCGTGCACGGTCGCACTGGCCTCGCTCGACCTGCTCGAGGCCGACGACTGGGCGGCCCAGGTCTCCCGGGTCAACGCGCGTCTGGTCGCCGGCCTGGCCGGCCTCCCCGGCGCCCGCACGCTCGGGGCGGTGGGCGTCGTCCAGCTCGACCACCCCGTCGACGTCGTCAAGGCGACCGAGGCCGCGGCCGAGGAGGGCGTGTGGTTGCGCCCCTTCCGCGACCTGATCTACACGATGCCGCCCTACGTCGCGACCGACGTCGAGGTCGACCAGATCTGCCGGGCGGTCGCCCGCGCCGCCGAGGTGGCCTGATGACCTGGGAGCGGTGGCTGGCCGAGCAGGCCGAGGCGCGCGAGTCGTCCGCCCTGACGAGGGTCCTGCGCCCTCGTGCGGCCGACGACGCCACGATCGACCTGGCCGGCAACGACTACCTCGGCCTGGCCCGTGACCCTCGCGTCGTGGCCGGCGCGGTCTCGGCAGCCCGGCAGTGGGGTGGCGGCGCCGGCGCGTCACGCCTGGTCACCGGCTCGCTGGGGCTGCACGCCGACCTCGAGCGCGAGCTCGCCGCCTACCTCGGGCAGCCCGCCGCGCTGGTGTTCTCGACGGGCTACCACGCCAACCTCGGGGTCGTCGCGGCGCTCGCCGACCGCGACACGCTCGTGGTCTCCGACGCCCACGTGCACGCCTCGCTCATCGACGCGGTCCGGCTCTCGCGCGCCGACGTCGCGGTCGTGCCCCACGACGACGTCGACGCCGTACGCCGCGCGCTCGCCTCGGCAGGCGATCGACGCACCATGGTCCTGGTCGAGTCCGTCTACTCCGTGCTCGGCGACGCCGCGTCGCTCGTCGAGCTGGCCGCGGTGTGCGAGGAGAGCAGCGCTCTCCTCGTGGTCGACGAGGCACACGGGCTCGGCCTCCACGGCCCCGGACTGGTCGCCTCGTCCGGGCTCGCGGGGCTCCCCCACGTCCTCGTGACGGCCACGCTGTCCAAGGCCCTCGGCTCGCAGGGCGGCGCCGTGCTCGGCCCCCAGGCCGTGGTCGACCACCTGGTCAACCGGGCTCGTCCCTTCATCTTCGACACCGGGCTCGCCCCGGCGTCCGCGGGGGCGGCGCTGGCCGCCCTGCGGGTGCTGGTGTCGTCGCCCGACCTGCCGGTCCTGGTGCAGCAGCGCATCCGCGACCTCGCCGCCTCGCTCGGCGTCGAGCCGTCGGTGGGAGCGGTGCTCTCGGTGCCGATGCCCTCACCCACGGTGGCGTTGGCCGCCCAAGCGGCCGCGCTGGCGCAGGGTGTGCGGGTCGGCTGCTTCCGCCCGCCGTCGGTGCCCGACGGCGTCTCGCGCCTGCGCATCACCGTCAACGCCGGACTCTCCGAGGACGACTGGTCCCGGGCGGTCGCCGTCCTCGTCGCGGTGGTCAAGGAACACGCCCCGTGACCCGCGTCGTCGTCGTGACGGGCACCAACACCGATGTCGGCAAGACGATCGTGACGGCGGCCCTGGCCGCCACCGCGAGCGGACGGGTGCTGGTGGTCAAGCCGGTGCAGACCGGTGTCGCGGGCGGCGACCCGGGTGACGCCGACGTCGTCAGCCGCCTGACCGGCGTCGACGTCGAGACGTGGACGGTCCTCGACGAGCCGCTCGCGCCCGAGACGGCAGCGCGCCGGGCCGGCGTGACCCTGCCGTCCGTCGCCGACCACGCGGCCCACGTCCGTGCGGTCGCTGCCGACCACGACGTGGTGGTCGTCGAGGGCGCTGGCGGCCTGCTGGTCCGCCTCGACTCCGACGGCGGCACCCTGCTCGACCTGGCCGTCGACCTGGCCACGACCCACCCCGTCGAGGTGGTCGTCGTGTGCGCGGCCTCGCTCGGCACCCTCAACATCGCCGAGCTCACCGTCGGCGCCCTGCGCTCGCACGGTCTCGAGCCGACCGGCCTGGTCATCGGGTCGTGGCCCGACGAGCCCGGCCTCGCCGAGCACTGCAACCGCGAGGACCTGCCGCGCGTGACCGGCGTACCCCTGGTCGGCGTCGTCCCCGCCGGCTCGGGTGCTCTCGCGCCGGCGGCGTTCGTGGCCGCAGCAGCAACCTGGCTCACCTGACCCACGGTCATCAAGCCGCCGAGGCGCGCTAGCGCGTCGGCGAGTCGAGATGCCCGCAGCGACGAGTCGAGTCGGCCCGCACCTGCGCGCGTCTCGACTCGCGGTGACTACGTCCCCGCGGCTCGACGACCGTGCTTGCGGCTAGCCGTCGGCCGGGTCCGCGTGCGGGGTCGAGTCGAGTCCGCCGCTCATCGCGTACTCCTCCTCGGGCGAGAGCACCAGCCGGTGCCGGATGTAGAAGGCGAACAGCAGCAGCCCCACGGCGTAGATCACGGCGATGGCGACGACCGCGTCGCGGTAGGCGGGGTTGAGCAGCACGCCGACGAACGTGAGCGCGGCGATGAGGCCTGCCACGACCGCGCCGGGCACGCCGACCGGTGAGAGGTAGGGACGCTTGGCGGTCGGGTACTTGCTCCTCAGGATGACGTACGACGCCATCTGCAGCATGTAGGCCAGCACGGCACCCCACACCGCAATGTTGAGCACGATCGCCTGGGCGCTGTCGCCGACCACGTCGACGATGACGAGCGCCGCGAAGCCGATCACGGCGCCGGCGACCAGCGCGACCCACGGCGTCTGGCGCGAGCCGGTGAGCGAGAGGAAGCGCGGGTAGTAGCCGGCCCGCGACAGCGAGTACATGTTGCGTCCGTAGGCGAACATGATCCCCTGGAGCGAGGCGAGCAGGCCGATCAGCGCGAACAGCGAGAGCACCGCCGCCCAGTCGTCGGACAGGAACGCCCGGAAGCCCGCGAGCAGCGGCTCGTCGGCCGCGCCCGGCGTCTCGAGACCGATGAGGGCCGAGCCGGTGACCGCCGGGTTGAGCACGAAGACGACGGCGCCGCACACGACGAGGGTGACCAGGCCCCAGAAGCCGGCCCTGGGGATGTCACGCTCGGGGTCGTGGGCCTCCTCGGCCGCCAGCGGCAGCTCCTCGATGCCGAGGAAGAACCACATCGCGAAGGGCAGCGCGTAGAGCACCCCTTCCCAGCCGAACGGCAGGAAGTCGGAGTTGCCGGCCTCGGGCTCGATGTCGAGCAGGTTGCCGAGGTCGACCGCCCCGTTGGCCAGGGCGAGCACGGCGAACAGCGCGAGGATGCCGATGGAGATGATCGCGACGCCGATCGCGATCTTGAACGGTGCCTCGCCGCCGATCGAGTTGAGGGCGACGAAGACGGCGTACAGCGCCAGCCACCAGACCCACATGTGGTCCGACAGGTCGAGCCCGATCAGCTCGTCGGTGACCGCGTTGGCGTAGCCGGCGGAGAAGAGCACGACGACCCCGGTGGTGAAGACGTACTCGATGGTCTCGGCCAGCCCGGTGACGAACCCGCCCCACGGGCCCATCGCGGCCCGGGCGAACGAGTAGGCGCCGCCGGTGTGCGGCATGGCCGCGGACATCTCGCCGATGGAGAACAGCATGCCGAAGTACATGACGACGATCAGCCCGAAGCCGATCAGCAGCCCGCCCCAGCCGCCCTCGCCGAGGCCGTAGCTCCAGCCGGAGAAGTCACCCGAGATGACCGCGGCGACACCGATGCCCCACAGCCCCCAGAAGCCGGTGGTGCGCCGCAGCTGGCGCTTGTCGAAGTAGCCGTCCTCGGCCTTGCTGTACGTCGCCCCGGGCTTGCGCGCAGGCGTGGGGGCCGACCCGGGGGTGGGGGCCGGGCGGTCGCTCGTGCTGGTCATGTCCGGGACGTTAGGGACGCCGACGACACCTCAGGCGGTCGCCGACGTTTCGCTTCGGTGAACGGGCTCCGGGGCAGGCGTGACCTCGGCCACGCCGCCGCCGTCCTTGAGGCGTACGCCGGACGCCCCGAGCTCGCGGGCGCCGAGGACCAGCCGCAGCAGCACGTCGGCGGCGGCGTCGTAGCCGAGGCCGTCGGGCGGGTGGACGTTGGAGACGCAGTTGCGCTCGGAGTCGCGCCGACCCGGGCGCGGGTCGTGGGTGAGGTAGAGCCCCAGGCTCGACGCGACGGACAGGCCCGGACGCTCGCCGACGACCACGACGAGCGTGGTGACGCCGAGGTGGTGCCCGACGTGGTCGCCGAGCCCGACGCGGGCCTGCTCGGCCAGGACGACGGGCGCGAGGCCGAGGCCGGCGTCGGTCAACCGCGTGAGCACTGCTCTGACGAGCGGCAGCGCGTGGTCGTCGAGCGCTCGGGCCGAGAGCCCGTCGGCGAGCAGCAGGCCGACGTCGTAGGTGTGCGCGGGCGCGGAGGGGACGTGGTCGAGGGTGTCCGGCTGACGTCCGAGGTCGGGACGACGCAGGTACGTCGCCCGGTCGGCCGCCCGGCTGCGCACGCGGTGGACGTCGAGGCCCAGCTCGGCGAGCCCGGTCTCGAGCCGGTCGGCGTCGTAGGGCAGGTGCACGGCGTCGCGGGCCACGGCGTGCGCGCTGCGCAGCTCGAGGACGTCGCGGGTGGGCAGTGCGTCGCCCGCGCGGCCGAGCCCGATGCGGGCCTGGGTGGTCGAGCGCAGCGGCGACCAGAAGTCGGGCGTGCTCACCGGACCAGCTCCTTGAGCAGCGTCGCGCCGACATCGACGGCCGGTACCCGCCCGGCGGCGTCGAGCAGGCCGATCCCGCTCAACCAGGCCTCGAACTCCGGCGCAGGTCGCAGACCCAGCGTGTGTCGCACCGAGAGGACGTCGTGGAAGGACAGGCTCTGGTAGCCGAGCATCACGTCGTCGGCGCCCGGCACGGCGATCACGAAGCCGACCCCGGCGGCCGCGAGGAGGGTCAGCAGGGTGTCCATGTCGTCGGCGTCGGCCTCGGCGTGGTTGGTGTAGCAGACGTCGACGCCCATCGGGACGCCGAGCACCTTGCCGCAGAAGTGGTCCTCGAGGCCGGCGCGGACGATCTGCTTGCCGTCGTAGAGGTACTCGGGGCCGATGAACCCGACCACGGTGTTGACCAGCAGCGGGTCGAAGGCGCGGGCGACGCCGTAGGCCCTCGCCTCGAGGGTCTGCTGGTCGACGGGATGGCCGCCGGCGCCGAGGTGCGCGTCGGAGGAGAGGGCCGAGCCCTGGCCGGTCTCGAAGTACATGCAGCTGTCGCCGACGGTGCCGCGCCCCAGGCTCCGTGCCGCGTCGTGCGCCTCGCGCAGCACCGCGAGGTCGACACCGAAGCCGGCGTTGGCCGACTCGGTGCCGGCGATCGACTGGAAGACGAGATCGACCGGAGCGCCGCTCTCGATGAGCTCGATCGTGGTCGTGACGTGGGCCAGGACGCAGGACTGGGTGGGGATCTCGTAGCGCAGTCGGACATCGTCGAGCAGCCTCAGCAGCTCGCCTGCGGCGCGCGGGGAGTCGGTGGCCGGGTTGATCCCGATGACGGCGTCCCCGCTGCCGAGGAGCAGGCCGTCGAGGGTGGCGGCCGCGATACCGCGCGGGTCGTCGGTCGGGTGGTTGGGCTGCAGCCGGGTGGCGAGGGTGCCGCGCCGGCCGATCGTGCTGCGGAAGGCCGTGACGACCTCGCACGCGCGCGCCACCGAGATCAGGTCGGCGTTGCGCATCAGCTTGCTCACCGCGGCGGCCATCTCGGGAGTCAGGCCGGGCGCCAGGGCGGCCAGCGTCGTCGCGGCGTCGGGAGTCGCGGCGGTGGCGAGCAGGTGGTCCCGCAGACCGCCGACGGTGAGGTGCGCGACCGGTGCGAACGCCGCGGCGTCGTGGGAGTCGACGATCAGCCGGGTGACCTCGTCGGTCTCGTAGGGCACGACCGGGGTGTCGCGGATCGTCGTCAGCGCGACGTCGGCCAGCGCCCACTGGGCCGCCGCCCGCTCCCCGTCCGTGCCCGCCGCGCACCCCGCCAGCTCGTCGCCGCTGCGCAGCGGCGTGGCCTTGGCCAACAGGTCGACCAGGTCGCGGAACTCGTACGTCGTCCCAGCCACGGTCTGGCGGTAGGTCGTCACCCCGGTCACGCTAGCCCCGGCGCGTCACCGGCGCGTTTCGTACGCCGACCCGGCGGGCGAAGGCCGCCAGGGAGACGGGCCTCGCAGAGGGACTGGCAGGTTCGGCCGGACCCGGGGTCGGCAGGCTCGGCTGCAGCGGCTGGGCCGAGCACCGGCCAGACCTGCCAGTTCCGCTACGAGGCCGAGGCCCGGCTCGCTCACGACGACCGACCTACGCTGGCGACATGACCGCCACCCTCGAGCCGATGACCGCCGGTGAGGTCTACTCGCTGGGCCTGGAGCCGAGGCACACCCGACGCTGGGGGCGGTTGGTCGCCGGTGCGCTCGACCTGTGGTGCGCGACGACGGGCGGCCGGTTCGAGCTGACCGGCGAGGGTCTCGTCGTCGTACGCCGACGCAGCGACGGGGTCGCCGAGCTGCGGGTCCCGACGGGTGGGGCCGAGGCCGCGGCCACGCTGGTCGGCGTGGTGCGCGACCAGCTCGACACCATGGCGCCCGACGAGTTCCGCGCGGCCTGGGGCCTGGACTGACGCAGTCTCACCAGACGTCACCGTCGCGCCAGTCGCAGGCGATCGGGGCGTCCAGGTCGAGTCCGGTGCCGCCCAGCACGTAGATCGCCCCGTCCTCGTCCGGGGTCGGCTCGAGCCCCTCGGGCGACATCACTGCAGATGGCCCGCGCCACAGCTGCCACCCGCGGGCCTCGTAGAACGGCACGCCCGCCGCCGACGAGCTGAGCGCCAGCAGGTCGTAGCCGGGCGCAAGTGCTTCGAGCTCGACCATCACCCGGGTCCCGTGCCCCCGGCGGCAGTGCCCCGGCTCGACGGCGACGGCCTCGACGTACCCGCAGCGCAGCGAGCGGCCCTCGACGAGCAGCCGCCGCTGGACGAGCGCACCGTGCGCGACGACCCGGTCGCCCTCGCGGACCAGGGCGTGCAGCCCGCCGAGCGCGTGGGTCCAGTCGAGGTCGCTGAAGTCCTCGAAGGCGGTGTCCATGAGGTCCCGGACCTGGCGGGCGTCGTCGTCGGCGAGGTGGGCGGTGGGGGTCACCATCCGGGTGGTCTCCTGTCGGGCAGGGGCGGACGAGCTCGCGCTGCGTCCGCGGTTCGGCGAACAGCACCACCGTAAGGTTCACCACTGTGCCCCCCACACCGGCTCCTCGTCCGCGCCGCGCGCACCCGTCGCGAGCGACTCCCCTCCTCGTGCTCGGCCTCCTGGCCGGGCTCCTCGCCGTCGTGCCGTGGGGAGCCGCGCCCGCCTCCGCCGCCACCCGCTCGGACGTCACGTCGGCCTGGCTGACCCCGAGGGCAGGCGCCAACGAGGCGGGGCCGCGGGTGCGTCTCGGCTACCTCAAGGTCCAGGCACCGGGCACCTACTCGGCGACCCTGTCGGCGCAGGTGACCGACAACAGCCGCGACGCGGTCCAGATCGCCTCCGTCTCGCTGCTGTGCAAGGAGAACTCGGGCGACGAGGACCGGATCGGCACCTCGGCCAACGTCTTCCGCGGAGAGACCTTCGCGATGGGCACGCGGGTCTACTTCTCGGTCAAGGACCACGGCGCCTGCTTCGCCTACGGCAGCACGATGGGGTTGAAGACCACCTCGGCCTCGCTCTCCAGCCGCCGCGTCCGGGTCCGCGCCACGCTCACCGTCTCCGGCCCCGTCTCCTCGGCCACCCGCGAGAGCAAGCGCTTCGTCTACGACGACGCCAGCCGTGCTTACTCGGGCAGGTCGTCCCTGGCCAAGCCCCACGCCTTCACCCACGCCGCCGAGCTGCAGACCGCTGCCCGCCGCGGCTCCAAGGCGTACGTCACCGGCAACACCTACCTGACGACCTGCATCTCCGACGGCGGCTCGCGCGACCAGACGACCAACGGCCGCTACCTGTGCACTCCCGGGGTCATCAAGCACGGCGAGGCCGGCTCCCTGGTCAGGCTGCGACTCGTCGTGCGCCAGTACACGCCGGGCGGCTCGGTCTGTGAGACCACGATCGTCCCGGGCTCGACGACGCAGAAGCGGATCTCGGCCCGGCGGCACCACCTGCCGGTCGCGGTGAAGGGCGCCGTCACGCTGCCCGACAACTCCCGCTGCGGCACCAAGGTGCGCGCCTGGACCGAGGTGCAGGTCCTCGACGGTCCGGCCGTCGTCGTGCACTTCCCCAACACCGTGACGGCCTACCGGCCGACCTGACCGGTCGCGGCGTCCCTGAAGCGCGAACGCGCCGCCGGTCGTGGGACCGGCGGCGCGTTCGGGATTGGTCAGGGTCAGGCTGCGGCGGGCTCGAACGCGGCGAGGGCGTTGACGACGGCCAGGAAGCGCTCGAGCACGTCGACGTCGGTCAGCGGGTCGACCTCGAGGACCGACTGCGACACGATGCCGCCGTCGATGGCGACCGCACCGGCGATACCGGCGGAGCGGACGGTGTCGGCGTGGGCCCACTTGCCGCCGTACGGCGTGGGGGTGGTGCCGATGACACCGACGGGCTTGCCGACGATGGCGCCGACGCCGTAGGGACGCGACAGCCAGTCGATGGCGTTGTTGAGCACGGCGGGCATGGTGCCGTTGTACTCGGGGGTGACGACGAGGACGGCGTCCGAGGCGCCGACGAGCTCGCGCAGCGCGACGGCGGTGGCCGGGGTGGCGGTGGCGTCGAGGTTCTCCTCGTAGAAGGGGATCTCGCCGAGGTGGTCGGCGATCACGAGCTCGACGCCCTCGGGGGCGCGGTCGCGGAGCAGCTCGGCGACCTTGCGGTTGGTGGACTCGGCGCGCAGGCTTCCGACGAGGACGGCGACGCGGGTGCTGGGAGTAGTCATGCCTGCTCAAACGGACCGCAGTCCGTTTCTATTCCGTCCCACGGAGGATTGTTTCTCACCCCGCTGGTCGCCCCGGTCGGGGCCCCGGCCTGGCTACGGTTCAGGCATGGACGCGTTCCGGCTGCTGCCGCTCGCCGGGGAGCCACCCGCCGAGCGGTCCGACGCCGCCCGCAACCGTGAGGCGCTGCTGCGCGCCGCCGCCGAGCTGGTCGACCACTGCAGCGTCGAGAACGTCACCATGGACGCCGTCGCCCAGCGCGCCGGCGTCGGCAAGGGCACCGTGTTCCGCCGGTTCGAGAGCCGCGAGGGCCTGATGGCGGCCCTGCTCGACCACTCCGAGTCGGAGTGGCAGGCCAGCGTCATCTCCGGCCCCCCACCGCTGGGACCCGGCGCTCCCCCGCTGGAGCGCCTGCACGCCTTCGGTCGCTCGCGCATCGAGACGACGCTGACCCACGCCGCGCTGATCCGGGCGGCCGGCCGCACCGGCACCCGCGCGTACGCCGCCGCCGCCTTCGCCGCGATGCACGTGCGCTACCTGCTCGCCCAGCTCGGCGCGCACGGCGACCTCGGCTACCTCGCGACCGCCCTGCTCGCCCCGTTCGAGATCCCGATCCTCGAGCAGCAGCTCGTGCTCGAGCAACGCCCGGTCGAGGAGGTCCAGGCCGGCTGGGAGGACCTCGTACGCCGCGTCGTCGCCGGATGATCGCCTAGGACGCGAGCCACGCCTCGAGCTCGCGCGGCGAGCGGAACCGGAGCGTGCGCAGGTGCGGCCGCACCGCCGTACGCCGCGCGATGAGGTGGCGCCGCTCGTCGAAGGTGGTCACGGCGTGCCAGAACGGGTGGGCGGACGACGCCCAGTCACGCCAGCGCTCGCGGTTGCCGCCGAAGACCGGCCGTCGCGACCACGACCGTCGCCAGGAGCGTCGGAACAGCCGCGGCAGGACGACCCGGCGCGGGTAGTCGAGCCAGACCACGGTGTCGGCGCGCGACCACATCAGCTCCCGCACCTGCGGGGGACCCCAGGAGTCGATCACCCAGTCGTCGGTGCCGACGATCCGCTCCACCTCGGCCACGAACCCCGGCCGTGTCGACCAGCCGGGGCCGATCGCCAGCACGTCCATCTCGTGGAAGGCCAGCCCGTGGCGCTCGGCGATCCGACGGCCGGCCGTCGTCTTGCCCGCACCCGACATCGCGACCACCAGGACCCGCCTCATCAGCCCTCGACCAGCCCTCGACCAGCCATCGGCTCAGTCCTGGTGGTGGCGGCGCAGCCCGTAGGTCAGCCCGTCGAGCAGGGCCTCCCACGAGGCCTCGACGACGTTGTGGCCGACGCCGACCGTGACCCAGGACGACGCCCCGTCGGAGGTCTCGATGAGGACCCGGGTGATCGCGTCGGTGCCGTGGCCCTGGTCGAGGATGCGGACCTTGTAGTCGACCAGCTCGAACTTCGCGACCTCGGGGAACGCCTGGACGATGGCGGTGCGCAGCGCTGAGTCGAGCGCGTTGACGGGACCGTTGCCCTCGCCGGTGACGACGTAGCGCACGCCCTCGGCGGTGAGCTTGACCGTCGCCTCGGAGACCGCCTCGTCGAGCGCGCCGCGGTTGGCCAGGGTCTCGGTGATGACCCGCCACGACTCCACCTCGACGTACGCCGGGCGGCGCCCCTCGACCTCCTCGACGAGCATCAGCTCGAACGAGGCGTCGGCCGCCTCGAACGTGTAGCCGCGCTGCTCCATCGCCTTGACCCGGTCGGTCACCCGCGTCACGAGCTCCCGGTCACCGGACAGGTCGAAGCCGAGCTCGCGGCCCTTGAGCTCGATCGAGGCGCGCCCGGCCATGTCGGAGACGAGCAGGCGCATGTCGTTGCCGACGCCGGTCGGGTCCATGTGCTGGTAGAGGTCGGGGTCGACCTTGATCGCACTGGCGTGCAGGCCGGCCTTGTGGGCGAACGCGGAGGTGCCGACGTAGGGCTGGCGCGAGGCCGGCGCGAAGTTGGTGACGTCGGCGACGGCGTGGGCGATGCGGGTCGACTCCTTGAGCAGGCCCGACGGCAGCACCTGGCGGTCGAGCTTGAGCTCGAGGTTGGCGACCACCGAGATCAGGTCGGCGTTGCCGGTGCGCTCGCCGTAGCCGTTGAGGCAGCCCTGCACGTGCGTGGCGCCGGCCTCGACGGCCGCCAGGGTGTTGGCGACCGCGCACCCGGTGTCGTTGTGGCAGTGGATGCCGACCCGGACGTCGGTGGTCTCGATGACGTCGTGGACGACGTCGGACACCCACGGCGGGAGCATGCCGCCGTTGGTGTCGCACAGGGCGATCACCTCGGCCCCGGCGTCGTACGCCGTGCGCAGCACCTCGAGCGCGTAGGCGCGGTTGCGGCGGTAGCCGTCGAAGAAGTGCTCGGCGTCGAGGAACACCTGCTGGCCCTCGGCCCTGAGGTGGCTGACGGTGTCGCGGATCATCTCGAGGTTCCCCTCGAGCGTGGTGCGCAGGGCGAGCTGGACATGCCGGTCGTGCGACTTGGCGACCAGCGTGACGACCCCGGCGCCGCTGTCGCGCAGCGCGGCGACCTGCGGGTCGTCGGCCGCGCGTACGCCGGCCTTGCGGGTCGCGCCGAACGCCGCCAGCCGGGCGTGGCGCAGGTCGAGCTCGTGCACGGCCCGGCGGAAGAACTCGGTGTCCTTGGGGTTGGCGCCCGGCCAGCCGCCCTCGATGTAGCCGACGCCGAGCCCGTCGAGCTGACGCGCGATGGTCAGCTTGTCGGCGACGGAGAGGTTGAGCCCCTCCTGCTGCGCGCCGTCGCGCAGCGTCGTGTCGTAGACGTGGAAGGCGCCGTGCAGGTCCATCGGTCAGCTCTCTGGTCGGGTGGTGCGGTGCTCCGGGCAACAAAAAACCTCCCGGGGAGACGGGAGGTGGCGCACCGAGCGGGGCTCGGTGCGCTAGCGAATGATGATGGTGCGGTGCTGCATGGCGACCATCGTGCCACGCACAGATCGCGACAGGACTCGGATCCACATGCCGGTCTCCCTGGCCTGCGCCCTCACCCCCGCCCACGTCGACCACACGGCGCACGCCGGTCGGCGCCGGCCGCCGAGCCGGTCGGCCTCGCGATGCTGGGTTCGCGGCAGCGTAGCCAGGCGGCGCGCGGCCGCGGCTCGAGCCGGCGGTGAGCGGCCAGACCAGTATTGAGCGGTCGCTCAACGGCGGCGTACCGTGGCGGGGTGACCGACACCCGCCAGAAGCTGATCGAGGCCACCGCCGAGACCCTGCGCAAGGACGGCATCGCCGGGCTGTCGGCCCGCTCGGTCGCGGCCCGCGCCGAGGTCAACCAGGCCCTGGTCTTCTACCACTTCGGCACGATGCCCGAGCTGATCCAGGCCGCCACCCGGGCCGCCGTCGACGAGAACGTCATCTACTACCGCGAGCAGTTCGCCCAGATCGGCTCGCTGCGCGAGCTCCTCGAGGTCGGCCGCGAGCTCCACGACCGCGAGCACACCACCGGCAACATCGCCGTGATGGCCCAGCTCCTGGCCGGCGCCCAGCAGGACCTGCTGCTCGCCGAGGCCGGGCGCTACGCGATGGCGCGCTGGTGCGAGCAGATCGAGGCCGTCGTCCGCCGGCTCATGGAGGACAGCCCGCTGGCCGGGGTCGTCGACCCGGCCGGGCTCGCGTCGATGATCAGTGCGGTCTTCGTCGGGCTGGAGCTCTACGACGGCGTCGACCCGGTGGGCTCGCGCGCCGCCCTCGACGCCGTCGAGCGGCTGGTCGTGCTGGTCGACGTCGTCGACGACCTCGGCCCGGTCGCGAGCCGGGCGTTGAGGTCCCGGCTCAAGAAGGCGTCCGCCGCCCGCTGACGAGATCGGCCGGGGTGGCGACTACCCGCGCCTACGTCGACGAGAACGGCTGGTCGGTGCCGGGCACCCAGGACGGGCCGCGCGCGTCGACGTAGGCGCCGGCCACGACCGCCAGCGCGAGCACCACACCGGTGGCGAGCAGCCACGACCCGGCCCGCCGGCTGAGCGGGTCGACGACCCGGCCGACCGGTCCGCGCAGGCGGCTGCCGCCGGGACCCCACCACAGCGCGAGGGCCGACACGAGACCGGTGACGAACAGGCTGACCGGCACTGCGGCCGCCACGGCGTAGCAGACCAGGGCGGCGGCGACGCCGAGCCCGCCGGCCCAGGCGAGCAGCATCGTGGCGCCCGGGATCGACTGAACCAGGTGCCAGGGCGCGTGGACGAGGAGCTGCGGGGCGTCGTACCACCGACGGCCGCGCAGCTGGCGACGCGCGCCGGCGGCCGAGGCGGCGAGCGACCCGCTGCGCAGCAGCCACACGCCCACCACCGCGACCCCGAGCGCGACCCACGGGACCAGGGCGGTCAGCGCACCGACGAGCAGTGCGCCCGCGACGACGAGGACCAGGCGACGCAGTCGCTCGGCGGCCGGGGTGCGGGGCGGGGCGGGGTCGGGCCAGGCAGCCTGCCAGGGAGCGGGAGCGGGCGGGGCGGCGTCGTGCCAGTACGCCGGCTCGGGAGCGGGGGCCGTCGGCATCGCCGGCGACGGCTCGCGCAGCGTCGGCGCGGGTGTGGGCGTGGGTGCTGGCTCGTGCCACGTCGGAGACTCGGGCGACGGGGCGTGCGGCGGCAGCACCAGCGTGCGCGGCGGGCCCGGGTCGAGCCCGGGCGGCAGCGGCTCGCGGGTGGTCGGGACGTCGTCGGCGTCGACGGTGTCGTCGTAGGAGGGCGTGTCGTCGTAGGAAGGCGTGTCGTGCGCCAGGGCGAGCGAGTCGGCGAAGGGGTCGATCTCCTGCACCGGACGGGTGATGCCCAGGGTGGGCGGCGCACCCAGCACCGGCGCCGGGCGCGTCGTCTGGGGCCGCAGCCACTCCAGCAGCTGCTCGAGCGTGGGTCGGCGCGACGGCTCGGGGTCGAGGGCCGCCGCGACGACGTCGCGCAGCGGGTCGGTGATGCCCCGCAGGTCGTGCTCGCCGCGCCGGACACGGTCCATGATCGCCATCGCCGGACCGCCGCCGAAGGGCCCGGAGCCGGTGGCGGCGAACGCGACGGTCGCGGCCCAGGAGTGCAGGTCGGAGGCCGCGCTCGCGTCGTCGCCGTAGAGGATCTCGGGGGCCAGGTAGCCGGGCGTGCCGAGCAGCCATCCGGTGTGGGTGAGGCGGGGGTCGTCGGCGACGCGGGCCAGGCCGAAGTCGATGAGGATCGGGGTGCGACCCTCCATCAGCACGTTGGACGGCTTGACGTCGCGGTGCAGCACCCCGACCGCGTGCACCGAGGCCAGCCCCTCGGCGAGGCACCCCGCGAACCACAGCAGGTCGGCGCCGGCGATCGGCCCCTCCTGCCGGACGTGGTCGTGCAGGGAGAGACCGGGCACGTAGCGGGTCGCGACGTAGGGCACCTCGGCCCACGGGTCGGCGTCGACGATCTCGGCGACCCAGCGGCTGCGGATGCGTCCGAGCGACGCCACCTCGCGCCCCAGTCGCTGGCGGGCCTCGTCGTCGCCGACGATGTGGGGTCGCATCACCTTCAGCGCGACCCGCGTGTCGTCGTCGTCGCGCCGCGCGAGGTGGACGACCCCCATGCCGCCCTCGCCGATCTTGGCCAGCAGCGTGTAGGGCCCGACCCGTCGCGACGCCTGCGGGCCCGGTGAGACCTGCGGGACCGGTGGTCCGTCGTACTGCGGCTGGGTCGTCACGCAGCGAGGTTACCCGCGCCGGGGCCCGCGGACGCCGACCGACGCCGTACCCGCGTGGCCGAGCGGAGGCCGCGAACGGTCCGCAGGCGGTCCGCGAACGATCCGCGACCGGCCCACCGGTCGAGGGAGGTTAGGCTTACCTATCGTGAGCACGCCGACCGCCCTCCCGACCACCCGGGAGGCGACCCCGCCGCGCCAGGGCTCGGTCCGCGGCCTGCTGGTCCTGGGGGCCGTGATCCTCGCGGCCTGCCTGCTCAGCCTGATGGTCGGCTCCAACGGCATCGCTCCCTGGCGGGTCCTGGAGCTGCTCGCGCACGGCGACGACTCCCCCGAGTCGACGATCGTGCGCGAGCTGCGCACCTCGCGCACCGCGCTCTGCCTGGCCGTCGGCCTGTGCCTCGGCATCTCCGGCGCGCTCATGCAGGGCCACACCCGCAACCCGCTCGCCGACCCCGGGCTGCTGGGCGTGACGTCGGGCGCGGCGTTCGCCGTGGTCGTCGGCATCTACGCCTTCGGGGTCGACGACCCGGTCAACTACGCGTGGTTCTCGCTCGTCGGTGCCGGTGCCGCCGCGGCTCTGGTCTTCGCGATCGGTACGACGCGAGGCGGGCCCGACCCCGTCACCCTGGTCCTGGCCGGCACCGCCGTGAGTGCCCTGCTCGCCGCCGGCACGCAGACCGTGATCCTGCGCGACCTGGACGTCCTCGACGAGTACCGCGTGTGGGTGGTCGGCTCGGTCAACGGCGCCGACCTCGGCGTGCTGCTGCAGGTGTCGCCGTTCATGCTCGCGGGGCTGGTGCTCGCGGCGGCCTGCAGCCCCGGGCTCAACCTCCTCCAGCTCGGCGACGACGTCGCACGCTCCCTCGGCATGCGCCCGGGTCGCCACAAGCTCGGCGGCATCGCGGCGGTGATGCTGCTCGCCGGAGCCGCCACCGCGGCCGTCGGACCGATCTCGTTCGTCGGGCTCGTCGTCCCCCACGTGGCCCGGTGGGCCGCCGGCACCGACTACCGCTGGGTGGTCCCTTACGCCGGGCTCGTCGGCGCGCTGCTGATGGTGCTCGCCGACGTGCTCGGTCGCGTCGTCGTCCGCCCCGGCGAGCTGCAGGTCGGCATCGTGATGGCGCTCGTCGGCGGGCCCGTCTTCGTGATCCTCGTGCGCCGCACCCGGATGGTCCGACTGTGAGGGGTCCCCGATGAGTGTCGAGGTCGAGGCACCGCTCGCCGAGAAGGTCACCGCCGTCGGCACCCCGATCCGGGTCGGCCCGCTGTCGTGGCAGGTGCCCGTGCGCTCGGCGACGATCGCGGTGGCCAGCCTCGGCGTGGTGTTCCTGCTGTTCTGCCTCGACCTCGGCCTCGGTGACGTCGACATCTCGCTGGGACGCACGATCCGCACCCTGTTCGGCTACAGCGACCCGGGCGCCGAGCTGATCATCACCGACCTGCGCCTGCCGCAGACCACCGTGGCCCTGCTGGTCGGGATGGCGCTCGGGCTCGCCGGTGCGCTCACCCAGACCTTCGCCCGCAACCCGCTGGCCAGTCCCGACATCCTCGGTGTCACCGAGGGCGCCTCCGCCGGCGCCGTCGCCGTCATCGTGCTCGCCGGCAGCAGCGGCTTCGGTGGCGGCCTGGTCACCGGGCGCCTGCAGACGGTCGGCCTGCCGCTGGCGGCGTTCGCCGGCGGGCTGCTGACCGCGATGCTCCTCTACGCCCTGGCGTGGCGCCGCGGCATCGACGGCCAGCGGCTCGTGCTCATCGGCATCGGCATCGGTGCCGCGCTCACCGCGGTCGTCGAGTGGCTCCTCCTGCGCGCCCGCATCACCGACGCCCAGAGCGCCCAGGTGTGGCTCAACGGCTCGCTCAACTCACGCGGCTGGGACCAGGCGCGGCCCGTGGTCGTGGCCCTCGTGGTCCTGGTGCCGCTCTCGTTCTGGCTGGTGCGCCACCTCAACGCCCTGCAGCTCGGCGACGACTCCGCCCGCGTGCTCGGCGTACGCCTGCAGACGACGCAGCTGCTCGTCCTCGTCTGCGCCGTCGGGCTGGCCGCCGTGTCGGTCTCGGCGGTCGGGCCGCTCGAGTTCGTCGCCCTCGTCGTACCCCAGGTCGCGCTGCGGCTGGCCGGGGGCGCCCGGCCCCCGCTGCTGAGCTCGATGCTGCTCGGCGGGGCGCTGGTGCTGGGTGCCGACCTGGTGACCCGGGTCGTGATCCCGTTCTCGCTGCCCGCCGGTGTCGTCACCGCGGCCATCGGGGCGCCGTACCTCATCTACCTGCTCGTCCGAGCCAAACGGAAGGTCGCGGCATGACC
Source organism: Nocardioides plantarum (assembly GCF_006346395.1). NCBI lineage: Bacteria > Bacillati > Actinomycetota > Actinomycetes > Propionibacteriales > Nocardioidaceae > Nocardioides > Nocardioides plantarum. The sequence continues at coordinate 610,279 of NZ_VDMS01000002.1, forward strand.
CCCACCCTCACCAAGGACCGCACCGGCGGCTCGCGGCTCGGCGCCGAGGGCGTCACCGTCGGGTACGGCGCCGCGCCGGTCGTCAGCGACCTCACCTTCGACGTCCCCGACGGCCAGGTGACGACGATCATCGGCCCCAACGGCTGCGGCAAGTCGACCCTGCTCCGCACCCTGGCGCGGCTGCTCAAGCCGTCCTCGGGGCGGGTCCGGCTCGACGGCGGCGCCATCGACGACATCGCCACCCGCGAGGTGTCGCAGCGCCTGGCCCTGCTCCCCCAGAGCCCCCTCGCCCCCGAGGGCCTGCTGGTGCGCGACCTGGTCGGCCGGGGCCGACACCCCCACCAGCGGTGGTTCAGCCAGTGGTCGGCCGAGGACGAGCGGATCGTCGAGGCGGCCCTGGAGATGACCGACACCACCTCGCTGCGCGACCGGCCGATCGACCAGCTCTCGGGCGGCCAGCGACAGCGCGCCTGGATCGCGATGACGCTGGCCCAGGACACCGACCTGGTCCTGCTCGACGAGCCCACGACCTACCTCGACCTGGCTCACCAGATCGAGGTCCTCGACCTGGTCACCCGGCTCAACCGCGAGCGGGGCCGCACCGTCGTCATGGTGCTGCACGACCTCAACCTGGCCGCCCGCTACAGCGACCTCGTCGTGGTCATGGACCGTGGTCGCATCGTCGCCCAGGGCACCCCGACCGAGATCTTCACCGCCGACACCCTGCTCTCCGTCTTCGGCCTCGAGGCCGACGTCATCCCCGACCCCCGCACCGGCCTGCCGATCCTGGTGCCCGTCTCGTGCGCTGCTGCGGTCGCGGCGGCGTACGCCGATCGGTAGGGGTGCGGCACGCGTTGGGAAATTCTCCGCTGAGGTGGTGAAACTCGCGCCGCTGCGACGAAACTTCGTCGACGAGGTGGGAGTTTCACCACTACGGCGGAGAATTTCCCAACGGGTCTGCGGCACCCAAGTACCACCCTCCGGCACCCGAGACCGAGGGGCCAGCCCGCCGACGCGCCTAGCGTCGAGGGCATGCACCGCCCCGTCGCGCTCGTCCTGGTCGCCCTCTACTCGCTGCTCGTCGTCCACCTCACCCTGACCGACCCGTCGCAGGGCAGCTGGGCGTTCGACCTGGCCGACCGGGTCGCGACGCGGGTCTCCGGCGGCCGGCTGACCTGGACCGAGACCGAGGTGCTGGCCAACGTCGCGCTGTTCGTGCCGCTCGGGTTCCTGCTCGCGATCGGGCTCGGGCGGGTATGGCCCGCGGTGACGCTGTGCCTGCTCGCCTCGGCACTGGTCGAGTACGCCCAGCTGCGGGTCGTGACCAGCCGGGTGCCGACGATCGACGACGTCGTGCACAACACGATGGGCGGGGTGATCGGCGCACTCCTCGCCGGCGTGCTCATGGTGGCCGCCCGCCCCACCCCCCGTGCGGTTAGATCGAGGACATGACGACCGACGAGCTCGGGACCCAGCTCCGGGTGTGGCGCGACCGACTGGGGCCGGCCGCCGCGGGCCTGCCCAGTCAGGCCCGCCGTCGTACGGCGGGCCTGCGCCGCGAGGAGGTGGCCGCCCTGTCCGGGGTGTCGACCGACTACGTGACGCGTCTCGAGCAGGGCCGCGCCCGCCACCCGTCGGCCCAGGTGGTCCAGTCCCTGGCGCGCGCGCTGCGACTCGACGACGAGGAGCGCGACCGGCTCTACCGGATGGCCGGCCACCTGCCGCCGACCTCGGGACGGATGGTGCGTCACCTGACCCCGAGCGTCCTGCGGATCGTGGACCGCCTCGGCGACACCCCCGTCTCGGTCATCGACGCCGCGTGGGAGACGGTGCTGCAGAACCGCGCCGCCGACGTCATCTTCGGTGACCTCTCCGCCGAGACCGGGCGCAGCCGCAACCGCGCGTGGCGCACGTTCATGGACGTCCCGGGCATGGGCGAGCTCGAGCCGCAGACCCGCTCGCTGGTGGAGCGCGACATCGTGGCCGATCTCCACGCGGCGCTGATCCGGCTCCCCGAGGACCCCGACATCGCCTCGGTCGTCGCCGACCTGCGGGCCGAGAGCCCGCGCTTCGCCGAGCTGTGGGAGACAACACCGGCCCGGGTGCGCGCCTCGCGGCGCAAGACCCTCGACCACCCGCTCGTCGGACGGATGACCGTCGACTGCGACGTGCTCAGCGTGCACGGCAGCGACCTGCAGATCGTGGTCTTCTCCGCCGAGCCCGGCACCCCCGACGCCGACGCCCTCTCCATGGCGATCATCGTCGGACTGCAGGACATGTCGGCCGAGCGCTAGCGGATCTCGACAAGCTCGATCACCGAGACGTCGTCGGTCCGGCACCGACCTCGGCGGTCGAGCTTGTCGAGACCTGGGTCCGTCAGTGACCGGCGACCACGGGCTCCACGTGCTCGAGCGTCGCGAGGTCGTCGGCGTCGAGCTCGATGTCGAGCACGGCGAGGTTCTCCTCGAGGTGGGTGATCGACTTGGTGCCGGGGATGAGGAGCAGGCGGTCGTACTGCGCGAGCAGCCAGGCCAGCGCGACCTGGCTGGGCGAGACACCGTGCTTGGTCGCGACGCTGCTGACGTGCGGGTCCGCGGCCAGGGCCTGCGGGCCGCCACCGCCGAACGCCGACCCGAGCGGGAAGTAGGGCACGAACGCGATGTCGTGCTCGCGGCACAGCTCGAGCACCGGCGCGTCGGTGCGGTCCAGGATGCTGAACGGGTTCTGCACCTGGCCGATGCCGACCGTCTCGATGGCCTCGCGCACGGTGTCGACACCGACGCTGGAGACCCCGATCAGGTCGATCTTGCCCGCGTCGCGCAGCTCGGCGAGCGCGCCGAGCTGGTCGGCGAGCGCCGGCTCGTCGCCGTCCGGGTGGTCGCGCTCCATGCGGCGCAGGTTGACCAGGTCGAGGCGTTCGACGTCGAGGGCGCGCAGGTTGGCCTCCACCTGGTCGCGGAGCTGGTCCGGCGTCGAGGCCAGGTTCCAGCCGCCCTGGTCGTCGCGGGCGGCGCCGACCTTGGTCACCAGGCGCAGGCCCGCCGGATAGGGGTGCAGCGCCTCGCGGATCAGGTCGTTGACGACGTCGGGGCCGTAGAACTGGGCGGTGTCGATGTGGTCGACGCCGAGCTCGACCGCGCGGCGCAGCACGGCGCGCGCGCCGTCGGGGTCGGCAGGCGGTCCGAAGACACCCGGTCCGGCGAGCTGCATGGCACCGAACCCGATGCGGTGGACCGGCTTGTCGCCGAGGAGGGAGGTGGTGGTGGTCATGCCCCCAGCCTGTCTCGGCACCGGTGCCGACACCAGGGACCCGTCGTCCTGGGACCGGGAGTACCAGGACGACGCCAGGACGACGAGTCCGCGGGCCTCAGTTCTTGACCACCGGGGGCTTGGTGGCCGGGTCGCCGTCGAAGGCGGCTTCGAGCTGGGGCACGTAGCGCTCGAGCACGTAGGGGATCGACAGCGGCGTCACGAAGCTCTGCCCCACGTAGTAGGCGCCGTCGGAGTCGTTGATGTCGAAGAAGCGGCCCTCCGCGAAGGTGTCGGTCTTCTCGAAGATCGCCTTCATCCCGGCCGGGGCTCCGTCGTAGTCGAGCCACACCACGACGTCGACGCCGGCCAGGTCTCCGGTGCGCTCCTCGGACAGCGAGTAGCCGAACTCGGCGGCACCCTTGTCGACCAGCTGCTCGGGGAACGTGAAGCCGAGCTCCTGCAGGATCCGGCCGCGGGGGTCCTGCGGGCCGTAGACGAACAACCCCTCGTACGGCGTCACGCAGACCGCCGTCTTGCCCTGCCACTCGGGGTGGGCGGCCTTGGCTGCCGCGACCTTGGCGTCGGCTCCGTCGACGAGCTTCTGCCCGGCCTCGGGCTGGCCCACGGCCCGGGCGACGGTGAGGGTCGACTCCTGCCAGGGCTCGGCGTAGTCGGCATACTTGCCGGACTGCGCGATGGTGTTGGCGCTCTTGCTGAGGATCTTGTACTCGGCCTCGGTCATGCCGGAGTAGAGCCCGATGATCAGGTCGGGGCCCAGCCCGATGACCTCCTCGGTCGGGATGCCGTTGGCCGGGTCGATCACCTTCGGCACGTCGGCGTCCCCGAGCAGGTCGGTCGCCCACGGGAAGATCCGACCGGGTGCGTCGCCGAACCAGTTGGACGTGGCGACCGGGACGATCCCCAGCGCCAGCAGGGCGTCCTGCTCGACGAGGCCGACGACGACGACCCGCTTGGGCGCCTGCTTGATGACGGTCTCGCCGTACTTGTGCTTGATCGTGACCGGGAACGCGCTCTTCTCGGGCTCGGCGGCCTTGCCCTGGGGGCCGGACTCGCCGGGAGCGTCGTCGCCGCAGGCCGCCAGCAGCGGGGCCAGGGCGAGGGCGGAGGTGCCGGCCAGGAAGATCCGTCGGGTGGGTCGCATCAGGTGGTTCCTTCTAGGAGTCGTACTCGGTGGGGCCCTGGCCCGCGACGGCCTTCTCGAGCCGCGGGGTGAGGTGCTCGAGCACGTACTCGAGACTGAGGGGGGTGATGAAGTAGAGGGCACCGGCGAGGACCTCGTCGGTGTAGACCGAGCGCCGCTCCTTGACCGCCGGCAGGTCCGCGACGGTGGCGAAGTCCTGGAGCTCGGCGAACATGTCGGCGTCCTCGGTCGCCCACACGACGACGTCGGCCTCGAGCAGGTCGACGTTCTCGCCGCTGATCAGGGCCTGCTCACCGACGTTCGGGGCGTACTTCTCCAGGCCGGGGGTGATCTCGAAGCCGAGCATGGTCAGGAAGTCGGTGCTGAGCCCGGCGGGGTAGACGTAGAGCTGGCCGTCGTAGGGGCCGCCCTGGGAGAACGTCGCGGTCCTCCCCTTCCACTCGGGGTGGAAGTCGGCGACGGCCTCGAAGTCGGACTCGACCCGGTCCACGAGCGTCTGTCCGTCGGCCTCGCGACCCAGGGCGCGGGCGACCTGGAGGACCTGGTCCTGCCAGGGCGAGAAGTAGGGCGTGGAGTCGGGGACGCTGGTGACGGTGGGCGCGATCGCGCTGAGCAGCTGGTAGTCGCGCTTCTCCATGCCGGCGTTGGTGCCGACGATGAGGTCGGGCTCGAGGGCGGCGATCTTCTCGATGGGGAACCCGTCGGAGGAGTCGAGCACCTCGGGCGTGGCCCCGCCGAGGAGGTCGTGGGCCCACGGCCAGGTCGCGTCGGGCTGCTTGCCGTACCACTCGGTCACCGCGATCGGGATGACGCCGAGCTGCAGCAGCACGTCCTGCTCGGTGAAGCCGACGCTGACGACGCGCTTCGGCTCGGCCGGCACCGTCGTGGTGCCGAACTGGTGCTCGACGGTCGCCGGGAACGTGCCGGTGCCCTCGAGCACCTCGGCGCCGACCGCCCGGGGCGGCGTCGGGACGCGCTTCTCCCCCTCGCCCGCGTCGTCGCCGCAGGCGACGAGGGCCGAGGACAGGGCGAGCAGCGCGGCAAGAGCGAGAAGGCGCACGGTCGGACTCCTAGGTTAGGTGAGCCTGACCATACTAAGGATGCCCTTGACGTCGGGTCAGCAGGGTCCCTGTCCCAGGATCGCCAGCCCCTCGAGGTCGCCGTTGCCGAACGACGTCTGGAACGTGGTCGAGGGATACATCAGCTGGCGCTCGTCGTCGACGTGGTCGAGACCGACGAGGTGGCCGAGCTCGTGCATGACGACCGCCCGCTCGAGGCCCTCGTCGCCGTCGTCCTCCATCTCGGCGAAGGCCGGCGCGTCGAAGAAGACGGTGCCGGTGACGTAGACGTCGCCGATCGAGCCCGGGCCGGCGACCCCGACGACGTCACCCTCGAGCTGGGGCTCCTCCTGCGGCGTCACCCAGCTGATGAGCACCGGCTTGGGCTCCCGTCCCCCGTCGCGCGAGGACGACGGCCCGTCGTCGGTGCTGCCCTTCGACTCGAACTCGAGCCCGGTGGCGTCGCTGACCGCGGCCAGCGACCGGTCCAGCGTGTCCTTCCAGCCGTCGGGCGCCTGGGCTGCGTTGACGACGTAGCGGATCGGCTTGCAGGAGCTCCACCGGAACGGCTCGCCGCTGAGCTCGTCGGACTGCAGGAACTGGTAGGTGGAGCTGTCCCCACGGTCGCCGAAGCCGAGGAGCCCGCGCAGCTGGGCGGCGAACGGGGTGAGGCTCGCGCTGACGACCACGCCGATCACGGCCAGGGTGAGCCCGACGGTGACCACCGTGCGACGTCGCTCGCCGCCCGGGTGCGGGCCCGGCGTACGACGGCGGTCGGCTCGGCGCGGGGGGCGCGGCGGCGGAGGCAGGCGTCGGTCGAGCGGGGTGACGGCGCCGCCGTCGGGCGTCTCGCCGTCGTAGGTCGGCAGGGCACGCAGCTGCTCCTCGAGCTCGCGCTGCCAACGACGCTGCTCGCGCCGGCTGCCCCCGCCCACCCCCCTGGCCACAAGGAGGAATCATGCCCGTGCGGTGGTGACGGCGGGGCGTTTCCTCGCCCCGGGGTGACCAGGATCTCTAGGGTGACCCCCATGGTGACGACGGAGGGGGCCGTGGCGACCACGCCCACCCAGCGGCCGGTCGAGGCCCTGCAGGCGCTGGTCCGGATCCCGACGGTGTCCCACCCCGACCCCGGGCGCATCGACGTGGCGGCCTTCGAGCGCTTCGGCGCCGAGCTGGCCCGCCGCTACCCGCAGGTCCACGCGCTCGAGCACGTCGCGATCGCCCGGCACGGCCTGCTCGTGCGCTGGCCCGGCCGCTCCGCCGAGCGGCCCGTCGTACTGATGGCCCACCTCGACGTCGTCCCCGTCGCCGACGACGGCGCCGGCTGGACCCACCCCGCCTTCGGCGGCGATCTCGTCGACGAGGCGGTCTGGGGACGCGGGACCCTCGACGACAAGGGCCAGCTCGTGGCCGTGTGCGAGGCGGTCGAGTCGCTGCTCGAGCGCGGCTTCGTGCCGTCGTACGACGTCTGGCTGTCGTTCGGGTGCACCGAGGAGGTCGCGGGCGACGGTGCCCTGGCGGCGGTCGCCGAGCTGACCGCACGCGGCGTGCGCCCGTGGTTCGTGCTCGACGAGGGCGGCGCGGTCGCCCACGACGCGTTCCCGGGTGTCAGCGCGCCGGTCGGGGTCGTCGGGGTCAGCGAGAAGGGCACGACGTCGGTCGAGCTGCGGGTCGAGGGCCGCGGCGGGCACGCGTCCACCCCAGCCCGACGCGGCCCGACCGCGCGGATCGCCCGGGCCATCACCCGCCTCGACGCCAGCGCGATGCCGAGCCGGCTGCCCGAGCCGACCGTCGAGCTGTTCCGCCGGATGGCGCCGCACGCGCCGCTGCCGCTGCGCGCGCTGATGTCGCGGGCCGACCGGCTCGCGCCGGTCCTCACCCGGGCCCTGGTCCTGGCCGGGCCGGAGTCGGCCGCGATGACCCGTACGACGTTCGCCGTCACCACGCTCTCCGGCTCCCCCGCCCTCAACGTCGTCGCCCAGACCGCACGGGCCGGCGTCAACATCCGGGTCATGGTCGGCGACACCGTCGAGGACGCCCTGGCCCACCTGCGCCGAGTGATCGACGACGACCAGGTGCACGTCGACGTCGTCGACGCCTCCGAGCCCAGCCCGGTCAGCCCGCGCGACGAGGCGTTCGACCTGCTCGCGGCCACGATCGAGGAGGTCTTCCCCGACGCCGTGGCGGCGCCGTACGTGATGATGGCGGGCACCGACTCGCGCTTCTTCACCACCATCTGCGACCGCGTCTACCGGTTCGCGCCGTTCCGGATGACCAAGGCCCAGCGCGAGTCCATCCACTCCTACGACGAGCACCTGCGCGTCCAGGACCTCCTCGACGGCGTGCGCTGGTACTCCCGGCTGCTGGAGTCGCTGTGATGACCACCGTCGCCTCGGCCCCGGCCCGCAGCCTGGCCGCCATCGTCGGGTTCCTGGTCTGCGTCGAGCTGGCCAGCGGGATCCTGCAGGGCTACTACACCCCGATCCTCACCGACATCGCCGACTCCCTGGACATCAAGGACGCCGACGTCAACTGGTTCGAGGCCGCGCAGCTGGTGGTCTCGGCGCTCGTCGTACCCCCGCTGGCCCGGCTCGGCGACCTCGTCGGCCACCGCAAGGTCCTGCTCCTGTCGACCGTCGTGACGGCGATCGGGTCGTGGGTGCTGGTCGTCGCGCCGTCGTTCTCGACGTTCCTCGTCGGCTGGGCGCTGCAGGGTGCCTACGTCGTGTGGCTGCCGCTCGAGGTCGCGATCATCTACCGCCGTACGGCGGGCACCGGGCGGCAGGCGCTGCTCACCCGACGCGCGGCCGCGGTGCTGGTCGGCGCGCTCGAGCTGGCCGTCATCGTCGGCGCGCTCACCTCGGGCGCGCTCGTGGAGTCGATGAGCATGCCGGTGGTCCTGGCGCTGCCCGCGATCGCGGTGACCCTGTGCCTGGTCGTCGTCTGGTTCGGCGTCGAGCGTGACGGGCCCGGGGCGGTCGCCGGCGGCTTCGACTGGACCGGGCTGAGCCTGCTGTCGGCCGCCGTCGCCCTGGTGATGGGCGGGCTGATCGGGCTGCGCGTCGCCGGCCCGGGGTCGCCATGGCCGTGGCTGCTGGTCCTCCTCGGGGCGGCCGCCCTGGTGCCGTTCGCGCGGTTCGAGGCGCGGCACGACGAGCCGATGGTCGACGTACGCCTGCTCGCGACGCCGGGCCAGTGGCCCGTGCAGCTCACGGCGTTCCTGTTCGGCATGTCCGTGCTGGGCGCCCAGATCCCGCTCTCGACGTTCGCCCGCACCGACCCCGACGTCGTGGGCTACGGCCTGGGCGCCGACGCGTCGTTCGTCTCGACCCTGATCGGCGTCTACGTGATCTTCCTGGCGATCGGGGCGTTCACGCTGCCGCTGACGACGCGGCTGCTCGGCGCGCGCGGGGCGTTGGTGTCGGCGGCGCTGCTCGTCTCGGTCGGCTACGCGCTGTGGCTGCCGTTCCACGACTCGACCGGCCAGGCGCTGCTCAACATGGCCGTCGCGGGCGTGGGCTCGGGCGCGCTCGTCGCCGCGCTGCCGGCGGCCGCCGCGGCCGCTGCTCCCCCACACCGCACCGGCTTCGCCACCGGCATGACCAACGCGACCAAGACCATCGGCGGCGCCATCGCCTCCTCGGTCTTCGCCATCGCCCTGGCCTCGGCCGGCTCCATCGACGACCCCGTCGAGGGCCAGGCCCCGCTGTCGGGCTACCTCACCGTGTGGGCGGTGTGCGCGCTCGCCGCGCTCGCCGCGGCGGTGGTGCTGGCGCTGACGCCGCGCAGCTCACCGGACGCACCGGCGGGATAGTCCCTGACGTAAATCAAGATCTCGGCGCGGAGAACCTTGATTTACGTCAGGGACTATCCCGGCCGGGGGTCAGACGACCCGGTGCATCCAGCCGAACGTGTCCTCGCTGCGCCCGAGCTGGACGTCGACCAGCGCCTGACGCACCTGCATGGTCAGGTCGGTGCTGGCCGGGGCCGGCACGTCACCGGCGTCGGACTTGAGCGACCCGACGGGCGTGACGACCGCGGCGGTGCCGCAGGCGAAGATCTCGGTGATCCGGCCGCTGGTGACGCCGTCACGCCACTCGTCGATCGAGAAGCGGCGCTCCTCGACCGGGTGGCCGAGCTTGCCGGCGAGCTCGATGATGCTGGCCCGGGTGATGCCCTCGAGGATGGTGCCGGTCTCGGGGGTGACGATGTGGCCGTCGTCGTGGACGAAGTAGAGGTTCATGCCGCCGAGCTCCTCGACGTACTGACCCTCCTGGGCGTCGAGGAAGACGACCTGGTCGCAGCCCTGCGCGGTGGCCTCCTGCTGCGCGACCAGCGAGCTGGCGTAGTTGCCACCGGTCTTGGCCGCACCCATGCCGCCGCGACCGGCGCGCGTGTAGTCGGTCGAGAGCCACAGCGTGACCGGCTTGACGCCGCCCTTGAAGTAGGCGCCGGCGGGGCTCGCGATGACCATGAACGTCACGTGCTGCGCCGGGCGGACGCCGAGGAACGCCTCGCTGGCGAACATGAACGGCCGCAGGTAGAGGCTCTTCTCCCCACCACCGACGCTGTTGTCGGGCACCCACCGCTGGTCGACCTCGACCAGCCGGTCGACCGCGGCCACGAAGTCGTCGACCTCGAGCACGGGCAGCGCGAGCCGGTGGCTCGAGCGCACCATCCGCGCGGCGTTCTCCTCGGGCCGGAAGGTGTGGATCGACCCGTCGTCGTGCCGGTAGGCCTTCATGCCCTCGAAGGTCTCCTGCGCGTAGTGCAGGACCGCCGTCGCCGGGTCGAGCGTCAGCGGGCCGTACGGCGTCACGCGGGCCGCGTGCCAGCCCTCGCTCGGCGTCCACTCGATGGTGACCATGTGGTCGGTGAAGTGGGTGCCGAACCCGGGGTTGGCCAGGATCTCGGCCAGCCGCTCGTCGGACACGGGCGCAGTCGACAGGGTGGTGCTGAAGTCCATGGCAGACAAGGTAGTCGGGCTTCCTACGAGTGGGCAGGTGCGGTGCACCAGCGTGTGGCCGTGCTGGTTGTCCGAACCGCCATGGCGGAGTGGTGGTGGGGTGACCGCCGGCCCCCGGGCTCAGCCCAACCGCGACGCGATCGCGTCGCCGACCTCCGCCGTACGACGGGGGGCGGCCGGGGTGCGGTCGGCGAGGTCGGCGATGGCCGCGGCCTCGACGGCGCCGGCGGCGTCGGGGTGACCCAGGTGGTCGAGCAGGAGCGCCACCGACAGGATCGCCGCGGTGGGGTCGGCCTTCTGCTGCCCGGCGATGTCGGGCGCGGAGCCGTGGACGGGCTCGAACATCGACGGGGCGGTGCGGTCGGGGTTGACGTTGCCGGAGGCGGCCAGGCCGATGCCGCCGGTGATGGCGGCGGCCAGGTCGGTGACGATGTCGCCGAAGAGGTTGTCGGTGACGATCACGTCGAAGCGGGCGGGGTCGGTCGTCAGGAAGATCATGGCGGCGTCGACGTGCATGTAGTCGACGCTGACCTCGGGGAACTCCGCGGCGACCTGCTGGGTCAGCCGCCACCACACCGCACCGGCGTGCACGAGCACGTTGGTCTTGTGGACCAGGGTGAGCTTCTTGCGCGGACGGCGCTGGGCGCGGGCGAAGGCGTCGCGGACGACGCGCTCGACCCCGTAGGCGGTGTTGACCGAGACCTCGGTGGCGATCTCGGCCGGGGTGCCGACGCGCAGGGCGCCGCCGTTGCCCGTGTAGGGGCCCTCGGTGCCCTCGCGGACCACGACGAAGTCGACGTCGCCGGGGTTGGCCAGCGGCGAGACGGCACCGGGGTAGATCTTCGAGGGGCGCAGGTTGACGTAGTGGTCGAGCTCGAAGCGCAGCCGCAGCAGGAGCCCGCGCTCGAGGATGCCGGGCGGCAGGTTGGGGTCGTTGGGCTTGCCGCCCACCGCACCCAGCAGGATCGCGTCGTGACCGCGGATCTCCTCGAGCACCGTGTCGGGCAGCACCTCGCCGGTCGCGAGGTAGCGCTCCGCGCCGAGGTCGTACGTCGTCTGCTCGAACGTCACGCCGGCCGGTGCGGCGACCTCGAGGACCTTGAGGGCCTCGGCGGTCACCTCCGGGCCGATGCCGTCGCCGCCGATGACTGCCAGCTTCACTGTGCTCATGGGAGAAACGCTAGTTGTCGTCGGGCTGCGGGCTCGCGGTGTCCCACCTGTCGAAGGACGCCTGGACCCCGTTGGGCCGGTCGTCGTCGCGGTTCTTGGCAGGGCCCCACTCGGGGTACATGTCGTACATCGTTCGCTCCTCTGGTCGCGGGTCGACGAGCTGGTCGCCGGGCAGTGCGGGTCACGCCCGGAGATGTCCCCGCGGAGGGGTACCCGTGGATCGCACGGGGTGGATGCCTGCGACGAGCGGATCGCGCTGAGGGGCCGAGGGACCTGGCCGCCGCGAGGACATCACCGGGAGTGGTGAGTGGCGAGGCCAGGAGTGCTGGGAGCACGAGAACCACCGCAACGGGGTGGCCTCACGCCGCAGGATCTAGTCCTGCGTGGCCCCGTTGCGGCACTCGATAAGTACGAACACGCTCCGCATGGTGAGCCGACCCTAGGACGCGCCTGCCGACCGCCGCCACCCACTCGGCCGAACTGTTCGTATGGCGAGACGCGGGTCCCATCATGGGAGACCCGGGGAAACACTCGTCGCATGAGCGCCTCCCCCGACCTCCCCGACGTGGTCGAGCGCGCGTTCGCGGTCTCCCGGCGCGCCGGCTACGTCTCCTTCTGCCGCAACGAGACCGGCCGGCTGCTGGCGATGCTCGCCGCCACCCGCGACGGCACGATGGCCGAGTTCGGCACCGGCTGCGGCGTCGGTACGGCGTGGCTGCGGTCCGGCGTACGCGGCGAGAAGGCGCGGATCGTCACCGCCGAGCTCGACCCCCGCCTGGCCCGCGCGGCCGCGGAGATCTTCGTGGACGACGACCAGGTCGAGGTGCTCGCCGCCGACTGGTCGACGCTGCTCGACAAGGGCCCGTTCTCGCTGCTCTTCCTCGACTCCGGCCAGGCCGACGGCGGCTGGAGCAGCGACGGCAGCGAGGTCGGCGTCGACGCCGTCGCCGACCTGGTCGAGGACGGCGGCATCGTGGTGCTCGACGACTTCACCCCGTGCGAGGGCTGGCCGCCGATCACCTACGGCCGCGTCGACTCCCTGCGCGAGCAGTGGCTCACCGACGAGCGGTTCACCGCCGTCGAGGTGATGGTCGCCCCCGACGCCGCCACCATCATCGCCACCAAGCGATAGTCGTCTCAGCGAGGAACGAGCTGAGACGACGGCCATCGCGCAGGTCGAGCAAGCGCAGCGACCGAGGAACGAGGTCGCGAAGCGCGTCGAGACCACCGCAGGCACCGACCGACCCACGGCCAGCCCGCGAGGAACGGACCTGCGACCCGTTCAGTGCCTGGGCGCAGCGACGGCGGACAAAGCCGGAAGCGCCTCGAGACCACCGCAGACACGTCGGTCGAGGTGCGAGGCGCCCCAGCGCCGAGCCTCGAGACCACCGCAGACACGTCGGTCGAGGTGCGAGGCGCCCCAGCGCCGAGCCTCGAGACCACCGCGGCCGATGTCGTCGAGCTCGATGTCGGCGTCGCCGTCCGGGTCGGGTTGGGTCGGTTGCCGCTGGCCCGGCGACTCGGCCCATCCGGGCGGTGTCTGAGCCACCGAACCCAGGCCCCCCGACCGGCCGTTCGGTGGCTGACTCACCGCCCACGGCCGGGACCACCGCGGGCACCGACCGCCCGATCACGTGGTCGAGTCCGCAGACCGGCTGCGGTGGTCTCGAGGCTCCTCGCTGGGGCTCGTCGCACCTCGACCGACGTGAGAGTGCTCAGATCTCGCCGGGCGCGGCCTTCCTGATGACGATCCGGGTCCAGGCGCCGACGTAGACGCGCTCGTCGGGACGGACCTCGGTCTTCTGGCCCGGTGGCACCGGGGTCGTCGGGAGGGCGCCGAGGGCACCGCCGACGTAGGTGCCGTTGGAGGATCCGAGGTCCTCGACGAACCAGCGCTGGCCGTCGGTGGTGAGCTGGGCGTGGCGGCGGCTGATGCCGGTGTCGCTGCCGAGGTCGAGGTCGGGGCTGATGCCGCGGCTCCTGGAGGCGCGCCCGATGAGGATCGAGGTGTGCCGCAGCGGCGTCACGGTCGGCAGGCCGGGCGAGGGCAGGGGGTCGGTGCTCTGCTGGTCGGCGTACCAGTCGGGGTCGATCCAGATCTCGGCCACCCAGCTGGCCGAGGGGGCTGCCGAGGTGTTGACCGGGGTCTCGACAGGCTCGACCACCGATCCCTCGTTGGTCGAGCCTGTCGGGACCGGCAGGTCGAGCGCGCTCGGCGCCGGCTCGACCGGGCGGGGCCGGGCGCCGGTGGTGAAGTCGTAGCCGCAGTTCTCGCAGAACAGCGCGTTGGCCGGGTTGCCCGTACCGCAGCTCGGGCACTGGTCGGCGACCGCGATCCCCTCGGTCGTGGGCAGCATCCCGGTGTCGTCGGGCGACGCCACAGGCACCGCCGCCGGACCCATCGCGATGCCGCAGGTGTCGCAGTAGTCGGTGGCCTGGGAGGCGTGCCCGGCTGGGCAGGTCTGGCTCATCTCTTCTGGCTCACTTCTTGATCCGGGTGGTCTTGGTGGACGCGGTGTCGAGGGCCATCTCGTCGGCCTTGTCGACGGTGCGCTTGAGCTTGACGGTGCCCTCGGCCTCGCTCTCGACGTCGACGACCTTGCGCAGCTTGGAGGTCGCCTCGTCGTTGCCGGTGGCGGCGGCGAGCTGGACGGCGCGGCCGAGCTTGGTCGTCGCGGTGGCCTCGTCCCCGGCGGCCTTGGCGGCCAGGCCCTCCTGGATCATCGCGGCGAGCTCGGTCTGCCCGGTGTAGTGGGCGACCTGCTGGTCGATCTTGGCGGTGAGCTCGGAGTCGCCGGACCAGGTCGCCTTGACCAGCGCCTGGGTGAGGACGTCGTCGCCGATGGCGAGCTGCACGCGGGCGGCGAGCTGCTCCTGGCCGATCGCCTTGGCGGCGACCCGCACAGCCACGTGGTAGTCGCGAGACTCGTCGGACCACGCGCCAGTCGGGTAGGACCCGGTGAGCGGGTTGACCGGCGTACGGCGGGCGGTGAGGTCCTCGACGGTGGGAGCGACCTGGCGCACGAAGAGCACCTGCGCCCCCTGGGGCGCCCAGACCCGCAGCTGGGCGTCGGCCACGCCGCGCGACATGGAGGCCTGCATCATCTCGCGGAACTGGGCGACCATCTGGTCGGGCGAGGGGATGATGTCGACGGTGCCGAGCAGGGCCTGGGAGATGCGGCGCAGCTCCTGCACCTGCCAGTCGGTGCCGGCGCCGCGGCAGTCGCACTGGAAGTAGCCGGTGGCCCGCGCGATGGCGGCGTCGAGCTTGCCGACGTCCTCGCGGTTCTCGCCGTCGGTGAGCAGGATCGCGTGGCGCTGGGTCAGTCCCTCGATGGAGCCGAAGAGCTGGCCGGCGAGGTCGAGCCAGGTGCTCATCGCGGTGCCGCCGCTGCCGACGAAGCGGGCGATCGCACGCTGTGCCTCGGCGCGGGTCTCGGCGTTGGCCTGCACCATGCCCGGACCGGAGGAGACCTGCGGGTAGGCCAGCATCGCCCGGTCGGAGCCGGCGATGACGGCGAACCAGACCCCGTCGAGGATCTCGCCGACCGCGGTCGTCGCCGCGTCGCGCGCGGCGGCCATCGTCGCCGGGCCCATCGACCCCGACGTGTCGACCATGATCACCTCGCCGGCCGACCCGCTGCCGGTGCCGGTCGTGACCGACCCCGCCCCGGTGCAGGTGACGGTGACGATGGCGTTGACGTCGGTGCCACCGTCGGGCAGGAACTCGTTCTGGTAGGCGGTCGCGGTGAACTCAGCCATGGGTCTCTCCCTCGTCGGTAGCGGAATCATGCCCTGTCGTCCCGGCCGGAGTCCCGGTCGGAGTCCCGGCCGGCGGGCCGACCCGGGCGAGGGCGACGGTGATGTTGTCCATGCCCCCGCGGCCGTTGGCGAACGCGACCAGGGCGACGGCCAGGGCCATCGGGTCGTCGGTCGCGGCGGCGGCGACCTGCTCGGCGAGCTGCGCGGGCTCGGAGGCGTAGTTCCAGAGCCCGTCGGAGCACACCAGCAGCCAGCCGGGGCCGGTCACGGTGGTCTCGGTCAGGTGGGGCACCAGGTCGGGGGCGTCGATGCCGAGCCAGCGGGTGATGGCGTGTCCCTGGGGACCCTCCTCGGCGGCCTTGCGGTCCATGCCCGCCGCGATCTGGACCTGCGCCACGGAGTCGTCGACCGACAGCTGCACCCCCGGCTGCCCGTCGGGGAGCCAGTAGGCACGGGAGTCGCCGATGTTGGCGACGTGGAGCCGAGACCCCTCGAGCACCCCGACGACGTACGTCGCCGACGGCGGCTTGGTGGACCCCTCGGGGGTCAGCGCCACGATGGCCGACTGAGCGGCCCGCACCGACTCGGCGAACACCCGGGCGACCGCGGCGTTGCGGCTCTCGTCGGTGCCCATGCCGGCCGGGAGCGGGGTGAAGAGCACGTCGCGAGCGGCCTTGGCCCCCGCGAGCGAGGCCACGTGGGAGTCGTCGGTGTTCGAGACGCCGTCGAGGACGACGAGGACGGCCCGGTCGGGGGCCTGGGCGTGCAGCGCCATCGCGTCCTCGTTGCGCGAGTGGCGCAGGCCGCGGTCGCACACCCCGGCCACCCACGGCACCGGCTGCTCGCGGAAGTGGTCGCGCTCGCTGGGCTGCTTGGTGCCGCACGAGCCGCAGTATCCGTCGGGTCCCACCTCGGCCCCGCACTGGAAGCAGGGGCGCGGGCCGCCACCGGCGACCGCCGCCCGGGCACCGGGACCACGCGTCGCCGCCGTCATCTCGAACGGCGAGGCCTCCTGCGAGACGTCGACGGGCGCCGCGACCGGCGCCGGCGCGGTGCCGACCGGCTTGCCGCAGGCCTCGCAGAACGCGGCGCCGTCCGCGAGGGGCTCGGCGCAGTGGGGACAGGTCACGGTTGCTCGTCTCTGGTCGGTACGGCGGGGTGGTCGGGTTGGGTGGTCCGGTTGCGGAGGTCTCGAGGCTCGTCGCCGGGGCTCCTCGCACCTCGACCGGCGTCGTGGGCCGACGGCGGTCGAGGTGCGAGCGCAGCGAGCCTCGAGACCCCGTCGCCCCTCACGTCAGGGTCCAGGCGCGCACGGCGTTGGCCCGGTTGACCAGCTCGATGCGCTCGGTGAGGTCGGAGGTGTCGCGGGCCAGCAGGCGGTAGGCGCGCTCGATGCCGTCGCGCAGGCCCGGCTCGGTGGCCTCGACCTGGGAGCCGATGGTCGTGCCCGGGGCGGCCCGGTGCCGCGCGGCGTCGGGGCCCGCGACGATCGCCAGCGCCTGCTCGAGGATGCGCACCTGGTAGCGCCCCTGGGTGGCGGGGTCCATCGACGCCGACTCGATCGAGCGCATCGCCTGGTCGAGCACCCCCAGGTCCGTGGAGCCCTGACCCAGCAGCACCTCGGCGCGCAGCTGACGGCTCTCGGGGTAGCCGCGGCTCGACTTCGGCACCAGGTCGAGCGCCGCGACCGCGCCCGGCGCGTCACCGCGGTCGGCGCGCACCCGGGCCACCCCGAACGCCGCCGGGGCGACGTACGCCGCGTCCGTGGCGGCACAGGTGAGGTAGAGACCCTCGGCGACCCCGGGCAGCCCGCCCTTCTCGCACGCGACGGCGAGCGCCAGCTTGGGCGCGAGCTCGCCGGGTACCTGCTGGTAGACGGCGTTGAACGACGCCTTGGCGGTGTCCCAGTCGCGCTGGAGCATCGCGGCGAGGCCGTCGACCCACAGCGCCCGCCACTCCCACGGGTCGGCGCCCAGCATCTCGGCGGCGACCTCGCGGGCCTGCGCGGCGTCGCCGAGCTCGAGGGCTGCCCGGGCCCGGGCCAGCCGCACCTCGGCGGACTGGTCGGGCGCCTCGTCGGTCAGGATCGTCAGCCGCTCCCCCGGCTCGGTCGCACCGATGCCGGCCAGCCAGCCGTGCTGGGGGTCGGTCGTGTCGGCGCGCAGGCCGGGCAGCTGCGACCACTCGAGCACCCCGCGCGAGGTGGTCGGGGTCTCGAACAGCACCGAGGCGGCCGAGGTCAGCGTCGTGCCCGTCGTACGCCGCGCGACCGTCTCGCGCAGGACACCGAGCAGCTGGGTGCGCAGCTCGTCGGCCGAGGCGAACCGGTCGGCCGGGTCGGGCGCGCAGCACTTGGCGATCAGCCAGTACAGCGAGTCGTGGTCGCGGAACAGCGGCGTCGAGTCCGCCGGCGGGAGGCTGTGCAGGTAGGTGCCCTGGTAGCCGCGGAACTCCATGCAGAGCACGACGAGCGTGCGGCCGATCGTGTAGAGGTCGGAGGCCACGCTCGGCCCGACCGCGGCGACCTCGGGAGCCTGGTAGCCGACCGTGCCGTAGATCGCGGAGTCCTGGTCGTCGATGCGGCGTACGCCGCCGAGGTCGATCAGCTTGAGGGCGTCGCCGACCTGGATCATGTTGTCGGGCTTGAAGTCGCAGTAGACGAGGCCGAGGTCATGGAGGTACTGGAAGGCCGGCAGGATCTCGAGGATGAACGCCAGGGCCTGGTCGACGGGCAGCGGGTCGTAGGCGCCGCCGTTGGCCCGCATCCGCTCCTTGAGCATCTGCTTCAGCGAGGTGCCGCCGACGTACTCCATGACGATGTAGCCGGCGCCCTCGTGGGTCACGAAGTTGTAGATCTCGACGATCAGCGGGTGCTCGACCTGGGCCAGGAACTGCTGCTCGGCGATCGCGGCGGCGAGCGCGTCGGGGTCGCCGGAGTTGAGCAGGCCCTTGAGCACCACCCAGCGGTTGGAGACGTTGCGGTCGCGGGCCAGGTAGATCCAGCCCAGGCCGCCGTGGGCCAGCGCGCCGACGACCTCGTACTGCCCGCCGACCAGGTCGCCCGGCTGCAGCTTGGGCGTGAACGAGAACTCCTGGCCGCACTGCGGGCAGAACCCCTCGGTCCGTCCGGGACGGCCGTCGCGGCTGCGCCCGATCGCGGTGCCGCACCGCGAGCAGGTGCGCTTGTCCTCAGGCACCTGGGGGTCGGGCCGGATCGCCTGGGACGGGTCGACCGTCGGTGCGGGCGGCACGCTGGTCAGGCCCGCGCCGATCCGCGCGGTGCGCAGCCGCTGCGAGCCGCTGCGCTGGCGCTGGGTGGAGATCGAGTCGCCCCCGACACGCGCCGAACCGAAGCGGGCCGAGCCGACGCGGGCCGACGCGGTAGCCGTGGAGGTCTCGACAGGCTCGACCACCGATCGGCCGTCGGTCGAGCGTCCCTCGGTGGTCGAGCGTCCCTCGTTGGTCGAGCTTGTCGAGACCCCCGCCATGCCGCACGTGTCGCAGTAGCCGTCGGCGATGGTGCCCGTGCAGCCGGGCTGGGTGCAGGCGGCGCCGTCGGCGGTGGGCTCCCCTCGTCGGTCGAGCCCGTCTCGTTGGTCGAGCTTGTCGAGACCCACCGCCGGGGTCTCGACAGGCTCGACCACCGAGGACGAGGCTCCCGGCGTGGCCGCCATGCCGCACACGTCGCAGTAGCCGTCGCTGATGGTGCCCGTGCAGCCGGGCTGGGTGCAGGTCATGGCTGTCCTCCGGGGGCGGACTGGGCGTCGACCCAGGTCTGGTAGGTCGTCACGAGCTGACGGGCGAGGGTCATCGGGGCGGGGCGGCGCGCGAGCACGTCGCGGGCCTGGCGCTCGGCGGCGGCGACGTCGGGCCGGTCGGAGACGCCGGTGGCCCGGGCCTTGGCGACGTAGCCGTCGAGGAGCGCGACGAGGTCGGTGTGCTCGGCGAGGGCGGCGGCGTAGGCCTGCTGGGCATGGGCGATGGCCAGGTCGACGCGGTCGAGCCGCGCGAGGTAGGCCGTGATGTCCTCGGGCGTGTCGGGCAGTGGTCCGAGCGCGGTGACGTCGGGGACGGCGTAGCGCGGCGCCGGCTGGACGGTGGCGACGCAGGTGGCGACGAGGGCGGTGAGCTGGGTCTCGCGGGTCTCGAGAGCGGTGCGCTCGCGGCGGGCCTGCTCGAGCAGGCCGCGGGCGTCGCGGCGCCTCTGGTTGCCGACGATGAGGTCGCGCTCGAAGATCGCGGCGTCCTGCTCGAGCGGCGGCAGCAGCCCCCCGACGTCGGCCCCGCGCCGGGCCCGCTCGGCGGCGTCCTCGAGCCGGAGCATCAGCGCGGCGAGGCGGTCGACCGCAGCGTCGCGGCCCAGCGCCGGCTCGAGGCCGACCTGGTCGCGGATCCGCTCGAGCTGGGCCCGCAGGTCCTTGATCCGCGCGGCGGCCGCGTCAGCCCCGGGGGTGAGCGCGAGGCGGGTGCGCAGCTGGCTCGCGACGGCGTCGGCGAGCCGGCAGGCCTCGGGCACCGAGACCCCGACCCCGTCCAGACGGGTCCACACCAGGGCCGTCACCTGCTGGCGCTGGGCCTCGAGCACCCGCCCGCCGTCCCACGTCGCCCACATCTCGGCGTACCGGTCGGAGACGGCCTTCCACAACGACAGCGCCAGCGCCATGTCGGCGCCGACCTCGGCGCCCCGGCCGGCGGCGAGGGCGGCGGAGTCGAGGTCGTCGAGCTCCGTACGCCGTCCGCGCACCCAGGCCTCGAGACCGGTCAGGTAGGTCTGCAGCGCCGCCGGGTCGGGCGCGCTGCCGAGCGGCCCGGGCGGTGCGGGTGCGGGTGCGGGTGCGTCGCTCACGACGGTCATCGGCCGTAGACGGGCTCGGGCTGGACGCCCGAGACCTTGAGCTCCGGCTTGAGCCAGGTGTCGTAGGAGGCCCGCCAGCGACCGTCGCGGCGCATGTCCTCGAGCACCTGGTTGACCAGCCGGACCAGGTCGACGTTGTCCTGGCCGACGCCGATGCCGTAGGGCTCCTTGCTCAGGGGGGCGGTGTCGAGCACCTCGGCGTAGGGATCCTGCGCCGCGAGCCCGGCGAGCACGGTGTCGTCGGAGCTGACCCCGTCGGCGTCGCCGTTCTGGAAGAGGATCATGCAGGCCGAGATGTTGGGGGCCGTGACGATCGTGGCGTCGGGGGCCACGTCGGCGAGATTGTCGACGGTCGTGGTGCCGGCCGGTGCGCAGATGCGCTCGTCGGCGAGGTCGTCGACGCCGTCGATGCCCGAGTCGAGCCCGACGAGCAGCTTCTGCCCTGCTTGGTAGTAGACCTCCGAGAAGGCGATGTCCTGCCAGCGGGTGCAGGTGACGGTGAAGTTGCGCGCGACGATGTCGACCGTCCCGTCCTGGAGGAACGGGATCCGCTGGGCCGCGGTGATCACCTTGAGCTCGACCCGGTTGGCGCGGTCGAGGGCAGCACGGTCGGTCTCGCCGAAGATCTCGCCGGCGATCGCGTAGACCATGTCGATGTCGAAGCCCTCGATCCGGTTGCGTGCCGGGTTGCGGGCGCCGAGCAGCAGGGCGTCGGCGGCGACGCCGGCGACGAGCCGACCGCGGGCCTTGATGGCCTGGACCGCGTCCCCGCCGACGGGTCCGGAGTCGGGGGCGTAGGACCGCAGCTGCGTGCCGTCGTTGTCGCACGGCGTCGTGGTGGGCGGGGACGTCGACGTCGTAGCCGCGTCGTCGGGCCGGGGCACGACGGTGTCGTCGTAGCCGCAGGCAGAGATTCCCGCCAGGACCACGAGGAGGACCAGCAGGCGCTTCACGAGAACTCCCTGCGTCGTACGTCGATGCCTCGGGTGGCGGCTCCGGCGGCCAGGATCGCGCCGAGGAGGGTGATGATCGCCAGCGCGATCGACAGGATCTCGCCGTCGCGGAAGCCGTCGCTCGCCTCCTGGCCCGCGCTGTCGACGACCGCGGCCGCGGCGTCGTCGAAGGAAGCGAGCCGGGCGCGCGGAGACTGGGCGTCGGTGCTGATGGCCGTGGCGACCGCGGCATTCCACCGACCGTCGTTGTCGTCCCCGCGGATCTTGTCGTGGACACCGTCGTAGGCCCTCCACAGCTGCTGGAGCTCACCGTCGGTGTTGTCCAGCACGAGCTGGGACTGCGCGTCGTAGAGCGGCTCGTAGAGGCTCTGCCCGGACCCCCGGTTGACCAGCCCCAGGCTGTCGAAGGCAGCCGCGTTGTTGGCGGCGGTCCGGGCGGTCGCAGCCTCGATGGCCTCGGTGTAGGCGCCGTCGCGGGTGGCGTCGTCGTCGTTGTTCTTCAGCACGGCGTGACCGGCGGTGACGACGGCCAGCACGGCGACCACCGCCGCGGCGACCACCAGGCCGAGGTTGAAGCGGCGCCGGAAGCGCTGCGCGACCTGGCGGTTGGCCCAGAACAGCACCAGCAGCGCCAGCAGCCCCAGGCCGAGGAGCCAGAACGGGTGCTGGCCGTGCATCTCGTCCTCGGCCCGCGCGGAGTTGGTGTCGACGAGCGCGGTGAGGATCGGCTGGGCCTCGGTACGCAGGGTCGAGCCGGCCTCGTTGAGGTAGGCGATGCCGATCGGGAGCTGCTGACGGTTGTAGTCGCGCGCCTGGGAGACCGCGTTGGTGTAGGCCGACACCTTCTGGTTGAGCTCGACCAGCACGTTGCGGTCGGCCGGCTGGGCCTCGGCGGCAAGGGTGATCAGCCGGAGGACGTCGTCGATGGCCTCGTCGTACTCGGCGCGGGCGTCGGCAGGTTCGAGCCCGTCGGAGAGGTAGGAGTTGGTGGCGACGGCGTCGGCACGCAGCAGCAGCGACTGGATCCGTTGGACCAGCACGACCTGCTCGGTGTTGTCGGCGGCGCGACCCGCGGCCTGCCACGACAGCACCTGCACGACCGCGGCGGCGACGCCGAACACCAGGCAAGCGGCGACGGCGAGGGCCTGCAGCCGGTTGAGCAGGCGCGGGACGTTCTCGGAGAACGGGCCCGTGGCGCGGGCTGCGCTCCCCTGGGCCTGCGGCACGGACGGTGCCGACGAGGGTGCCGATGAGGATGCCGCGGACGGTGCCGGGACCGGGGCGGAGGCGGTCTGGCTCACGGTGTCTCCTTGCTCTCCGGTGTGCTCGGCGGGCTCGCGTCGCCCATCGGGACTTCCCCCGAGGCGACCGGCTCAACCTTCGCGACGTCGAGGTCGTCGACCTCGAGGGTCCGCAGCTGGGCGAGCGTGGGCGTCTCGACGTCGCGCAGCCGCCAGGCCTGTCGGCCGATGGCGGCCTCGAGCAGGTTGCGGACGTGGCGCGCGTTGCCGAACGTCGGTCCGCGCTCGACTCCCCCGAGGACCGACCGCAGCCGGTCGAGCACGGGCTCGTCGACGTCGTACTCGGCTCCCGCGGCCATCACGCCGAAGATCTCGACGAGCTCGTCGTCGGTGTAGTCGACGAAGTCGAGGTGGGTGCGGAAGCGGCTCTCGAGGCCGGGGTTCTGGGCGATGAAGACCTGCATCGGCAGGGGGTAGCCGGCCACGATGACGACGAGGTCGCCGCGGTGGTCCTCCATCTCCTTGACCAGGGTGTCGATCGCCTCGGTGCCGTACTGGTCGCCGGACAGCGAGTAGGCCTCGTCGATGAAGAGCACGCCGCCGAGGGCGGACCTCACCACCTCGGCGGTCTTGGCGGCGGTCTGGCCGAGGTAGCCCGCGACCAGCTCGGAGCGGTCGACCTCGACGAGCTGGCCCTTCGTCAGCAGCCCGAGGGCGGCGTAGATGCCGGCGACCAGGCGCGCCACGGTCGTCTTGCCGGTGCCGGGGTTGCCGTTGAAGACCAGGTGGCGGGTGATGTCGGGGTTCTTCAGGCCGGCCTCGGCGCGCAGCCCCTCGACCCGCAGCACCGCCGCCTGCCGGTGGATCTCGGCCTTGACCTCGGCCAGCCCGACGAGGTCGTCGAGCTCGGCGAGGAGCTCCTCGAGCGTCTTCCGGGGCTTCTCGGGCTCGGGGGTCGGCTCGACCGGCACGGCAGGCGGCTCCCCCACGGTGGTCGAGGAAGGCGCGCTGGCGCCTGTCTCGAGGCCACCCCCCGCGGGCGGCGTGAGGTCGTGAAGGCCGGCGATCTTGGCCTGCACCACCGACAGCTGCTGCAGCAGCGACCCGGCGACGTCGTCGCCCAACGTCGGCGCGGCCGGCCGGTGGGTGGTCGGCTGGGCCAGCTGGGCGGCGGCCGCGGTCGCCGCGTTGCCGGTGGCGCGCGGGTCGGGCCGGCCCAGGGACGCACCGGCGAGCGCGACGTCACCCAGGGCAGCGGCGTACGACGGGGCGGCGGGCGAGCCGCCGGAGGCGAGCAGGCTCATCGTCGCCGTCTGTGCCGCGCGGTAGCGACGCCCCCGCGAGGCGGCGTCGAAGTAGGGCTGGGCGGCGGTGGCGCGCCCGGTCTCGGCGCACCAGTCGACGAAGGCGCCCTTGTTGGCCTCCGAGACGGTGGCGGCCAGCGCCTCCCCCTCACGGCGGGCCGTCACCGGGTCGACCCCGGCCTGGGTCGCGACCCTCTCCAGCGCCTCGAGCGCGGCGGCGAGCGTGGTCATGATGGTCCTCCTGCTGCGGTGGTCTCGAGGCTCGTCGCTAGCGCTCCTCGCACCTCGACCGACGTGGGCCGACGGCGGTCGAGGTGCGAGCGGAGCGAGCCTCGAGACCCCGTCACGTGATCGCCACGGCGGTCGAGGTGCGAGCGGAGCGAGCCTCGAGACCCCGTCATGTGGGACTGCCCAGCTGTAGGTCGGGGCCGCCCTCGGAGGCGTGACCGAACTTGGCGTCCAGGAACATGCCGTGCGCGATCAGCGCCTGGGCGTCGGCGCGGTTGGCGGCGTCGAGGATCTTGTCCATCGTCGCGGCCAGCAGCTCGAGCTGCTCGACGAGCACCATCAGCGAGGTCTTGTAGCCGTCGATGGGCCGGGTGTCGGCCCACTCGCGCGGCAGGCGGAGGTAGGCGCCGACCGCCTCGGGCAGGTACGTCGTCGCCGTGGCCACCACGGAGTAGCCCTCCATCGACCCGAGCCCGAGGTTGCGGATGCGCGGCAGCGTGTCGTTGATCGTCCGCGCGATCCGGATCACCCGCGAGGTGACGACCGGCGGGGCGTTGCCCTCGGTGAGCATCGCGTTGACCCGGTTGAGCGAGGCCAGGACATCCTGCTCCGTCGGAGGGGCAGAGACCAGCTCGTCCGATGACGAACCCACCCTTGCCGCGTCGCCGCGGAGTCGCCCCCACCAGTCCCTCAGTCCCACCGGGTGGTCAGCTCAGGGGCTGGCTGGAGAGGTCGAGGCTGCCCTGGGCGTTGCGGGCGTCGTGCTTCTGGACCCGCTCGAGGTAGGACCGTGACTTCTCGACCTCGGTCTCGAGCACCCCGATCGTGGCCGACATGTTGTCGAGGGCCTTGAGCTTGAACTCGTCGATGGAGTCCATCGTGGCGTAGATGTTGGCGAACGCCGCCTGGAGCTGCTCGATGCCGATCGTCGAGGAGGCGGCCTGCTCCTGGATCGCCGCGCTGTTGTCGCGCAGCATCTCGGAGGTGCGCTGGATCATCCCCGACGTCGTGGTGTTGAGCGCGCTGATCTGGTCGAGCACGAGCTTCTGGTTGCCCAGCGCCTGGGCCACGATGACCGCCGTACGCAGCGCGGAGATGGTGGTCGTCGAGGCACGGTCGACGCCCTTGATGAGCTCGATGTTGTTCTTGATGATGATGTCGATCGCCAGGTAGCTCTGGATCGACACCGCGAGCTGGGTCAGCAGGTCCTGGTGCTTCTGGCGCACGTAGAACAGCACGTCCTGGCTCAGCGCCCTGGCCGCGTCGGGGTCGCTCAGCTCGAGCTCGGCGATCTTGGCCGACAGCTTGGCGTCGAGCCGCTCGGCGACGTAGACGTACTGGTTGAGCCGGCCCATCACCGACCACAGGTTGGTCTTCTCGAGGTTGAGCGCGACGTTGTCGCGCTGCAGCTCGTCCTGGCCGCTGCGCAGGCTGTGCAGGATGCCGTTGAGCTGGGTCTGCGCCGACTGGTACTTGCGGAAGTAGTCGGTGATCTTGTCGCCGAAGGGCAGGATGTCGAGCCAGCGCTTGGCGCCGGTGGCCTGGCTGGGGTCGAGGTCCTCGACCGTACGACGCAGCTCGAGCAGCGTCTTGCCGACCGCACTGCCCTGCGCGAGACCGCCCTCGCGCAGCGCGGTGACCGGCTTGTCGAGCATGTGGTTGGACGTCTCGGCCGCCTTGCGGATGTCGGCATCGCCCATCGTCCGCACGTTCTCGGCCTGCGCGGCGAACTCCGGGCTGCCGGCCTGGGCGCTGGTCAGCGCGGTCATGAACCCGTCGACCTTGGCGTCGAGCTCGGGCATCGCGGCCGCCGACACCGGAGGCGCCATCTTGGGCGCCGCGGTCTCGGCGACCTGCAGGACCGGCTCGGGCGCGGTGAGCGTGACGACGGGGTCGGGCGGGGCGAGGGGCTGGACGGCGGTCTCGCCGGCGGCGGGCTGCTCGGGGGTGCCTGCGGTCATGGCGCGCAGTCTGTCACCTGCTGTGGCCCGCGTCTCGTGCCGCGCCCCGGCGAATGCCGCGTTGGCCGGGGCCGGTCGCGGGGCGGGTCGGAGCGGGTCGGGGCGACCTTCCGGTCAGCCCCGGGACCGACCGGACCGACCGAAGGCGCTCATCGAGTCCCACGGCACACCACGTCGAGTACGCCGGTAGCGCCATACGTGCTGGGCCAGGAGGCTGGCCGCGAGCCCGATCGAGACCAGCCCGAGCGGCTCGAACCGGTCGCGCACGATCTCGACCACGAGCAGCCCGAGGCGGACGACGAGATAGGCCGACCAGGCGACGACCAGCCGGAGCCAGGACCGCGGCTCGTCACGGTCGGCGCGGGAGCCCAGCTGCCAGCAGACGAGCCCGAAGAACACCGCGGCGTGGACCCAGCTCGTCTGGCGTCCCAGCTCGCCGGAGAGAAGATCGTCGATCCGGCCCAGGACGATGAGCGCCCACACGATGCCCGCGAGCACCACGCGGCGTCGCGTGAACCAGTCCCTGATCGGGTCGTCCCCGGCACCGTCCGTCGGCACCGGCGGTCAGGAGTAGCGGTGACTCTTGGCCGCGTGACCCTGCTCGCGGGTGCAGGTGCGCCCGCTCATGTTGCGGTGGCCACACACGGCGTCGTCGGCCGGCGCTCCATCGGCAGCGGCCGGGGTCTTCGCCGACTTCGCGGCCTTGGCCGCGGGAGCGACCGGGGGCTTGGCGTCGGGTGCGTTGGGAGTCAGCGGCGCGCGGCCGGTTGCGGCCCGGGCACGGGCGTACTTGGCGTCGCGCATGGCGCGCAGCTCGTCTGTCTTGCTCATCGTGACTTCACCCTACCGACCCTACGTGGCCCCGGGGACAGTCCTGCCCAGGCGCGCGACGACGGGAGCCGGGCGGTCCCGTGGTCCGTGGCGCCGGGGTGGGGTCGTGTGCCTGACGACGCCCCTGGCTCGTGCTCGGGCACACGACCCCTCAACCGCCGTGGGGCGCGCGGCGCGCGGGCCCGTCACCGGCGTCGACGACGAAGTAGGGCAGCAGCAGCTGGGTGACCGGCCCGATGGCCAGACCGAAGACGACGGTGCCGACGCCGAGGACCCCGCCGAGCGCCAGGCCGATGAGGACGACGCTCACCTCGAGGCCGGTGCGCACCAGCCGCAGCGACCACCCCGTAAGCCGGGCCAGGCCGGTCATCAGCCCGTCGCGGGGACCGCGGCCGAGCTGGGCGCCGATGTAGAGCGCGGTGGCGAACCCGCACAGCAGCACGCCGCCCACCATCAGCGCGACCCGCGCGAGGATCGGGGACGGGGCGTCGAGGAGGGCCAGGGTCGCGTCGGCGGCGAACCCGACCACGAGCGCGTTGGCGATGGTGCCGAGACCGGGCTTCTCGCGCAGCGGGACCCACAGCAGCAGCACCGCGAAGCTCATCACGACGACCGCTTCGCCGAGCGTGAGCGGCACGTGCCGGATCAGGCCGGAGTGCAGGACGTCCCACGGGGCCAGGCCGAGGTCGGCGCGCACCATCATCGCCAGCGAGGCGCCGTACAGCACGAGCCCGACGAGCAGGCGGGCCATGCGCTCCGGGAGCCGACCCGCGCGCAGCTGGGCCACCGGGCCCAGGTCGAGCAGCACCGGGGCCGGGACGGGATGGGGGGCGTGTGCAGGAGCGGGGTGGTCGACGGTGGACATGACTCCACCATCCAACCGATTGGCCTTCTCTTGAATAGCCAATCGTGAGAGAGTGGACTGCATGGTGCAGACCATCACCGCCACCCGCGTGGCCACGCTCGCCGGGGCCTTCTCCCGCAGCCCCGCCTACGCCGGCCTGGCCGACGCCCTGACCGAGCTGATCGGCGACGGTCGCGTCGGGCTCGGGGTCCGACTGCCCAGCGAGCGCGACCTGACCACCGCGCTGGGCGTGTCCCGCACCACGGTGACGCGGGCCTACCAGGTGCTGCGCGACACCGGGTACGCCGAGGCGCGACGCGGCGCGGGCACCTTCACCCGGGTCCCCGGCGGACGTTCGCGCGCGCACGACCGCGCCCTCGTCCCCGGCTCGGGCGCCGAGGGTCCCGACGGCCCGGGCGACCTGATCGACCTCAACTGCGCCGCGACCTCGGCCCCGCCGGGCATCGCCGCGGCGTACGGCGCGGCGGTGGCCGAGCTGCCGGCCTACCTCGGCGGGCACGGCTACTTCCCGGCCGGGCTGCCCGCCCTGCAGGCCGCGATCGCCCGTCGCTACGACGAGCGCGGGCTCCCCACCGACCCCGACCAGGTCGTGGTCACCGCCGGCGCGCTGGCCGCCGCGGCCCTGGTGGCCCAGGCCCTCACCGGACCGCGCGACCGCGTGCTCGTCGAGTCGCCGGTCTACCCCAACGCGACCCAGGCGATCGCCAACAGCGGCGCGCGGCTGCGCGCGGTGCCGGTCGATCCCGGCGGCTGGGACCTCGACGCGGTGGGGGCGGCGCTCGACGAGGTGCGCCCGACGCTGAGCTACCTGATCGCCGACTTCCAGAACCCGACCGGGCACGTGATGACCGATGCCCAGCGCGCGACGTACGCCGGACACCTGCGCCGCACCGGCACCGTCGCGGTCGTCGACGAGGCCCACCAGGCGCTGGCCCTCGACGGGCAGGCGATGCCGCGACCGTTCGCGGCCTTCGACCCGCGCACGATCACCCTCGGCAGCGCGAGCAAGTCCCACTGGGGCGGGCTGCGCCTGGGCTGGATCCGGGCGCCGCACGACCAGGTCGAGCGGCTCACCCGCGCCCGCCTCGGCCTCGACCTGGGCGCGCCGGTGCTGGAGCAGCTCGTGCTGACCCGGCTGCTGGCCTCCGACGATGTCGTCGACCGGCACCGCGCGCGGCTGCGCGAGCAGCGCGACGCCCTGCTCGCCGCCGTCAGCGAGCACCTGCCCGAGTGGCGCTTCCACCGGCCGGCCGGTGGTCTGGCGCTGTGGTGCGAGCTGCCGGCCGCGCGCGGCAGCGTCCTGGCGGTCGAGGCCGAGCGGCGCGGGGTCGTCGTCGCTCCCGGTCCGGCCTTCGCGGCCGAGGGCGGCCTCGACCGGTTCGTGCGGGTGCCGTGGTCGCGCCCACCGGCCGAGCTCGCCGAGGCCGTACGCCGCCTCGCGGCGGCCTGGGAGGCCGTGCGCGACCGACCGGCGACCGGCAGCCCCCGTCGTACCCGGGTGATGGTGGCCTGAGAGGGGTCTGAGAGGGCTGTCACCTACCTCACACTGGTGGCGTCACGGCCAGATCGCGGTGAACGGTGACGTACAGTCTCCGGGCGCGGCCGGTCTGGCCCGCCGACATGGGGTCCGCCGAGTTCCTCCCGCCTCATGTCGTCCTGAACCATCGGGGGGAAGTGGGATACCCGAGCACGACGGCTCCGACCGGAGCCTTGGGGTGAACTCAGCACGCTGAGCGGGCAATTCGTCAGCCCGAACCCGACAGGTCACATTTCACAGGCGTGGACGAAAGGGACACCCATGTCTGTCATCACCCGCGCCCTGACGCTCGTCGTCGGCGCGTTCTTGTTCACCGCGGTGCTGGGCGGAGTGCCGACCGCGCACGTCGGCACCAGCGCCGAGGCCGCCACCAGCCAGCGCGTCCACACCAGCTACGCACTGCGCGTCAAGGCCATGAAGGTGGCCCTGGCCCAGCGCGGCGACCCCTACCGGTCCGGCGCCGCCGGCCCGAGCGCGTTCGACTGCTCCGGCCTCACGAAGTACTCCTACGGCCGTCTGGGCCGCTCGCTCCCGCGCACGACCGACCAGCTCAAGGCCAGCCTGAAGCCGGTGACCAAGTCGCGCCGGGCACCGGGCGACATCATCATCTTCGTCCGTGGGGGCAACGCCTACCACGCCGGCATCTACCTGGGGCACAACAAGATCGTGCACGCCAGCCGCCCCGGCACGCCGGTCAAGACCGAGAAGATCTGGACCACCGCGTACGTCGTACGTCGGCCCTGACCGCAGGCCGGTGACGAGAGCCGCACCCCGGACGAGGGGTGCGGCTCTCGTGCGTCGATGGGTGATCGCGTCCGGCAACTCGCGCAATCGAACGAGTTGAGCGTGGGATCGACCATCCCAGCCCGCCAACCCGTTCGATCGAACGAGTTGGTGGCCAGATCGACCGCCCCAGCGGCTCAACTCGTTCGATTGCACGAGTTAGTTGTCCGCACCACCTCGCCCGTCCACCCCTCAGCCGACCCGCGTCCCCCTCAGACCAGGTCGACGGTGCGGGCGTGGTGGGCCCCCATCGCGGACTCGATGTCGGCCAGCACCTCGGCCGGGATCGCGGTGTCCACGGACAGCGCGACCAGGGCCTCGCCGCCCTTGGCGTTGCGCGAGACCTGCATGCCGGCGATGTTGACGCCGGCGGCGCCGAGGATCTGACCGACGGTGCCGACCATGCCCGGACGGTCGCGGTAGGCGAAGAACGCGAGGTGGTCGGTGGGCTCGAGGTCGATGTCGTAGCCGTTGACCTCGACCAGCCGCTCGCGCTGGTTGATGCCCATCAAGGTGCCCGACACCGACACCTGCGAGCCGTCGGCGAGGGTGCCGCGGATCGTGATCAGGTTGCGGTGGTCGGGGCTGTCGGGCTCGGTCACCAGGCGTACGGCGGTCCCGCGCTCAGCCGCGAGGAGCGGGGCGTTGACGTAGGAGACGGCGTGCTCGATCACGTCGGTGAAGACGCCCTTGAGGGCCGCGAGCTCGAGCACCTTGACGTCGTTGTCGGTGATCTCGCCGCGCACCTCGACGTCGATCTGCTGGGCGACCTCACCGGCGACGCCGGTGAAGATGCGGCCGAGCTTCTCGGTCAGCGGGATGCCGGGACGCACGTCCTCGGCGATCAGCCCGCCCTGCACGTTGACCGCGTCGGGCACCAGCTCGCCGGCCAGAGCGAGGACGACCGAGCGCGCGACGGACAGCCCGGCCTTCTCCTGGGCCTCCTGCGTCGAGGCCCCCAGGTGCGGGGTGGCCACGACGTTCTCGAGCGTGAGCAGCGGGCTGTCGGTGTTGGGCTCGGTGGCGAAGACGTCGAGGCCGGCGGCGGCGATCCGCCCGTTGCTGAGCGCGTCGTAGAGCGCCGCCTCGTCGACGATGCCGCCGCGGGCGGCGTTGACCAGGACCAGGCCCGGACGCGCCGCGGCCAGCTCGGCGGCGCCGATCAACCCGATCGTCTCCGGTGTCTTGGGCAGGTGCACGCTCATGAAGTCGGACTCGGCCAGCAGGGTGGCCAGGTCGACCAGGCGGACGCCGACCTGGGCGGCCCGGCCGGCCTGCACGTAGGGGTCGTAGGCGATGACGTTCATGCCGAACGCCGCCAGGCGCTGGGCGACGAGCACGCCGATGCGGCCCAGCCCGACGACGCCGACGGTCTTCTCGTAGAGCTCGATGCCGGTGTAGCGGGCCCGCTTCCACTCGCCGTCGCGCAGGGCGGCGTGGGCCGGTGACACGTGGCGGGCGGCGGCCAGCATCAGCGCGACGGCCAGCTCGGCGGCCGACACGATGTTGGACGTCGGCGCGTTGACCACCATGACGCCGGCCATCGTGGCGGCCCGCACGTCGATGTTGTCGAGCCCGACACCGGCGCGCGCGACCACCCGCAGCCGCGGCGCGGCGGCCAGCGCCTCGGCGTCGATCCGGGTCGCCGAGCGCACCAGGACCGCGTCGGCGTCGGCGATCGCGGCGAGCAGGGCGGCCCGGTCGGCACCGTCGCAGTGCCGGACCTCGAAGTCGGGGCCCAGCGCCTCGACGGTGGCCGGGCTCAGCTCCTCGGCGATGAGCACGACGGCTCGATCGGCGGCGCGGACGGCGGGTGGGGTCACTGCGTTCCTCACGGTCGGACGACGGCGGCGCACGTCGCTGTGCCGCCGTCACGCTACACGGGTCGCGGGTCCGTTAACCGGTGGTCCGCAGCCCCCTCGGCGCCTAGCGTGGCGGCGTACTGATCCCGACGACAGGTGCCGTCTTGAAGCTCTGAGGTCCGCCGCCCCGACCTCCACCCTGATCCAGGGAGCTTCCGCATGCCTGCACACCCCCGTCCGTCCTCGCACGTCGTCAGCCTGTCCGGCGTCACCTTCGCCTGGCCCGACGGCACCCCCGTCGTCGATGGCCTCGACCTCCTCGTCCCGCCCGGCCGCTCGGCGCTCGTGGGCGTCAACGGCTCGGGCAAGTCCACCGTCCTGCGGCTGGTGACCGGCGAGCTCGCGCCGACACGCGGGCACCTCTCGGTCGGCGGTCGCGTGGGCTACCTGCCCCAGGACCTCGTCCTCGACGCCGACCGCGCCGTCGTCGACTTCCTCGGCATCGCCGCGACCCTCGCGGCACTGCGTCGCGTCGAGGCGGGCTCGGTCGAGCCCGCCGACTACGACGTGGTCGGGGACGACTGGGACGTCGAGGAGCGTGCCGTGGCCTCGCTGGCCCGGCTGGGCCTCCCCCACGACCTGCTCTCGCGGCGCCTCGGCGAGCTCTCGGGCGGCGAGGTCGTGCAGCTCGGTCTGGCCCGGCTCGTGCTCGACCGACCCGACGTGCTGCTGCTCGACGAGCCGACCAACAACCTCGACGCCGAGGCGCGCGCCCGGCTGGTCGACCTCGTCTCGACCTGGTCCGGGTCGCTGCTGCTGGTCAGCCACGACCGCGGGCTCCTCGAGCACGTCGACCACATCGGCGACCTGCGCGGCGGCACGGTCCGCTGGTACGGCGGCGGCTGGACGGCGTACGCCGAGCAGGTCGCCGCCGAGCAGGAGGCGGCCGCGCAGGCGGTCACCACCGCCCGGTCCGACGTACGCCGTCAACGGGCCGACCGCCAGGAGGCCGAGCGGCTGCTCGCCCAGCGCCGGCGGCAGGGGGTGCGCACCGCGGCGCGCACCAACATGGGCAAGGGCGCGCAGCACTTCTGGCAGAACCGCTCGGAGAAGAACGCCGGGTCCTACCGCCGCCTCCACGACGACCGCCTCGAGTCCGCGCGCGAGCGGTTGGACCAGGCCGAGTCCCGGCTCCGCGAGGACCGCCGGATCCGGATCGACCTGCCCGCGACCGCGGTGCCGCGCGGACGGGTGGTGCTCACCACCCATGACCTCGTCCTGCGCACCGGCGCCCCGGTCGAGCTCGACGTGAGCGGCCCCGACCGCATCGCCGTCGTGGGTCCCAACGGCTCGGGCAAGACGACGCTGCTGCACACCGTCGCGGGGCTGCTGCCCCCGACGTCGGGAAGCGTCCGCGCCCACGTGCCGGTGGGTCTGCTCCGCCAGCGGCTGGGCGGCCCAGGACAGCTGGACGACGACCTCAGCGTCTACGCCAACGTCCGGTCGGCCGCGCCCGACGTCGACCCCACCGTCGTGCGGGCCGCGCTCGCGCGCTTCCTGTTCCGCGGCGAGCGCGCCGACCGGCCCGCCGGCTCCCTGTCGGGCGGCGAGCGCTTTCGCGCGGCGCTGGCCCGCCTGCTCCTCGCCGACCCCGCGCCGCAGCTGCTGCTGCTCGACGAGCCGACCAACAACCTCGATCTGTCGTCGTACGACGCCCTGGTCTCGGCCCTCGCCGACTACCGCGGTGCGTTGCTCGTCGCCAGCCACGACGCCGCGTTCCTCGACGACCTCAGCGTCGACCGCACCGTCCGCCTGGGTGACCCGTCGACCGGGACCGAGGTGGTTGGCTAGCGCGATGCGAGCAACGATCACGGCGGGCGAGGTGTCCGTCGAGGTGCGCGTGGTGCGGCTCGGCGACCACCGGCTCGCCTGCGCCGTGGCGCCCTCGCTGGCTCCCCTGCTCGGCGACCGGGACTCGGTCGAGGTCGAGGTCGTCGTGGTCCAGGACGACGGCCGCAGCGAGGAGCTCGCGGCCGTCGCTGCCGTCGTGCGCTCCGGTCGGGCCTGGACGGAGGCACGCGGCCGGCTGCGCGAGCGGCGCGGCTGGGCCCGCCGGTTCGTCCGGTCCCCGGCCGAGGTCGTCGTGCTGACCCCGCGCGACTGACCCGCGGCCGGCGTCAGCCGCGCTGCTTGGCCCGTTCCAGCGCCGCGATGACCGCGACGCACCCGACGACGATCACGGCCGGGACCAGCCACCGTCCGGTGTCGCCCTCGACGCCCGGGAGCCAGGACGCCAGCCGGCCGACCTCGCCGCCGAATGCGACCCGCACCAGCGGGATGACGCCCAGCCAGATCCCGACCACGGCGAACAACCCCTGGAGACCGTCCTCGCCACTCTTGTCAGCCATGCCACGACTCTCCCGCGGCGCGGCGGGGTCGCGCATCGGCCGGAGGTCGCGACCGGACCCGACCAAAGGTGGACGGCGGGTCAGGCGAAGAGCGACTGGCCGACGTACTCCCCTGCGGCGATGCCGGGGGGGACGACGAAGAGCGCGGAGCCGTTGACCTTGAGGTACTCCATCATGGCGTCGCTCTTGGCCATGGCGTTCTGGATCGGGATGAAGTGGGTGTCGGGGTCGCGCACGTAGGCGATGAAGAACAACCCCGCGTTGAGCGCGCCGAGCGGGGTGCTGCCGTCGACGAAGTTGTAGCCGCGGCGCAGCATCTGGGCGCCGCCGTGGAAGGACGGGTGGACCAGCCGCACGTGGGAGTCGACCGGGATCGTCGGGGCCAGCCCGGTGACGGCGTCGAAGTCCGGCTCGTCGAACTCCTTGTCGCCGCCGAGAGGCGCACCCGCGCCCTTGGTGCGGCCGACGAACTGCTCCTGGTCGGCGAGCGGCTGGCGGTCCCAGAGCTCGATAGTCATGGCGATGCGCCGGGCGACGAGGTAGGACCCACCGGCCAGCCAGCCCGCGGCGGGGTCGTCGTCGGCGCCGACCCACACGTGGGTGTCGACGAGCTCGGGCTGCTCGGCCTTGAGGTTGGCGGTGCCGTCCTTGAAGCCGAACAGGTTGCGCGGGGTGTCCTGCGTCGTGCTGGTCGACGACGTCCGACCGAAGCCGAGCTGGGACCAGCGGACCGCGGCGCGCCCGAACGCGATGCGGGCGAGGTTGCGCACGGCGTGCACGGCGACCTGCGGGTCGTCGGCGCAGGCCTGCACGCAGAGGTCGCCGTCGGAGATCTCCTCGACCAGGACGTCGGCCGGGAAGTGCGGCAGCCGGCGCAGGGCCTTGGGTCGGCGGTCGGCGAGGTCGAGCTTGTCGAAGAACGTCGGTCCGAAGCCGAAGGTGATCGTCAGCCGCGCCGGTGGCAGCCCGATCGCCTCGCCCGTGTCGTCGGGCGGCAGCAGCGGGTCGCCGTCGACGGGCCCGACCTCGCCGGCACCGTCACCTCGCGTCATCCGCTCGGCCGCCGCGGTCCAGTCCTGCAGCAACGCGACGACCTCGTCGCGGTCGGTGGTCAGCAGGTCGAACGCGGCGAAGTGCAGGCGGTCCTGGGCCGGGGTGACGATGCCGGCCTGGTGCTCGCCGCGGAACGCGTACGACGCAGCGACGGCCGCCTGGGCGTCGTCGGCGCTGGCCCGACCGGCCACGAACGCCCCGGCCACCCCGGCGGCGGCGACGCCTCCGCCGAGCAGGCCACGACGAGACAGGCGCGGGGTGCTCACCGCAGCATCATCTCGCGCGGCCGGGTCGGGCGTGCTCACCCCCCGATGCTTCCTGCCCCGCCCCACGGCCATCCCCCCAGGTCCTCGCGGTCGGACGACGTCAGACCACGGCCGCGGTGAGGCGCGAGAGCGGCTCCGCGAGGGCGTTGACCGCGTCGGAGAGCGCCTTGATGTCGGCCTTGCTCACGTCGGTGTAGAGCTTGAAGCCGTCGCCCTCGCGCTGGGCGTCGAGCAGCACCTGCAGGTCGTCGAAACGGGTGGTCAGCTCGTCGGCCAGGTCGGGGTCGTTCTTCTTCACGATGGGCTCGACGCCCTCGAACGCGACCCGGGCGCCGTCGACGTTGGCCTGGAAGTCCCACAGGTCGGTGTGCGACCAGAACTCCTCCTCGCCGGTGACCTTGCCCGCGGCGACCTCCTCGAGCAGGCCGCGCGAGCCGTTGGCGAGCTGGTCGACGGTGTAGTCGAGGTCCTGGATCTTGTCGTTGAGCTTCGTGGTGTTGGCGAGCAGGTCGTCGGCGTAGGTGGCGCGCTGCTCGGGCGTCAGGGCACGGTACTTGCCGGCGTCGGCGGGCCACAGGTCCTTCTCGAGCAGGTGCCAGCCGGTCCACTCGGCGCCGGGCTCGAGGTCGGCCTCGCGCAGGTCCATCTTGGGGTCGAGGTCGCCGAAGGACTCGGCGACGGTCTCGATGCGCTCCCAGTGGGTGCGGGCCTCGGGGTAGAGCGCGCGGGCCTCGTCGTCCTTGCCCTCCTTGTAGAGCTTGACGAACTCGGTGGTCTTCTCGAGCAGCTGCGCGGACTGGTCGCGCACGTAGAGCTTGTAGCCGGCCAGGGCGTCGTCGACGAGCTGCTGGTCGGAGGCGTCGAGCTGCTTCTCGCCGTCCTTGGACGCGGTGACGGTGAACGCGTTGCGGATGCCGTCGCCCTTCATGCCGGGCTTGCAGGCGGTGTAGTAGTCGCCGGCCGGCGCCTTGACGGTCAGGGAGCGCGAGACGCCCGGCCCGATGTTCTCGACCTCGCCCACGATGCGCAGGCCGTCCTCGGCGAGCAGGTAGAACTCGGTGACCTGCGAGCCGCTGTTGGTGACCTCGAACTTGAGCGCCCCCGCGGGCGCCTTGTCCGAGGAGACCTGGCACGCGTCGTCGGTCGAGGCCACGGTGAACGCGCGGTCGTCGCCGCTCGCGGCGTCGCCGGTCGAGTTGTCGGTGCAGGCGGCCAGGGCGGGCGCCGTCAGCAGCAGGCCGGCGGCGATCAGGGTCTTGCGCACGTGGAGGTCCTTCTGGGTCTGGGATGGAGGTCGGTCAGCGGACCGGGGTCAGCGGGCCGGGGTGGTGGCCGGAGCCGGGGTGGGACTGGCGCTGCGACGGCGTACGCCGAGCACGAAGAGGGTCATCACCGGGATGGCGTAGAGCAGCCAGGCGGCGGCCTCGAGCCAGGTCGTCGCCGGGGAGAAGTTGAAGACGCCCTTGAGGAGGGTCCCGATGGTGCTGTTGGGGTCGACGGTGTCGGAGACGTCGAACGCCAGGTTGTCGAGCCCCGGCAGCACGTCGGCCTCCTGCAGGTCGTGCACGCCGTAGGCGAGCACCCCGGCCGCGACGATGATGAGGAAGCCGCCGGTGTAGGTGAAGAACCTGGTCAGGTTGATCCGGATCGCGCCCTTGTAGAGCGCCACGCCGATGGCGACGGCGGTCAGCAGGCCGAGCCCGGCGCCGACCAGCGGCTCCCAGGTCGGGGCGACCGAGCCGACGGCCTCGCGGGTGCCGGCCTGGGTCGCGGCCCACAGGAACAGCGCCGTCTCGAGGCCCTCGCGCCCCACGGCGAGGACGGCCACGACGACCAGCGACCACCGGCCGCCGTCGGCGGCCCGGTCGATCTGGCCGCGCAGCTCGGTGCCGAGCGCGCGGGCGGTCCGGGCCATCCAGAAGATCATCCAGGTGACGAACCCCACCGCCACGATGGAGAGCCCGCCGCCGATGAGCTCCTGGGTCTTGAAGGTCAGTCCGCGCGGGCCGTAGGTGAGCGCGGCACCGAACGCCAGGCTGACCAGCACGGCGACCGCGACCCCGAACCAGATGCGGGGCAGCAGCTCGCGCCGGTCGGTCTTGACCAGGTAGGCGACGAGGATCGTGACCACCAGCGCGGCCTCGAGGCCCTCGCGCAGGCCGATCAGGTAGTTGGCGAACACAAGCGAGCAGCGTACGCCGTCAGGGTAGGTTTGCCTAACCTCGATCTCAGGGCTCCCCCAGGGTCCCCCTCGGGTGCCGTCCAGGGTCGCGCTCGGCGACTTCCCCGATGCGGCGCACGGCACCCGGCGGCCAGGCTTCGAGCCATGATCAGAGTCGAGAACCTCACCCGGACCTACGGGTCCTTCACCGCCGTGGACGACGTGTCGTTCGTCGCCCGCTCGGGGCGCGTCACCGGGTTCCTGGGCCCCAACGGCGCCGGGAAGTCCACCACCATGCGGGTCCTGGTCGGACTCACCCCGGCGACGTCGGGCACCGCTACCGTCGCGGGGCGCCGCTTCGTCGACCTGCCCAACCCCGGCCGGGAGGTGGGGGTCCTGCTCGACGCCTCGGCCCAGCACGCCGGTCGGACCGGGCGCGAGATCCTCACCCTGGCCCAGCGGACCCTCGGGCTGCCGGCTGACCGCGTCGACGCGATGCTCGAGCGGGTGAGCCTGACGCCCGAGGAGTCCCGGCGTCGCGTGCGGCACTACTCGCTCGGGATGCGCCAGCGTCTCGGGATCGCGGTCGCCCTCATCGGCGACCCGGCGTCGCTGATCCTCGACGAGCCGGCCAACGGCCTGGACCCGGCCGGTATCCGCTGGATGCGCGACCTCCTGCGGGGGTACGCCGACGCCGGCGGCACGGTCCTGCTGTCGTCGCACCTGCTGCACGAGATCGAGGTCGTCGCCGACGACCTCGTGGTCATCGGCAACGGCCGGATCGTGGCCTCCGGCACCAAGGCCGAGCTGCTCGCCGGGTCCGGGACCCTCGTGCGGGCCCGCGACCTCGACGCCCTCGGTCGAGCGCTCACCGAGTCGGCGGTCACGGTCAGCCCGCTCGACGGCGGGTTCCGGGCCGAGGCCGACGCCGAGCTGGTCGGCAAGGTCGCTCACGCGGCCGGCGTACCCCTGCTCGAGCTGCGGGCCGCCGACGGCGCCGGGCTCGAGGAGATGTTCCTCGAGCTCACCGCCACCACCCAGCGCGAAGGAGTCGCCGCATGAGCACGACCGCCGCACCCCCGTCCACGACCACGCCGTCCACGGCCCCCGCCCCGTCGTTCGCCCCGATCCCCTTCTCCCGGGTCGTCACGGTCGAGCTGCGCAAGATGTTCGACACCCGCTCGGGGTACTGGCTGATGGCGAGCATCGGCATCCTGGCCGTCCTGGCCACCGCCGCGGTCGTCGTGTTCGCCCCCGACGACGAGCTCACCTACGACGCGTTCGCCTCGGCGATCGGCTTCCCGATGGCGGTGATCCTGCCGGTGATCGCGATCCTCTCGGTGACCAGCGAGTGGAGCCAGCGCACGGGACTGACGACGTTCACCTTCGTGCCCGGGCGCGGCCGGGTGATCGCGGCCAAGGCGCTGTGCTCGATTGGCATCGGCGTGGTCTCGATCGTGCTCGCCGCGGCCATCGGCGCGCTCGGCAACGTCGTCGGTACGACGATCGCGGGCGTCGACACCGTCTGGGACGTCTCGCTTGTGAACCTGCTGATGATCGTGCTGGCCAACGTGCTCGGCCTGCTCGTCGGCTTCATGCTCGGCGTGCTGCTGCGCACCTCGGCGGCCGCGATCGTCGCCTACTTCGTCTACTCCTTCGTGCTGACCGGACTCACGGAGCTGCTGGCCGTGAACCAGGAGTGGTTCGCCGACATCCGCGGGTGGGTCGACTTCAACTTCGCCCAGGGCGCCCTGTTCGACGGCGTCCCGACCGCCGAGCAGTGGGGCCAGCTCGGGGTGTCCGGCCTGATCTGGCTGGTGCTGCCCCTGGCCCTCGGGCTGCGCCTGGTGCTCCGCTCGGAGGTCAAGTAGTCCCCACCCGCGCACGAGGCCCCACTCCGGATGCGGAGCGGGGCCTCGTCGTACGGCGGGGTGAGCGGAGGTCAGCGGGCGGCGGAGCCCTCGACGTAGTCGGAGTCGGCCTGCTGCCACGAGAAGTGCGCGCGCAGCTGCTTGCCGGTGGCCTCGATGGAGTGGCCGGCCTCCTGCTCGCGCAGCCTGTTGAACTCGACGGCGCCGTTGTCCTGGTCGGCGATGAAGCGCTTGGCGAAGGTGCCGTCCTGGATCTCGGCGAGCACCTCCTGCATGCGCGACTTCACCGAGGCGTCGATGATGCGCGGGCCCGAGACGTAGTCGCCGTACTCGGCGGTGTCGGAGATGCTCCACCGCTGCTTGGCGATGCCGCCCTCCCACATCAGGTCGACGATGAGCTTGAGCTCGTGGAGGACCTCGAAGTAGGCGATCTCGGGCTGGTAGCCGGCCTCGGTGAGGGTCTCGAACCCGGCCTGCACCAGGTGCGACACGCCGCCGCACAGCACGGCCTGCTCGCCGAAGAGGTCGGTCTCGGTCTCCTCGGTGAAGGTCGTCTTGATGACGCCGGCGCGGGTGCCGCCGATGGCCTTGGCGTAGGACTTCGCGAGGTCCCAGGCGGTGCCGCTGGCGTCCTGCTCGACGGCGATGATGTCGGGGATGCCGCGGCCGGCCTCGTACTCGCGGCGCACGGTGTGGCCCGGCGCCTTGGGTGCGACCAGGATGACGTCGACGCCGGCGGGGGCCTTGATGTAGCCGAAGCGGATGTTGAAGCCGTGGCCGAAGACGAGGGTGTCGCCCTCGGCGAGGTGGGGCTCGATCGACTCGGCGTAGACGTGGCGCTGCACCTGGTCGGGCGTGAGGATGACGACGACGTCGGCCTCCTCGACGGCCTCGGCCACGGTGCGGACGCTGAGGCCGGCCTCCTCGGCCTTGGCCTTGCTCTTGGACCCCTCGGCCAGGCCGACGCGGACGTCGACGCCCGAGTCGCGCAGGTTGAGCGCGTGGGCGTGGCCCTGCGAGCCGTAGCCGATGACGGCCACGTTCTTGCCCTGGATCAGGGACAGGTCGGCATCGGCGTCGTAGAAAATCTCAGCCACGAGGGCTTCTCCTTCTGGTTGGGGTGCACGGGATCGAGCGGGTTCGAGCAGTTCGAGCGGGTTCGAGCGAGGCGGTCAGCCGGCGTGGGCGGGCGCGACCGGGACTGCGACCGGGCGCTGGGAGCGCTCGGAGATGGAGCGGGAGCCCCGGCCGATGGCGACCTGGCCCGACTGGACGAGCTCACGGACGCCGAAGGGCTCGAGCATCGTGAGGAAGTCGGCGATCTTGCCGGCGTTGCCGGTGATCTGCATCGTGATCGCGTCGGGCGCGATGTCGATGACCTTGGCCCGGAAGAGCTGGACGATCTCGAGCACCGAGCCCCGGGTCTCGACGCTGGCGCCGACCTTGACCATCACCAGCTCGCGGGTGACCGAGGTGGTCGGGTCGAGCTCGACGATCTTGATGACCTCGACGAGCTTGTTGAGCTGCTTGGTCACCTGCTCGAGCGGCGAGGAGTCGACGTTGACCACGATCGTCATCCGCGAGACCTCGGGATGCTCGGTCGGGCCCACGGCGAGCGAGTCGATGTTGAAGCCGCGGCGGCTGAAGAGCCCGGCGATGCGGGCCAGGACGCCGGGCTTGTTCTCCACCAGGACGGAGAGGGTGTGCGTCGTCATCCGAGGTCCTCAGAGGTCGTTGTCGTCGAAGTCGGGGGCGAGGTCGCGGGCGTACTTGATCTCGTCGTTGCTGGTGCCGGCGGCGACCATCGGCCACACCATCGCGTCACGGTGGACCCGGAAGTCGACGACCACTGGGACGTCGTCGACCTCCATCGCCTTGCGGATCGTGGCGTCGACGTCGTCGGGCGACTCGCACGACAGCCCGACGCAGCCGTAGGCCTCGGCCAGCTTGACGAAGTCGGGGATGCGCTTGGAGTGCAGGTCGGTGTTGGAGTAGCGCTCGTTGTAGAACAGCGTCTGCCACTGCCGGACCATGCCGAGCGACTCGTTGTTGATGATCGCGACCTTGATCGGGATGTCGTTGATCGCGCAGGTGGCCAGCTCCTGGTTGGTCATCTGGAAGCAGCCGTCGCCGTCGATCGCCCACACCGTCGTGTCGGGCATGCCGACCTTGGCGCCCATGGCCGCCGGGACGGAGTAGCCCATGGTGCCGAGACCGCCGGAGTTGAGCCACGTGCGGGGCTTCTCGTACTTCACGTAGTGCGCCGCCCACATCTGGTGCTGGCCGACGCCCGAGGTGTAGATCGCGTCGGGCCCGGCGATCGCGCTGAGCCGCTCGATGACGTACTGCGGCGACAGGGCGCCGCCGGCCGGGGTGTCGTAGCCGACCGGGTAGGTGGCCTTGACCCCGGACAGGAACGCGACCCAGCCCTCGTAGTCGCCGGTGTTGCCGGCGTCGGCCTCGGTGCGCAGCGCGGTGAGGAGGTCGAGCAGCACCTCGCGGACGTCGCCCACGATCGGGACGTCGGCGTGGCGGTTCTTGCCGATCTCCGCCGGGTCGATGTCGGCGTGGATGACCTTGGCGCCCGGGGCGAACGAGTCGAGGTTGCCGGTGACGCGGTCGTCGAAGCGGGCCCCGAGGCTGATGATCAGGTCGCTCTTCTGCAACCCGGCCACCGCCGCCACGGTGCCGTGCATGCCGGGCATGCCGAGGTGCTGGGGGTGGCTGTCGGGGAAGGCCCCCAGCGCCATCAGCGTCGTGACGACGGGGATGCCGGTCAGCTCGGCGAGCGCCAGCAGCTCGCGCGACGCGTTGGCCCGGATGGTGCCGCCGCCGACGTAGAGGACGGGCTTGCGCGCCTCGAGCAGCAGTCGGGTCGCCTCACGGATCTGCTTGGCGTGCGGGCGGGTCACCGGGCGGTAGCCGGGCAGGTGGATCTCGGAGGGCCAGTCGAAGGTCGTCTCGGCCTGCAGCGCCGACTTGGCCACGTCGACGAGCACCGGACCGGGCCGCCCCGTCGAGGCGATGTGGAAGGCCTCGGCGATGGTGCGCGGGATGTCGGCCGGGTCGGTGACCAGGAAGTTGTGCTTGGTGATCGGCATCGTGATGCCGCGGATGTCGGCCTCCTGGAACGCGTCGGTGCCGATCATGGCCGCCCCGACCTGCCCGGTCACGGCCACCATCGGCACCGAGTCCATGTGGGCGTCGGCGATCGGCGTGACCAGGTTGGTCGCCCCCGGCCCCGACGTCGCCATGCAGACCCCCACCCGGCCGGTCGCGGCGGCGTACCCCTGCGCGGCGTGGCCGGCGCCCTGCTCGTGGCGGACCAGGATGTGGCGGATGCTGGAGTCCATCAGCGGGTCGTACGCGGGCAGGATCGCTCCCCCCGGGATGCCGAAGATCGTCTCCGTGCCGGCCGCCTCGAGGGCCTTGATCAGGCTCTGCGCGCCGCTGATCGTCCCGCTCGTCTCGGTACTCATTCCGCTCGGTCCTCTTCCGTGGTGCTGCTCGGGGCTGGTCTCGGGGCAACAAAAAACCCCTCGGCCACAGCGGCGACGAGGGGTGACGTGCTGACTGATCGGATCAGTCGGCACGTCCCTGGGGTACGAGAAGGTCTTGACGCATGACGCCACCGTAGCCGCGCGACCCTCGGGGCCGTAGAGGAGTCTGCCACGGTCCCACATGGTGGGACGTGGGTCTTGGTGGATGGACTTGCGGGTGGTCGCCCTTCGCGCCCCCGGACGCCACGGCGACCGGGGCGCGGCACCTCGACCTCTGAGGTGGCGGGACAGGCGTTTCGAGATCACCGTCGGCGGCATGTCAAGGCGATCACCCACCACCTCAGGGCGAGCTGGGTGGCCGCCTCACCCCAGGTTGTCGTCGTCTCTCTTGGCCCATCGAATCTCGGCATAGGCGGTCTTCAGCTGACGTCGTGTTGAGCGCAGGTACCAGACGGCACCGATACATCCCAGCAGGAGGACCCGCGAGACCCACCTCATCCTGCCCAGCCCGGACGAGCCCCACGTCGAGGAAGGCCAGCTCAGCACATCGATCAGCGCCCACAACCAGAACCCCGTCATGGTCAGCGCTACGACGATGACGGCGAGGACCACGACCTGCGCCGAGGTCACGAATGCCAGCGCTTCCGGGGTGAGTTGTTCACGCACCTCGCGGAGCGTAGTCATAGCCACTCCGCACGTCCTCGACCAGGGACGTGCAGGGCGCATCTGGCCGACGTCCAAGCCGCTGTGATGAGGTGGAAGCGGCGACCAGCTCAGCCCTCATCTCGCTTGTCGACACGGGTTCATGGTGGCAGCCCCACTTGTCAGCACCACGCACTGTCAGCACCAGGGACCTCTCGCCAGCTCGCTCCTCTCTCAGTGCTGCCCGGTCGGACGCCTCGTGCCAACTGGGAGGATCCGTCTGTGGAGCGGATCGAGGCAATCGAGGCAACGATGGCGGCGGTGTTCAAGACACGGGGGTTCCGCACACGCGCACGCAATTGGTTCCGCTCGACGAGAAGTGGCGACTACCAGGTGATCAACCTTCAAAGGTCTACCTGGGGCAGCGGTGATCTCTACGTGAACCTTGGATGGGATCCCGCCGCTGGTGGTGCCGCGTTCCGGCCCGCGTATCGCTGTCTTTTCAGCGTCCGAGCCGAGGAGCTCGACGTCGGTGGGGTCATCCACAGGATCCGGCCCGACGGAGCAACGAAGCTCGAACTTCCAGGGACCAGCCTGCTGGGATCCGAGATCTACGAAGCGACGCCCAAGGACCAGCTCATGAAGGAGGTCGTCCAGGTCGTGGCAGAGCCACTCGCCGACCTCATGGACAGCACCACGACGTTTGCGGACCTGGCACCCCTCATCAACAGCCGTCCCGTCCTGAAGTCTGTCCAGCTTCGCAACCACATGAGGTCGCTGGGGTCCCCACTCTCCTAGTCAGCCATGCCCGTTGCGCGCCACGGTCGGGCGGAGCCAGCGATGCAGGGTGGCCTCACAGGTCGCCTCTACGACGACGACGGAGAGAGAGCCCCGAAGATCGAGTCGGCGACCTACTCCACCATGTCGGCAACATCGTCGACGTCGGCGACCACGACGGTTCGGGCATCCTCGATCAGTCGCTGGGCCAACTGCTCAGCAACGGTGTTCTTGCCGCCGCGATAGGTCCGGTGAGGATCACCAGGTGTGCCATCACGGCTGACCGTCACGCGGTTCTGCCGCGCCGCAGTCGCCAGATCTCCGGCACGCGCGGGCGCATCCGAGGGGTCATCACGGCCGTCACTGTGCGAACACTCTTTCGAATGTATGCAGTCTGATGTACACTCGACCCATGCCCACGCTCACCCGGACCGTCAGCAGCGACCCGCTGCTCGCGTCCGTGCGCGCGGGTCGTGACGCCGAGGCTCGCGACCAGGTGGTGACGCTGACGGCCGTGCTCGACTGGGCCGCGGTCAACGTC
The DNA here is from genome assembly GCF_006346395.1 of Nocardioides plantarum. NCBI lineage: Bacteria > Bacillati > Actinomycetota > Actinomycetes > Propionibacteriales > Nocardioidaceae > Nocardioides > Nocardioides plantarum. The sequence goes on from NZ_VDMS01000002.1 coordinate 655,228, forward strand.
GCCGACGACGCCGAGACTGCTGAGCTGCTGGACCCGACGGTCGAGCCCGCCCTGCACCTCGGCGGGGCGGGATGTCCGGTGATCGGTGAGTTCGCCGCTCTCGACCTCGCGCTGTCGTTGGGCATGACCTCCGACGGCGGGCGGGCCTACCTCGGCAAGGCCCTTGAGCTGCGTCACCGGCTGCCCCGACTGTTCGCCCGCGTCGTCGGGCTCGAGGTCTCGCTGTGGAAGGCGTTCCGGATCGCCGAGCAGACCATCGCGCTGCCGCCCGCGGGCGCCGAGCACGTCGATCGCGTGATCAGCCCGTTCCTGCACTCGTGCTCCTGGGCCCAGGTCGATCGTGCCGTCGATGCGGCGCGCGCTGCCTATGACCCCGCTGAGGCCGAGCGACGCCGGGTGGCCGCAGCCGAGGACCGCCACGCCACCCTCGACCTGTCCTGCGCCACCACCTCCGGGACCATCGACCTGCGCGCCACCCTCGACCTCACCGACGCGCTCGACCTCGAGACCGCCCTACGCGACGGTGCGCAGACCCTGGCCGACCTCGGTTCGAGCGAGCCCCTCGACGTACGCCGCTCCCAAGCCCTGGGCGAGATGGCGCGTCAGCAGCAGGCGCTCGACCTCGAGACCGGTCAGCTGACTGGCGGTGGTGGACGGGGCGTCACCATCTACGCCCACCTCGACGCTGCCGACCTCGAGCAGCCCGGCACCGTCGACAACACCCAGAGCCCCGTGCTGATCGAGCAGATCCGCCAGTGGTGCCAGACCGCAGGCACCAAGGTCACCGTCAAGCCCGTCATCGACCTCGCCGCCGACCCGGCCGTCACGACCTACCGGCCCTCCGAGGCCATCCGCGAGCAGGTGGAGCTGCGCGACCGGACCTGCGTGTTCCCCGACTGCGGCCGACGCCGGGTCGACCTCGACCACGTCATCGCGTTCGCCTCCGGTGGACCGACCACCGCACACAACCTCGCCATGCTCTGCCGGCGACACCACCGAGCCAAGACCCACGGCCACTGGTCCTACGTCGTGCTCGAGCCCGCCCGCTACGAGTGGACCAGCCCCACCGGCGCCACCGTCATCGTCGATCGGCGACCACCCCACCACCGACGACCCTGACCGCCCCGCACCCCGCCACCCACCAGGGAGGCGGGGCTGTGGGCGTGCTCAGCCCGCGCGATGGACGACGAGGACGGCGCGGTCGTCGTCCTTGGAGCCGACCTGGGTGGCCAGGCGCTCGGCGGCGCCGACGAAGCTGCCGCGCAGGATCGACTCGGCCTCGCCGAGCATCCGGTCGATGCCGAGGTCGATGTCGCGGCGGGGCTCCTCGACCATGCCGTCGGTGTAGAGCAGGACGGCGTCGCCGACGCCGAGGCGGCCGCGGGCGACGTCGAAGTCGGCGTCGTCGATGAGCCCGAGCACGGGGCCGTCGGTGCGCAGCACCGACCAGCGGCCGGGACCGGCGAGGCGATGGACGGCCGGCGGGTGGCCGGCGGTGCGGACCTCGAAGTCGCCGGTGGTGAGGTCGAGCCAGAGATGGATGGCCGTCGCGAAGCCCTCGTCCCAGTCCTGGCGCAGGAGGTAGGCGTTGGCCGCCGGGAGGAACCCGTCGGCGGGGAGCGCACCGATGAGGCCGCCGAAGGCACCGGACAGCAGCAGGGCGCGGGTGCCGGCCGCCTCGCCCTTGCCGGAGACGTCGACGACGACGATCTGGACGCTGCGGTGGTCGGGCGCCTCGGCGGCGACGATGAAGTCGCCGGCGAACGCCGTACCGCCGGCGGAGCGCAGCGCGGACTCGACGGCCCAGCCCGGGGGCAGGCCCGGCAGCCGGCCCTGGTCGAGGATCCGGTCGCGCAGGTCGACGAACATCGTCTCGCCGCGCAGCCCGGCGACGCCGAGGCGGGTACGGCGGAAGCTGGTGACCAGCACGACCAGGGCGATCGAGAACTGCACCGCGGTCGCCCCGAGGGTGCGGGGGGTGATCGACTCCTGCTGGCTGACGCAGTAGGTCAGCAGGGCCATGTCGTAGAGGACGAACCAGGGCAGGGTGCGCGGGCCCAGCAGGATGCTGCCGAGGACGACGGGCAGCATCAGGCTGGTGAACGGGGTCTGCTCGGGGAAGTAGGTGACGAGCACGGCGACCGTGGTCGAGAACAGCACCAGCCCGACGGCCATCTGGTTCTCGATCGTGTGGCCCCACCGGCGCAGCCGTGTCAACGCCCGACGCAGGGTCACGCTGCGTGCGGGACGAGTCGCCAGCGCCGTCGCGGTCATGGGTGGTGCCTTCTGAGCCAGAGGGTGGGGGGAGTTCCAGCCGGTGCTCACCCTACGGCGCGCGAGCGGAACACGGGCTGACATCGCGAACACCAGAAGATGTTGCGCCCCTCGAGCACGGCGGTCGAGACCCGACGCTGGCAGACCAGGCACGGCTGGCCCGTGCGGCGGTAGACGTAGACCTCGCCACCGTGGTCGTCGCGTCTCGGGTCACGGCCCATCGCCTCGGGCGTGTGCTCGGGCCCGACGGTGTCGATGCGGCCGGTGCGCACGCCCTCGGCCATCAGGACCACGAGGTCGTCCCAGATGGACTGCCACTGGCCGACCCGCAGGGTGTTGCCGGGACGCAACGGGTGCAGCCGTTGCCGGAAGAGGACCTCGGCGCGGTAGACGTTGCCGACGCCGGCGAGCACGCCCTGGTCCATGAGCAGAGCCCCGACGGGCTTGCGGCTGCGGTGGATCCGGTGCCAGGCCCGGTCGGGATCGGCGTCGGCGCGCAGCGGGTCGGGACCGGACCGACCGATCACCGCAGCGCGCTGCTCGGCGGTCACCAGGGCGCAGGTGATGGCCCCGCGCAGGTCGGCGTACGCCGCCCCGCCGGGTCCGGAGCGAGCCAGCCGCAGCCGCACCTGGCCGACCGGCGGCGGCACCGCGTCGACCGCGGCGTGCACGGCGAAGGTGCCGATCAGGCCGAGGTGCACGTGGACGAGGGCGCCCGCCTCGGAGCCGTCGTCGAGGTGGACGAAGAGGTGCTTGCCCCAGGACTCCGCACCGACGAGGACCGCACCGTCGAGGAGCGCGGCCTCGTCGGCGAAGCGGCCCTGGGGGCTGCTGACCGCGACGACGCGGCCGGCGAAGGCGGCGGTCAGGTCGAGGGCGAGCCGGTGCAGGGTGTGGCCCTCGGGCATCGGGGCGTCCTCAGAGGTCGGGGTTGGCCGGGACGCGCGCCGACTCGGGCAGGGGCGGCAGGCCGCCGCCCGTCTCGTAGGTCGACAGCTGCCCGATGCGCCGGACGTGCCGCTCGTCACCGCTGAACGGGGTGGCCAGGAAGACCTCGACGAAGCGGGTCATCTCGTCGAGCGTGTGCAGGCGCCCGCCGACCGAGACGACGTTGGCGTCGTTGTGCTGGCGGGCCAGGGTCGCGGTCTCCTCGGACCAGGCCAGCGCCGAGCGCACGCCGACGACCTTGTTGGCCGCGATCTGCTCGCCGTTGCCCGAGCCGCCGATGACGACCCCCAGGCTGTCGAGGCCGTCGGCCTGCTCGCGCGCCACCGCCTCGGCGGCGCGCAGGCAGAAGACGGGGTAGTCGTCCAGCGCGTCGTGGACGAAGGGGCCGTGGTCGACGGGCTCGTAGCCGTGGGCGGTGAGCCAGCCGGCGAGGTGGTCCTTGAGCTCGAGGCCCGCGTGGTCGCTGCCGAGGTGGACGCGCATGCGCGCAGTCTCCCAGACGAGCCTGGGTGATCGGCTCCGGGAGCCTCTCGGGCCGCCTAGGGTCGGCGCGTGCGTCGCTCCTCTGTCCCTCGTCCCCTCCCCCGCGTGCTCGCCCTCCTGCTCCCCCTGACCCTGGTGGTGGGCACGGCCGGCTGCACGGTGGGCGACCCGCTGGCCAAGCCCGACCTCGGCAAGGCAGAGGTCACGACGACCGCAGCGCCGGGCGAGAAGGACCCGTACGCCGAGTTCGGGGCCGTCCAGCGCGTGCTCGACGAACGAGCACGAGCGTTGCTGGGCGGGGACCGCAAGCGGTTCCTGGCCACCGTCGACCGTGACAACAGCAAGCTGCGTCGCCGGCAGGCCGCGATGTTCGACAACCTGCAGGTGCTGCCGCTCACGAACGTCTACTACGGCGTCGAGCGCACCGCGCTGCTGGCCGACCCGGTGCGCGGTGGTGGCCACGCCCTGCGACCCGTCGTGGTCGAGCACGTCCAGCTCCGCGGGGTCCACCAGCGACCCGTCTCCAACGACGTCACGATGACGTTCGTCCAGCGCCGAGGCGGCTGGGTGCTCGGGAACGAGCGCGAGGACCCGCTCTTCGCCGCCCAGTTCCGCCCCTGGTACGGCACCCGCATCGAGACCGCGGGTGATGCCGCGCTGCTGGTGATGACCGACGAGGACGCCGAGGTGGGCGCCGACGAGCTGCTCGGGCAGACCCGCTCCGCCCTCGCCTCGGTCACCGGGGTGCTCGACCAGGAGCCGGCCGCGCCGCTGCTCGTCGACGCCACGTCCAACGGGGCCGCTACCGAGGTGAGCAACGCCTCTGGCGAGGACGCCGCCGCCGTGTCCTTCACGACCTTCGGGTCCAGCCGCCTCGGCGGCGACTACACCGGGGTCGCCGGCGCGGTGGTCAAGGCCAACCCCGACTACGTCTCCCAGCTCGTCGAGGACGACGAGACCCTGCGTCACGAGCTGACCCACTACGTCCTGAGCGGCTACGGGAACAGCAACCCCCAGTGGGTGACCGAGGGCATCGCCGAGTACGTCGGCTACCGGCCCGGCACCCTGGCGGACTCCTACATCGAGGACGCGGGCCTCGAGCGCCGCATCGACGAGCGGGAGGTCCGGCTGATCCCACCCGGACGATGGGGCGACGACCCCGAGCTCGACTACCTCAGCGCGGAGGCGTTCGCCGAGTTCCTCATCAGCGGCTACGGCCTCGACGACTACCTCGAGATGATGGACCTTTTCCGGCGCATGGGCCGCTCCCGGTCCGTCGTCTACGGCGAGGGCATCGTCGACGACGTCCTCCGGCGGGTCTACGACCTCGAGGCCGATCAGGTCGCCCGCGGCGGGTTCGAGCTGCTGCGGGGGCTGTGACGCCTGTGCGGTGGGCCCCGCAGCGTCAGTGCTCGCGCAGGAAGGCCGCGACCGACTGCATCAGCGGCTCCGCCGCACCGTAGGCCCGGTGGTGTCGCCAGAACCCGTGCGGCTGCCCCAGCCACCGGGTCGCCACGACGGGCACGCCGGCCTCGGCGACCAGCCCGGCCAGCCGCTCCCCCTCGTCGCGCGCCGGGTCGTGCTCGGCCGTGGCGACGTACGTCGGCGGGAGGGTCGCGAGTCGCGGCGAGGACAGCGGGGAGAGGTCGGGGTCGGTGAGGTCCGGATCGTCGCCGGCGTACTGCCGCCAGTACCAGGCGACCTCGGCGGCCCCGAGGCCCGACGTCTCGCTGCGGTGGGAGTCGGCGACGGCGCCCGGGTCGAGGAAGGGGTAGATCAGCGCCAGGGCAGCGAGGCGGCCCGGGTGGCGCAGCGCCGCGACGAGCACAAGCTGGGCTCCCGCACTGTCGCCGTGGCCGTACGCCGGCCCCGCCGGCACGCGGTCGTCGCCCGAGTCGAGCCACCCGAGCACGGCGTCGAGGTCGTGGACCGCGGCCGGGTAGGGGTGCTCGGGCGCGAGTCGGTAGTCGACCGAGAGCACTGCTCTCCCGACCCGGTTGGCCAGCCGGCGCGCCGGCTCGTCGTGGACCTCGACGTCGTTGAGGACGAACCCGCCGCCGTGCACGTGCACCACGACGCCCGGCTGCGCGTCGGCCGGCACGTAGAGGCGGCAGGGCACACCGGACCCGCCCTCGGCGCCGGGGACGGTGACGTCGACGACACGAGCGACGTCCTCACGCGGCAGGGACGCCGCGTGGGCCCGGGCCGCAGCGCGCGCCGCCGGGACGTCGTACGACGGATCGTGGACGGGCAGGTCGCCGGCGGCCGCGTCGACGGCGGCCCGGGCGTCGGGGTACAGCACGGGCTCGGGGCTCGGAGGGTCAGCGCTGCATGAGCGCGTCGAGGCCGACCGCGACCGCTGCGGCGACCCGGAAGTCGATGCGCGCCGGCACGGTGACGGTGTACTTGTCGCGCACGCTGGCCTGTCGCTCGACCTGCAGCAGCGTGCTGCCGTCGGTGGCCTTGAAGTCGAAGTGGATCGGCAGGAACGGGATGTCGGTGAAGCGCCGGATCAGGGCCACCGCGTTGCTGCGCTCCTGCCCCACCCCGGCGTAGCCCGGGCCCTCGAGGTGGAAGGTCGAGCGCAGGATGCTCTTGCCGAAGTCCTTGCGGAAGAACCCCAGCTGCTGGCCGTGCTCGTCCTTGATGTCGTAGCCGGCGTTGAGGTCGATCTTCTTGCGGGCCTTGAAGCTGAACACCGCGCGCGACTTGGACTCGTCGCTGTAGAAGGTGACCTCCTCCTTGAACGCCAGCCGCTTCTGCTGGGCCACCGCCATCAGGTCCCCGAAGGAGCCGTCGGGGTTGGCCGCCCACACCTCGTAGCGGTTGGTCGTCATCGCGAACTTCTGCTTCACGAAGAAGCCGGGCAGGTAGATCTCGTCGGTCATGACGGCGAACCTATCGGGCCCGGTCGGCGTACGCCGACGAGTCCGGGCTCACGCGCCGCCGAGGCGCTCCAGCTCCTCGTCGACGACGGCGACGTCGAGCTTGGTGAACACCGGCGTGGGCTTGTCGACGGGGGTGCCGGGGACCAGCGGGCGGCGCTGCCACGCCGGCACGCCGGTGTAGTCGCCGGTGATGACCGGGTAGCCGGGGCCGCCGTCGAGGTCGTCGACCTCGTCGATGCGCGGCAGCGGGGCGATGTCGCCGGCGCCGCCGAAGGTCGCGTCGACCGCGTTGGCCGAGAACGGCAGGAACGGCGAGAGCACCAGGTTGAGATCGCTGACGCACTGGGCGACGACGTGCAGGATGGTGCCGAGCCGCTCGCGCTGGTCGTCGCCCTTGAGCTTCCAGGGCTCGGAGTCGGAGACGTACTTGTTGACCTCGCCGACGACGCGCATGGCCTCGCCGATGGCTTGCTTCTGGCGGTGCCGCGCGATCAGGTCGCCCACGACGCCGAACGCCTGCTCCGAGGCGGCCAGCACCGCCTCGTCGGCCTCGGTGAGCGGACCCGCGGGCGGGATCTCGCCGAAGTTCTTGGCGATGAGGGTCGCGGTGCGGTTGACCAGGTTGCCCCAGCCGGCGACGAGCTCGTCGTTCGTACGCCGGACGAACTCGGCCCAGGTGAAGTCGCTGTCCTGGTTCTCGGGGCCGGCGGCGGCCACGAAGTAGCGGAACGCGTCGGGCTGGTAGCGGCTGAGCAGGTCGCGCACGTAGATGACCACGCGGTTGGACGAGGAGAACTTCTTGCCCTCCATGGTCAGGAACTCCGAGCTGACCACCTCGGTCGGCAGGTTGAGCTCGCCGTAGGTGTGCGGCTCGCCACCCCGGCTCCCCTTGCCGTTGTAGGCGAGCAGCTCCGCGGGCCAGATCTGGCTGTGGAAGGTGATGTTGTCCTTGCCCATGAAGTAGTAGGACAGGGCCTCCCCCTCCCCGTCGGGTGCAGGGTTCCACCACTGGCGCCACGCCTCGGGGTCGCCGCTGCGGCGGGCCCACTCGATCGACGCCGACAGGTAGCCGACGACCGCGTCGAACCAGACGTAGAGCCTCTTGGTCGGGTCGTCGCGCCAGCCGTCGAGCGGGACGGCGATGCCCCAGTCGATGTCGCGCGTCATGGCGCGGGGGCGGATCTCCTTGAGGATGTTCTGGCTGAACCGGATCACGTTGGGGCGCCAGGTCCCGGAGGCCTCGCGCTCGTCGAGCCACACCTTGAGCGCGTCGGCCAGGGCCGGCAGGTCGAGCAGGATGTGCTGGGTCTCGACGAACTCCGGCGTCTCGCCGTTGATCTTCGAGACCGGATTGATCAGGTCGGCGGGATCGAGCTGGTTGCCGCAGGTGTCGCACTGGTCGCCGCGGGCCCCGGCGGCACCGCAGATCGGGCAGGTGCCCTCGATGTAGCGATCGGGCAGCGTGCGTCCGGTCGAGGGCGAGATCGCGCCCTTGGTCGTCTGCTCGACGAAGTAGCCGTTGTCCCAGACCCCGAGGAAGAGCTCCTGCACGACCGCGTGGTGGTTGCGGGTGGTCGTGCGGGTGTAGAGGTCGTAGCTGAGCCCCAGCGCCACGAGGTCCTCGGCGATGACCCGGTGGTTCTGGTCGGCGAGCTCCTGCGGCGACAGGCCCGCCTCGTCGGCGGCGATCAGGATCGGGGTGCCGTGCTCGTCGGAGCCCGAGACCATGAGCACGTCGTGTCCGGCCATCCGCGAGTAGCGGCTGAAGACGTCGGAGGGCACGCCGAAACCGGCGACGTGGCCGATGTGGCGCGGACCGTTGGCGTACGGCCAGGCGACGGCAGACAGGACATGGGTCATGGACCCAAGGCTAGTGAGCAGGCGCCACCGGGTTGCCCGTGGGCACGCGCAGCGGCCCGCCGCCGGGCTCGACCGCCTCCAGGACCTCGACCTCGTCGCCGGCCCGCAGCACCACGCCCGGGCTGTCGGGCACCAGGTTGACCCCGAACCAGGCCTTGCCGTCGTACCGGCGCAGCCGGGCCAGGCTGGCGATCGGCTCGCGCTCGCGCAGCCCGGTGTCGGGGTCGATCGTCGTCAGCACGCACCGCGCACAGCCCTTGACCGCCCGGAACGTCGCCCCGCCGATGCGGACCACGCGCCAGTCGTCCTCGCTCCACGCCGGGACCCCGCTCACGACCACGTTGGGCCGGAACCGGGACATCGGCAGCGGCTCGCGCCCGGTGGGGGCGTTGGCGAGCACCTCCTCGTCGAGCGCGGCCAGTGACTCCTCGGTCGTCACGAGCAGGGGGTAGCCGTCGGCCAGCGACACCCGGTCGCCCGGGTCGCCGAAACCGCCCGGGAACGAGCCGCTGGTCCGTCGTCGGGTCGGGTCGTCGAGGTGCACCAGCCGTACGTCGACCCCGAGCGTCGCGCTGAACCACGCGTCGGCCGCGGGCCCGGCCGCGGCGGCGGTGAAGGACGACGAGAACAACGACACCGCGACCTGCGTGGTCGGCTCGGGGGTCTCGACCTCGACGGGGTCCACCCCGGGCGCCGTCAGGCGTAGCCCCGTGGGGGTGATCTCGGGGTGCACCAGCACCAGCCGGTTGACCTCGCGCGCCGTGACCGCCGTGCCCGAGGCGTCGACCAGCATCCAGCGTCGGTCGCCGGCCAGCCCCTGGGGCTCGACCACCGCGGTCTCCACGGTCTCGCCCCGACAGGACTTCACGGGGTAGCGGTGGAGGGAGGTCAGGGTCGCCGGCACGGGGTCGAGCCTAGGCGGGGTCGGCCTGTCGCTGCGGCGGTCTCGACTCGCGGTGACTGCGTCCCCGCGGCTCGACCACCGTGGGTCCACGGTCGTCGAGCCGGGCGAGCCCCGGCGAGCCCGAGTCGAGGCGCCCGCAGCGACGTACCGACCTCAGCTGAAGTCGAGCGACCCCGTCCGCGACCGCTTCAGCTCGTAGAAGTAGGGCACCTTCGCGACGGCGACGCAGCCGTCCCAGAGCAGCCCGGCGTCCTCGCCGCGCGGGATGGCCGAGAGCACCGGGCCGAAGAAGGCCGCGCCCTCGAAGGCGATCGTGGGGGTGCCGACGTCGTCGCCGACCTGGTCCATGCCGCGGTGGTGGCTCTCGGCGACCGCGGCGTCGTAGGAGGTGTCGTCCATCGCGTCGACGACCTCGGGCTCGAGGCCGGCCTCGGCGAGGGACTCCACGATGATCTGGCGGCCGCGGTCGGCCTGGTCCTTGAGCGAGCGGCCGTCGTGGTGGATGCGGGTGCCGAGGGCGGTGTAGAGGGGCAGCAGCACGTCCTTGCCGTGCTTCTGCTCGGCGGCGATGCAGACCCGCACGGGGCCCCAGGCGGGCGCCAGGAGGTCGCGGTACTCCTGCGGGATGTCCCGGTCCTGGTTGAGGTAGGCCAGGCTCATCACGTGCCAGGTGACGCTGATGTCGCGCACCTGCGCGACCTCGAGGATCCACCGCGAGGTGATCCAGGCGAACGGGCAGAGCGGGTCGAACCAGAAGTCGGCGTTGGTGGTGTCCCCGGTGGGGGCGGTGTCGGGGGTGGTCTCGGTGGCAGTCATGTCGACACTCAACCACCGCGACCGTCGGGGGCTTCCCGTCAGGACCGGACCGTGACGGTCCGCTTGACCGAGACCTTCTCGGCGACGCCGTCGCCGGCATAGGAGATGGAGATCGTCCGGGATCCGGGCGCCAGGCGGTCGAGCGCGAGCTGGACGACCCCGTCGACGAGGTTGCCCCGCACGGTGCGCTTGCCGACGCGCACGGACACCGACCCGGTCGGCGACGTCCCGGGCGCGAGCACCCGGGCCCGCACGACCGCGCCGCGCTTGCGGCCGTTGGCGATCAACGAGAAGCGGGAGGGGGTCGTGATCAGGCCGTAGTCGGCGAACCGGTAGGCGCTCTGGTAGCGATCACGCGCCACCGTGGCCTTGACCTTGATGTGGTGGCCGACGTCGGCCTCGGTCAGCTTGTACGACGACCCGGTCACCGTCGGCACGTGCACGCCGTCGCGGAACCACCGGTAGGACGCGGTGGCGCCGGCGGGCGCCCAGGTACCCGGGGCCATGGCGAGGGTGTTGCCGTAGCGGGTCCGGCCGGACGGGACGAACGGCGTCTTGACCTCCACGACGCCGGCGACGACCGGGCCGAAGCCGGTCGAGTAGCTGTGGAGACCGGTGTAGCCGCGCAGCGTGGCGACCTCGACGACCGACACGTTCTTGCCGACCAGGTCACGGGTGAGGGTGAGCTTCGAGCTGTGCGGGGCGTCCAGCCAGGCACCGTCGGCGCGCCAGCGGTACTCGATGTCGGGCTTGGGGGTCCCCCACGTGCCGGGCACGGCGGACAGCACCTGGCCGACCTCGGGGAACCCCTTGACGCTCGGGGTGCTGAGCCGGTCGAGCGCGCCGAGCGCGACGGGCTCGGTCGGGTCCGAGGTGGCGACCGCCGGCACGTAGCCGTCGCGGGTCGCGGTCGTCTGCAGCGCGACCGGCTTGCCACGGTCGGCAGGCACCGGTGTGTACGACGTGCCCGTGGCGCCGGCGACCGGCACGCCTCCGACCAGCCACTGCATCGTCCGGGTCGCGCCGGTGGGGGTGAAGCTGCCGCGGTAGCTGGACAGCTTGACGCCGACCTGGGCGGTCCCCTCGACGCTCGGCCGCACGGCGGGCTCGAACGCCGGCGGCGGCTCGGGGGCCCGGTCGATGAAGTGGATGAAGCCGGAGGGCCAGCCGGGGCCGTTGTTGTAGATCGTGCGCCAGTGGAAGTCGCCGGACCAGGAGTCCTCGGAGATGACGATCTCGTTGGCCGAGACCACCCGCTCGACGTAGGCCACGTGGCCGCTGTTGCCGGCCCCCGCCGCGCCGGCGCGCCACCAGGCGACCGCGCCCACGCGCGGCTCGGTGTCGGTGATGCCGCTCATCGCCACGCCCCAGTTGGTGGCGTTGCCGGAGCCGGTCCAGGGCCGCTCGGTCGACATGCCGCCCCGGATCATCCGGTAGGCGATGTAGTTGGTGCAGTTGTGGCCGGCGTACATCCGCCAGTACATGGTGCTGCTGCGCGTGCCGTAGCCCGCGTGGCTGTAGCCGGCGTTGGCGCACGCGGTGTAGCCGGTGCACAGGTAGCGCGACGTGGCCTGCGCCGGCGGCACCGTGGTCGGCAGCGCGACCAGGAGCGTGGTGCCCAGGAGGGTCGCCAGGCCGGCGCCGAGCCCCGCCCGGGAGCGGCGGCGGGGCGCACGGACGGAGCGGGGGGAGAAGAGCACGGGAGACACTGTCAAGCACATCCGTGGCGTTTTGCAACAAAAACCACATAACTCACAGCGGCCACATTTTCGTGCACCACGAACTACAGGCGTGTCGTTTTCCTCCGCTCCCCCGACCGACCCGGGCCGGAGCCCGCGGCGACCACGGTGGTGCCAAGATGTCGCGCATGCCCGGAACCAACCTCACCAGGGACGAGGCCGCCACCCGCGCCGCCCTCCTGGACGTCACGTCGTACTCCATCGACCTGGACCTCACGACCGGCGACACACTGTTCGGATCGACCACCACGCTCTCGTTCACGTGCCGTGAGCCCGGAGCCTCGACCTTCGCCGACCTCGTCGACGCGACCCTGCACGAGGTCACGCTCAACGGCGTGCCGCTCGACGTGGCGTCGTACGCCGACAGCCGCATCCCGCTGCCCGACCTGCAGGCCGACAACGTGCTCGTGGTGCGCGCCGACCTGCCCTACTCCCACACCGGCGAGGGCCTGCACCGCTTCGTCGACCCGGTCGACGACCGCGTCTACCTCTACTCGCAGTTCGAGGTGCCCGACGCGCGTCGCGTGTTCACGACGTTCGAGCAGCCCGACCTCAAGGGCGTGTTCGACTTCCGGGTGACCGCCCCCGACCACTGGGTCGTCGTCTCCAACTCCCCCACGCCCGAGCCGGTCCCCGCCGAGGACGGCAAGGCCGTGTGGACCTTCCCGACCACCAAGCGGATGTCGACCTACATCACCGCCATCGTCGCCGGCGAGTACCACGCCGTCTTCGACACCTACCAGGGCCAGTACGACGACATCCCGCTCGGCCACTACTGCCGGCAGTCGCTGGTCGAGCACCTCGACCGCGAGGAGCTGGTGAAGATCACCTCGCAGAGCTTCGCGTTCTTCGAGGACAAGTTCGGGATGGCCTACCCGTTCGAGAAGTACGACCAGCTCTACGTGCCGGAGTACAACATGGGCGCGATGGAGAACGCCGGCTGCGTGACCCTGCGCGACGAGTACCTCCCCCGCTCGCGCCAGCCGCGCTCGTTCTACGAGTTCCGCTGCTCGGTCATCACCCACGAGATGGCCCACATGTGGTTCGGCAACCTGGTGACGATGCGCTGGTGGGACGACCTGTGGCTCAACGAGTCGTTCGCCGAGTGGGCCTGCTACTGGGCCGAGGCCGAGGCCACCGAGTTCACCGACGCGTGGACCGGCTTCGCCAACGCGCGCAAGCAGACCGGCTACCGCGCCGACCAGCTGCCGAGCACCCACCCGATCGCGGCCGACAACTTCGACCTCGAGGCCGTCGAGGTCAACTTCGACATGATCACCTACGCCAAGGGCGCCTCGGTGCTCAAGCAGCTGGTGGCCTGGGTCGGGCTCGACCCGTTCGTGGCCGGGCTGCGTCAGTACTTCACCGACCACGCCTACGACAACACCGAGTTCAGCGACCTGCTGACCGCCCTCGAGCGGTCCTCGGGCCGCGAGCTCGGCTCCTGGGCCGAGGAGTGGCTGCAGACCGCGGGCGTCAACACCCTCACGCCCGAGTTCGAGCTCGACGCCGACGGCGCCTACAGCCGGCTCGCCGTCCGACAGACCGCCCACCCCGACCACCCCACCCTGCGTCGCCACCGCCTCGGCATCGGCCTGTACGACGAGGTCGACGGCCGCCTGGTGCGTCGCGACTACCTCGAGGTCGACGTCGAGGGCGAGAGCACCGACGTCAAGGAGGCCATCGGCCAGCGTCAGCCCGACCTGCTGCTGCTCAACGACGGCGACCTGGCCTACGCCAAGATCCGCCTCGACGAGCGCTCGCTGGCGACCGCCGTCGCCGGCCTGTCGAAGCTCGACGACTCCCTGGCCCGGGCCCTGGTCTGGGGCGCCACGTGGGACATGACCCGCGACGCCGAGATGGCGGCCACCGACTTCGTCGAGCTCGTGCTCGGCAACATCGGCGCCGAGACCGACTCCTGGGGCATCTCGCGCATCCCGTCCTGCGCCGCCCAGGCCGTGGTGTCGTTCTCCGACCCGGCCGGTCGGGCCGACCTCCGGCTGCGCTGGCAGCAGGGCCTGCGCGAGCTCATCGACGCGGCCGAGCCGGGCAGCGACTCCCAGCTCACGTTCGTCCGCTCCTACGCCGCCGCCGCGCGCTCCGACCAGGCGCTCGCCGACCTCGAGGGCCTGCTCGACGGCTCGCTCGTGCTCGAGGGCCTCGACGTCGACACCGACCTGCGCTGGGCGCTGCTGACCGGCCTCGCCGCCGCCGGCCGCGCCGACGAGGCCCGCATCGACGCGATGCTCGAGACCGACAACACCATCAGCGGCCAGGAGAACGCCGCCGCGGCCCGCGCCACGCTGCCCGACGCCGCCGCCAAGGAGGCGTCGTGGGCCGCCGCCCTCGACCCCCAGACGCCCAACGAGACCGCGCGCAGCATCGTGGGTCGCTTCCAGGTCTCCGACCAGGCAGAGCTGCTCGCGCCCTACGTCGAGCGCTACCTCGACGCCGTCGGCACCATCTGGGAGCGCCTGGGCGCCCACAAGGCCTCGGTCTCGCTGCAGGGCCTGTTCCCCACCCCGCTCGCCTCCGCCGACCTGGTCGCCCGCCTCGACGCCTGGCTCGAGACCGACGGGACCTCGGTCAACCCGGGCGCGCTGCGCTACGTGCGTGAGGGCCGGGCCGAGGTCCTCCGGGCGCTCGCCGCCCAGGCGAAGGACGCGCAGCCGGCCTGACCGGCTCGCACCTCGGCCGACCACCAACGTCGGTCGAGGTGCGACCACGTCGGTCGAGGTGCGAGGAGCCCTGGCGACGAGCCTCGAGACCCCCGCAACGGGTCTCGCGACCTGACCCCTGGGTCTGGTCACCGAGATCGGCTGCGGGGGTCTCGACGCGCTTGTCGCGGGTTCGTGCCTCACCCGCGACGCTTGCTCGACCTGCGCCTGTGACGTCCGGCGCTCGTGCCTCGCGCGGGACTACAGGCTTGAGTGCAGGGTGTTGGCCGGCTTGGCGTGCTCGGCCAGCTGCTGGATGCCGCGGCGCAGGCCGCCCACCAGGTCGTCGTCGCGGAACAGCCCGACCATCGAGGCGACGGCGAGCTCGACCCCGTTGTCGTCGAGGTGGCGGCGTACGTCGGAGCCGGTGACGACCTCGACCGCGCGCGCGACGGGGTCGACCATCACCAGGATGCTGCGGTCGGGGGCGACCAGGGAGCGGTGCAGCCCGACCGCGAACGGCCGCGGCGCGCCCTGCGCCCGGCCCACGAACACCGAGAACTCGGCACGGCAGAGCTGCTCGGCGCGACGGATCGTCAGGTCGAGGGCGGCCCGGTCGGCCGCCTTGAGGTACTCACCAGCGGGCACTGGCTCCTCCGTCCGTCGGGACGGACTCGGACGAGCCGAGGGCGGGTGTGGTGGCGCCCGCCGGCGGCGCGGCGATCTCGCCGGCCTCGCGGCGTCCACCGAGCCACTGGTCCTCGGGGCCGGTGGCACCGGGCGCCACGCGCTCGCCCCGGGCGATGCCGGGCAGGTAGACGGCAGCGACGATGAGCACGAAGAGCAGGACGGGCACGCCGACCAGGACACCCAGGACGAACAGGGGGTCGACGTCGTAGGTGGGGCCCCAGCCCACCGGGACCTCGGCGGACGCCGGGCCCGACAGCAGCGCGGTCGTGGCGAGCAGGGCAGCGGTGGAGAGCACCAGCGTGGTGGTACGGCGTACGGCGTGCTTGCTCACGGTCCCAGTCACGGGTCACAGCCTACCGTCGCCCGTGGTCCGGGCGACCACGGCCTTCTCCGCGTCCTGCTATGCATGCACGCATGCTCGTGCTCACCCCCGACCTCCACCCGTCCCTGCAGACCACCCCCTCCGGAGCCGTCGCCGACGCCAACCCGTGCGCCAGCGGCGAGACCATCTGCCACGCGGTCTTCGACATGACCGGCAACCGCGACCTCGCCGACTACTCCGACGTCCTGATCGGCCGGCCGCTGGCCCTCCTCGGACTGTTCGCCCTGGCGTTCGCGATCCGCTGGGTGGCGCACAAGGCGATCGGCCGGATCGCCGTACGCGCCGCCAAGGGGGTGCTGCCCGACCGGGTCAACCTGATCGCGACCGAGCGGCGCCGGCAGCGCGCCGAGGCGATGGCGAGCCTGTTCAAGAGCATCGTCACCGGCCTGATCGTCGCGGTCTTCGGCACCATGATGCTGAGCGAGGTCGGCGTCGACATCGCCCCGATCATCGCCAGCGCCGGCATCGTCGGCGTCGCGCTCGGCTTCGGCGCCCAGTCGCTGGTCAAGGACTTCCTGTCCGGGGTCTTCATGATCATCGAGGACCAGTTCGGCGTCGGTGACGTCGTCGACCTCGGCGAGGCCACCGGCGTCGTGGAGGCGGTGACCCTGCGCGTGACCCGGCTGCGCGACGTCGACGGCACGGTCTGGTACGTCCCCAACGGCCAGGTCGTCCGAGTCGGCAACCAGAGCCAGAACTGGGCGCGCACCGTGCTCGACGTCAACGTGGCCTACCACGAGGACCTCGCCCGCGTGCGCCGCGTGCTCGGCGAGGTCGCCCACGACGTGTGGGAGGACGAGGACTTCAAGGGCCAGGTCATCGAGAAGCCGGAGGTGTGGGGCGTGGAGAACCTCGGCATCGACGGCGTCCTGGTCCGGGTCGTGCTCAAGACCACGCCCGGCGAGCAGTGGGGCATCGCCCGTGAGATGCGCCAGCGGATCAAGTCGCGCTTCGACCACGAGGGCATCGAGATGGCCCTCCCCCAGCGGGTCGTGTGGAACCGCAAGGAGGCGGCGACGGTCCCGGCCATCGACGACTCCGCGACGACCTGATGGCCGCCCGCCACGACCTGAGGCTGCAACGGCACAATGGGGGCGTGACGTTCTACGAGGAGATCGGTGGCTTCGAGACCCTCCGGACCATCGTCCACCGTTTCTACGAGGGCGTCGCGACCGACGAGGTGCTGCGCCCGCTCTACCCCGAGGAGGACCTCGGGCCGGCCGAGGAGCGGTTCCTGCTGTTCCTGGTCCAGTACTGGGGCGGGCCGACGACCTACTCCGACACGCGGGGCCACCCCCGGCTGCGGATGCGGCACGCGCCGTTCAAGGTCGACCCGGCCGCCAAGGACCACTGGCTCACGCACTTCCGTGCCGGCCTCGACGCGGCCGACCTGACGCCCGAGCAGGACCAGCAGTTCTGGGACTACGTGACCCACGCGGCCCAGTTCATGGTCAACTCGCTGGACTGACCGCCGGGCTCAGCAGCTCGCGCAGACCCTCGGGCGGCTCGGTGGAGCGCTGGGTCTCGGGGTCCCAGAAGACGAGGGCCACCCGCGACCTCGCCAGCGCCTCGGTGCCGTCGGCACCCCCGACGATCTCGCCGTCGATGGTCATCGAGCGGCTGCCGACCCGGGTCACCCTCGACCACACGTCGTACGGCGTGGGGCGCAGCAGGATCGGGCGCAGGTAGTCGACGTCGGTCTGGGCGACCACCACCGGCGACATCCGCCGCCCGCCGCGGCGGGTCAGGTCGCCCATCAGCCGCACCCGCGCCTCCTGGAAGTACTCGAAGTACTTGACGTTGTTGACGTGGCGGTAGAGGTCGACGTCGGAGAACCGCACGTGCAGCGGGTAGTGGACGGCCCCGGCGCGGTCGAGCGGACCGAGCCGGGCGGCACGGCCCCGCGACGTCGCCGCGGGCTCGACGTACGGCGCCATGGCGGCCTTCTCCGCGTCGGTCAGGCGACGCGGGCGCTCCTGGGCGAACACGTAGGGGGTGAGCACGGTCGTGGCCCGCAGGTAGGTGGTGCGGCCGCCGTCGTCCTCGTCGTGGAAGACCTCGTAGGCCATCGTGAAGCTAGCCGCCCGCACCTCGGTGACCCAGCACTCGATGCCGATGGGCTCCAGCCGCAGGCCGAGCGGGGCCAGGTAGGTGACCTCGTGGCGGACCACCACCACACCGTCCTCGAGGTCGTCGTGGGTGGCGCGCCCCTGGCCGAGGGTGCGCATCATGTCGACCCGCGCCTCCTGCAGGTAGTCGACGTACGTCACGTTGTTGACGTGGCCGAGCAGGTCGAGGTCGGCCCAGCGCATCGGACAGCGGTAGAGGTGGCGCACCCCGGTGATCCTCGCAGGTGCGTCCGGCCCGCTCGGAGGACCTCGTCGTGAGCACGGTCACACCACACCCACCCGGGCCGCCGCACCCTGCGTCCTAGTCTGGCCCTGGACACCCGTCCGGCCGCCCATCCGCTGCACGCAGAGAACCGGAGCCACCCGCATGCCCGAAGCAGTCATCGTCTCCGCCGCCCGGTCCCCGATCGGTCGCGCCAACAAGGGATCGCTCAAGGACCTGCGTCCCGACGACCTGACGGCCACGATCATCCAGGCGGCCCTCGACAAGATCCCCTCGCTCGACCCGCACACCATCGACGACCTCTACCTCGGCTGCGGCCTGCCCGGCGGCGAGTCGGGCAACAACATGGCCAAGGTCGTCAACACCCTGCTCGGCCTCGACGACGTCCCCGGCGCCACGATCACCCGCTACTGCGCGTCGTCGGTGCAGTCGACGCGGATGGCGTTCCACGCGATCAAGGCCGGCGAGGGCGACATCTTCGTCGCCGCCGGCGTCGAGACGGTCTCGCGCTTCGCCAAGGGCACCTCCGACCACTGGCCCGACACCAAGAACCCCAAGTTCGCCGAGGCCCAGAAGCTCACCGACGCCTACGCCGAGGGCGGCCAGGACTGGCACGACCCCCGCGAGGACGGCCTGCTGCCCGACATCTACCTGGCCATGGGCCAGACCGCCGAGAACGTCGCCCGGATGCGCGGGCTGTCGCGCCAGGAGCTCGACGAGTTCGGCGTCCGCTCGCAGAACCTCGCCGAGAAGGCCATCAACGACGGCTTCTGGGCGCGCGAGATCACCCCGGTCACCACTCCCGACGGCACCGTGGTCAGCGCCGACGACGGCCCGCGCGCCGGCGTGACCTACGACGCGCTGAAGGACCTCAAGCCGGTCTTCCGTCCCGACGGCGTCGTCACCGCCGGCAACTGCTGCGCCCTCAACGACGGTGCTGCCGCCGTCGTCATCATGTCCGACACCAAGACCGCCGAGCTGGGCCTGACGCCCCTGGCGCGCATCGTCTCCACCGGCGTCAGCGGCCTGTCCCCCGAGATCATGGGCCTCGGCCCCGTCGAGGCCACCAAGAACGCCCTCAAGTACGCCGGCATGAGCATCGGCGACATCGACCTGGTCGAGATCAACGAGGCGTTCGCCGCTCAGGTCGTGCCGTCCTACCAGGAGCTCGGCATCGACCTCGACCGCCTCAACGTCAACGGCGGCGCGATCGCGGTCGGTCACCCGTTCGGCATGACCGGCGCGCGACTGCAGAACACCCTGCTCAACTCGCTCGACTGGCACGACAAGACCACCGGCCTGATCACCATGTGCGTCGGCGGCGGTCAGGGCATGGCCCTGATCCTCGAGCGGATCTGACCGACCCCACCTCCACCCACGACCAGGGTGCGCACCCCGGCCATCCGACCGAGGTGCGCACCCCTGCGTCGTTCTCCAACCTAGGATCACCCAGTGGCCGCCCATTTCCCGACCCTGCCCGAGCCACGCTGGCTCGACCAGGAGCAGCAGGTCGCCTGGCGCGCGCTCGTGCTCGGCTCGACCCTCCTGTTCGACCGGCTCGACGAGGACCTGCGGCGCAACCACGGGATCTCCCTGGTCGAGTACGAGATCCTGGTCCGACTGTCCGAGCGCGACGGCCGGATGCGGATGTCGCGCCTGGCCGACTCGCTCGCCCACAGCCGCAGCCGGGTCACCCACACCATCCGCCGGATGGAGGACGCCCTGCTGGTCACGCGCGAGGTCTCCCAGGACGACGGCCGCGGCGTCAGCGCCGTGATGACCGACCGCGGCCGCCTCCTGCTCGAGAACGTCGCCCCGACCCACGTCAACGGCGTGCGCGACCACCTCGTCGACCTCGTCGACCCGGCCGACTTCGCCGCGGTGGGCCGGGTCTTCGACGCGGTCGCCGACCACCTGATCGCGGGTCACCCCGACCGCGAGATGCGCTGACGCCGTACTCCGGTCGCCGGTCGCCCTACGCCGGTCGGGACTCCGGGGCCGGCTCATGCGCTTCTGGGGTGTTGCAACGGTCCCGGAGTGCAGGAATCCCCGGGTACCTGGGGATTCATGCCACCGCCGACCCCCTCAGCCCACCGACCCCCCACCCTCGGCATCGAACCGCGCGTAGGCCTCGGCCCGCTCGCGCTCGATCTTGCGGCCGAGGTAGTCGGCGGTCCCCCAGAGCAGGGCGAACATCGCGCCCAGGAAGAACATCGTGGTGACCAGGAAGCCGAGCGCGATCGCGGCGACCTGGACCAACCAGCCGAGCTGGTAGCCGCGCTCGGTGCGCAGCATCCCTGCGGCGAGCACGCACGCGACGGCCAGGCCGAGCCCGACCACCAGCGCCACCGCCGGCGAGACGTCGGAGATCGCGATGGCCACCGGGGCGGTCAGGGCGACGACCACCGCCTCGAAGGAGAGCACCGCCGCGCACATCGCCCGGCGCGGCGAGCGGTCGCGGTCGCTCACGACGAGGTCCCGCTCGCCCCGCGGGGCTGACGCTCGGGCCGCTCGAGCAGCGTGCGGGCCTCACCGACGGTGACCACGGAGCCGGTGACCAGCACCGCGCCGGAGCCCATCGAGCTCACCGCCTCGCCCGCCTCGGCCAGCGCGGCGGCCTGGTCGATGGCGTCGGCCAGGCGCGGCTCGACCGTGACCCGGTCCTCGCCGAAGACCTCGACGGCGGTGCGGGCCAGGTCGCTGGCCGGCATCGAGCGGTCGGTGGAGTTCTGGGTGATGACGACGTGGGCCAGGTGGGGCTCGAGCACGGCGAGCAGGCCCTCGGCGTCCTTGTCGCCCATGACGCCGAGGACGCCGATCAGCGGCGAGAACTGGAAGGAGTCCTCGAGCGCCGCGGCGACCGCCTCCGCGCCGTGCGGGTTGTGGGCGGCGTCGAGCACGATGGTCGGGCTGCGCCGGATGACCTCGAGCCGGCCGGGCGAGGTGACCTGGGCGAACGCCTCGCGGACGAGGTCGTCGTCGAGCGGCTGGTCGCCCAGGAACGCCTCGACCGCGGCCAGGGCGAACGCGGCGTTCTGCGCCTGGTGGGCTCCGAAGAGCGGGATGAAGACGTCGTCGTAGCGCGCCCGCAGGCCCTGCAGCGACACGACCTGACCGCCGACCGCCGGCAGCCGCGCGGCCACGCCGAAGTCGACGCCCTCGACGACCAGCTGCGCGCCGACCTCGGCCGCACGCTCGCCGATGATCGCGGCCACGTCGGGCGTCTGCTCGGCCACCACGACGGTGGCGCCGGGCTTGATGATGCCGACCTTCTCGCGCGCGATCGCGGCGAGCGAGTCGCCCAGGTAGCGCGCGTGGTCGACGGCCACCGGGAGCAGCACGGCCACGTCGGCGTCGATCACGTTGGTCGCGTCCCACGACCCGCCCATGCCGACCTCGACGACGGCCACGTCGACCGGGGCGTCGGAGAAGGCGGCGTACGCCATGGCGACGACGGTCTCGAAGAAGCTCAGCGGGTGCGGCTGGTCGGCGTCGACGAGACCGATGTAGGGCGCCACGTCGTTGAACGCCCGGACGAACGCGTCGTCGTCGAGCGGCTCGCCGTCGATGCTGATGCGCTCGTTCATCCGCTGCACGTGCGGGGAGGTGAACCGACCGGTGCGCAGGTCGAGCGCCCGCAGCAGGGTGTCGATCATCCGCGAGGTCGACGTCTTGCCGTTGGTGCCGGTCAGGTGGATCGAGCGGTAGGTCGACTGCGGGTCGCCCAGCAGCTCGACGAACGCGCGGATCCGGTCCAGCGACGGCTCCAGCCGCGTCTCGGGCCAGCGCGAGAGCAGGGCGTCCTCGACCTCGTCGAACGTCTCGGCCAGGCGGGGGGCATCGGGGTCGGTATCGCTGGTGGTCATCTCCCCCTGAGTCTAGGGATCCGCCATACGCCCGCCGAGTCGGCGTGGACGACCCTTCCCCGAAACGAGAACACGTTCTAGGTTGCAGGTATGCGGACCACAGCGGCAGTCGTGCACGAGCCAGGCCAGGAGTTCCGGTTGGAGGAGGTCGAGCTCGACGAGCCCCGCGCCGACGAGGTGCTGGTCAGGCTGGTCGCGACCGGGCTGTGCCACACCGACATCTCCCTGCGCGACACGCTGCCGGCCGAGATGTTCCCGCGGGTCTTCGGCCACGAGGGTGCCGGCGTCGTCGAGCAGGTCGGTGCCGAGGTCGAGGGCATCGCGGTCGGCGACCACGTGCTGCTGAGCTTCCGCTCCTGCCGGCACTGCGGTCCCTGCCGGGAGGGCGCGGTGGGCTATTGCGACAACGCGTTGATGCTCAACTACATGGGCTTCCGGATGGACGGCTCGACCACCCACCACCTCGCCGAGGACGCGCCCCTCTACGGCTCGTTCTTCGGCCAGTCCAGCCTGGCCCAGCACGCCCTCGCCTACGCCGACAACTGCGTCGTCGTCGACGACTCCCTCGACCTGACGCTGCTCGCGCCCTACGGCTGCGGCTTCCAGACCGGCGCCGGCACCGTGCTCAACGTCTTCGACCCGCGCCCCGACCAGAGCATCGTCGTCTTCGGCGTCGGCGCCGTCGGCATCGCCGCGATCGTCGCGGCCAAGGCCGCCGGGGTCGAGACCGTCGTCGCAGTCGACCTGCTCGACGCCCGACTCGACGTCGCCGAGCAGTACGGCGCCGTGCGCGTCGACCCGACCGCCCTCGGCGAGCAGAGCGTGCCCGACCGGGTCAAGGAGCTCACCGGCGGCGGCGCGGCGTACGCCATCGACACCACCGGCGTCTCGACCGTCGTCAAGCAGGCCCAGCAGGCGCTGCGCCCGCGGGGCACGCTCGTGGCGCTGGGCCTCGGTGCCGAGGAGTACGCCATCGACGCCATCGACCTGCTCCAGAACGGCAAGGTCGTCCGGTCCTCGATCGAGGGCGACTCCGATCCCCTGGAGATGATCCCGCGGCTGCTGCAGATGCGCGCCGACGGCCGCTTCGAGGTCGACCACCTGATCACGACCTACCCGTTCACCGAGATCAACGCGGCCGTCGCCGACGTGCTGGCCGGGAAGGTGGTCAAACCCGTCCTCGTCTGGTGACCTCTCCCTGACAACCATCCCCGCCACCCGCCTCGTCGTGACAGGTGAAGGGGTGAGGCATGGAGACCATCGTGGACCAGCCCAAGACGGGCGTGAGCTTCGACGACTTCGTCGCGGCGAGATCGACGGCGCTGTGGCGCAGCGCCTACCTGCTGACCGGTGACCGGCACAAGGCCGAGGACTTGCTGCAGGCGGCGCTCGTCAAGACCTGGCGTCGTTGGGAGCGCCTCGACGACCGCTCGTCAGAGACCGCCGAGGCCTACGTGCGCCGGGCGCTGGTGACGACCTACACCGACTGGTGGCGCCGTCGCTGGCGAGGCGAGGTGCCGACCGCCGACCTGCCCGACGCTGCCGGGACGAGCGACGAGTCGACCCGGGTCGACGTACGCCGCGACGTGCTGACGGCCCTGGCCGCCCTGCCCCGGGGCCAGCGCGCGGTGCTGGTGCTGCGCTACTTCGACGACCTCACCGAGCAACGCACGGCCGACACGCTCGGCGTGAGCGTCGGCACCGTCAAGAGCCAGGCGTCCCGCGCGATCGCGGCCCTGCGCTCCTCCCCCGCGCTCACCGACCGACTGCCTGGAGAACCCTCATGACCTACGACGACCGCCTCAAGGAGCTGCTCGACAGCACCGCCCCCGACCGACCCGACCTCCCGGCCGCGGCGCGCACGTCCGCCGTGCGCGAGCGCGCCGTCGTCGTACGACGCCGCAGCCGGCTGGTGCTGGCCGCGGCGGTGGTCGCCGTGGTCGGGATCGGCGTCGGGGTCTCGGTCCTCGCGTCGGGCGACGACCCCGACCGCGGCACCGAGGTCGCCGACGACCCGGCCCCGACGACCACCCCCGCGCCCCCGCCGTGCCCGGCCGAGCCGCCCGTCCTCGACGAGACGAGCACCAAGGCCGACTTCCCCGACGGCGCCACGTCGCTGCGACTGTGCCCGGCGACGTTCGACACCGCCGGCGACCTGGGGAAGTTCCTGCTGCCGACCGCACCTGTCACCACGGGAGTGGACGCCCTGGTCGACCGGCTCGCCGCGCAGCCGGAGTTCGCGATGGATCCGGAGTGCGCCGCGATCTCGTTGGCGCCGATGCCGTGGACGTTGGTCGTCGCCTACCCCGACGGGTCGACCGTGTCCGTCGGGGCGACCATGACCCGGTGCGCGAGCGTGACCCTCGACGGTCACGAGGTCGACGTCGAGTCGACGCTGAGGACGGTCGAGGCCGCCACGCAACCCGAGCCGGAGCCCGGGCCCACGGAGCCCGAGCCCACCTAGGCACCGGTGCGGTGACGCCGACCCGTCGCCCACGGGCGACGGGTCGGCGTAACCGATGCGTCATCCACCGGACACGCCCCATAGGATTTCGGGCATGACCGAGAACCCGGAGCAGCCCACGGACACGACGAGCGCGCCACCCGCCGCGCCCGTCGTACCCGACAAGGCCGTGCTCGAGGGCCTCGAGGCCAAGTGGTCGGCGCAGTGGAAGGCCGACGACACCTACGCCTTCGACCGCACCAAGGACCGTGCCGAGGTCTACTCGATCGACACGCCGCCGCCGACGGTGAGCGGCAGCCTGCACGTCGGCCACGTCTTCTCCTACACCCACACCGACCTGATCGCCCGCTACCAGCGGATGCGCGGCAAGGCCGTCTTCTACCCCATGGGCTGGGACGACAACGGCCTGCCGACCGAACGCCGGGTGCAGAACCACTACGGCGTCCGCTGCGACCCGTCGCTGCCCTACGACCCCGACTTCACCCCGCCCGAGAAGCCCGACGCCAAGAAGCAGGTGCCGATCAGCCGGCCCAACTTCATCGCGCTCTGCGAGGAGCTGGTCCCCGAGGACGAGAAGAAGTTCGAGGCGCTGTGGCGCACGCTCGGGCTGTCGGTCGACTGGAAGCAGCACTACACGACGATCGGACCGAAGGCCCAGAAGGTCAGCCAGACCGCCTTCCTGCGCAACTTCGCCCGCGGCGAGGCCTACCTCCAGGAGGCGCCCACGCTCTGGGACGTCACCTTCCAGACCGCCGTCGCCCAGGCCGAGCTCGAGGCACGCGACTACGCCGGCGCCTACCACCGGGTGGCCTTCCACGCCCCCGACGGCTCACCGCTGTTCATCGAGACCACGCGGCCCGAGCTCATCCCCAGCGTCGTCGCGCTGATCGCCCACCCCGACGACGAGCGCTACCAGTCGCTGTTCGGCACCACCGCGACCAGCCCCGTCTTCGGCGTCGAGATCCCGGTCGTGGCCCACCCCGGGGCCGAGATGGACAAGGGCTCGGGCCTGGTCATGTGCTGCACCTTCGGCGACCTCACCGACGTCACGTGGTGGCGCGAGCTCAACCTGCCCGTGCGCACCGTCGTGGGACGCGACGGCCGGCTGACCCGCGAGACGCCGGACTGGCTGTCCGGCGAGCAGGCCGCGACGGCGTACGCCGAGCTGGCCGGCAAGACGACGTTCTCGGCCCGTGAGGCGATGGTCGGCCTGCTGCGCACCAGCGGCGACCTCGACGGCGAGCCGAAGCCCACCCAGCGGATGGCCAACTTCTTCGAGAAGGGCGACAAGCCGCTCGAGATCGTCGCCACCCGCCAGTGGTACCTGCGCAACGGCGGTCGCGACACGGCGCTGCGCACCGAGATGCTCGACCGCGGTCGTGAGCTGCGCTGGGTCCCGCCCCACATGAAGCACCGCTACGACAACTGGGTCGGTGGCCTCAACGGCGACTGGCTGATCTCGCGCCAGCGCTTCTTCGGCATCCCGTTCCCCGTCTGGTACCCCCTCGACGACGAGGGCGCCCCCGACTACGCCCACCCGCTCACGCCCACCGAGGCCGAGCTGCCGGTCGACCCGTCCACGCAGGCCCCGCGCGGCTACGACGAGAGCCAGCGCGGCCGGCCCGGCGGCTTCCTCGGCGACCCCGACGTGATGGACACCTGGGCGACCTCGTCGCTCACCCCACTCATCGCCGGCGGGTGGGAGAGCGACCAGGACCTCTTCGACCGGGTCTTCCCGATGGACCTGTGCACCCACGCCCACGACATCATCCGCACCTGGCTCTTCTCGCGCGTCGTGCGCGCCGACGCCGAGTTCGGGCGGCTGCCGTGGTCGACCGCGCTGATCTCAGGGTTCGTCCTGGCCGGCACCGGCAAGGGCAAGATCTCCAAGTCCAAGGGCAACACCAAGATCGACCCCGAGCAGCTCCTGGAGACCTACGGCGCCGACGCGGTGCGCTGGCGCGCCGCGACCGGACGCCCGGGCCTCGACTCCCCCTTCGACGAGACCCAGATGAAGGTGGGGCGCCGACTGGCGATGAAGGTGCTCAACGCCTCCAAGTTCGTCCTCGGCAACATCGGCGCCAGCCCGCTCGAGCCGGCCCGGGTCACCGAGCCGATCGACTGCGCCCTGCTCGCCCGGCTCGCCGCCGTGGTGGTCCGGGCCTCGGACGCCTTCGACGCCTACGACTACACGACCGCGCTCGAGGCGTCGGAGAAGTTCTTCTGGGAGTTCTGCGACGACTACCTCGAGCTGATCAAGGAGCGCGCGTACGCCGAGGAGGCCAGCTCGGCCCGCGAGTCGGCCCGCGCGACCCTCTCGATCGCGCTCCAGGTCCAGCTGCGCCTGCTCGCCCCGTTCCTGCCCTACGTGACCGAGGAGGTCTGGTCGTGGTGGCAGACGGGCTCGATCCACCACGCCTCGTGGCCGGTGCCGGCTGAGCTCGGCGCGGCCGCCGCGGCCGACCCCACGCTGGTCGACCACGTCGCCGCCGCCCTGGCCGGCATCCGCGGCGTCAAGTCGCAGGCCAAGGTGGGCATGAAGGCCCAGCTGTCCCGCGTCGAGATCACCGCCCCCGAGGCCGTCCTGGCCGCCGTACGACTCGCCGAGCCCGACCTGCGCGCCGCCGGCAAGATCACCGGCGACCTCGTCTACACCGCAGTCGACGCCGGCGACCTCGCCGTCACCGCCGACCTCGCCCCCACCGACGCCTGAGTCCCTCGCTGACCCGTCGCCCATGGGCGACGGGTCAGCGTGAAAAGCAGACCGACCCGTCCTCCATGGGCGACGGGTCAGCGTGAAAAGCAGACCGACCCGTCGCCCATGGGCGACGGGTCGGCGTGGTGGTGGGTGCTGTGGCCCGACCGGGCTGGGTCTCAGGCGGACTTCTTCTTCTTGGCCTCGGGCTCGCGCAGGACGAACGTCGGCTCGGCCTCGCCCAGCACGACGGTGTCGGTGATGACCACCTTGGCGACGTCGGCGCGCGAGGGGACGTCGTACATCACGTAGAGGAGGGTCTCCTCGATGATCGCGCGCAGGCCGCGGGCGCCGGTGCCGCGCTCGAGGGCCTTGTCGGCGATCGACTGGATGGCCTCGTCGGTGAACTCGAGCTCGACGCCGTCGAGCTCGAAGAGCTTGCGGTACTGCTTGGTGAGCGCGTTGCGGGGCTCGGTGAGGATCTGCACCAGCGCCGCCTGGTCGAGCTTGTTGACGCTGGCGATGAGGGGCAGCCGGCCGATGAACTCGGGGATCAGCCCGAACTTCGTGAGGTCCTCGGGGCGGACCAGGGCCAGCAGGTCCTCCTGGGCCTTCTCCTCGACGCCGCGGATCTCGGCGGTGAAGCCGAGCGTCTTCTTGCCGACGCGCTGCTCGATGATGTGCTCGAGGCCGGCGAAGGCGCCGCCCACCACGAACAGGATGTTGGTGGTGTCGATCTGGATGAACTCCTGGTGGGGGTGCTTGCGGCCCCCCTGCGGCGGGACCGAGGCGGTCGTGCCCTCGATGATCTTGAGCAGCGCCTGCTGCACGCCCTCGCCGGAGACGTCGCGGGTGATCGACGGGTTCTCGGCCTTGCGGGCCACCTTGTCGATCTCGTCGATGTAGATGATGCCGGTCTCGGCCTTCTTGACGTCGTAGTCAGCGGCCTGGATCAGCTTGAGGAGGATGTTCTCGACGTCCTCGCCGACGTAGCCGGCCTCGGTCAGGGCGGTGGCGTCGGCGATGGCGAACGGCACGTTGAGCATGCGGGCCAGCGTCTGGGCCAGGTAGGTCTTGCCGCAGCCGGTCGGACCGATCACCAGGATGTTGGACTTGGCGACCTCGACGACCTCGTCCTTGCTGTGCTTGCCCTTGCCGTCGGGGCCCGAGGTCGGCTGCAGCCCGGCCTGGACCCGCTTGTAGTGGTTGTAGACCGCCACGGCGAGGGACTTCTTGGCTTGCTCCTGGCCGATCACGTAGGAGTTGAGGAACTCGAAGATCTCCTTGGGCTTGGGCAGCTCGTCGAGGCTGACCTCGGTACCCTCGCTCAGCTCCTCCTCGATGATCTCGTTGCACAGGTCGATGCACTCGTCGCAGATGTAGACGCCGGGACCGGCGATGAGCTTCTTGACCTGCTTCTGGCTCTTGCCGCAGAACGAGCACTTCAGCAGGTCGCCTCCGTCACCGATGCGTGCCACGGGCGAGTCCTCCTGGTTGACGACGTGCTGTGCGAGTGGGGGTGGAACGAGACGTGCGGGTGCTGCGGGCGATCTGCCCGACGGTACCCCGTGCCGCCCCCTGACAGGGGGCGGACACGGCGAACGGGCGGACGTCGCCGCTGCTGGCCTAGGCCAGGGCGGGAGTCTTGAGCGACTCGAGCACCGAGTCGATCAGGCCGTACTCGACGGCCTGCTCGGCGGTGAGGATCTTGTCGCGCTCGATGTCGCGGCTGACCTCCTCGACCGACTTGCTGCTGTGCTCGCTGATCATCTTCTCGAGCAGGTCGCGCATCCGCAGGATCTCGTTGGCCTGGATCTCGATGTCGGAGGTCTGGCCGAAGGTGCCCTCGGTGTAGGGCTGGTGGATGAGGATCCGGCTGTTGGGCAGGGCCAGGCGCTTGCCCGGGGTGCCGGCCGCCAGCAGGATGGCCGCGGCCGAGGCCGCCTGGCCGAGGCAGACCGTCTGCACGTCGGGCTTGATGAAGCGCATCGTGTCGTAGATCGCGGTCAGCGCGGTGAACGAGCCGCCGGGCGAGTTGATGTAGATGCTGATGTCCTGGTCGGGGTTCATCGACTGCAGGCACAGCAGCTGGGCGATCACGGCGTTGGCCACGTCGTCGGAGATCGGGGTGCCGAGGTAGATGATGCGCTCCTCGAACAGCTTGCCGTAGGGGTCGATGCGGCGGAAGCCGTAGGACGTGCGCTCTTCCCATTGCGGGATGTAGTAGTTCATCGCTACCTCAGTTCTTCTGGCGCGCGGGGCGCCCGTCGTCGGCCGCTTCGCGGGCGCTGGTGATGACCTGGTCGACCAGGCCGTACTCCTGGGCCTGCTCGGCGGTGAACCACCGGTCGCGGTCGGCGTCGGCGATCACCTGCTCGACGGGCTGGCCGGTGTGCTCGGAGATGAGGTCGAGCAGGACCTTCTTGATGTGCAGCGACTGCTGCGCCTGGATCTTGATGTCGGAGGCCGAGCCGCCCATGCCCGAGGACGGCTGGTGCATCATGATCCGCGCGTGCGGCAGGGCGTAGCGCTTGCCCTTGGTGCCGGCACAGAGCAGGAACTGGCCCATCGAGGCGGCCAGGCCCATGCCGACGGTCGCGACGTCGTTGGGGATGTAGTTCATCGTGTCGTAGATCGCCATGCCGGCGTCGACCGAGCCACCGGGGCTGTTGATGTGGAGGAAGATGTCGGCCTCGGGGTCCTCCGCGGAGAGCAGGAGGAGCTGGGCGCAGATCGCGTTGGCGTTCTGGTCGCGGACCTCGGAGCCGAGGAAGACGATCCGTTCGCGCAGCAGGCGCTGGTAGATGTGGTCGTCGAGCACGTTGAGACCGCCGCCGCCACCCAGGGTGGGGCCGGTCTGTTGGGCGTAGTGGTTCACCTCGCCGACACTAGCCCGCAGCGGGGACACAACACGGCAGATCCCGCGCTGTTCGCCATCAGCAGACAAGCCCCAGGCGCGCGGCGAGGAACGAGCCGGGCGCCGTCGGCGGCGCAGGTCGAGCAAGCCGCCAGGTGGGCTGCGAGGAACGAGCAGCGCACCGTCGGGGGCGCAGGTCGAGCAAGCCCTCCGGCCGAGGAACGAGGCCGGAACGGGCGCGTCGAGACCACCGCAGGAACAGGGCAGGTCGGTCCGCAGCTGCGGGCGTCTCGACTCGGGCTCGCTAGCGCTCGCCCGGCTCGACGACCGTGGGGTGGCGCTCGCCCGGCTCGACGACCGTGGGGTGGCGCTCGCCCGGCTCGACGACCGTGGGGTGACGCTCGCCCGGCTCGACGACCGTGGTGGACCGGCGCTCGACCCGACCACGGACGACCGTGTCGTCAGGACAGCCAGCGCCGCAGCGCGACGAGCACGTCGGGATGGTTGAGCAGCCCGAAGTGGTCGGTCCGGCCGACGTGGAGGACGTCGGCGCCGGGGAACAGCTCACCGCCCCTGCGGTCACGGCCGTACGCCGAGCGCGGGCGGACCAGGAGGTCGCCGACCACGTGGCCCACCGGGTGCCGCTCCGACTCGGTCACCGTGGCCGACACCAGCCGGTAGCGGGCGTGCGGGAGCGGGGGGACGTCCTCGGCGAGGCCGGCGACCAGGTCGTGCACCCCGGTCGATCGCCAGTCGAGGATGCGTCCGAAGGCGGCGGTCTCGGGCAGGCACTGCAGGCCGCGGCTGCCGTGCCCGATGCCCCACGCGATGGGGGCGCCGAGGTGGGGGGTGCCGAGGGTGACGACGTCGGTCACCAGGGTGTTCCAGTCCGGCGAGCCCGGGGCCGCGGCGACGGCGCCGGCCGCCCGGACGACCAGTCCGCCCAGCGAGTGGCCCACCAGGGCGATGCGGGTGACCGGCACCGGCCACGACTCGACGAGGCGCTGGACCAGCGCGGTCAGGGCGACACCGTTCTCGCGCAGGGGCAGCCCGGTGTTGACGCGCAGGAAGAGCGGCGACCACCCGTCGGCCGCCAGGGCCTCGCCGTAGGTGGTGCCGCGGTGCTCGCGGCCACGGTTCCAGTAGTCCTCGTTCTCGCACAGCCCGTGCAGGAAGAGCACCAGGTGGCCGGTCGCGTCGGGGAAGGCCTCGGTCAGGGCGTCTGGCTCGGGCGCGACATCGCGCCCGTGGCGGCGTACGGCCATCGGGATCGCGAGCTGCGGTCGCTGTTCCAGGAGCCGGTCGCCGATGAGGCCGTTGACCGCGGCCGACACGAACCGCCCGCGCGAGGTCGCCTCGAGCCGGGGGCCCAGGTCGGCGGCCGCCGCCGTGTCGAGACCGCGCGAGGCGGCGCGCAGGCCGCGACCGAGGCCCCCGTAGACCGCGGCCGCGATGCCACGGTGCACCACCTGCGGCACCGCCGTGACCGCGCCCGCGACACCGGACGCCTCGGCGGCGCGCCGGGTCAGGCCGTGGGCCCGGTCGGCCCAGGCCAGGTGGGTGTCGCGCACGCTCCTGACGACGAGCTCGTCGGTGACCTCGGCGAGCAGGGACAGCGCGTCGAGCACGCCCGGGCCGCCGGACACCGGGGCCACTGGGGTCACGGTGGTCGTCGTGGTCGTCGGCACGTCCGCATGCTACCAATTCGGTGAACATCTGTTCACTCGTGAGGGCATGGTCCTCCCCGTCGATCCCACCCGCGCCACCGGCCCGTCATTCGAACGACACATCCCCGTGGGACGCCTGTGGTTGGATGCGATTCATGACGGCTTCTCGGGCACACCTCGGGCGTGGTGTGGTGCCGTGCTCCGCGTGACCTTGCAGGGCGCCGGGCTCCCCGCGGTGATCCTCGGGTCCGGCGAGACGCTCCTCTTCGGACGCTCCCCCCACCACGCCGTCCCCGACGACGACCCGAGCGACGCGCTGCGCGTCACCGCGATCGCCCTCCCCCGCTGCGCCCCCCACGTGAGCCGGCTGCTGGGCGAGCTCGTCGTGGGCGACGAGATCGCCCGCCTGCGCTGGCACGGCTCAGGCGAGACGCAGGTGTCCAGCCTCTTCGACGCCCCCGGTGGCGCCCGTCGGGTGACCCTCGCGGAGGGCATGGCGCTGCTGCTCGACGAGGGCGAGAACCAGCTCGTGGTGATGCGTGGGCGCCAGACCGGGCCCACGACGTACGACGACCTGTCCATCACCGTCGACGTCGCGACCTCCGTGCCCGTGCTCGCCGACCGGCCGCGACCGCCCGACGATCCCTACGCCGACCTCGACGCCACCGCCACGGCCCCGGCGCCCCGGCTCCCCCCGCTCTCGCGGGAGTGGTACGTCGCCCTCGCGCTCGCCGAGCCCTGGCTGACCGGCACCGACGACTACCCGCGCCCGCCGTCCAACCGCGAGATCTACGAGCGGGTCCTGGGCTGGCACGGCTACGCCTGGAACCTCGAGCGCGCCCAGCGCGTCGACGACGCCATCCGCACCATCTCCGGGCTGGCGTTCGGCCCCAAGGAGGACCCCTTCAACGCCGGTCGCGGTCGGGCCCAGAACGTCCGCTTCGCCATCGGGCGCCGCACCGCCGAGGTCCGCCTGGTGACCGTCGACGACCTCGAGACCGTCGAGAGGGCGGCCTCGGCCCGGAAGGTTCCACCGGTCGTGTCCTAGCGGGGCCGGTCGTCGCCGACCTACCGTCACAGGCGACCCGGACCCCGCCGCACCTCGAGGAGACGCACCATGGCGAACAACATGCAGGGCATGGACACCGAAGCGGCCCGCTCGACGGCCAACCAGATGGACTCCCACGCCGCCGTGGTCGGCGACGTCTGCGCCAAGCTGCTGGCCCGCGTGCAGGGCACCAGCTGGATCGGCTCCGACAAGGACCGCATCCAGGACGACATCGGCAGCCAGTTCATCCCCAACGCCAACGCCGCGTGCGAGGACATCAAGCAGCAGGCGACCTACCTCATCAACAAGGCCGACCAGCAGGACTCCGTCAGCTCCTGACCAACCGCACGGGCACCACCAGCAGCACCCCCACAACCGAACAGCACAGCGACCCGAGCCACCGGACACGTTTCCGGTGGCTCGTGGCATGTAGGACGACGGATTCCTGAGCCCGACCGGCTCCAGGGAACGGAAGTTTCCACCCGACTCGCTCTCGACCGTGAGTACCGACCATGCCTAGTTTCCTCGGTACCGGGCTGATCGGCCCACCACGGATCTCGGACAGGAGCACGTCATGGCGTTGATCGGAGCGGACACCGACGAGCTGCGTGAGGTCGGACAGGAGTTCGAGCAGGGCAAGGAGACCACCGACCAGGTGATCATGTTCCTCAAGGCCCTGATCGCCATCCTCAAGGCCGCGTCGTTCTTCTCCGGCGGCGCCAGCCTCGCCTACGCCGAGTACCTCGAGACCACGGTCGTCCCGTGGCTCGAGAAGATCTCGCAGGCCCTCGGCCTGTTCGCCAAGGTCCTCAACTCGCAGGCCGAGGCGCAGGACACCGCCAGCGACGGCGGCACCGTCGACTACGGCTCGCTGCCCACCTACCAGACCCCGGCGCTGCCGGCACCGGTCACGCCCTACCAGGGTGAGCCGCTCGGCGGCACCGCGGCCGGCACCACGACGCCCGAGGCGGGCGGCACCGGCGCGACCGGCTCGGCCGGCGGGACCCCGCTCGGCGGCAGTGCCACGACCGAGGGGCCCAGCCTGACCATCGGCGACAACGGCCACCTGATGATCGACACCGGCATCGACCTCGACGGCGACAAGCCCGCCGACGTCGGCACCAGCACCGGCGGCGGCACGATCGGCACCTCCCAGGGCATCGGCAGCACCCCCACAGCCTCGGGCTCCACCCCCGACCTCCAGGTCGGCAACGTCGGCGGCGAGTTCGGCGTCGACTCCGACCGGATCTCGCCCACCAAGCTCGGCGGCGAGGTCGGTGTCTCGCCCAGCGGCGGCATCGGCGGCGGCGGTCTCGACTCCGGCGGCTCCGGAGGCGGCACGGGCGGCGGCTCGGCCGGCGGCGGTGCCCCCAGTGGGGGCGGCGGCGAGTCGACCGCCCTCGGCGGCGGCGGCATCGACAGCGGCTCCGGCAGCCCCACCTCCCACTCCGGCCCCGTGGCCGACGGCGGCCTCGGCGGCGCCGCGCCCGGTGCCGAGTCGCTCGGCACCTCGAGCGGCATGGGCCACGCGACCCCGACCGGGGCGGCCTCCGACGGCGGGCCGTCGTACGGCGCCGCGGCCGGCATCGCCGGTGGCGCGGCCGCCCTCGGGCTCGGCGGCGCGGCCCTGGCCAGCCGCAACGGCGGCGGCAGCGACGCCAAGATCGACCAGCTCTCCAGCACCAACGGCCGCGGCTCTCGCGGCGAGGGCGTCAAGGAGCTGCAGGAGCGGCTCACGTCGGCCGGCTACGACACCAAGGGCGCCGACGGCGCCTGGGGCTCCAACACCCAGGCCGCCTACGACGCCTACCGCGCCGACCACCCGCTGCCGGTGCAGACCGGCCAGGGCTACACCTCGCCGACCGGCTACGACTACAACCAGATCACCGGTGTGCAGGGCAACGCCAACGTCACCCCGGAGTTCCTGCGCAAGGTCGAGGGCATGTCCCAGCGCCTCGGCGCCCGTCCCGAGCA
Organism: Nocardioides plantarum; assembly: GCF_006346395.1. Classification (NCBI taxonomy): domain Bacteria; kingdom Bacillati; phylum Actinomycetota; class Actinomycetes; order Propionibacteriales; family Nocardioidaceae; genus Nocardioides; species Nocardioides plantarum. Next base: position 689,792 of record NZ_VDMS01000002.1, read on the forward strand.
CATCATGGCGGCGATGAGCTTCGAGACCGGCGGACGGTTCTCCAGCGACGTGCGCAACCCCCACAGCAGCGCGACCGGGCTGATCCAGTTCATGTCCGACACCGCCAAGGGGATGGGCACCACCACCGGCCAGCTCGCCCAGATGACGCCGGTCCAGCAGCTCGACTACGTCGAGCAGTACTTCCAGCCCTACCGCGGCCGGCTCAACGACCTCGAGAGCGTCTACACCTCGATCCTGGCCGGTCACCCCTCCTCCGGTGACAACCCCCTGTTCACCCAGGGTGACCGCAACTACGGCCCCAACCGGGGACTGGACACCGACCACAACGGTGTCATCACGGCCGCAGAGGCCACCGCACACGTCCGGTCCCGCATGGGCTCCGGCGGCAACTGAAGCACCCGCCCCTAACACCCCATCAAGTAGTTCAACGACAGAAGGAGCAGTTCCATGGCCATGAAGGGTATGGATGTCGAGGCCGGTCGCCAGGCGTCCCAGCAGATCAACCAGGGCTCGCAGGAGCTCGAGGCGCTCAGCGGCAAGATGACCCAGGTCATCCAGGGCTTCGACTGGATCGGCCCCGACGCCGACCGCACCCGCGACACCTGGAGCAGCGACTACGTCACCATGCTGCAGAAGGTCACCCAGTCGCTCCAGGAGTTCTCCACCCTGATCAACAACCAGGCGCAGGAGCAGGAGCAGGTCTCCAACTAGCTCCAACTAGTCCGCGTCGCGGACGGGAGGCGGCGTGCGCCTCGCGCACAGTCCTCCCTGCGGTGGTTAGGTCCGCCGCACCTGGGTAAGGCCCGGTCATGGATCGGGCTGACTGACAGATGGCCGCCGGGGCAACCCGGCGGCCGTCCGTCATTTCGGGACCAACCGGTCTAGACCACTTCTGAGGAGCTCGACATGCAGAGCTGGACCCTCTCGCTGAGGACGGCCGCCGAGACCGGGCTGCCCTCGGTCGACGTCGCGGTGCAGGCGCGGGGCGAGGCGACCGTGGCCGATCTGGCCCGGGCGATCGGCCAGCACGTGGCTCCCGACCAGCCGCACCTGCTCCTCGTGCCCGTCGACGGGGGCCACCCGTGGCCCGCCGACCGGCTCGTGTCCGAGTGCGGGCTGCGCACCGGCGACCTGCTCGACGTCGTGACCGCCCCGCCGGCCTGGCTCACCCGGGTGTCCAGCTCGGCCCGCCCCCGGGCCATCCTCCGCGTGACCGACGGCCCCGACCGCGGCCAGCGCCTCCACGTGCGTGGCAGCTCGCTGACCCTGGGCCGCGGCGCCTCCTGCACCCTGCGCCTCACCGACCCGCTGGTCAGCCAGCACCACGCCCGCATCGTCCTCGGCACCCGCCCGACCGTCTACGACGAGGGCTCGGCCAACGGCACCGTCGTCGGCGGCGAGCGCATCGTCGCCGGCCGCGAGATCGACTGGGGCACTCCGATCCGGCTCGGTCGCAGCACCCTGGTGATCGACGCCGGCGAGGTGCCCACCGAGGCCCCCGCCGTCTCGGTCTTCCGGCCGCCGCGGTTCGGCGAGCCGCTGACCCGGGAGGTCCTCGAGGTCCCCTCCCCGCCGACCAAGACCCGGCCCTCGCCGATGCCGTGGGCGATGCTGATGCTGCCCATGATCATGGGCATCGCGCTGTTCGCCCGCGCCCGCAGCGCCTACGCGATCATCTACATGGTCGCCTGGCCGATCCTGGGCTTCCTCGGCTGGCGCCAGCAGAAGCGTGCGGCGCAGAAGCAGTTCGAGGAGGACCTCGCCGACTGGCGGGCCGACGTCGACGGCTTCATCACCGCCATCGACGAGCACGCGGTGCGCCAGCGCGAGCAGTCCCACGACGACTACCCCGACGCCGAGACCCTGCGCACCCGCGCCGCCAACCGCGATCCCTACCTGTGGGCGCGCTCCGAGAGCCGGCAGGCGTTCCTCGTGACCCGCCTCGGCATCGGCACCGTGCCGGCCATGCTGACCGGCTTCATCAACGACGGCGGCGACCGGGCCACCCGCCGCGAGGTGTCCGAGGAGTTCCGGCAGCGCGAGACGCTGCGGGACATGCCGGTCCTGGCCGACCTCACCGAGCACCCCCTGGTCGCCATCACCGGCGAGCCGCACGCGGTGGACGCCCTGGTCCGCTCGATGATGCTGCGCCTGGCCTTCGACCACTCCCCCACCGACCTCAGCGTCGCCGGCTGCTTCGGCCGCGGCCGCGCCGGTCACGAGGCCTGGCTGCGCTGGCTCCCCCACGCGACCGCACGGCTCGGCGGCGAGCCCCCGGTCGCCGTCGGTGCCCGGGCCGCGACCGCCCTGCTCGACCACCTCGTCACCGAGGACACCGGGCGCGGGCACACGATCTGCTTCGTCGACGAGGACGCCGGCATCGCCCGGCGTACCGTCGAGGCCGTCGCGGCGGTCGCCGCCGAGCGCGGCATCCACCTGATCTGGCTCGGCCGCCACGCCACCGAGGTCCCCGCGGCCACCTCGCTGCGCATCGACCTGGCCACCGGCGAGGTCGGCAAGGCCGACCGGATGGGCATCGCGCACATCGAGGTCGCCGACGCCGTCACCCTCGACGCCGCCTGGCGGGCCGCGCGCCTGATGACGGCGTACGTCGACGAGGCGGCGGTGCTGCCGCCCAGCACCGCGATCCCCAACGTGGTGCGCCTGCCCGAGCTGAGCTCGGACTTCGAGGACCTCGACGACGTCACCGCGGTCACCCGGCGCTGGCAGCAGTCGAGCGGCCTGCGCGCCCAGATCGGCTCGGGCGTCGACGGCGTCACCACCATCGACCTGCGCGAGGACGGCCCGCACGGGCTCGTCGCCGGCACCACCGGCTCCGGCAAGAGCGAGCTGCTGCAGTCGCTGCTCTGCTCGCTGGCCCTCAACAACCCGGCGTCGCGGATGAACTTCCTGCTCGTCGACTACAAGGGCGGCGCGGCGTTCCGCGAGTGCGCCGACCTGCCCCACACCGTCGGCTACATCACCGACCTCACCCCCGCGCTCGTGCAGCGCGCGATGACGTCGATCGGCGCCGAGATCGTCTACCGCGAGCACCTCCTGGGTCAGTACGGCGTCAAGGACCTCGTCCAGCTCGAGCGCGAGCGTCCCGACGTCGCCCCGCCCAGCCTGCTCATCTGCGTCGACGAGTTCGCCGCACTGACCTCCGAGGTCCCCGAGTTCGTCGACGGCATGGTCAACATCGCGCAGCGGGGTCGCTCGCTCGGCATGCACGTGCTGCTGGCGACGCAGCGCCCGGCCGGCGTCGTCACCGGCAACATCAAGGCCAACGCCGACCTGCGGATCTCGCTGCGCGTCTCGTCGGCCGACGACTCCCGCGACGTCATCGACAGCCCCGAGGCCGCCCGGATCTCCCGCCGTACGCCGGGACGCGCCTGGATCCGCCGTACCGGGCACGGCACGGCCGAGCTCGTGCAGTCGGCCTGGACCGGCGCGCGCGAGCCGATGGCCGGCTCCGAGGTGCCGGTGCTGGTCAACCCGTTCAGCGCCGTCACGGGGGCCTTCGAGAGCACCGGCCACGAGCAGCGCCTCAACCCGCGCACCGACCTCGAGCGGTGCGTGCACACCATCAACGAGGCGTTCATGATGTCGGGTGCGGCGGCCCCGAAGCGGCCCTGGCTGCCGGCCCTGCCGGCCGAGCTGCCGCTCGACGTCGAGGCCCTGGTGGCCGGCGCCGAGGGACGCACCAGCGGCAACGTGACCATCGGGCGCATCGACGAGCCGGAGGCCCAGCGCCAGCCCGAGCTCAGCCTCGACTTCGCCGCCATCGGGCACGTGCTGGTGCACGGCGCCTCGGGCTCGGGCAAGACCGAGCTGCTGCGCTCGGCGGCGCTGAGCGCCTCGATCGCCGACGCGTTCGGCAGCTACGGCGTGGCGCCCTACATCTACGGCGTCGACTTCGCCGGCGGTGGCCTGGCGGCGATCAGCGGGGTCCCGACCGTCGAGGCGATCGTGTCGGAGTCCCAGCTGGGCCGGGTCATGCGCCTGATCCGGTTGCTGCGCCGCACCATGGACGAACGCGCCCAGGCCCTGTCGGCCCGCGGCTGCGCCGACCTCGACGACCTGGCCCGCCAGGGCCACGCGCTGCCCCGGGTCTACGTGCTGATCGACAACCTGCCCTCGATGGTCGAGAGCCTGGAGTCCGGAGGAGGTGTAGCCCCGTCCCACGTGGAGAGGCTGCAGACCGTGCTCCAGAACGGACGACGCGTCGGCATCCACGTGATCGCCACCGCGCCCGGGCGCACCGGGGTCCCCACCTCGCTCGGCTCGACGTTCGGTCGCCGCATCGTGCTGCGGATGACGACCAACGACGACTACCTGATGCTCGGGGTCCCCGGCAACGTCCTCGACGCCGACACGCTCCCCGGCGCCGGCCTGCTCGGCAAGCGCAGCGTCCAGGTCCAGACGACGGGTGGCGCGGGCACCCCGCTCCAGGCAGAGCGGATCGAGACCATCAACCGGCTCCTGACCCCCCGCACCCAGGGTCGTCCGACCGCTCCGGTCCCGCCGATGCCGGCCCGGCTCGACCAGGCCGCACTCCCGGCCCCCCGCGGCTCCCGGGTCGCGATCGCCGTCGACGCCGACGCCGTGGCCGTCCTCGAGGTCGACCTGCTCGCCGGCCCCGTGCTCGTCGCCGGTCGCTCCCGCACCGGCCGCACCGGCACCCTCGACGGTCTGCAGGCCCTCGTCGCCCGCGGCGACCGGCCGCCGACGGTCATCCGCGAGCCCGACTACGCCTCGACCCTGGCCGCCGTCGAGCGCTGGGTCACGGAACGTTCCGACGGCGGATGGGCTCTCGTCATGGTCGACGACGCCCATCTCTGGGATGCTGGGGTCGGAGTCGACGACGCACGACGTACTACCCGTGACCGTCTCCTGGGCCTTCTCGGTGCCCACACCCAGCAGATCGGGCTGGTGGTGACCGCCGATACCGCCCAGGCGAAGGCCCGTGGTGGTCCGGAGGGCCTGGTCGAGACCGCCCGCCGCAACCGGCGCGGGTTCCTCCTCACCCCGGAGTGGGCCGACGGCGATGCACTCGGGGCATCGGTCCCGACCAAGACCACCGAACCGCTCACCGGACCCGGACGTGGGGTGTGGTGCGACGGAGGCACCGCGTGGGTGGCGCAGGTCGTCCACGCAGCACCCGCAGCACCCGCAGCACCCGCAGCAGATGGCACGGCATGACGACACCACCCAGGCACGACGCAGCAACGGCGCAGCAGATGACGCACGACATGACGCACGACGCTCACCAGGAGACGTGATGACAGACTCGGGCAGCCCTCGGACCACACCGACGCGACGAGGCCGGGCACGGTCCCGCCTCGAGGCACTGGTCCCAGCCCGGCTCCGCAACCGGCAGTCCCGCGGTGCGGCCGAGCTCTCCGTCCTGGTGGTCACCGGCTCCCTGATCGCGGGCGTCTTCTTCGGTCAGGGCATCAGCCGCACCGCGGTCGACGTGGCCGACGGCCTGACCTGGCTCTCCGACGAGCCCAACGGCCAGATCATCCAGGTCAACCCCGCCACCGGGCAGCTCGAGGTCAAGCAGGTCGTCGGCAACCCCGGTGACGACATCGAGGTCACCGGCGAGCACGGCGGCCAGCTCTACGTCGCCGACCACACCTCGGGCCGGCTGCGGGCCTTCGACCTGACCAGCATCCTGGTCTCCGGCCAGCGCCGCATCAGCACCGGCGGCGCGGTCGACACGATCTTCAACGACGACGGTGTCTTCCTCGTCGACAGCGAGCAGTCCACGATCTCGGCGATGGACCCGCAGACGACCGACGCGATCGGCACCATCTGGGTGGCGCCCAGCGGCCTGGCCGACGCCGCCGTCGACGGCAAGGGCGTGATCTGGGCCCTCGAGGACGACGGCACCCTCCACCAGCTGAGCTGGTCTGCGGACCAGCAGAAGTTCCAGGACGACGACGACCAGTCGGTCGACGGCAGCGGCGAGGGCTCGGTCCTGGTCGCACACGACGAGGGCGTGACCGTGTTCGGACCCGACCAGGGCATGATCGCCCAGGTCGGCACCGGCCACGACCTCACCACCGACGCCCCCAAGGTGATCGGCAAGATCTACGCACCGGAGAAGTCCCCCAGCGACCTGGTCCCGGTCGCCTCGGCCGACAACAGCCACGTCGTCCTGCTGTCCGGCAAGCGCGTCATCGAGATCGACATGGCCTCGATCGCCTGCACCAAGCCCGGCACCCCCGAGGTCTTCCGCGGCGAGGTCTGGGTCCCCTGCACCGGCCAGGGCCGCGTCGTACGACTCAACGCCGAGGGTCGCCGGGTCGCCCGCGACCTGTCCACGCCTGGCAGCAAGGACCCCGAGCTGATCCTCGACGACGACAACCTCGTCATCAACGCCCCAGGCGCACCACAGGGCATCGTCGTGCACGGCGACGGCAGCACCAGCACCATCGTCCGTGAGGACGCCAAGGTGCCCACCAACGGCCTGACGCCCGCCACGACCCCGCCGTCGCTCCCGGACCAGGACCTCGTCGACGACCTGCTCGACCTCGGCGGCGACGACGAGGAGTCCGAGCCCCCGACGCCCGACCCGACCAACACCCCCAACACGCCCGACTCACAGCCGAGCGGCACTCCCCCGACCGGCACGCCGCCCGGCGGTGGCGGTGGCGGTGGCGGTGACACCCACGGTGGCGGCGGTGGCGGCGGCGGTGGCAACAACCTGACGCCGACGACGTGCACGCCGAGCTCGACGCCCACGTCGTGGGGAGGCGGCGGCAAGGGCGGCAGCGCGAAGCCGTGCAGCCCGCCCACCGGCAGCGCCGGACAGCCCGTGACGGCCCCCACCGACGTCGTCGCCGAGGCGATGGCCGAGGGCCAGGTCCGCGTCTCCTGGCGTCATTCCGGGCTGCCGAAGGCCGACGGCTTCGTCATCCGCTCCTCCACCGGCAAGACCTACCCGGGCCTGAAGGGCTGGGTGCGTGAGGCCTTCGTCGACGTCACCCCCGGCCAGCCGACCACGTTCACCGTGACCGCCGTGCACGACGACAGCCAGTCGACGTCCTACCCCTCCAACACGGTCACCTCGACCGCCCGGCCGGGCGCCCCCACGGTGACCGGTACGGCGACCTACCAGGGCAACGACGACGAGGAGATCTTCGTGGTCGACGTCAAGTGGCAGGGCGCGAAGGCCAACGGCAAGCCGATCGCCACCTACGACGTCGCGGTCACCGTCGCCGGCGACACCCGGAGCCAGCAGGTCTCCGGTGGTCAGAGCAGCGCGAAGTTCACCTGGACCTGCAGCCGCAGGACCAACGCCGACTGCAAGGTCGGCGGCGACTTCCAGGCCACGGTGATGGCCCGCAACGAGCTGGGCTCCGGCGCCGCCGGGGTCGTCTCCGGAACGGCCCCGGCCCAGCCGCCGCCGCCGCTGCCCGACAGCAACCGGCAGATCGTCGACGGCTCGAGCCCGCGCAGCGACAACGCCGCCGACGACGGCTCCGGGTCGATCGACCTCAAGCTGCGAGCCCCCGACGACTGGTTCCGGTTCCCCGGCACCTGCACCTACGTGCTCGACGCCAACCCGGCGCAGCCCGTGGCCTGCAACGCCACCAAGGTCACCATCGCCTACGCCAACGGCGTGATCTACCAGCCCAACAAGGGCACGGTCGACCACCGGGTCATCTTCTACGCCACCAACCCACGCGGTACGGCGACCAGCTCGGGCTACAGCTTCACCACCAAGCAGACCCCCCAGGTGGTGCCCCCGCCGGACCCCGAGCCGAGCCCCGAGCAGCCCGGCTGCTCGCCGCAGCCCTGCCAGATCCCCTGACCCGCACGGCTCTCCACGGGCCGAGCCGAGCCGACCCCCCGAGCCGTTCCCGAGAGGCCAGCCATGACCGCCCTGATCAACCCGACCGTTCCCGGTGAGCAGGAGATCGCCGCCTTCGGGCGGCTCCACCAGCGCATCGGCGACGCGGTCGAGTCCGCGGTGCACGGCAAGCGGGCCGTCGTCGACCTCGTCCTGGTCGCCACCTTCGCCGGTGGGCACGTGCTGCTGGAGGACGTCCCCGGCACCGGCAAGACCACGCTGGCCCGGGCCGTCGGACGGGCGATGGGTGGGCAGGTCGGACGGATCCAGTTCACGCCCGACCTGTTGCCGAGCGACGTCACCGGCACCACCGTGTTCGACCCACGAGACGGCCAGATCCGGTTCCGCCAGGGCCCGGTCTTCGCCAACGTCGTCCTGGCCGACGAGATCAACCGGGCGGCGGCCAAGACCCAGTCGGCGCTGCTCGAGGTGATGCAGGAGCGCACCGTCACCGTCGACGGCGTGGGGCACCCGGTCCCCCGGCCGTTCGTGGTGATCGCGACGCAGAACCCCATCGACCTCGAGGGCACCTACCGGCTCCCCGAGGCCCAGCTCGACCGGTTCCTGCTCCGCACCTCGCTGGGCTACCCCGACGCCGAGCACGAGATCGAGGTGCTGCGGCCCAACAGCACGGCCGGGCTGGTCGACGACGTCCCCACCGTGACGACGCCCGCGGAGGTCGCGGCCGTCGCCGACCAGCTGTCGCGGCTGCACGTGGCCGACCCGATCCTCCGCTACGTCCGCGACATCGGGATGACGATCCGCCGCGACCCACGCGTACGGGTAGGGGTGAGCACCCGCGGGCTCAAGGCCCTGGTCGGGTGCCTCCAGGTCTACGCGGCGGCGCGCGGGCGCCACTACGTCGTGCCCAGCGACGTACAGCGCCTGGCCGAGCCGGTCCTGGCCCACCGCACCGTCCTGGGCCGCGATGCCATCCTGGCCGGCCACACGAGCGAGGGCGTCGTCCACGAGGTGCTCGAGACGGTCCAGCCGCCGCAGCCCGACGCGGGCTGAGCGGGTCATGGGCCAGGTGTGGGCGAGCGCGACCGGTCGCGGCCGCGCGATCGTCGTGCTCGGGGTCCTGCTCCTGGGTGCCGGCCTGGCCTGGGACTACCTCCTGGTCGCCGGTCTCGGGGGCTGCCTCCTGGCGCTCGTCGTCGTCGAGCTCGCCGCGGTCCTCCTCACCCGCCCGGTGGCGGTCGACCGCGACATCGAGCCGCGCGTCGTGGTCCGTCAGGCCCCGTGCGAGGGCCGGCTGCTCGTGCGTGGCCGACGCCGACGGGGGCTGGTGCGGCTCGACGTCGCCGACCGTGTCCACGGCGGCCTGGTGCCGGTCTCGCTGCCCGACCACCTCGGCACCGACGAGCTGGGCACCCGTGTCGTCTACCGGATCCCGACGCCTCGGCGCGGCCTGGTCGACGTCGGCCCGGTCCAGGTGCGGCTCGTCGGGCTCACCGGCATGGCCGCCCGCTCGACCGAGTCCGGACCCGTCGACCAGGTCCGGGTGCTGCCCCGCCGCGTGCCCCTGGCCGGGATGGTCTCGGGGACCCGCCGGGCCCTGACCGGCAACGACGAGGCCAACGAGCTCGGCGGCACCGACCTCGTGGGGCTCCACGAGTACGCCATGGGTGACGACCTGCGGCGGCTGCACTGGGCGACCAGCGCCCGTACCGGGACCCTGATGGTGCGCGAGGACGCCGAGCCGTCGCAGGCCCACGTGTGCGTCCTGCTCGACGACCGTGCCTCGGCCTACCTGGGCGACGACGCGCTGTTCGAGGAGGCGGTCGAGATCGCCGCCGCCCTGTGCCGCTCGGGTCTCGAGGACGGCCTCCCGGTCCGGCTGCACACGATGAGCGACCGCCGCGAGGTGCGGGTGCCCGGGTCGGCCAGCCGACGGCTCCTCGAGGAGCACCGCGACCTCGACTGGCTCCTGGCCGAGGTCGACCTCACCGGGTCGCTGTCGCGCATCGAACTGCACAGCCGCGACCTCGACGTCGCCGTGGCCGTGACCGGCCCGGGCGCCGACCTGCGCGACGTCGGGCTGCTGCTCGGCGACGCACCGACGCGGGTCCTCGCCGTCGTCGACCCCGCCCCCTTCGTCGGTGCCCACCAGGAGGCCGGGCTGCTCGTGCTGCGCGGGGCGACCTCGGTGTCGCTCGCGGCCAGCTGGGACGCGGCGGTGCACCGGTGAGCAGCATCGCCACCTCCGAGGCCACCACCGAGAGCCTGCCCGGACGCGCGCTCCGGCTGCTGTGGCCGGTCGCGCTCCTCGTCCTGGGTGCCCTGGTGCTGGCCACCGCCTGGCACCGGCTGACGATCTCGCTGCTCTTCGCCGTGGTCGCCGCCCTCCCCCTGCTGCTGCTGCGCGGCCTGCTGCGGGTCGGGATGTCGCGCTGGTTCGCCAGCTCGATGATCGTGCTGCTGTCGATCATGGGCGCCTACCTCGCCACCTCGGGCGCCGACCTCTCGCTCGAGCAGACCATCCAGGACGTCGTACCCCGGCTGCTGACCGCGCCGCAGCCGTACGCCGCCCGTGCCGACCTGCTGGTCGGGCCGCTGCTGCTGACCGCGCTGGTCTCGGTGCTCGTCGGGCTCCGGGTCGACAGCCGGCTGCGGGTCGAGCCGGTCGTCGGTGCCGCCGTCCTCTACCTCGCCGGGATGCTGCTCACCGCCGGGGACGCCGACCCCGCGGGCCTCGTGGTGGTGCTGCTGCTGGTGGTCGCCCTGCTCGGCTGGGTCTTCCTCGACGAGCACGGCGAGCCGGTCCGGCAGCGGCTGGCGCTGGCCGGTCCGGTCTCGGTCGTCGGCGTCGGCGCGCTCGCCGCCATCGCCACCCTGCCGGTGGGGGCGGCGTTCGAGCCCCGCGAGATGGTCGACCCGCCGGTCGTCGACGTGGTCGCGTCCAACCCGCTCACCCAGCTGGGGGCATGGGCCAACAACCCCGACCAGGAGCTGCTGCGGGTCCGTGGTCCCAAGGTCCCGCTGCGCCTGGTCGTCCTCGACAAGTACGACGGCACCCAGTGGACCTCGGCCACCAGGTTCGAGCAGGTCCGCAGCGACGGGCGCACCGGGATCGACCCCGGGCCCTACCCGTCCGACGCGACCCTGCAGGTGCAGTTCTCGGGCCTGGGTGGCAGTTGGCTCCCCAGCCCCGGCACCCCGCTCTCGGTGGCGCTCGACGACGTCCTGGTCGATCCCGCCACCGGCACCCTGTTCTCGCCCGACGGCACCGACGGCCTGGTCTACGAGGTGGCCGGGTCCTACGACTCCCCGCCCAGCGAGGACCTGAACGCCGCCCAGGTCCCCGAGGACGTCGGCGAGCTCACCGAGCTCCCTCCGCTGCCCAAGCCGCTCGCCGACTTCGCCGGCCAGGTCGGTGCGACCGCAGCGACGCCGTACCAACGGGCCTCGGCCATCGAGTCCCTGGTCCGCGACGAGTACAAGCTCTCGCCGACCGCCATCTCGGGCTCCGCGCTGTGGCGGCTCGACCAGTTCCTCCTCGGCGGCTCCGACAAGCCGGGAGGCGGGGTCGGCACCTCCGAGCAGTTCGCCTCGGCCTTCGCGCTGCTGGCCCGCTACAACGGGCTCCCGACCCGGGTGGTGGTGGGCTTCCGCCCCGGCACCGCCCAGGACGACGGCACGCGCGTGATCAAGGGCGAGGACGCCTTCGCGTGGGCCGAGGTCTACTTCCGCGGCCTGGGCTGGGTGCCCTTCTCGCCCACGCCCGACGACGACACCTTCAGCCGCCCCCGGCCCATCGAGGCCACCGAGGCCGAGCTGCCCGAGGAGGCCGACACCGGCTCACCGGTGCTGCCCCCGTCGACGAGCGCCACCCCGAGCGAGGACCCCCAGACCGGCGACGCGAGCGTGGGCCCGGACGACGCCGACGCCCCGATGGGGGGACCGGCCGCGTCGGTGCTGCTCGGTGCCGGCCTGGCCCTGGTGGTGGTGGTCCTGGTGCTGCTCCGCACCGGCCGTCGGGTCCGCCACCAGCGTCGTGGCCCGACCGGCGCCTGGGCCGAGGTGGTCGACGCGATGCGGCTCTCGGGCCTGCGGCCCGCTGCCCACCAGCCCGCCGACGTCGTGGCCGCCGGCCTCGACGCCCGCCTCGGCACCTCCTCGGCCGCCATCGCCTCCCGTGCCGAGCTCGCCACCTTCGGCCCCCCGACGCCGTCCCCCTCGCCCGACGCCGACCGCACCGCCCTGCGGACGCAGCTGCGCGACGTACGCCGGCGGGTCCGCCGCGAGACGCCGCTGTGGCGCCGCTGGTGGTGGTGGCTCGACCCGCGGGTCCTGCGCCGCTCGTAGAGGTGCGGGCGCACGACCGACTCGTGCAATCGAACGAGTCGGGCGCCCGACCAGCCCCACCCGGCCACCAACCCGTTCAATTGCACGAGTCGGGCGCCCGGTCAGCCCCACCCGGCCACCAACCCGTTCAATTGCACGAGTCAGCACGCGTGCCAGCGACAGGACCGACCGCCGAGCAGACGACCCCCCGGACTAGTCCAGGCCGGGTGGCGCCGGCTACTGCTCGAAGCCGAACGCCGTGACCTTGCCGCATCGCGAGGTGCGGTCGCTGATGCCGTAGGCCCCGGTGGGCAGCTTGACGAGCATGAAGAAGCAGGCGCGTCCGGTCGGTAGGCGCGGGGCGATCGGGACGGTGACCTTGGTGCCGCCCGAGCCGGGGGGCCAGCTGTAGATGACGCGGCCCCCGGGGACGTCGTCGGTGGCCATGAGGAGCCGGAACTCCCCCTCGCCGTCGGACGGGTCGGTCCACTGGGCGCCGAGGTTGGTCCCGTCGTAGTCGAAGGACTGGAGCACGACGGCGAGGTCGGCCTGGGGCCGGCCGGTCACGGTGTCGGTGGCCCCCGGCGCGACGGGAGCGACGGGGGCTCCCTGACCGGGGTCGGTGACGGCGGAGGTGTCGGGGTCGGTCGGCTCGTCCTTGTCGCGGAGCACGGCCCCGACGATGCCGAGCGCCAGCCCGATGACCAGGGCGCCGACCCCGAGCAGGAGCGGGAGACGTCGGCGCGACGGGGACTTCTCCTCGGCGGGCGCCTCGGGCTCGCTACGGGCCGCGGGAGGCTTGCCGGTGGCGTCAGGGAGTCCGGTGCCGGTGGGCTCGGCGTCGTGGACGGGGGCGGCGTGGGACACCGCGGAGACCGCGAGCGGGACCGGCTCGGCCATCGGTGACGGACTGTGGCTGATCGGGCTGGGACTGATGGGTCCGGGCCCGATCGGCGCCGGCGCCGCCCACGTGGGGGTGTGCGTCGGCGTCGGGGTGGGGGTGGGGGTGGGGGCAGCCTCGCGGTCGGTGCCCGAGGATGCCGCCGGCGACGGTGCCGGTGACGGGGCAGGTGACTTGACCAGGGAGGGCGGGGCCGGTCGCGGCGCCCCGCTCGCACCGGTGGGCTCCCAGGCCGAGGCACGCAGGCCGTGCAACGCGTCGCGCAGCTCGGCGGCCGAAGCCCACCGCTCGGCGACGTCCTTGCGCAGGCACCGCGCGATGACCGGCCCCAGGCGCTCGGCACCGACGATCTCGAGGGGGCGGTGGTCCTCGGTGCGGGCCCGGCGCAGGTAGGCCAGGGCGGAGTCCTCGTCGGGGTCGTCGCTGGCGAACGGCGGGCGCCCGTCGAGCAGCGTGAAGAGCGTGGAGCCGAGGGACCACACGTCGTCGGCCGCCGTCGGGGGGTGCCCGTCGAGGATCTGGGGGGCAGCGTGGCGGTAGGTGAAGGTCTCGGCCGACGAGGTGTGCTCGGCGTCGACGAGGCGGGCGATGCCGAAGTCGGCGAGCACCCAGGACGTGGGCAGCACCAGGACGTTCTGGGGCTTCACGTCACGGTGGAGGACGCCGCGCTCGTGGGCGAACGACAGCGCGTCAGCGAGCACCTCGCCGATCCGGCCGACCTCCTCGGGCGGTAGCGGGCCGTAGGCGCGGAGCCGGTCGTGGAGGGTGCCACCCTCGAAGAAGTCCATGACCACGGCCGGGCGCCCGGACGCGGTGGTGCCGGTCGCCAGCACGGTGACGATGTTGGGGTGCTGGCGGCCCAGCTGGACGGTGATCTCGATCTCGCGCGCGAACCGCGCGGCGCGGGTCGGGTCGCTGGTGGTGTCGAGACTGAGCACCTTGATGGCGACCTCGCGCCCCAGGGCGACCTCGCGGGCGCGGTAGACGACCGAGTCGCCACCACGGCCGATCTCGACGAGGTCGGTGTAGCCGTCGAGCTGCTCGCTCGCGGTGGCGCGCACGGGCTCCGGCGGACGCCAGGCGGCGTCGGACCCGTCCGACCCGCCCGAGGATCCCGAAGTCATGGGCTCAGCCTATGACCTGCGGGGTGTGCTCACACGCAGCAGGCGCCACCCTGCTCGGCCGTCGGAGCGGCGAGCGGGGTGGCGCCCGTGGAGCGCGGTGGCTCAGGCCTTGTCGTCGGCCTTGTCGTCGGACTCGGTGGCCGTGGCCTCGGAGGCCTCGTCCGAGCCCTCGTCGGAGCCCTCGGCCGACTCGTCGACGGGCTCGTCCTCACCGATGGTGCCGTCGGGGCGCAGGTTCTTGAGCTCGACCGGGTTGCCCGAGGCGTCCTTGACCTCGGCACCCTCCACGACCAGCGCGAGCGCCTTGCCGCGCAGGATCTCCTGCACGAGGTCGGGGATGTGGTTGTGCTCGAACATGTGGTTGGCGAACTCCTGCGGGTCCTGGCCCGACTGCTGGGCGCGCCGTACGAGGTGCTGGGAGAGCTCGGCCTGGTCGATGCCGAACTCCTCCTTCTTGGCGATCTCGTCGAGCAGGAACTGCGCGGCGACGGCGTCGCGGACGCGGCGCTCGAGGTCGGCCTCGAACTCGTCGACGGTCTGGCCCTCGTCCTCGAGGTACTTCTCCATGGTGATGCCGGCCATGGCGAGCTGCTGCTCGACGCTGGAGCGGCGGGCGTTGAGCTCGTCGGTGACCATGGTCTCGGGCAGCGGGATCTCGATCTTGTCCAGCAGGGCCTCGAGGACCGCGTCGCGGGCCTCGGCGGCCTGCTCGAGGCGCTTGCCCCGGCCGAGCCGCTCACGGACGTCGGCGGTGAGCTCGTCGACGGTGTCGAACTCGGAGGCCATCTGAGCGAACTCGTCGTCGATCTCGGGGAGCTCCTGCTCCTGGACCTGGGTCACCTTGACGCTGACCTCGACCTTCTCGCCGACGAGGTCGCCGCCGACCAGCTCGGTCTCGAAGGTCTTGTCGTCGCCGGCGGACAGGCCGACCAGCGCCTCGTCGAGGCCCTCGATCATGCCGCCGCGGCCGACCTGGTAGGACATGCCGCTGACCTCGGCGCCGTCGACGACCTCGCCGTCCTTGGTCGCGCGGAGGTCGAGCACGACGAAGTCACCGTCGGCGGCGGCCCGCTCGACGTCGTTGAGGGTCGCGAACCGCTCGCGCAGCGCCTCGACCTGCTCGTCGACGTCGGCGTCGGTGATCTCGGCGTCGGGGACCTCGGCGGTCAGGCCGGTGTAGTCGGGGACGACGATCTCGGGCTTGACGTCGACCTCGGCGGTGAAGCCGAAGCCCTCGTCGTCGGCGATCTCGAGGCCCTCGATGTCGGGCTGGGCGAGGGGGACGAGGTCGTTGGCCTCGAGCGCCTCGGCGTACTTCTTGGGGAGGGTCTCGTTGATGGCCTGCTCGAGGACGGCCGCGCGGCCGACCTGCCGGTCGATGACCGTGGGCGGCACCTTGCCGCGGCGGAAGCCGGGCACGTTGATCTGCTTGGCGATCGACTGGTAGGCGGCATCCAGGCTCGGCTTGAGCTCCTCGAAAGGCACCTCGACGGTGAGCTTGACCCGCGTGGGGCTCAAGGTCTCGACGGCGCTCTTCACAGGTGGTCTCCTAGGGTTCGGGTGGTGTCTGGGCTGTCGGGGCGACAGGACTCGAACCTGCGATCTCCTGCTCCCAAAGCAGGCGCGCTAGCCACTACGCTACGCCCCGCCAAGTCGGACCTCGGAGCGCCGGGTCGGCGCTCGAGGACCCGCTTGGAGCGGATGACGGGAATCGAACCCGCGTAATCAGTTTGGAAGACTGGAGCTCTACCATTGAGCTACATCCGCGCACACGGGGACTGCGTCCCCGTCGACCTGAGGATTCTTCCACAGGCCCGGGTACGCCGACCAAACGGCATTCGTGCACTGTCGGTCGTCGTCGGTCGTCGTCGGCTCGGCGCCGGGCTCAGCCCTGGCCGCGACCGAGCCAGGTGGTGAGGCACGCCTGGTTGCCCTGGGCGTCGGCCAGCACCCAGAACGCGGGCGCCCGCTCGTCGCTCACCAGCGTGCCGCCGGCGTCGAGCGCTGCTCGGATCCGGGCCTCGACGACCTCGGGGGGCACCCGCAGGTCGAGGTGCCAGCGCTGACGAGGAGTCTCGTGGGGGTCGGTGGACTGCGCCCAGATCGTGGGCATGGTGCCGTCGGGGTCGACGAGCTCGGCCTCGTGGTGGGGGCTGGGCTCGTAGCCGAGCAGCGCGGCCCAGAACGCCTTGACCCCGCCGAAGTCGGCGGTGTCGAGGCCCAGCTCCAAGACGCTCACCTGGTCGGGGCGGGGCGTCGCGCCGAGGCGCCCGGCGGCGGCACTGATCTCCCGCGCCAGACGCACGTCGCGCTGGGTCACCCCGCCCACGTCGTGGCTGGACAGCCGCACGTCGACCGCGGCGTAGGTCAGGTCGACGTCGGGGTGGTGGTCGGCGGTGGCGGCCGCCTCGCCGATCGCCTCGACGAGGCGCACGCCGGTCGCGAAGTCGCCCGTCGCGAAGCGGGCGTGCAGCCGCCAGAACAGGATCCGCCAGTCGGCGAGCCGCTCGGTCTCGACGTCGTGGCCGTCGAGCAGGAGGCGGTCGGCCTCAGGAATCCGTCCCATCACCGGTCCTGTCCACGGGGACCTCCTCGGTCGAGCCGATCGAGGTGCAGATGCAGGCCTGGTTGCCGTGGGCGTCGGCGAGCACCCAGAAGCTCGGCTTGCGGGCGTCGCTGATCAACGTCCCGCCGGCGGCGACGACCTCCTGCACCCGGCGCTCGGCGACCTCCGACGGCACGCTGACGTCGACGTGCCAGCGCTGCTCGGGCGGGTTGTCGACCGTCGAGGTCGCGTCGGGCGCCTCCTGGAACCACACGCCGAGCCCGGTGCCGTCGGGGTCGGCCAGGGCGTCGTCGTCCCCCTCGGGCACGGGACGGCCGAGCACGGCCGCCCAGAACGCCGCCACGTCGGCGTGGGCACGGGTGTCGAGGGCCCACTCCACGACCCGCACCTCCTCGGGCCGGGGCGTGGCTCCCAGGCGCCCGGCGTGGTCGGTGATCTCGCGGGCCAGGCGTACGTCGCGCAGGGTCACCCCACCGACGTCGTGGCTGGTCAGGCGCACGGTGACGAACGGGTAGCGCAGGTCGAGGTCGGGGTGGTGGCCGGCCGCCTCCGCGGAGCCGCCGATGTCGGCGACCAGCCGGAGACCGGTCGCGAAGTCGCCCGTCTCGAAGCGGGCGTGCAGCGCACCCATCAGGTAGCGCCAGTCGTCGAGCAGCTCGCTCGCGACGTCGGCCGGGCCCAGCGTCCGGCGGTCGTCGGCCTGGTCGTCGGTCTGGTCGTGGTCGTCGGTCATGGCAGCACCTTCTGTCCGATGGGTCCGGGGTTGGTGGCGATCTCCCAGCGATAGCCGTCGGGGTCGGCGAAGTAGCCGCTGTAGCCGCCCCACTCACGCTCCAGCGGGTCGCCGACCCGCTCGGCGCCGGCCGCCTGGGCCGTCGCGAGGATCGCGTCGACCTCCTCGGTCGTGGCCACGTTGTGGGCCAGGGTGAACGGAGGGACCCCGTCGTACGCCGCGATGGGGCCGACCTCGTCCTCGAACGCCTGCCGGTCCCACAGCGAGAGCGCGACGTGCTCGCCGACGAGCACCATGCTGACCTCGCCGGGGACGTGGACGTCCTCGGTCCAGCCGAGGCCGTCGAGGTAGAAGCGCCGCGACGCCTCGAGGTCGGCGACGGCGAGCGTGACGAAGCTGATCCGCTGGTCCATCGTCCCGACCCTGCCACGCCTGGTGACTCAGGTCACCACTCGCAGGGGCGAACGCTGCCGTCCGGAGCCGTCGAGGTTGTCGGGAGCCAGCCAGCGCTCGTGCTCGGCCCGCACGGCCGGCCACTCGGTGTCGACGACGGAGAACCAGTCGGTGTCGCGGCTGCGGCCCTTGGTGATCATGTGGTGGCGGAACCGGCCCTCGTAGGTGAACCCCAGCCGGGCCGCGGCCCGGCGCGACGGCTCGTTGAGCGAGTCGCACTTCCACTCGAAGCGGCGGTAGCCGAGGTCGTCGAAGGCCCACCGCATGAGCAGGTGCGTCGCCTCGGTGGTCACCGGCGTGCGCTGCAGGTGCCGGCCGTAGAGGACGCCGGCGACCTCGACCTGACCGGTCGCGGGCTCGATCCGCATGAATGACGTGACGCCGCCCGCCTGCCCCGGCGTCGGGCCCCCGACGGGCACGACCGCCCAGGTCTCGACCGAGGGCGTGGCCAGCTGGTCGGTGATCCACCGCTCCATCGCCCCGACGTCCGCGGGTGGCTGCGTGGGCCGGTAGGTCCACAGGGCGCCGTCGTCCGGGCCGCACAACGCACGGTGCAGCGCGGGCGCGTGGGCGACGTCGAGCGGCTCGAGGACGACGTACCGGCCGGCGAGGCGCACCGGGGTGGGCCACGGCCGCGGCGTCCACCCGGGTACGACGTCGCCGACGAGCTGGCCGTGATCGTTCTCCTCGGGCACGTCGAGACCCTACTGTCGCCTGATGGACCGACGCTGGCACCTGGTGACCGCGGTCGTGGCGAGCGGAGCGGTGCTGTTCCAGCTCGTGCTGGTGGTGCAGGGCGGGGCGGTGCTCGACGAGACCCAGGAGCCGTCGCTGCCGATCGCGCTCTACCGCTTCGCCGCCTACTTCACGATCCAGAGCAACGTGCTCGTGGCCGTGGGGGCCTGGCGGCTGGCGCGCGACCCGGCCCACGACTCGGTCGTGCTCCGGTGGGTGCGGCTCGCGGGGGTCGCCGGCATCACGGTGACCGGCATCGTCCACTTCGTGCTGCTGCGGCCGCTCCTCGACCTCGAGGGCGCCGACTGGGCGGCCGACAAGCTGCTCCACATGGTGGTGCCGGTCCTGGCAGTCGTCGGGTGGGCGGCGTACGGGCCGCGTCGACGGATCGACCGTGCTGCCGTCGCCGTCGCGATCGGGTGGCCGATCCTCTGGCTCGTGGTGACCCTGGCCGTCGGGGCGGCCTCCGGCTGGTACCCCTACCCGTTCCTCGACCCGGACGAGGACGGCGTCCCCGCCGTGGTCGTCGCCTGCAGCGGGGTCACGGCGCTGTTCCTGGCGGTGGTCGGCGGACTCGCGGCCCTCGACCGCCGGCTACCCGAGCGGGCACACTCAGCCCCATGACCGACGGCGTCGACCCCAGCGTCCCTCCCAGCGGCACCGGGTGCGTCGAGTGCGACGCGGCGGGCGGGTGGTGGGTCCACCTGCGGCGCTGCGCCCAGTGCGGCCACGTGGGCTGCTGCGACTCCTCCCCCGGCCAGCACGCCTCGGCGCACCACGCCGCGACCGCACACCCGGTGATGCAGAGCTTCGAGCCCGGCGAGGAGTGGTTCTGGGACTTCGCCGCCGACACAGACGCCGACGTGCCCGAGGACCTCGAGCTCGCCCCGCCGACGTCCCACCCCGACGACCAGCCCGTGCCCGGCCCCGCCGGTCGGGTGCCGGCCGACTGGCTGTCCCACGTCCGTGGCTGAGGCCGAGACGCCCACGAGGAGCGTCCGCACCTTCTGCCGGATCTGCGAGGTGCACTGCGGGCTGGTCGTCGACGTCGTCGGCGAGGGCGCCGACGAGCAGGTCGTCAAGGTGCGCCCCGACCGCGACCACCCCGTCTCGCAGGGCTACTGCTGCGTCAAGGGCCTCGGCCTCGGCGCGCTGCACCACGACGAGGACCGGCTCGACACCCCGCTCAAGCGGGTCGACGGCGAGCTCGTGCCGATCAGCTGGGACCAGGCCAACGCCGAGATCGGCGCGCGCGTGCGCGCCCTCGTCGACGAGCACGGCCCGCGATCGGTCGCGCTCTACCAGGGCAACCCGACGTTCTTCTCGCTGCAGCACACGCTGATGTCGACGGCGTACGTCGAGGCGCTCGGCTCCCCCAACGTCTTCGCCTCCCACTCGGTCGACGTCAACACCAAGTTCCACGTCTCGACCGAGATGTACGGCCTGTCGTTGGTGCACCCGGTGCCCGACCTCGAGCACGTCGAGATGTTCGTCTGCCTCGGCTCCAACCCGCTGGTCAGCCAGATGTCGGTGGTGACGGTCGCCGACGCCGCCGGCGTCCTGCAGCGCATCGAGGCCCGCGGCGGGCGGGTCGTGATCGTCGACCCACGCCGCACCGAGACCGCCCGTCGGGTGGGCGAGCACCTGCCCATCCGGCCCGGCACCGACGCCTACCTGCTGGCCGCGATGCTGCACGTGCTGACCCACGAGCAGCCGCTCGACCTCGCGCCGGCCCGGGCGGTCGCCCGGGGTGTCGACGAGCTGGTCGCCGCCGCTGCCCCGTGGACCCCCGAGCGCGCCGAGGCCGTCACCGGTGTGCCCGCGGCCATGGTGCGCGAGCTCGCCACGGCGTACGCCGCCGCCAGCACCCGAGGGGGCGCCGCGCTCTACTGCTCGACCGGGGTCAACATGGGGCCGTTCGGCTCGGTCGCCTACTGGCTGATCCAGGGCCTCAACCTGCTCACCGGCAACCTCGACCGGCGCGGTGGGCTGCTGGTGCCGCGCGGCGCCTTCGACACGCTGCGCCTCAGCGACCTCGTCGGGCTGGGGCGCTTCGACGAGCACCGCACGACCGACGGCCGGTGGCATCGCGTCGCCGGCGCCTTCCCCGTCGCGGCCCTGGCCGGCGAGATCACCACCGACCACCCCGACCGCGTGCGCGCGCTCTTCGTCACCGCCGGCAACCCCGTGCACTCCGTGCCCGGCCACGACCTGCGCGAGGCGCTCCCCCACCTCGACCTGCTGGTCAGCGTCGACATCTTCCGCAACGAGACCGCCGCCCACGCCGACTACGTGCTGCCCGCCACCGACATGCTCGAGCGCAGCGACTTCCCGGCCTCGCACCAGTCGCTGCAGGTCGTCCCGCACGCCCAGTGGACCCCTGCGGTCGTCGAGCCGCTCGCCGAGCGGCGCACGGAGTGGCGGATCTTCTCCGACCTCGCGATCGCCTCCGGGGTGCGCCCGTGGGGCACCACGGCCGCCCACGCCCTGCCGCGCCTCAACCGCCTGCTGGCCCGGTTGCCGCGCTCGCCCCAGCTCGGCGCCGACCAGCTGCTGGCCCTGCTCCTGCGCTGGGGCCGTCGTACGACGCTGCGCGAGCTCAAGCGACACCCGGAGGGCGTCCTGCTGCCGCCCACCGAGCCGGGGTCGTTCCTCGGCTCACGGGTCGCGACGCCGGACGGCCTGGTCGACCTGGCCCCCGCCGACCTGGTCGCCGACCTGGCCCGCCTCGAGGCGGCGGAGGCCGACCTGGCCCGCCCCGGCGTGCTGCGCCTGGTCGGGCGTCGCGACCGTCGCTCGCACAACTCGTGGATGCACAACAGCGCCTACGTCAAGCAGCCTGACGGCAACGGCGTCCTGCTGCACCCCGACGACGCGGCCGCGCGCGGCATCGTCGAGGGAGACGAGGTCGAGGTGTCGAGCCCGACGGGCCGGCTCACGCTGCCCGCCTCGCTGACCACCGACGTGGCCCGCGGGGTCGTCGTCGTGCCCCACGGCTGGGGCCACGCGACCACCGGCCCACGGCGCGCCCGCGCGCTGCCCGGCGCCAACGTCAACGACGTCATCCCGGGCGGGGCCGCCCACATGGACCCGGTGAGCGGTCAGGCCGTGATGCTGGCCCACGAGGTCGAGGTCGCCCTGGTCGCCGCCGACCCCGAGGTCGGCGTCGGCGTCAGTCCAGCGTCTGGGTGACCTCGGCCCGGTCGCCCTCGACCACGACCCGGGCCGCGGCGCCGGTGACCAGGGACATCCAGGGCTGCGTGTGCCCGATGTCGGCCCCGAGCACCAGCGGCACGTCGAGCGACCCGAGGGCGTCGAGCACGGCCTCGCGCTGGGAGAGCCGGTCGGCGTCGGGCGCCGGGGTGCGACCGACCAGGACGGCGTTCGCCTCCTCGAACCAGCCGGCCAGGCGCAGGGAGTGCAGCGATCGCGCCACGGTGGCCGGGTCGGCCTCGGCGACCTCGAGGAAGACCACGAGGCCCTCGTCGGCGTGGGTCCGCCCGAACCCCGGCACGTCGCCGTACGGCGTCGCGGCGAGCAGCGACACGATCTCGACGCACCCGCCGACGAGCCGACCGGTGACGTCGAGCCCGCCGCCGCCGACGACCTCCCAGGAGCCGGTGCCGTCGAGCGTCAGCTCCTCGACGGCGGGATCGGCCCGGTAGTCGTCCCACGAGCCGACCCGGTGTCGACCGGGGCTGACCTGCACGAACGGACCCGGCCCCGACACGAGCTCGGTCCAGTGCCGCAGGCCCTCGGGGGTGCGGTAGGCGGTGTCCATCAGGTTGGTGCCGTGGACCGTCGCCCAGCCCAGGAGGGTGGTGAAGGGAAGCAGCAGCGAGCAGAGATCGGAGTAGCCGACGAGCCAGGTCGGCTCGAGCGTCGCGAGCTCGTCCCAGTCGAGCTGGTCGAGCAGGTCGATCGCCAGCTCGCCGCCCCACGGCGGCACGACGGCACGCACCGTGGGGTCGCGGAGCATGGCCATGAGCTCGGCGGCCCGCTGCTCCTTGGGCGCCGACACGACCCGGTCGTCGCCGAGGCACTCGCCGACCCACACCTCGTAGCCGCGCTCGCGCAACCACCGGACGTTGTGGTCCAGGCGCGGGCGCAGCGCGTCACCGACCCCGCTGGACGGGGCGGTGACCCCGACGGTGTCGCCGGGTCGGAGCGGGGCGGGGTAGCGGGTCGACACCTCGTCAGGCTGTCACGCGCCGTCGGGCACCCGCTCGAGGGTCTCGGGGGCGAGCAGCCAGGGGCCGACGGCGAGCAGGCTGACGACGGCCGTCGTCGCGAACGCCCAGCCGTAGCCCACCTGGTCGGCGACGACGCCGACGAGCACCGGCCCGAGGATCGCCCCGGCGTCCTGCGCCATCTGGAAGGTGCTCAGGACCGTGCCGCCGCTGCGCGTGGAGCCGATCAGGTCGGCCACGGTCGCCTGCTGCCCGGGGTTGACCAGCCCCGCCCCGACGCCCGAGACGGCCGACAGGAGGAAGAGCACGAGCAGGTCGTGGCTGAGACCGAGCAGGCCCAGGCCCGCCGCGGTCACCACCAGGCCGACGAGCACCAGGGGACGACGGCCCACGCTGTCGGCGACCCGGCCGGCGACCTGCAGGGTGACGGCCGTGCCGAGGGCGGCCAGCGCGAGCGCGACGCCGGCGACCCAGGTGTCGTCGTGCACGGCCACCGCGAACTGCGGCAGCACCGCCACCCGCACCCCGAAGTTGCACCACCCGTTGGCGAAGGCCGAGGCCAGGCAGGCGCGGTACGACGCCGTCCCGAGCGCCTCGCCGAGCCGCATCGGCGGCGCCGGTGGCCCGGTCGTCGTCGGACGCAGCTGCGCACCGGTCAGGCGGAGCGCGACGACCAGCGTCGCGGTCACCAGCGCGGCGGCGTACGCGATGAAGGGCAGCCGCAGCCCGAAGCCGGCGAGCGCGCCGCCCAGTACCGGGCCGAGCATGCCGCCGACCAGGAACGAGCTCGCGTAGGCGGACGACACGCGCCCGCGCATGGCCGGCGGGGCGAGGCGCACCAGCAGCGCCATGGCCGACACCGTGAACATCGTCGACCCGATGCCGCCCAGGCCGCGCAGGACCAGCAGCTGCCCGTAGGACTGGGCGAACGCCGTCGCCAGGGACGACGCCGCGACCAGCAGCAGCCCGGTCAGGTAGACCGGTCGCTCGCCGAGCCGCTGCACCAGCGCACCGCCGGCCGGCGCGAACACCAGGCGGAAGAAGGCGAAGATCGAGACCACGAACGACGCGGCCGCCACGCCGACGTCGAAGCTGCGGGCGTAGGCCGGCAGGACCGGGGAGACCAGGCCGAAGCCGATCGCGATGACGAAGGCCGCCGCGACCAGGACCCGCAGCTCGGCCGGGAACGGGGGGCGGTCCTCCGCGGGCACCACCGCCACGTCAGGCGAGGGCGTCGAGGACCTCGCGCACGGCCTGCAGCCCACGCTCGACCTCGTCGTACGACGTGGAGAGGGGCGAGAGGCCGAGCCGCAGGCCGTCCGGGTCGCGGTAGTCGGGGATCACGTCGCGGCGCCACAGCGCGGCGGTGGCCTCGCGCATCAGCGGGTGGTTGAGGGTGACGTGACCGCCGCGCCACGCAGCCTCGCGCGGGGAGGCGAGGACGGTGTCGGGCAGCAGCTCGGCGGCGACCGTGATCGCGTGCTCGGTCAGCCCGACCGACTTGGCGCGGACGGCGTCCATGCCGACCTCGTCGAGCAGCGCCAGCATGTCCTGGAGCGCGAGCATCCCGACGACCGGCGGGGTCCCCGACAGCATCCGCCGGATGCCGGCGGCGGGTGCATAGCTCGGGCCCATCAGGAACGGGTCGAGCGCCCCCATCCATCCCTGCACGGGCTGGGTCAGCGGTACGTCGCCGGTGAGGTGCCGCTCGGCGACGTACACGAACGCGGGCGCGCCCGGCCCGCCGTTGAGGTACTTGTAGGTGCAGCCGACCGCCAGGTCGACCTCCCACGCGTCGAGCTGCGTCGGCACCGACCCGACGGAGTGCGAGAGGTCCCACAGCACGAGGGCCCCGGCGTCGTGGGCGATCCGCGTCAGCGCCGGTACGTCGGCCAGCCAGGCCGAGCGGTAGGCCACGTGGCTCAGCACGACCAGCGCCGTCTGCTCCCCCACGGCCTCGGCCAGGAGCTCGGCGGTCACGCCCGCGCTCGTGTCGACGTCGACCCACCGCAGCGTCAGCCCGCACTCGCGGGCCACCCCGTCGGCGACGTAGCGGTCGGTCGGGAAGTTGTCGCGGTCGACCACGATCTCGGTGCGTCCCGGGCGCAGCGCGACCGCGGCCCGCATCGCCTTGTAGAGCAGCACCGTCGTCGAGTCGCCGACCACCGTCTGGCCGGGCGCCGCCCCCAGGCAGACCCGCCCGATCTCGTCGCCGACCACCTCGGGCAGCAGGAACCACGACTCGTCCCACCCGCGGATCAGCCGGGCGCCCCACTCCTGCTCGACGAACGTCCGCAGCCGCTCGCCCGTCGCCCTCAGGGGCCGGCCCAGCGAGTTGCCGTCGAGGTAGACCAGGTCGGAGTCGGTCCCGACGAAGCGGTCGCGGTAGGACCCGAGCGGGTCATGGGTGTCGAGGTCGGTCACGGCGGCGACGCTACCCGCCGACGTCGGGTGACCCGTCGCCCGTGGGCGACGGGTCAGCGTGGATCTCGCGGTGACCCGTCGTCCATGGGCGACGGGTCGGCGCACGCCTGGTAGACACTGCGGTCGTGGAGATCCGCCGCTACACCCTCGACGACCACCTGCCGTCCTACCGCCTGTCGATGGAGGCCTTCGGCTCCGGGCCGGGCGGTCCTCCGCCGGCACCGACCGTCCTCCCAGAGGGACGCGAGGTCTGGCTCGCGGTCGACGGCGACGACATCGCGGCGCGCGCCGCGGCACACTCCTACGAGTCGTGGTGGCACGGGCGCCGGGTGCCGACCTGCGGCATCGCGAGCGTCGCCGTCGCGCCCGAGCGGCGCGGCGAGGGCCTGCTGGTGCCGGTCTTCGAGGCGACCCTCGGCGCGGCCGCCGAGCGCGGCGAGGTGCTGTCGACGCTCTTCCCGACGGCCAACGGCATCTACCGTCCGCTCGGCTACGAGATCGTGTCCTCCTACGACACCGTCGTGCTCGCGACCGCCGACCTCGCGGCCGTCCGCCCGCCCGCCGACACCCGCACCCGCAGGGCCGGCGTGGGCGACGTACCCGCTCTCAAGCACGTGTACGACGAGTGGGCGGCCGCGCAGAACGGCCCGCTGACCCGCACCGGCCCCCGCTTCGCGACCACCGACCAGGAGCTGGTCGACGAGTTCACCGCCGTCTCCCTCGCCGTCGACACCGGGCCGGACGGGCAGGAGCGGGTCGTCGGCTACGCGCTGTGGGACCGGGGCGAGGGCTACGACCCCACCACCGCGACCCTCGAGGTGCACGACCTCGTCGCGGTGACCGCCGACGGCTACCGCGCGCTGTGGCGACTCCTCGGCACCCACACCTCCGTGGCCGGACGGGTGCGCCTCCACACGTCGGGCGAGGACCCCGCCCGACTCGTGCTCCCCACCGCCGCGTGGGACGTCGTCGCACGCCACCCCTACATGCTGCGCGTCAGCGACCCGGCCGCGGCCCTGAGCGGTCTCTCCTGGCCCGGCGGGGCCGTCGACGTCGTGCTCGCCGTGGCCGGCGACCGACTGCGGACCGCCGACGGGACCTACCGGCTCAGCCTCGGCGACGGGCCGTCGACGTGCGAGCGGGTCGACCCCGCGGGCGAGGCCCCCACGTTCACCACCCAGGGCCTCGCGCTGGTGTACGCCGGCGCCCAGTCGTGCGCGAACCTGCGGATGAGCGGCCACCTGAGCGGCCCCGCCACCCACGACGCCGTGCTCGACGCCCTCCTCGGCGGGCGACCGGTGCACGTGCGCGACTACTTCTGACCGTCCTGGGCGTGGTGCTCGGGAGGCCCGGTCACCGGCCGGGTCACTGGGCCCGGTCACTGGAAGGTGACGAAGCGGACCTTCGGCCGGATCTTGGCCACGTCGCGCGCCGACATCAGCGGCTGGTCCTCGTCGTAGAACAGCTTGAACCCCATCGTGAAGGCGCGGGGGCGGGCGACGGCCCGATAGGTCGCGAGCTTCTCTCGTGGCGTGCCGAAGCCGTCGACGTGCTGGACCATCGCCAAACCCGGTCGCGCAACCACCCGGCTCACGCTGCGGATCATCGCGGCCCGGAACTGGTGCAGCACGAAGACCTTCTCGGGCAGGTCCTGGCGGCGGGTCAGGTCGGACAGCCAGCGCGACACCGCGTTGACCTCGGCCGCGCTGGTCGAGCCGATCACGCTGCCGGGCACCTCGCCGGGCGCCATCCGCCACTCGGGGTCGAGCGCCAGGCCGACGTGCGGCTCGCGCAGCGCCCACTCCCACCGCTTGACGACGTCGAGGAACCGGGCCCTCCCGGGCTGGATGTCGAGCACGAGCAGCGCGTGGTGGCGGCGCGCGGCCTCGACGTACTCCTCGACGACCGCACGGGGGATGTCGTGGCTGTAGGTGCCGTCCGGGCCCGGTGAGCGGTCGGCGACGGTGACGATGAGCTCGTAGACCAGCTGCACCGTGCCGAGCGCCCGGAACGGCCGGGCCGCCTTCTGCAGCCGCCGGTGCATGGCCTCGGGACCGTCCTCCCCCAGCACCCCGAGCGAGCCGGTGCTGCCGGTGCCGTAGTAGGCGACGAGCACGCGCCCCTTGCCGAAGACGTGGCCGTCAGCCGCGTGGGTGCGCGGCACCTCCGGCTCCTGCGTGGCACCGCTCGATGTCGGCCCCGCGCTCGGCTCCGCGCTCGGCTCCGAGGTCGCCGAGGTCGACGGGGGGCTGCCGGCGCTGCCCGGCTCGCCGGCCGGGGCCGCCTCGCGGGCGCGCCCAGCCGGCTCGTCGTCCCCGACGAGGCGCACGAGCCCGACCACGACGAGCAGCAGGACGAGCGCGGCGAGCGCAAGGGTCAGGCCCCGCGGGCGCGGGGCGCGGACGGTGGCCGTCACGAGGTCAGGAGGTGACGGCGCCGTGCGCCGCGGAGGTGACCGTGCGGGCGTACTTGCCGAGGACGCCGCGGGTGTACTTCGGCGGCAGCGGCTCCCACCCGACGCGGCGGGCCTCGAGGTCGTCGGGGCCGGCGAACTCCACCTCGAGGGTCTTGTTGAGCACGTCGAGGGTGATCGGGTCGCCGTCACGCACGAAGGCGATCGGGCCGCCGTCGGCGGCCTCGGGGGCGACGTGGCCGACGCACAGGCCGGTGGTGCCGCCGGAGAACCGGCCGTCGGTGAGCAGCAGCACGTCCTTGCCGAGGCCGGCGCCCTTGATGGCACCGGTGATCGCGAGCATCTCGCGCATGCCCGGACCGCCCTTGGGGCCCTCGTAGCGGATGACCACGACGTCGCCGGCGACGATCTTGCCCTCGGTGAGGGCGTCCATCGCGGCCCGCTCGCCGTCGAAGACCCGGGCGGTGCCGGAGAAGACCGACTCGTCGAACCCGGCCGACTTCACGACCGCGCCCTCGGGGGCCAGCGAGCCCTTGAGGATGGTCAGGCCGCCGCTGGCGTGGATCGGTCGGTCGAGGGAGCGCAGCACGTCGTCGTCGAGCGGCGGCGGGGCGAGGGCCTCGAGGTTCTCGGCCATCGTGCGGCCGGTCACGGTGAGGCAGTCGCCGTTCATCAGGCCCGCGTCGAGCAGGGCCTTCATCACCACGGGGATGCCGCCGATCTTGTCGACGTCGTTCATGACGTAGCGGCCGAAGGGCTTGAGGTCGGCCAGGTGGGGCACCTTGTCGCCGACCCGGTTGAAGTCGTCGAGGGTCAGGTCGACCTCGGCCTCGCGGGCCATCGCCAGCAGGTGGAGCACGGCGTTGGTGGAGCCACCGAGGGCCATCACGACGGTGATGGCGTTCTCGAACGCCGGCTTGGTCATGATCTGGCGGGCGGTGATGCCCTGACGGAGCAGGTTGACCACGGCCTCGCCGGAGCGGTGGGCGAACCCGTCGCGCCGGCGGTCGACGGCCGGCGGGGCTGCGCTGCCCGGCAGCGACATGCCGATCGCCTCGGCGACGGCGGCCATCGTGTTGGCGGTGTACATGCCGCCGCAGGCGCCCTCGCCCGGACAGATCGCGCGCTCGATGCGGTCGACCTCGTCGCGGGTGATCTTGCCCGCCAGGCACGCACCAACGGCCTCGAAGGCGTCGATGATGGTGACGTCCTTGCCGTCGACGCTGCCGGGCATCGTCGAGCCGGCGTAGAGGAACACCGAGCTCAGGTCGAGGCGGGCGGCGGCCATCATCATGCCGGGCAGTGACTTGTCGCAGCCGGCGAGCAGCACCGAGCCGTCGAGCCGCTCGGCCATCATCACGGTCTCGACGGAGTCGGCGATGACCTCGCGCGAGACCAGCGAGAAGTGCATCCCCTCGTGGCCCATCGAGATGCCGTCGGACACCGAGATCGTGCCGAACTCGAGCGGGTAGCCACCGGCCGCGTGCACGCCGTTCTTGACGGCCTTGGCGAGCCGGTCGAGGGACAGGTTGCAGGGGGTGATCTCGTTCCACGACGACGCCACCCCGATCTGCGGCTTGACCCAGTCGTCGTCGCCCATGCCGACGGCCCGGAGCATGCCGCGCGCCGCGGCCTTCTCGAGCCCGTCGGTGACGTCGCGGGAGCGGGGCTTGATGTCGGGCTGGTCACTCATGGTTCGAGGATAGGTCCGAGCAGTCGCCGGCCACCGCCGGTCCCAGACGTTGGGGACACCTGGCCCTCCGCGCGCCCCCTCGGGCACGAGACCGTCCACGCGTGCGGGCCGGTGGGACATGCCGGCGGGGGCTCACGGTGACCCGTCGCCCGTTGCGGACGGGTCAGCGCGGATTCCGCGGTGACCCGTCGCCCGTTGCGGACGGGTCAGCGCGGGCGGGCTGGGGGCTAGGGCGTGTCTCTCGATCAGGGGTGGATGCCAGCGACGTCCAGGTCGTGCGATGACGGTGTCCGCAGGTGCGACGGCATACTCGCCGTATTTCGAGCAGCTGCGGTGCCGTCAGCGTGCGGCCTGGGCGGCGTCTGGCGCCGCCCAGGATCGAGAGACACGCCCTAGGCCTCGGCGGCGGCCTTCAGCTGGGCCAGTCCGCGCTCGAAGTCCTTGCCGACGAGCCGGTCCATCGTCACGACCTTGCCCAGGACGCCCATCACGCCGGTCTGCTCCCCGGACATCGCCCAGGTGACGTCGGTGCCGGTGCCGTTGGAGGCGAGCAGGAAGGAGACCTCGCTGGTGGAGCGGAACGGCTTGACGAACACGATCATCAGGTCGACGCGCTCGGGCGTGGAGCCGGTGATCTCCATCGACCCGCGACCGGCCTTGCGGTTGCCCGACCACGCGTAGTGGGCGCCGACACCGGAGTCGGCGCCGCTGTAGACGCGCTCCAGCGCGGGGTCGACGCCCTCCCAGGGCGACCAGGCGGGCCATTCGTGAAGATCGTTGACGAGGCGGTGCACCAGCGCCGGGTCGGCGGCGATGGAGGCGGACCGGCTCACGCGGTAGTTCCCCATCCGGGCATCGTGACACATTCGTGACCTTCGGTGGAGGGCAGCGGGGACGTCGCTACGGTGACCCGGTGCCACGCCCCTCCCCGATCGTCCTGGTGCTGATCGGGATCGCGTCGGTCCAGCTCGGCGCAGGGGTTGCCAAGTCGCTGTTCGACGAGGTGTCGCCCTCCGCGTTGGTCTTCCTGCGGCTGGCGACCAGCTCGCTGGTCCTGCTGGTCTGGGCGCGACCGCGGCTGCGCGGCCGCTCCCGCACCGACCTGCTGGTCCTGCTGGGGTTCGGGGCGAGCCTGGGCCTGATGAACCTGGCGATCTACGAGTCCTTCTCGCGGATCCCGCTGGGCATCGCGGTCACCCTCGAGTTCGTCGGTCCGCTGACGCTCGCGGTCGTCGGCTCGCGGCGCGCCCGCGACCTGGCCTGGGTGGGGCTCGCCGCCGTCGGGGTCGCCCTGCTGGGAGCCGAGCGGGCCGACCTCGACCTGCTGGGGTTGCTGTTCGCGCTGCTCGCGGGGGCGTGCTGGGCGGCGTACATCCTGCTGTCGGGCGCAACCGGGCGTCGCTTCGCGGGGATCGAGGGGCTGGCCCTGGCCAGTGTCGTGGCGATGCTGCTCGTGTCGCCGTTCCTGCTCCTCGACGGTGCCACCGACGGCATGCTCGACAGCCGGGTGCTGCTGCTCGGCGCGGCCGTGGGC
The DNA here is from genome assembly GCF_006346395.1 of Nocardioides plantarum. Taxonomy (NCBI): domain Bacteria; kingdom Bacillati; phylum Actinomycetota; class Actinomycetes; order Propionibacteriales; family Nocardioidaceae; genus Nocardioides; species Nocardioides plantarum. The sequence goes on from NZ_VDMS01000002.1 coordinate 720,707, forward strand.
GTGCTGTCGTCGGTGGTGCCCTACACCTGCGAGCTGGTGGCGCTGCGCACGCTGCGCCCGGCCACGTTCGGGATCCTGATGTCGCTCGAGCCGGCCGCGGCCGCGCTGGCCGGCATCCTGGTGCTGAGCGAGACCTTGAGCGGGCTGCAGTGGCTGGCCATCGCGTGTGTCGTCGCGGCCAGCATCGGCGCGACGCGGCAGGGTGTCGTCACCGATCCGGTGCCGGACTGAGCCCGCTCGGGCTCGAATACATGAACGCGTTCACCTGGTCGTCACGCGCAGGTGATGACCGGGTGTGCCCCGCGGCGTACGGTCTGACCATGGTCGACTCGCGTCTCGTGGCACGCCCCCTGCGGGGTCTCGCGCGGCGCGTCCAGGACTGGTCGGTCGCCTCGCAGCAGCAGGCCCGTCGCAACGCGATGGTGGCCACCACCGCGTGCGCCCAGCGGCGCATCGAGCGCCAGGACGTCGACGACTACCTCGACGCCCGGGCCGTCCCGACTGTTCCGGCCATCCCGGCCGCTCCCGAGGAGCCCACCCGCCCGACCGCCGGTCGCGCGTCCCACGCCTGAGGGCCCGGGCGGCCGCCGTACGGCAGAATCGGCGCATGCCGACCTCCGCCGCGCGCGCCGTCGCCACCCGCTCGCCGGCCTTCCGCGACATCCTGTCCGATGACGGGACCCACCTACGGGCGTGGACCAACGACCCCGACGGCCGCATCGACGGTCCGACGGTCGTGCTCTGCAACGGCCTCGGCACCAACGCCTGGTGCTGGCCGGCGCTGCTCTCGCCCGACTGCGGCGTGCGGATCGTGTCGTGGAACCACCGTGGCGTCGGCGGGTCGGAGCGGCCGGTCGACCCGAGCCACGTCGAGATCGAGCACTTCGTCCAGGACGGCCTGTCGGTCATGGACCACTTCGGCATCGACCGGGCCGTGCTGATGGGCTGGTCGATGGGGGTCAACACGATGTTCGAGCTCGCCGTGCGCCAGCCCGAGCGGGTGGCCGGCCTGTTCGCGGTCGCGGGCGTGCCGGGCGACACCTTCGCGACCATGCTCGGCCCGCTGCACGTGCCGCACGCCGTCGCCCGGGCGATCACCGTCAACCTGTCGCGGGCGATGACGGTGGCCGGCAGGGCGCTCAGCCCGGTCGCCCGCCGGCTGCCGATCGGGTCGCGGACGATCGCGGTGCTCTCCCACTCCGGGTTCATGCTGCCGGTGCGCGACCCCGCGCTGGCGGCCGTCGGGGTCAAGGAGTTCCTCACGACCCCCCTCGACTGGTACTTCCACCTCGCGCTCAGCACGTCACGGCATGCCCGGGTCTCCCTGTCGTCGATCTCCGTGCCGGCCGTGTTCGTCGCCGCGACGTACGACGTGCTCGCCGGCGCCCGCGACATGGCCACGGCCGCGGCGCGGATGAGCGACGCCGAGTACGTCGAGCTGCGCGGCTCGCACTTCCTGCCGATGGAGAAGCCCGAGGTCGTTCACCGGTTGCTGCTCGAGTTCCTCGACAGGGTTGGCTGAGCCGTCTGCCCGGTGGTCGGGCCGACCTTCGGCTGCGGTGGTCTCGACGCGGCCTTCGCGGCCTCGTTCCTCGGCCGCGAGCCTTGCTCAACCCTCGTTCGCGACGCTGAGAGCTCGTTCCTCGCTCTCAGCTGCTCTCTCGCTCCTCCTGGTTGCGGATCACGCAGAGCTGGTTGCCCTCGGGGTCGGCCAGGGTGACCCAGCCGGTTCCGGGGCCGTGGATGCCGCGGTGGTCGGCGACGACCGTCGCGCCGTGCTCGACGAGCCGGGCCACCTCGGCCTCGCGGGTGCCCTCGCGTGCCGCGACGTCGAAGTGGATCCGCTTGTCGGGCAGGTCGGCGTCGGGCACCTCGATGAACAGCAGCTGGTGGCCGGTCGCGGGGTCGCGGATCATGCACTCCTCGTGGCCGGGCTCGTTGGGGTCGCCCTCGATGTCGACGTACCCGAGCACGGGCTTCCACCACTCCGAGAGCGCGTAGGCGTCGTGGCAGTCGATGGTGGTGTGGGAGATGAAGGACGTCATGACCCGACCCTGACACCGTGCTCGCCGAGTCGCGACTCCAATGTGGCGAGTCCCTCGGTGAAGTCCCAGTGGACCGCGGCCAGCCCCGCCGAGCGGGCGGTCTCGACGTTCTCGAGCCGGTCGTCGACGAAGACGACCTCCTCGGGCACGGTGCCGATCATCGTCAGCGCCCGCTCGAAGTAGACCGGCTCGGTCTTCACCGCGCCGAGCTCCCAGGAGTAGCAGGAGACATCGAAGAGCTCGTCGTAGCCGAGCGCGGTCCGCATGTACGCCGCCCGGTGCTGCTCCTGGTTGGTGCCGAGGTGGACGCCGTACCCGGCCGCGCGCAGGCGGTGGACCAGCTCGATCGACGACGGCACGAGCTCGATCGAGGTCCACACGGAGGCGAACAGCTCCCCCACCTCGACGTCGACGTCATAGGCCGCGAGGTGGGCGGTGAGGTGGTCGAAGAAGTCGCCCTCACCGCGCAGGCACGGCACCTCGTCGATCCACGACTGCTCGATGAACTCCTCGGCCCGGTCGCCGAGCCACGGACGGAGCCGCTCGAACCAGCCGCCCGGCAGGTCCTGGAGCACGCCGTCGGCATCGAGGAGGACGTGTCGGACGCTCACGCCGCTCACCGGACGTCGTTGTCGGAGATCCAGGCGAGGATCCGGTCGGCGAGCTCGGGACGGCAGACGACGAGGTCGGGCAGGTAGACGTCGTCCTGGTTGTAGCGCAGGGGGGTGCCGTCGATGCGGCTGGTGAACAGGCCGGCGGCCCGGGCGACGGCGACGGGAGCGGCGCTGTCCCACTCGTACTGCCCGCCCGCGTGGACGTAGGCGTCGGTGACGTCGCGCGCCACCGACAGCACCTTGACCCCCGCCGACCCCATCGCCACCAGCTGCGCGTCGAGCTCGCGGGCGAGCCCGTGCACGAACTGCGGCGGGCGGCTGCGCGACACCGCGATCCGCACGCTCTCGCTCGTGCTGAGGGGTACGACGGGGGGCGCGCCCGTCGTGAAGGTCTCCCCCAGCGCCGGCTGCGCGACCGCCCCGGCGACCAGGTCACCCTCTCCACCAGCACCAGCACCAGCACCGGCACCGGCACCGCGCTCCCAGAGCGCGACGTGGACGGCCCAGTCCTCGCGCGGCGGCTCGGAGAACTCACGGGTGCCGTCGAGGGGGTCGATGATCCACACCCGCTGCGAGGTCAGCCGGACCTTGTCGTCCTTGCCCTCCTCGGACAGCACGGCGTCGTGCGGTCGGTGCTCGGCCAGCAGCGCCACGAGAAGCTCGTGGGCGGCGGCGTCGCCGGCGTCCTTGAGCTCCCGGTCGACCAGCCCCTCCTCGCGCACCTCGAGCAGACGGCGTCCGGCCTCCTCGGCCAGCCAGGCGGCCAGGACATGGTCGTCGGTGGCGGCGGACGCGGGCGGCTGGGACGGCTCGTGGGTCACCCGAGCCACCCTAGTGAGGGCCTAGGCCGCGAGGGCCGGGTCCCACCACCGGCGCAGGTCCCGGGAGAACAGTGCCAGGCACAGGGCCCCGCCCGCCGCGAACACCACGATGCCCCAGCCGACGTCGTACCCGGTGTAGTCGTCGCTGCCCAGACCGATCAGGGTGAACACCCCCGCCACCGCCGTACCGATCAGCATGAGGGTCAGGGCGATCCCGAGCAGGCGCACGGTCCGGTCGGACGTCGAGCCCGCCGCGATGGCGAGCAGCAGCCACACCACGACGAGCGTGACGACCATCAGGCCGAGGAACCCGATCCCGACCGCGATGGTGAACCCGTCGGTGTCGCCCTCGTCGTTGCGGTAGCCGATCGCGTGGAACCCCGTCGTGAGCAACCGAGGCGTCACCTCCTGCTCGTCGGATCCGTTCCGGGCGGTGATGTAGTCGAGGAGCGACCCCACGACCAGCAGCAGGCAGGCCGCCCAGCAGGTCACCTGGACCACCAGGTGCTCGAGCCGTTCGACACGGAACCGCAGGGCTCGCAGGTCGTGGTCCTCGGTCATGGGGTTCTCCTCGGTCGTACGCCGCCCGGTGGAGGTCGGTCGGTCGCGCCACTGTGTCCCACGACCCGCGTGCAGACCAGCCGACGCGCACGGTCGTGCGGACGCTCGCTCGGGAACCACCGCGGCCACCCGGCCGTCGGAAACCCCATGACCGCATCGACGACCCGACTCCTGACCACCGTCGTGCTGGCCCCTCTCGCCGCGCTCGGCGTGGTGGGCTGCCGGTCGGACGACAGCGGGACCGAAGGGCCCGGTCCGGGCGGGACGTTGACGATCGTCAGCTCGGACTGGAACGGGTGGGATCCCGAGCACACACCGACACCGCGGACCACGACGCTGCCGGCCTCCGTCGGCTCCAGCGTCACCGTGGACAGCATCGGCGAGACGCTCACGTTCGAGGTCGCCCGCGTCGGCGGCGGCGAGGTCGCGGTGTCGAGCAGCCGCGAGCTCGCGCCGGAGGGAGAGACGGGCGGCAGCAACCTCAACGACCTGGTCGACGAGTTCACCGTCGAGCGGGGTGCGGAGACCGTGCTCGACACGCCGACGCTGGACGGGGGTTACTCCTACACGTTCACGCTGAGCTGACCCGGCGCCGCTGCGGACGACGAGCACGCTGGTCGTCACTACGATCCGAACGTGACCCCAGGCGCCGACCTACCACCGGGCGTGACCCTGGCGTCGGACGTCAGCAGTGCCGCCCGGCTCGCGTCGAGGCTGGACGCCGCCTGGGTCCGAAGAGACCCACGAAACCAGCAGCCGTCAGTGAGCACCGTGGTGCCCACAGGCTATGGGGCGTACGTGGAGGTGTCGCTCCGTCGTGGTCGAGATGCCCCACGTCTGGTCCACGACGTCCTGGCCACGCACGCCACTGACGGGGAGCGTTGCTACTCCGCGGTCTGGGACGGGTGGCCGTGTGCTGCAGGGTCGGTCGACAAGAGCTCGGCACGATGACGGTCGAAGAATCGGGTCACTAGATGACACGGACCTTCGAGCTCGGTAGTCACCCGTGCCGTCCATCTCCGCTGCCCCACGGGACGGTCATGCCGAGTCGCGGGCAGGCCAGCCGCCCTTACGCTTGTGCCGTGTTCGTTGCCGGGGTGCTGCTGTCCGAACCGGTAGCGGCATTGCTGCGGCGCGCCATGAGCGATCACTCCGCGCAGCAGGAGCTGGGGGCGTACGAAGCCCGGGCTGACCGCGACTTGTACGGCTGGTCGGTCGACCATGAGCTGGTGTCCGTCGCCGGAATCTCGAACGACCGACCTGATGCCGAACTCCTGCACCTGGCAACCTCCTTGGAACACGAGCGCCATGGACACGCGGGCGCGCTGCTTCACGCCGCGTTCACCGAGTTGGCGCTGCGCCAGCTCGTAGCCGAGACCGACGGCGACGCCGTCGACTTCTACCGGATCACTGGATTCGAGATCGCGAGTGTCGCCTCTGCCTGGCCGGGGTCGCGGTACCGATGCACACTCAGGCGATAGTGCCCGTTGGTGCTGCCTGAGGGCGCGCGAGCCGCCGAGGATCGGGGTACCGCGGATCGGGGTACGTCGTCGCCTGGCGTCAGAACGCCGGGGCGATCCGGCCACGACGCGACAAGGAGAGAGCCGCCGAGAAGGGCTGGCCACATGGACCGGCTCGGGTCGGCGCTGAGGCTTCGTAGGAGCATCGTGGGGTCCGGTCTGCCAGGAGGGCGCCCCTCCCGCCGCACGAGCACGAGCAACCGATCGGCATGTCTTGCGCTTTTAATCGAACACCTGTACTATGGTTGGACTGCACGCGATCAGCTCCCTCTCGGTCCCGGACACTTCGGCGGGTGCGTGCCCCGTCCTCAGCCCCCTGGGCTCGCCGGTCCCCGAGCAGTCCCTCTTGCAGAGGTCCCGGTGGTCCCACTCCCCGGGCAGCACCCGCCGACCCCCGTCTCGGGGTCCCTGCTGCCTGGAGTCGTCCCGTGTCGTTCTCGTCGT